>JBGUHN010000001.1:0-43119 GCA_045112155.1 Lachnospiraceae bacterium
CTGCGAGCCAAAAAAGCTAAAGCTTTTTGGTCTCTCGGTCGGACCAGCAATGCTTTTCTCACGAAGATGGATGCTTTGCGCCGTTAACGAACTATAATAACAGCCTGTCTGAACTGTTATCGATTTCTATGCCGATGCATATGGCGCTTTTAATCTGTTATGGATAAATTTGTGAACCTCGTGTATAATGTCTTTTGTCTCAGCTGTAAAAGAAAAGTTACAACATAAGCAGGAATTCACTTTATCACCCGGCAATTACCGGATTTTTCTGCCGGCTGAAATTTTGCGGAAATCTCGGGGAGTGAAAATGAAAAAGAAAATAACGGCAATTATTGCTGCAGTCTGCGCCGCCGCCATCGTTGGCTGCGGCGGGGGCGGATCATCAACAGATTCACATGGAGGACCGGTCACGGACAGCTTCCCGGCGGAAAGCGGAATTACAGAGAGCGACAGTGATGTGAGCAGCTCTCATGTGGATGACAGTGTAAGTCAGATTGTTCCGATCATACCTGCGGACACGGAGAGTGTTGCCGCGTCAGAAGACTTTCGAAGTTTCCTGAACTGGGAGGAGGACACGAACGACGGCAAGGTCTATAATATCTTCTGCGGTGATGAGGAGTTCATGAGGATCGTCGCCCGTTACTGTGATTCGTATGAGCCGGAGAGCGAGACGGGGAACGAGTCCGGGAACGAACCCGGGAATGAGCCGGGGAATCGGTCCGGAGATGAATCTGGGGATCAGCCCGGGAGTGATTCCGGTGATTCTGAGGATACTGCTTCGGAGAACTCCGAAACTCCGGACAGGAATTTTTCAGAGACTATATATCACGGAAGAATAGGCAGCGCGGAGATAAGGTGGATCATATGCCACGAAGTCGGGGAGAGATATCTGACGGATCTGGATCTCAGCCTGCTCGATGAGTCAGACCCCAATAGCATGACAGACCTCTATATAGTTGACACGGCTGATGTACAGAAATATGTGGATCCGGAATATCAGTCCGCGATGCCCCTCATAAGAGATGCAGGTCTGCCGACCAGCGATCTGAGCGCACAGTATACTTACACCAAGATTATGGGCTCCGGTGATGACGGAGTACAGCGCGCTGTGAGCTATGGCATATCTCCGGGTGTTTTTATGTATGACAGGCAGGCTGCAATAGACGTGCTGGGAAGCGATGATCCGTCTCGTGTTCAGGCAGAAATCAATAACTGGGAGGCATTTGAGGCCGTGGCTGCCAAAGCGTGCGAGAAAGGCTATGCCATGCTTTCCGACTGCACCGATTCGTTCGATGCGTTTGCCGTATCTGTCAGCGGAGATTGGCTGACCGAGACCGGCGGCGTGAAGATTGACAGTGCCCTCCGTGCCTGGACGGATCAATCCGAGCTCTTTATGGAAAAAGGATATTTTGCCGGGGGAGAGCGGCCTGTATTCGGCACCTTTATCTCCGCGGATGAGATCATGGATCTTGCGCTTTCTGCGGAGAAGAGTGATCTGGCCGGGAAGTACGGAATCTGTGCAGGTCCGGCCGGCTGGCACAGAGGCGGCAGCTTTATTGTAGTCAACTCGCTGTGCGACCAGCGGTCGCTCACAAAAAAGCTCCTGGAGGAGATCGTATTTGACAGAGATGTCCAAAGAGCACTGAAAGCTGAAGGAATCATACCGAACAGCAGGGTTGTTCTGCCGGAGGAAATCGCAGGATTTGCTGATGAAAGCAGCACTTCCGAAGGAGCGGAGACAACTGAGGAGATAGAATCGGGCAGCGGTGCACAGATTTCTGAGACAGCTGAGGCGGGAGCACCAGATGCCCGGCCGAGGGCAATTAATGATGTCAGAGAGTTCCTCGGCGGACAGGATCCCTACCCGGTATTTGCGGAAGCCGCAGATAAGGTAGTTCTTGGCAATGTGAGTGTATTTGACAGATATCTGTGCGACATATACGGCAGAGAATTCGCGGCATATTTTGCAGGAGAGAAGGAGAAAGACGCGGCAATCAGAGTGTTCTACACAGAAGTCTCGGACCTTATCTCTGAAGAGGAATAAAATGGGAAAAAAGAAAATCGAAAAAACAGTCAGGGAACTGAACAAGCTCACCGGCTTGAATTTTCAGCTCGATCTGTCGGAAATTGATGACACGGACGAGGCAGTCATCCGACTGGAACAGATCGTCGATTCGTGGAAGGAGAAGAACAGCAAGAACGCTTACTGGAGAAGACTTCTTACGGGGGAGCTGGAGGAAGATGAAATGATGGCCGGCGCAGCCCGCTTCCATGTGAGGATCGATGAGAGAAGGGCTCTCTATATTGTTGAGACACCCCGCAAAGATAACGAGGTGGCTGTCGATATTCTGCGCCAGCTGTTCGTGGTGCGAACGAATGACCAGGTCATCGGTGTGGACGGCAGGAGGATCGCCCTTGTACGCACGCTGAAGGATAAGGAAAATCTGGAGGAAATTCGCCAGACAGCCCTGACGATTGTTGATATGCTGAACGTGGAGGCCCTGATCCGTGTTCGAGTCGCCTATGCCGATCCGGCCGGCAGCCTCGAAAAAATGCCGAAGATGTTCCAGGAGGCGGAAACTGCACTGGAAATCGGACGTATTTTCTATATGAATGAGAACATTGTGTGTTACAATAGCCTCGGTATCGGCCGGCTTATTTACAGGATTCCGACAGATACCTGCAGGAGGTTTCTGAGAGAGGTCTACGGCAGCGATACACCGGTAGAGCTCGATGAGGAGACCAGATCGACGGTAGACACATTTTTTGACCATAATCTTAATGTATCGGAAACTGCCAGGCGACTTTTTGTTCACAGGAACACACTCGTCTACAGGCTTGAGAAACTTCGTCAGCTGACGGGTCTTGATATAAGGACTTTTGACGACGCAATGACATTCCGCATTGCGTCTATGGTAGTCGAATACCTGCGTGAACGTGACAGCCGGAATGTCGGAGACGGCAGCACCGGCGATGCTAAAAAGAATAAAAAACAGTAATAGAGTTTTTGCAAGGAGGAAGACCAGCATGATTAAATTGCACGAAGGCGGCGCATATCTTTTCCACGGCACCGAAATTCGAGACACATATAACGGAAACCAGAAAGCCGCGAAAGAGGGGACGATTGCGTACGGTATTCTGAAGCAGCATAATACTTCCGGAAATATGGAACGTCTTGAAATCAAGTTTGATGCCCTTACATCCCACGATATCACCTATGTGGGTATCATTCAGACAGCCCGCGCGTCAGGCCTTCAGAAGTTCCCGATTCCGTATGTTCTGACCAACTGCCACAATTCTCTGTGCGCTGTCGGCGGCACGATTAATGAGGACGATCATGTTTTCGGTCTCACAGCTGCCCAAAAGTACGGCGGAGTCTATGTTCCCCCGATGCAGGCAGTCATTCATCAGTATGCCCGCGAGATGCTGTCCGGCGGCGGACGAATGATCCTGGGCAGCGACAGCCACACCCGCTATGGAGCCCTGGGAACTATGGCCATGGGTGAGGGCGGTCCCGAGCTCGTCAAGCAGCTGCTCGGCAGGACGTATGATATTAAGATGCCGGAGATCGTAGCGGTCTTCCTTACGGGAGAAGTCCGTCCGGGAGTCGGACCTCAGGATGTCGCGCTGGCTATTATCGGAGCTGTATTTAAGAACGGTTTTGTCAAGAATAAGGTCATGGAGTTCGTCGGTCCCGGCGTGGCCAATCTGTCCATGGATTTCAGAATCGGAGTCGATGTCATGACGACGGAGACAACATGTCTCTCCTCCATCTGGCAGACAGATGACAGGACCCGTGAGTACTACGAGATTCACGGCCGCGCGGGCGATTTCAAGAGCCTTACACCGGCGACGGTCGCTTATTATGACTCTGTCATGGAGATTGATCTTGGCAAGATAAAGCCAATGATCGCCATGCCGTATCATCCGAGCTGCGTATACACGATTGATGATGTGCTGGCCAATACGGCGGATATCCTTCATGAGACCGAGGAGCGCGCGAAGATCTCCTTCGGCGATAAGGTCCATGTAGATCTTATGAGCAAACTGCGGAACGGGAAGCTGATGGTCGATCAGGGAATCATCGCCGGCTGCGCGGGCGGCGGATTCGAGAACATCTGCGACGCGGCTGATATACTGCGGGGCAGGAGTATCGGCAATGACAGGTTTACCCTGAATGTATATCCTGCATCCCAGCCGATTTACATGGAACTTGTCAAGAACGGCGTGTTCGCGACCCTGCTCGAGACCGGTGCGGTCGTTAAGCCCGCATTCTGCGGACCGTGCTTCGGCGCGGGCGATACACCTGCCAACAACGCCTTCTCGATCCGTCACTCTACAAGGAATTTCCCGAACCGCGAGGGATCCAAGGTCCAGGAAGGTCAGATTTCTTCTGTCGCTCTGATGGATGCACGCTCAATAGCCGCGACCGCTGCCAACCAGGGAGCTCTCACTTCCGCGGAATACTACACCGGCGGCTATACGAACCCGAGATATTTCTTTGACGGCAAGATCTACGCTAACCGCGTATTTGACAGCCACGGCGTCGCCGATGAGAAGGCTGAGATCCAGTTCGGACCGAACATCAAAGACTGGCCGAAGATGCCGGCGCTGACAGAGAATCTGCTGCTCAAGGTAGTGAGTGAGATCCATGATCCAGTAACGACGACAGATGAACTGATCCCGTCCGGCGAGACCTCATCTTATCGCTCTAACCCGCTGAAGCTGGCAAGCTTCGCGCTGTCGAGAAAGGATCCCGCGTATGTCGGCAGAGCTACTCTGGTACAGAAGGGCGAAAATGCACGCGAGGAATCGGCAGACGATGAGGCTGTATTTGCTGCTTTGCCGGAAGCACAGAGTGTGATCGCGGCTGTGCGCGCGGATTTCCCGGAGATTTCATTTGCGGATACAGGTATCGGCTCAACGATTTTCGCTGTAAAGCCGGGCGACGGATCTGCCCGTGAACAGGCAGCTTCCTGTCAGAAGGTACTGGGCGGATGGGCCAATATTGCAAATGAATACGCAACCAAGCGCTACAGAAGCAACCTCATCAACTGGGGCATGCTGCCGTTCCTTATCCAGGGCGGCGATCTCCCGTTCGCCAACGGTGATTACATCTTCATTCCGGGCATACTTAAGGCGGTCCGCGAAAAAGAGGATACGATCAGCGCTTATGCTGTGCGAGACGGAAAGCTTGCTCCGTTCACAATGACCCTCGGGGATCTGACGGACGATGAGCGCGAGATCATCTGCGACGGCTGCCTGATCAATTATTACAGAACACACTAAAATCAAAAACTGAAGCTGCCGGGTTAAGGCCGGTTCCCACTGTATACAGCAGACGTTATATGCGAAAGGATGCTATATGCAGCGGGAACACTGTCTTATGCGGCAGCTTTTTGATAATCTGCGCAAAAGTTTGAACTTCACGAACAATATATTGTTGAATATACAATTTGTGAAAAAGATACAATATTAAGAGAAAAATATAAGAAACATACGAAAATAGTGTTGACAATTTATGCAGGATTTGGTAATATACTATCAACAGATAACACAGACATTCATTCATTTAAAGGAGCGATGATTTAAAAAATCACTAACTGACACCATCAATTTTTCCAAAGTCCCGGAAGACGAGAAATTTCGGGATCATTCCGGAAAACAGAAATTCGTCAAAGATACTGGTCGTTCGGAACATCCTGCGGAGAAGCACCGTAAGATTTATCTGATCGGAATCCTTACCAGAAAAACTCCCCGGATGTAAAACGAAAAATGATGGGACCATTAATGGAGGGCGTGCCCATGAACACGTTAGAAGAACCGATCTACGGAGCCCCTCAATATGATAAAGGCAGAGCCTAGCAGTTCCCGACAAGAATACCTTTTCCGTATAGTTTAAAAAAATATCCCAGAATCTCTTTTAGAGACGGAACCAGGAAAAGAGTTTATCAGAAGCAGGCTTTCATATTGAGACAACTGCCGGTCATCGGATATTTGAAATTGTAAAGAAAGTTTCAAAAGCGAAGATGACACCCCGATGGATATGTATTTTTTCATCAGCTAAATTGACTTGATGAGTATCGATTGACATACCATCACAATCTGGTACAAAATGTCTAAGCGTTAAGCGAGCCGGGAATAAAAATAAATCTTTATATAGAATCCGATAAACAACATTCGGTCATCAAAAAAAACGATGCCGAAGACCTAAACTAAATACAGAATTGGAGATTACTATCCATTGAATATTGAACATTAGGTAGCCACCATTGAGGAGATCCGGAATAAGCTCGATGGTGGCTATCTTGCGTCCTCCATTCGATTTTGCTATTATCTTCTTATTAAGTCTGATGTATTCAGCAGATTGCTGCCATATGCCGCCGCTCTTACTCAGCGGCCGCATATGACCGCATTGTGACTTGATACATCAGCTTTTTCGTTAATTAATGGCGGGAGCGCCGCAGTGGAGGAACTTATGAAAATTCTGTACGAGGACGATGAGATCATCGCTGTATATAAAGAGGCGGGGCTCGCTGTGCAGTCAAGGTCTGCCTTGCAGATGGATCTCGAGAGTATGCTGCTTCGCCGCCTGGCCGGGGGCGACGGCAGACGGCCCGAACTTTATGTTGTCCACCGGATCGACCAGCCGGTGGAGGGTCTTGTTCTTTTCGCAAAGACGAAAGAGGCTGCGGCAGATCTCACACGCCAGCTCACTGACGGCAGAATGAAGAAGATCTACAAAGCCCGGGTCGAAGGGCAAGTCCCGAAGGAGGAGGATACTCTCGAAGATTATCTCGTCAGAGATGCCGGCAATGTGACCCGCATCGTGCCAAAGCCGAAGAATCCGTCTAAAGGCAGGAATGCTCCCAAAAAGGCGGTACTCCATTACAGGAAAGTCGGTGATTCGGAACTCCTTATAGAACTGTTTACAGGCAGGCATCATCAGATCAGAGTCCAGCTGGCCAATGCCGGAATGCCGATCATCGGGGACCGCAAGTATGGGAAGACGGATCCCGCATACCGTGGCAGGCTCATGCTGACAGCCTGGCAGCTCACATTTATCCATCCAAAAACGAAAAAAATGGTGACACTTACTGCGGAATGATGTGAAAAGGAGTATAGACTGACCTGTCATTTGTTGAGATTTAGCACATTGCAGTGTAAAATCTTCACACCCGCTTGTAAAATTGTGTCAATATGTTAAAATTTAACAGTATAATTTTATGTATCTTGTAAGTTTGTGTCAGATGCCCGAGGCATAAAAACCAAAATACATGGAAAAATATAACCGGGCGGAGTGCTGTATGCTGCCCGGTCATGTTAATGAAAAGGTGGTGATTCAATGATTGAGGAGAGTGTCAAAGCTGTCAAGGAGGCGGAGGCTAAAGCTTTAGAGCTTGTTAATGATGCCAAAAAGAAAGCTGATGCAATCGTCCAGGAAGCGAGACGGGACGCTGAGCAGATTCTCGCTGATGTGGAGGTTGAATGCCGTAAAGCTCAGGCGGACAGAATGGACGCCGCTAAAGCGGAGGGCGAGAAAGCCCTTGCTGAGGCTGAGTCAGAATCGGCAAAAGATGTCGAGGCACTTAAGACACTTACCGAAGGTCGTATGGCGGAAGCCAAAGAAGCGGTCATTCGGGAGCTTGTCGGGTGATAGATGCAAAAAACTAAAAGAAAGGCGGGATTTGCATGGCTGTTGTAGCAATGGAGAAGATCAGCGTCTGTGCGCTAAAAACGAACAGAAAAGCGATCCTCGAAACGCTTCAGGGCCTCGGAGTAATGCAGGTCGTCACGGACGAGCTGGATGACCCGGAGCTCCTAAGGATGGATACAGCAGAGGCAAAGGCGAGATTCGATAAGAACGCGGATCTTGCAGACCAGGCCGTCGCGATTCTGGACAAGTATGCACCGGAGAAAAAAGGCATGTTGGACAGTTTCGCGGGAAAAGAGACAGTGGAGCCGGCTGAATTTGCGCGGATCATTGATGAGCACACAAAGCTCATGAAGACCGCGACGAAGATCCAGCGGCGTGAGAAGGACATTTCGGAGTGTAAGGGCAATATTCTCCGGGACGAGAACCAGATCGAATCGCTGGTTCCGTGGATGTCACTGGATGTCCCGATGTCATTTGCCGGGACGAAAAAGACAGACGCCTTCATCGGAACAGTCTCAGGCATTCTGGATGATGCCATGCTGTATGCAGCGCTGAAAGAAAAAGCACCGGATGTGGAATCCTTGAGCGCCAATGTCATTTCTTCAGGAAATGACACCACCAACATCTTTGTGATGTGCCTGAAAGAAGACAGGGAAGCGGTGGAGACAGCCCTTAGGGGCATTGGTTACGCAAAGCCTGCACAGGCGGTCTTAGGTATCCCCTCGCAAGTCGCGGATGACTGCAGAGCGGATATCAGCCGTCAGGAGGCAGAGATAGCGAAGCTCGAGGCAAAAATCAAAAAGAGAGCCGGTGTGCGCGAAGATCTCAAGATCGTGGCCGATTATTACCGGACACGAGCCGAGAAATACAGGATACTCGGAACGATACCGCAGTCAAGATCCGTGTTTTTCCTTGAAGGATGGGTGCCGGCGGATGCCGCGCCGAAGATCAGGAGTCTTCTTCAGGAAAAGTACGGAGCGATAGTAGACACAGAAACAAAGCGCGAGGAAGAGGAGGCTCCGACCCTCCTTCGGAACAATAAGTTCTCCGCGAACTATGAACCGGTCCTCGCTTCCTACGGACTTCCGAAACACGGGAAGGTCGATCCGACAGTGATCATGTCGGCCTTCTATATGTTCTTCTTCGGAATGATGCTTTCCGATGCGGGCTACGGCCTTCTCATGGTCATCGGAACGGCAATCGTACTCAAGAAATATCCGAATATGGCTGAGAACATGAAAAAAATGATCACCATGTTCTTCTGGTGCGGTGTCAGTACCACATTCTGGGGCTTTATGTTCGGCGGATTCTTCGGAGATGTGATCGATGTATTTGCGAAGACGTTCCTCGGATACACCGGTCCTACGCCGATCCTTAAGCCGCTGTGGTTCAACCCGCTTGACCAGCCGATGAGGCTTCTCGTCTGGTGCATGCTCTTCGGTCTTATTCATCTGTTCTTTGGTCTCGGCATCAAGGGATATGAGTATTTAAAAGACGGTGATATAGTCGGTTTTGTCAGCGATATCGTAGCGTGGTTCGCATTCCTGATCGGCTTGATCCTGATCCTGCTGCCGACAGAGCTTTTCGGGAACATCGCGCAGATGACATTTGTGTTCCCACCGGCGGTGAACACTCTGGCAAAAGTACTCACCTTTGCCGGCATGATCGTTATCGTGCTCATGAGCGGACGGGCCAACAAGAACTGGGGACTTCGCGTCGCCCTCGGCGCCTACGATATATACGGGGTCACGAGCTGGCTTTCGGACGTCCTGTCCTACTCGAGACTTCTTGCCCTCGGACTTGCTACCGGCGTTATCGCACAGGTCATCAACACGATGGGCAGCATGTTCGGCGGCGGGCCGATCGGTCTCATTTTGTTCATTATCATTTTCGTAGTCGGAAATATTCTGAACTTCGCTATCAACGTTCTCGGCGCATATGTCCATACGAACCGACTTCAGTATGTCGAGTTCTTCGGAAAGTTCTATGATGCCGGCGGAGAACCGTTTACACCGTTTACAACCAAAACAAATTATATTGATATTAAATAAGGAGGCATATAATGAGTGAATTAGGTATGTTCTTTGGTCTTTTAGGCGCAGCAGTCGCAGTCCTTTTCGCAGGCGCGGGATCTGCTCTCGGCGTAGGTATCGCAGGCCGCGCAGCAGCCGGTGTCGTCACTGAGGATCCGAATAAGTTCGCGCAGGTCCTTATCCTTCAGCTTCTTCCCGGCACACAGGGTATCTACGGACTTCTCGTCGGCTTCATCACACTTTCCAAGATCGGCCTTCTGGGCGGCGGCAATGTAGCCATCAGCCTTCCGACAGGTCTCATGATCCTTGCGGCCTGCCTTCCGATCGGTATCGTAGGTCTCATCTCCGGCAAGTCCCAGGGACAGTGCTCCGCAGCCTCCATCGGCATCGTAGCCAAGAGACCGGATCAGTTCGGTAAAGCTATGCTGTTCCCGGCAATGGTCGAGACATACGCGATCCTTGCACTCCTTATCTCCATCCTCGCTGTATCCAATATCCCGGTATAAGAGGCATAAGGATCAGGCAAAGATTGAAATAAGGGGGTCAATATGGCAGGAATAGATAATATTACGAGCCGTATACTGGCTGAAGCCCAGGGTGAAGCCGATGCTCTGCTGGCGAAAGCGGCAGAGGAAGCAAAGGGAATCATAGGCGAGGCACAGGCCAAAGCAGATAAAGTCCGGGAATCGGAAAGTCAGAAAACCGACCGCAGCGTGGCTCTTTATGAAGCCAGAATCGCTGCTTCCTGCGACAGTCTGAAGAAGAAATCTCTGCTTGCGGCCAAGCAGGGCATGATCGCGGATGTCATTGAGAGCGCATATAAGGAGCTCGCAGGCAGAGACGACGCGTCTTACTTCGACATGCTGGCAAAATTCCTCGTCAGATCCGTCCGCGGTGAGGCAGGTGAGATCCTTCTGTCCGATAAGGACAAGAAGAGAATCACGCCGGAATTCCTCACAAAGATTAAAGAGATCGCGGCAGCAAAGGGCGGGAGCCTTAAGCTCAGTGATAAGTCGGCAAATATCGAGAACGGTTTCATACTGTCCTACGGCGGAATAGAGGAGAACTGTTCTCTTACGGCAATTTTTGATTCAGCAAAAGATCAGATTCAGGACAGTGTGTTCAAGGCGCTGTTCTCCTAAGGAGAATATATGGCATCAGATTGGGAATATACCTATGCGGTGGCCCGAATAAGAGTGCTGGAGACGAAGCTCCTTACCGATGCGGATGTGAATACCATGGTCAGCGCGAAAGACGCTAAGACGGTCATCACATACCTGAAGGATAAGGGATGGGGCGACGTTGGAACCGGTGATGACCCTGAGGAGATTCTCAGTATTGAAGAGAAGAAGATCTGGGATACCATGCACGAGATGCATGTTGATTTCTCAGTGTTCGATGTTCTCTCGTTCCCGGACATCTATCACAATTTGAAGGCCGCGATAAAGGATGTATGTTTATCCGGTGACCATATCGGCGCGTACATAAGTCATGATACGTACGGTCGTGACGAAATGCTCCGGATCGTCAGAGACAAGGATTACTCCGCTCTGCCCGAGCATATGCGTGCCGTCGTGCCGGAGGCATACGATGTAATGCTGCACACCCGTGACGGACAGCTTTGCGACATAATGGTCGACAGAGCCTGCCTGGACGCAATCGAGGCAGCAGGTCAGAAATCAGACGCGAAAGTGATCCGCGATTATGCGGAGTCATGTGTCGCAGTAACAAATATTAAGATCGCTGTGCGCGCAGCCAAGACAGGCAAATCACTTGACTTCCTGCAGAAAGCGCTCAGCCCGTGTAAATCCTTTGATGTGCGTCAGATGGCTCAGGCCGCCAATGCGGGAATCGATTCTCTCATGGAGTTCCTTCCCCAGGTCGGATTTGCCGAAGCACAGGAAGCCCTGAAGGATTCGCCGTCCGCGTTCGAGCGCTGGTGTGACAACGCGCAGATCCGCGCGGTCAAGCCGATGAAATACGAAGTATGCTCGGTCGGTCCGCTCGTTGCCTACGTGATCGCAAGGCAGAATGAGATCAAGACGGCGCGGATCATCATCACCTGCAAGGAGAATGACCTGCCGGAGGATGCGATCCGGGAAAGAACGAGGGAAATGTATGTCTAAGATAGCAGTCATGGGCGATCGTGACAGTATCTACGGTTTCAGAGCACTCGGACTTGAGACGTTCACTGTCACCGATATCGAGGAGGGCGCCAAGCTTCTGAAGAGGCTGGCGGACAACGGATACGGTGTCATCTATATGACGGAGCATACCGGTGAGCTGCTTAAAAAAGAGCGGGCAAAATATGATGATCGGGTCACACCCGCCATCATACTGATCCCGGGTATCTTCGGCAATACCGGAGAGGGGATCGCCCGAGTCAAAGGAAGCGTAGAGCAGGCTGTCGGATCGGATATCCTGTTTGGTAATGAATAGCAGACGAGGCAGGCAAAAGCCCGCAAGATATCTTACTGATTCAGGCTATTTAGAGGAGGAAAACCAAATTGAGCACAGGCACAATTAAGAAAGTTGCCGGACCGCTTGTCATTGCTGAAGGCATGCGCGACGCGAACATGTTCGACGTCGTCCGAGTCAGCAAGCAGCGCCTTATCGGCGAGATTATTGAAATGCACGGTGACGAGGCATCCGTACAGGTCTACGAGGAGACCTCCGGACTCGGCCCCGGTGAGCCGGTAGAATCTATGAACGTTCCCCTTTCCGTTGAGCTCGGCCCGGGCCTCATCGGATCCATCTACGACGGTATTCAGAGACCGCTGAATGCCATCATGGAGAAGACGGGAACGAATAACCTTGCCCGCGGTGTCGAAGTCGACTCCCTGGACAGAAGCAAAAAGTGGAACTTTGTGGCTACAGCTAAGGTCGGCGATGAAGTAGAGGCCGGCGATGTCGTCGGTACCGTCGAGGAGACCTCGGTCGTCACACAGAAAATTATGGTGCCCTACGGAGTAAAGGGTACGATCAAGTCAATTAAAGAGGGCGAGTTCAACGTTGAGGAGACTGTTTACGTCGTTGAGACAAAGGACGGTGACAGAGAACTCACTCTCATGCAGAAGTGGCCGGTCCGCCGCGGACGCCCCTATAAGACAAAGCTGCCGCCGTCGAAACCGCTCATCACAGGTCAGCGCGTCGTAGACGGATTCTTCCCGATCGCCAAGGGTGGTGTAGCGGCTGTTCCGGGTCCGTTCGGTTCAGGCAAGACGGTCATCCAGCATCAGCTGGCTAAGTGGGCAGAGGCTGACATCGTCATCTATATCGGCTGCGGCGAGCGCGGCAACGAGATGACAGACGTTCTGAACGAGTTCCCGGAACTGAAGGACCCGAAGACAGGCGAGTCCCTGATGAAGAGAACTGTTCTTATCGCCAATACATCAGACATGCCGGTCGCGGCCCGCGAGGCATCCATCTACACCGGTATCACAATGGCTGAGTACTTCCGCGATATGGGCTACTCCGTAGCGCTGATGGCCGACTCTACATCCCGCTGGGCTGAGGCTCTCCGCGAGATGTCCGGACGTCTTGAGGAAATGCCCGGTGAAGAAGGTTACCCGGCTTACCTTGCATCCAGACTTGCTCAGTTCTATGAGAGGGCAGGCGATGTCATCTCCCTCGGAAAAGAAGGCCGCCGCGGTCAGCTTTCCGCGATCGGCGCTGTTTCTCCTCCGGGCGGTGATATTTCCGAGCCGGTATCCCAGGCGACACTGCGTATCGTCAAAGTTTTCTGGGGTCTTGACGCTGACCTTGCGCATCAGAGACATTTCCCGGCTATCAACTGGCTGACATCCTACAGTCTGTATCTCGATTCCATCGGCCCGTGGTTCGATGAGAACGTTGCTCCGGACTGGATGAGCACACGCCAGAAGCTGATGTCCCTCCTGCAGGATGAGGACTCTCTGAACGAGATTGTTAAGATGGTCGGTATGGATGCTCTGTCTCCGCAGGACCGCCTTAAGATGGAAGCAGCCCGCTCCATCCGTGAGGACTTCCTGCATCAGAACTCCTTCGATGAGATCGACACATACACATCGCTCGGCAAGCAGTATAATATGATGAAGCTCGTTTACGCGTTCTATGATCTCGGAACGAAAGCTCTGGATCAGGGCGCAAATATCAATGACATCGTCAAGATGGAAACACGCGAGCGCATCGGTCGTTACAAATATACTGTCGAGGCCAAAGTTGAAGAAGAATATAAAAAGATTTCGGACGAGCTTGCAGCTGAGTTCGCCTCTGTAATCAGTAAGGAGGACCGGTAAATGCCAAAAGAATATCGCACGATACAGGAGGTCGCCGGACCTCTGATGCTCGTCAAGAGCGTCGAAAATGTTAAGTATGATGAGCTCGGTGAGATCGAGCTTGCAAATGGCGAGCGCCGCCGCTGCAAGGTCCTCGAGATCAACGGCTCCGATGCCCTGGTACAGCTCTTCGAAGCTTCCACAGGTATCAACCTCTCGAACAGCAAGGTCCGTTTCCTTGGCCGTTCCATGGAGCTCGGCGTATCCGAGGATATGCTCGGACGAGTCTTCGACGGTCTGGGACGTACGATCGACGATGGTCCGGAGATCCTTCCGGAGGAGAGACGCGACATCAACGGTCTGCCCATGAACCCGGCAGCCAGAGCTTACCCGTCCGAGTTCATTCAGACAGGTGTCTCCGCCATTGACGGTCTTAACACTCTGGTCCGCGGACAGAAGCTCCCGATCTTCTCCGCATCAGGTCTTCCGCATGCCAACCTCGGCGCGCAGATCGCCCGCCAGGCCAAGGTCGTCGGAACTGATGAGCCGTTCGCCGTTGTATTTGCCGCAATGGGTATCACATTCGAGGAAGCGAACTTCTTCATTCAGTCCTTCCGCGAGACAGGTGCTCTTGACCGTACCGTCCTTTTCATCAACCTTGCAAATGACCCGGCTGTCGAGCGAATTTCCACACCGCGTATGGCGCTGACTGCAGCAGAGTATCTTGCATTTGAAAAAGACATGCATGTCCTTGTCATCCTGACAGACATCACGAACTACGCTGACGCGCTCCGCGAAGTCTCCGCAGCCCGCAAGGAAGTTCCAGGCCGCCGCGGCTATCCGGGCTACATGTACACTGACCTCGCTCAGATGTATGAAAGAGCAGGACGCCAGAGAGGAAAGAACGGATCTATCACAATGATCCCGATTCTCTCAATGCCTGAAGATGATATCACTCATCCGATTCCTGACCTTACCGGCTATATCACAGAAGGCCAGATCATTCTGAGCCGTGAGCTTTACAGAAAGGGTATCACACCTCCGATCAATGTTCTTCCGTCCCTGTCCCGTCTGAAGGACAAAGGTATCGGCAAGGGCAAGACCCGCGAGGACCACGCTGCCACAATGAACCAGCTGTTCGCCGCTTACTCAAGAGGCAAGGACGCGAAGGAACTCATGGTCATCCTCGGCGAGGCAGCGCTCTCCGACATCGACCTTGTCTACGCGAAGTTCGCAGATGAGTTCGAGGAGAAATACATATCCCAGGGTTACTTCACCGATCGCACGATCCAGGAGACTCTGGATATCGGATGGGATCTGCTCCGTCTGCTTCCTAGATCCGAGCTGAAACGAATTAGTGATGTTATGCTCGACAAATACTACGAAAAGAAGTAAAATCCTTATGCTGACTGTTTCCGCCCGGCATGCCGGGCGGGGACATAGAGCATGGGGCCAAGGAATATGACAGGAAGGAGTGGATCTTATGGCATCAAAAATGCCCAATCCAACCCGAATGGAGCTCACCCGGCTGAAGGGTAAGCTGGGGACTGCCATCAAGGGTCACAGACTGTTAAAGGACAAGCGAGATGAGCTCATGCGTGAGTTCCTGGACCTCGTCAGAGTGAACATGGAGCTCAGAAAAAAAGTAGAGGAGGGCATCAAGCAGGCCAATGTCAACTTTGTCATTGCCCGCGCGGGAATGTCCGGCGAAGCTCTACAGGCAGCGCTCATGGCTCCTAAACAGGAGGTCAGTCTGAAGGAAGGCGTCAAAAACGTCATGAGTGTCAACATTCCGCAGTTCGACTACGCGACACGCACTTCAGACCCCAATGACATTTATTCTTACGGATTTGCGTTCACGTCCAGCGATCTCGACGATGCTGTGAAATCACTGGCGGATGTATTTCCGGATATGCTGAAACTTGCCGAAGTAGAAAAGTCATGCCAGCTGATGGCAGCGGAGATCGAAAAGACCCGCCGGCGCGTCAACGCGCTTGAGCACGTCACGATTCCAGAGACGCAGGCAGGTATCAAGTATATAACCATGAAACTCGATGAAAATGAACGAAGCACACAGATCCGCCTGATGAAGGTAAAGGATATGATGCTGGAGGAAGCACACCACTACAGTGAGAAGTAAGATACTTAAAGCAGTGATTCTCTTCGCGGTTTTCTGCGCGGGAGTATTTCTGTTCTCAGGTCTGATGAATACACAGGTGACAGAGAGCGCGTCGAATCTTGAAGATTCGACGCTTCCTGTCATGTGCGTAAATATTGCCGGAAACCGTGTAAACAGGATGTATGGTTACAAAGTCGCCATGGAACCTAAACAGATGCGCGACTCACTGATCCCCATGACGACAGACAGGGAGATCACGGTCTCGTATAAAGCCTTCGGGAACAGGGTGAAATCTGTATCTTTCGAGGTCACGACCCCGGATACGGGAGAAGTGATCGAGAATGCGAAGATCGGTGGTTTCACGACTGACGGAGATTACAAGACGGCGACATTCTCGTTGTCAAAGCCCATACTTATGAACCGCGAGTATCCGATCAAATTCACTGTGTCGACTTCATCCGGTGACTTCTATTATTACTCAAGGCTCCTTCAGAGAGCGGATCTTGCCTCGGAGCGCTATGTCCAGTTTGTCTACGACTTCTATGAGTCCTGCACGAATAAGGCAGGCGCCGGCGAGATCAACACATATCTCGAGACAGATACGACAGTCACCAATAACTCATTTACGAACGTGAACCTGAAGTCCACGTTCGACCAGGTGACGTGGGGTTCCCTTGCGCCGCAGATCTACAGGAAGGCTGTTCCGACGATCTGTGAGATCAATGCCAACACGTGCTCGATCACCAATGACTATCTGATCAGCGCGGCAGGCAGGAACGACAATACAGAGATTTATCACGTGTTCGAGTTCTATCGTCTCCGTTCCTATAACGACCGCATCATGCTTCTGGATTTCAACCGGCAGGCAATCCAGGTCTATGACGGATCCTACGGTTCTGTCTCCGCTGACGGCGTATTTCTGGGCATCAACACGAGGAATGTCGATTACATGAGCAATTCCAGCGCCAGTATTGTCGCTTTTGTCGCGGATTATTCTCTGTGGGAATTTAACAGCAACTCTGACAAGCTCTCGCTCGTGTTCTCCTTCCATGATACGGAGGGGGATGAGCGGAACGATCACAGTGACTACAAGATTAAAATTATCCGGGTTGCCGAGACCGGCGACATCGATTTCGTCGTTTACGGTTACATGAACCGCGGTGCCCACGAGGGAACAATGGGAATATCCCTGTATCATTTTACCGGTGACGGCGCGACGCTGACGGAGAGAGCCTTTATAAGTTATCCGAAATCATTTGCATACCTTGAAAATGATCTTGAGAGGCTATGCTACATCACTCAGAAAGGTCATGCCTACATATATCTCGACAGGACTGTCTATGGGATCGATCCGGAGACCGGGATGACCGATGTCGTTGTAGAAGATATCAATCCTGACTGCATCGTCATGGCGGGTGACAATGATCAGATCGCGTGGGCGGAGGAAATGGACAAGAATGCCTCCCGTAATATAACGCTCGTGAATCTTGAGAGTGGCGATACCCGCAGTATTACAGCCCGGAAGGGCACATATGTGAGACCGCTCGGCTTTATTAATGATGATTTTATATATGGCATTGCAAATGAAGAGGACATCCGCAGCCGACCTGCCGGTGATGTGCTGTTTGCGATGAAAGAGCTGAAAATCGAAAATTTCGACGGTAAGGTCGTCAAAGAATATAATCCGGACAATATATGGGTCACGGATGTCTCCATCAAGGAGGGTCTGGTCGAGCTCACCAGATACACGAAGAGCGGGGATGATTACGTTCCCGCTTCGACGGATAACATCATGAACAATCGGCAGACGTCCGCCAAAGCGATCAACGTATCTCTTACTCTCTCGAGCCGTCAGGGCACAGTAGTCACTCTGCAGATGCCAAAGTCCGGACAGAACCTGAGTCCCCTTCTGGCATCGTTCAAGATGAAGAACCAGACAGCGGTCCCGACATTTGATCTTGGAATCAGAGAAATCGATGATTTCCCGCAGTACTATGTATATGGTTACGGAAAGCTGCAGAATGTAGTTACTGACCCCGGACTTGCCATCCGCCTCGCGGATGCGATGGTCGGAACAGCCATGACGGCTGAGGGACAGTACATTTATGAGAGAGGAAATTCCGAGACAGAGAACGAACTCTATAATGAGGATGTGCCTGAAGCGATGTTCGCGGGCACACTGGATGCCGCTCACCTGCAGGAGCTTGCAGGCGATTCCGCTACGATATTGAATCTCACCGGATGTGAACTTGATCAGGTGCTGTATGAAGTTTCGAACGGCAGGGCGGTCGTGGCACGTCTGGCAGACGGGGGAACGACGGTCATTGTCGGATATGATCACTATAATACGCTGTTGTATAATTTTGAGGATGGCTCCCACTACTACATGGGCATCAACGACAGCCGGGCAACATTCACTGCCGGCGGTAATGTGTTCATAAGCTACGTGGAACCCCAGAAGACAACCAGAGACTGACATAAAAAAAACAGGACCCGCCGGCGGTCCTGTTTTTATGTTCAAAAGTTTATGTTCAGGCTTTTGCCTGGTTCTTCACGGTGGCAAGCGCGTTCCTTACAGCCGGGATCATGATAATGATAATCGTGATAAGGCCTTCCGCAAAAATATAGCTTCCGTTGTACATCACGGAGTAGGCAAACGGTGACATTCCTTCCGGTGCGTACATTCCGAAGAAGATCACGCCCGAGAGCACCGCGAATATGAAGCGGCCGAATATGGATATGATGTAGCCGATGAGCAGCCCGTTTTTCTTTTCTGAGAAGAAGCCGGACAGGCCCAGGGCTCCGAATGCGAACACGTAGTCAACAAGAAGCTGCGGCAGGCTGACGATGTAAGGCCCGAGGATGAGCTGAAGCAGTCCGTAAGCGACGCCTGCCATGAGGCCGACGGCCGGACCGTACCAGTACCCGATCAGGACGACGAACAACATGGAAAGCAGGGTGATGGAGCCGCCCATCGGGAGCTCGAACACCTTGATTATGCTGCATACTGTCGCAAGCGCGAGCGCGACTGCTGCAAATGCCAACTGCTTGGCGCTGACCTTCCTGTTCTTGTTAGCAAATGCGGAAATAACAATGAGAAGTGCAAAAATTACGACTGCGGTCAAAACGTAGCCGGCGGTGGTGAGTCCACCGTCTTCTGTGACAAAAAACATATGAATGCCTCCTTACGCCGGTATTATCCGGATCAAGTAATAGGGGTTTCGCGAAGCGATCTCAGCCGGCTGGCTCCCCCGACAAAATAGATAATAGTCCTTTTGCGAGAATTCGTCAATTTAAATATTTGGGGATCATTTTTCCGTCTCTTTAAGGAAGACCCTTCTCCCGCTGAGATTAACAATCAGAATGGCCGGAAGTCCATACGATAAGGGGTTTCTAAGTACGGGAATTTAAGGTAATATAAAGGTATGGATTCTAGTGGTTTTTGCGGTGACGTACTATATTATGGTATCGTGAACTAAGAAGGTGTGAGAATGGTAATAAGCTCTTGCAGGGCATAATTGGTTCACGATTATCTGGAAGCTGATTATGTTATAAGGAGGAAGTACTATGACGGATAAAGAGACAAGACCGTATATCAGTTGGGAACTGGTAGGTAATTTCATGGTGGATGCTTTTCAGGCAGCGGGGCTTCCGAAGGAGGATGCTGAGATCTGTGCGGACGTCCTGATGGAGAGCGACAGAAGGGGCATCGAGAGCCACGGAGTCAACCGTTTTAAGCCGATTTATCTTGATCGCATTAATGCGGGGATCCTGAATCCTGTCACGAACTACGAAGTCGTGAAGGAGACGCCGACGACGATCGTCGGAGATGCCCATGACGGAATGGGTATGGTAGCAAGCTATAAGATGATGACTTCGCTGATCGAGAAGGCTAAGATATATGGCATTTCGATGGGCGCAATGAGAAACTCTTCTCATTACGGAATAGCAGGTTACTGGCCGATGATGGCATCCAAGGAGGGTCTCCTGGGCATTACCGGTACCAATGCCCGTCCTTCCATTGCGCCGACATTCGGTGTTGAGAATATGATGGGAACAAATCCGCTGACATTTGCATTCCCGACGGATGAAGACTTCCCGTTCGTCCTTGACTGCGCCACATCCACTGTCCAGCGGGGCAAAATCGAGTTCTACGCGCGTGAAGGCAAGCCGACACCTGCGGGCATGGTCATTAATCAGCAGGGGGAAACGATGACGGACAGCGTCAGGATCCTTGACGAGCTTGTCAAAGGGACAGCTGCCCTGGCACCTCTCGGCGGCGTCGGCGAGGAGATGGGCGGTTATAAGGGTTACGGCTATGCCGCAGTGGTCGAGATCCTGTCAGCGGCCCTTTCGGATTCCTGCTTCATGAAGGACATCACGAACAAAGCGCCGGATGGCAGCAAACAGCCGATCCACCTCGGACATTTCTTCATCGTCATCAATCCTGATTTCTTCATGGGAGGAGACGTGTTCCGAAAGAAATGCGGAGATATCTGCCGCGCTCTTCGCGCATCCAAGAAGGCACCTGGAGAAGAGAGAATCTACACGGCGGGCGAAAAAGAGTGGGATGTCTGGAAGATCAGAAAGGACAAGGGCGTTCCGATCGGTGAGGGAGTACAGAAAGACTTTATCACTGTGCGCGATATGTACAATCTTCCCTATACGTTCCCGTTCGAGAAGTGATTTTTAATACAAATCAGACGACTCCCCCGAAAAGGCTTCGGGGGAGTTCTTTACAGTATATGTTGCGAAAATATTCTGAATATTTGATAATTATAAAATAATAATTGAAAAACTATTGACAAAAAACGGAGTATAAAGTAAAATAACATCATCAGAAGAGAAAAGATATTACAAAATATCAGATCAAAAGAAAAGGAGGACAGTCCCTTGGATGCCTGATTCATTGGATCATATCCAACGAGTAACAAAGAAAAGAAGGAAACTTTAGAGCAAGTCCCAGCGATCAGAATCTTGAGAATCTCAATAATTACTCCTAAGAGGAGGAATTAAAAACAGGAACCAGGAGCTCCTTAAAGGGAAATCAGGAATATGGGATACTAGTTTAAGGAATCCGGAAGAAATCAAGAATCCTAAAGTGAAACGTATTGATAACATTACTTAAACCGTTACTTGAGGCAGACCCAATATCTGGAGGATATTCCAATGGATGGTTAAAGTCTTAGGACTGATCTAACTAAATAAGGTAAAGGAGGTTATAAAGTGAAACTTCTAAATATTCATTAAAGGGGCTATCTGAACGAATCACGGACGATCAGATAGCCCTGAAAATTTGTTTGAGAACTGGTGGCCGCGAGGCCTCTTTTTTGTGCCGGAAGTTAGCCTTGCTCGTGAGATGCGTCGCATGCAGCAGTTCAGACAGGCTGCTCTTAAAGATCGGTAACCGGCCGCGAATCATCCATCTTCGTGAGAAAAACATTGCAGATCCTTCCCTGTGAGATCAAAAAGGCTTTAGCGTTTTTAAGCTCACAGAAAGGATCTGCGTTTTTCGATGAAGATGATGTTTGCGGCCGGACCCGGGAACAAAAGCTGCAGCCTGTTTGAATTGCTGCGTGGCTGAGATCCGCGGCTGAGATCCGCGGCTTCGATCTGCCGGAGATTAAACTATTTGTATAGTTGCATTTCCATGCCTCTTGGGATAAAATCAGTAAAGCACAAATTTTCTGGATGGAGAAATGTTATGGAAAAACTGGTTACAGTAAGAGAATTGTTTAAAGAGACAGATAAGTATATTGATCAGCAGATCAAAGTAGGAGGCTGGGTCCGCAGCATCCGTGGGTCTAAGAATTTTGGATTCATGGTCCTGAATGACGGATCCTACTACAACACTCTGCAGATCGTTTTCGGTGATAAGCTCCCCAATTTCCAGGAGATCAGCAAGCTGAATGTCGGCTCTGCCGTCATCGTTGGCGGTACACTTGTCGCTACGCCGAACGCAAAGCAGCCGTTCGAGATCCAGGCGGACAGCGTCTTTGTGGAAGGCCCTTCCACACCGGATTACCCGATTCAGAAGAAGCGCCATACGCTTGAGTTCCTGCGCACGATGCCTCATCTTCGCGTGCGGGCCAATACATTCACAGCAGTGTTCCGCGTCCGTTCCCTGATCGCCTACGCGATCCACAAGTTCTTCCAGGAGAGGGACTTCGTGTATGTCCACACCCCGATCATCACATCTTCCGACGCCGAGGGTGCGGGTGAGATGTTCCAGGTGACAACGCTGCCCCTTGATAAGCTGCCGATGACTGAGGATGGAAAAATCGATTACTCGAAAGATTTCTTTGGTAAGATGACGAACATGACAGTCTCCGGACAGCTGAATGTCGAGCCGTTTGCTCAGACATTCCGCAACGTCTATACATTCGGACCGACATTCCGTGCCGAGAATTCCAATACAGCCCGCCATGCGGCGGAGTTCTGGATGATTGAGCCGGAGATGGCATTTGCGGATCTCGAAGATGACATGGAAGTCGCTGAGGACATGATCAAGTACATTATTAATTTCGTACTTGAGAACGCGCCGGATGAGATGGCATTCTTCAATCAGTTCATTGATAAAGGACTTCTTGAGCGCCTGCACGGTGTTGCAAATGCGAAATTCGGTCATGTCACATATACAGAAGCCATCGAGATTCTTCAGAAGTCCGGAAAGAAGTTCGACTATCCGGTCAAATGGGGCGTTGACCTTCAGACCGAGCATGAGCGCTATCTGACGGAAGAAGTATTCAAGGGACCGGTCTTTGTCACCGATTATCCGAAGGAAATTAAGGCTTTCTATATGAAGCTGAATCCGGACGGAAAAACTGTAGCTGCCATGGACTGCCTGGTCCCGGGAATCGGTGAGATCATCGGCGGATCACAGCGTGAGGAAGACTACGATAAGCTTCTTGCCCGTATGAACGAACTCGGAATGGATATCGATCAGTACAGCTTCTACCTTGATATCCGCAAGTACGGCACGACCCGTCATGCCGGCTTCGGTCTCGGTTTTGAGAGATGTGTCATGTATCTTACAGGCATGTCCAACATAAGGGACGTACTTCCGTACCCGAGAACAGTGAAGAACTGCGAACTGTAATATAAGAGGGTTCTGTATCCCGTGAGAGGCTGCCGAGGCAGCCTCTTTTTTCGCAAGGAGCAAATATGCATTTAAAGAAGAAACATATCACGATTGGAATAATTGCGGGTGCGGCGATTCTTTTTATGGCGCTCGCCGTGTGGATCGGTATGATGCTCGGGGCAAGAAGCAGGGAGAATCAGACGGATAATAAGGCGCAGAGTTCGGCACCGGGCACTGTGGAGAGCATCGCGGAGAGCGCCGTTTTGGGAGAATCAATTCCTGCGGATTCCGAGACGGTCCCGGCCAAAGCAGAACCGGAATCCGCAGCGGAACCTTCTCCGGAGCCTACGGATATTCCTCGGCCGCTGGCGGTTCATGTGACCGGAATCCGGGACTTTGCAATCATCGAGGGCATGTTCCCGGATGTCATGGCGGGAATTTCGTGGGATGACACGGTCCTTGAAGTGACGGCGGACACGAGTGCGTGCGATTTCGGGATTCCGGGTACCTACGATCTGATATATAGAATCGCAGGTGCGGACGGAAGAGATGAAGATGTGACCATACATATGACGGTGCGTCATGATCTCGAACAGTTCCTGTATGGTATGGAGGGAGCGGTTTATGTTCCGGTCGGCGGAAATTTCGACCCGATGGAGAACGTGGTCTGCGACGATGAGATCGCAAAGATAGAACCGGATATGAGCGCGCTGGACACGACAAAAGAAGGGGAATACCTTATCTCATATCATCTGACGGGGGCTGACGGTGTCAGTCAGACCGCTGTGAGAAGAGTCCATGTGGGAGATGAACCGGTGTCACCGGTTCCCGGCCAGCAGGTGCAGACAGATGTCGGGGAGTACTCGACAGTTACGGATCTCGGCCTCTGGAGACTCACAGCCTATATGGATACACCGGAGGATCAGGGACCTTACGTCGGCCAGACAGCCAGCGGAGCACCGCTTGTCGCAGGCAGGACTGTGGCTGTGTCCCAGCAGACCTGTGAGAGACTCGGTCTTACGTTCGGTGACAGGCTTATGGTGGACGGCTATGTCTATATACTTGAGGATTACGGCGGAAGCGCGATGTATAACTCTGACTGGCTGGACATATTTGTCGACAATGTGGAGGACGAGTATTCGGAGAGGTTCAACAGGTACGCGGAAGTATATCTGCTGAGATGAAGAATTTAGCGATTTAAAGCAACAAAGTACTTGTGAAAACGGAAACGAGATGATATTATTATCCCATTATTAAAGCGGGTGCGGCCTGTCTGAACTGTTATCCCGGAGGAGTTATTTATGGAAAAAATGGATATGATATTCTACAGAAAGCTGCCGACTCCGCTCGAGGTGAAGCAGCAGTATCCGATCGGGGAGGATATAGAGAAGCTCAAAGCGGAGAGAGATGAGATCATTAAGAACGTCTTCGAGGGAAGAGATCCGCGATGCCTTCTGATCATCGGTCCATGCTCCGCGGATCACGAGGATCCTGTCATCGAGTACATATCGAGACTGCGCGATGTCCAGGATAAAGTGGCTGACAAGATCGTCATAATTCCCAGAATTTATACGAACAAGCCCCGCACAGTCGGGACCGGCTACAAGGGAATGCTGCATCAGCCTGACCCGGAAAAAGCCCCGGACATGCTGGAGGGAATCCTGGCTATCAGAAGACTGCACAGGCGGGCGGCTGAAGAGACGGGCTTTACATGCGCGGATGAGATGCTGTATCCGGAAAATCACAGATACCTTTCGGACCTGCTGTCCTATGTGGCAGTCGGCGCGAGATCATCCGAGGACCAGCAGCATCGTCTCGTGGCAGCCGGAATAGGTGTTCCTGCAGGAATGAAGAATCCGACCGGCGGAGATCTCACGGTCATGATGAATTCGATCAAAGCTGCGCAGAGCAGACATACGTTCCTGTACAGAGGCTGGGAAGTGACGAGTCCGGGCAACCCGCTCGCCCATGCGATCATGCGCGGATATGTCGATAAGTTCGGCCACAATCATCCGAATTATCATTATGAGGATCTCATGCTTGTCTCAGACATGTATGAAGAGACAAAACTGGTCAACCCGGCGGTCATCGTCGACACCAACCATGCCAACTCAGGCAAGCGGTATCTTGAGCAGAGACGCATCGCTAAGGATGTCTGCTACAGTCGTAAGGTTTCTCCCGATATCAGAAAGCTGGTCAAAGGCTTCATGATCGAGAGTTATCTTGAGGACGGACGCCAGGATGAACATGAACACTGCTACGGAAAATCTATTACGGATCCCTGCCTCGGCTGGGAAAAGTCCGAAAAACTGATTTACGAGCTGGCTGAGGAATGGGTATAATACTTAAAGGATTTTATGAGAGGAGGCATCTGATATGAAAGTTGGTATTCTTGGTTACGGAAATCTTGGACGCGGCGTTGAGGCAGCAGTCAATAAAAATGAGGACATGGAGCTTTGCGCAGTCTACACGCGAAGAGATCCTGCAGCTCTTACGATCCGCACGGAGGGGGTCCCGGTAAAAAGCGCGGACTGCCTTGAAAACGGCGCGGAGGACATCGATGTCCTTGTGATCTGCGGCGGCAGCGCGACGGATCTTCCGGAGATGACTCCGAAATATGCCGCATGGTATAATGTTGTCGATTCGTTCGATACACATGCAAATATTCCGAAGCATTTTGCAAATGTTGATGAAAAGGCCAAAGCCGCCGGCAAGACAGCCATTATTTCATGCGGCTGGGATCCCGGTATGTTCTCCCTGAGCAGAATTTATGCCGATGCAGTGCTCCCCGGCAGCAAGGCCTACACCTTCTGGGGAAAGGGTGTCAGCCAGGGACACTCTGACGCGATTCGCAGGATCGAGGGCGTCGCGGACGCTCGTCAGTATACGATTCCGGTACCGGAAGCTCTGAATAAAGTCCGCTCCGGAGCCAATCCGACGCTTACGACACGTGAAAAGCATACGCGCGAGTGCTTTGTCGTTGCTGAGGAAGGCGCGGACCTTGCGAGAATCGAGAAAGAAATCGTGACTATGCCGAACTACTTTGCCGACTATGACACGACAGTATATTTCATTTCCGCTGAGGAGATGAAGAAGAACCACAGCGGCCTTCCTCACGGCGGCAGCGTGATCTGCTCGGGTGAGACAGGAAAAGACGGGATGAAGCATGTCATCGAATACAGTCTCACCCTGGATTCCAATCCGGAGTTCACGGGCTCGGTGCTTGCGGCATTTGCAAGAGCGATTGTTCGACTCAACAGCGAGGGAGTAACCGGAGCGAAGACCGTGTTCGATATCGCGCCGGCTTACCTCTCACCGAGGTCGGCTGACGAGCTCAGGGCACACTTCCTGTAATTCCGGTAAGACGTCCTGCGATGAAAGAACGGTAAGTGTTCGTGACAGTTCAGACGGGCTGTTTTTAAGTTGCGCTACCGGCAGCAAAGCATCCATCTTCGTGAGAAAAGCATTGCATATCCGACTGAGAGATCGCAACATGCGAAGCGCGTTGCTAGCTCGTAGGGAAGGATATGCGTTTTTCGATGAAGATGATGTTTGCGCCGGATTCTGAAACTCCGCTGCAGCCCGTATGAACTGTATTAAGCGTTCACTGAATTATCACAGATTTAATACTTTGTTAAATTGACGGGCGGTGCAATTGTGTTATTATATCTATAACACAAGAGGGCGCTTACACGCCCGGCAAGGAGGAGTGTTATGGATAACTATAATGAATATCCGAATGACAGAAATACAGAATATTATAATTACGACATGGACACAATGCAGAGAGGTTACGGCGGCTACGCAGCCCCGGCCCTCAGCCTGAGCTCCTACATCGCGAGAACATACGGATGGATGGCGTTGGGACTTCTGGTCACATTTGCTGTAGCTTTCGGCGCGTATATTTCAGGTGCCGTTGTTACTTTATTCATGACAGGCGGCAGATTCGCTCTCATATTTATAACGATCGCTGAACTCGGCGTTGTCGTTTTCCTGAGCGCGCGTATCCATAAGATGAGTGTAGGCGCGGCAAGAGCGCTGTTCCTTGTCTACGCAGCGTTGACAGGTCTTACATTCTCGATGTATTTCCTGATCTTTGATCTCACGATCCTGATTTACGCATTTGCGGCAACGGCTGTTCTCTTCGGAGGAATGGCAGCGGCAAGCCTGATCTTCAAGATGGAACTTGATTCGATTCGTCCGCTGCTCTTTGGCGGTCTCATCATGCTGATCATTGTAGGTGTTCTGGGAATGTTCCTGAACCTCGGTGCTTTCAACATAATGATCTGCTACCTGGGCATTGCGATTTTCCTCGGTTACACTGCTTATGATACTGCCAAGATCAGACAGAATTACGAGTATTACTGCCAGATGGGAGATTCTGTGATCCTCGAGAAGGCTTCGATTTTCTCGGCTCTGCAGCTGTATCTCGACTTTGTCAACCTGTTCCTGTATATCCTGAGGCTTCTCTCAAGCAACAGGGGCAGCCGCAAGTAATTACTGAATTTCTGAACGGCCCGGCGCGGACAAATGTCCGCGCCGTTTCTATGTGCGTGCAAGGCTATGGGTGCCTGAAGCATGCCGGCGGCGACAGTGTGCTGACGCCGATTTATGAAACAATTTGCTAATAATTGTTAAAAGATGTTAAAAAATAAAAAGAAATTTGTTAAGGGAATGTGTAGTAATCTTGACTTCGTCGCTTGATAACAATCTTTGCGTGTTGTATAATGTGATTACCCATAGGGTCAATTTTGGATATGAATATTAATAAGGTATATATATAAAGGAAGGGAGCGACGATGGGCAAGAACAAACTATGCAGGCTGCTGGGATTACTTTTGGCCTTGATTCTTATGGCGGTGACCGTTATATCGCCGGTCAGTGCCGCTGAAGCAGAGCTTACCGGCAGCGGAATCGAAGAAGAATACTCCGGCAGCGCGGCAGGGGCTGACACGGCAGTAAACGAAGACAGTGAAACGTTTGATGGAATCGACGTCGCGGAGAGTATCGCTGATGACTTTTTAGAAAATGAGGGGGAGGAAGTCACAGATGATGCAGCGGTCATTCTTCCGGAGGATACGGAAGAAGGCATCTCTGAAGGTCTCACGGATGAGGAAAGTTTCCCGGAGGACACGGAGAGCAGTCTTTCAGCTGATATTGAGAATACGGATTCTCAGGATGAGACTACCGGTGCAGAGGATACCGAGAGCGATTTGGTAGAAGAGGAACTGGTAGGCGCGACTCTTTCTGAGGGACTGTATTATATTGAATCCGCGTTGAGTTCTAACTATGTTCTCGGCGTAGCGGGCGGCTCGACCGCAGCGGGCGGCAATATCACCCTCTGCGCGAAAAAAGGGTATTATTCCCAGGCTTTCTATGTAAAGTCGGACGGTCACGGCGGATACTATTTCCAGAATTATAATTCAGGACTTCGGGCAGCAGTCTCCGGCACGAATGTTCAGCAGGCCAAAGCCTCCACTTCGGATTATCAGCGCTGGTATGCTGTTAAGGGTTCTAAGTCCGGCTATTATCAGCTCCGGGTCGGCAGTTCGAGCGGCAAGGTGATGGAAGTCGCCGGGGGCGTGACAAGTGCCGGTACCAATATCCAGGTCAGTAAATCAGTTGCGTCTTATCACAGACAGCAGTGGAGACTTGTTCCGGTCACCGGAATGGTCCTAGCCGAGTCACGACTGGCGGACGCGAAGCTTAGTACGGGCTATTATACATTTGCTCTTAATGCAGCACCGGAAAATGTCATTGAAGTCTCCGGAGCGAGCACGGCCAATAAGGCCAATATCCGTATTGCAGCCAATACGGGCGGAAGAGGCCAGGTCTTTTATGTGAAATCTCTCGGAAGCGGCCTTTATTCGATTGTCAATCAGCATTCCGGTAAGGCTGTCACAGCCGCCAGCACAACAATTGCTAACGGCACGAATATTTATCAGTACGATTACTCCGGCTCCTCGGCACAGAAATGGTATATCAAAAAGGATAAGAGCACAGGCAAGTATGTGATCTCCAACAGCAAGGCTTCCCACATCGTGCTGGCGACACAGGGAAGCGCCAAGAGCGCGGGGGCTAATGTTCAGAATATTAATTTCGTGGGCAGCGCACCGCAGTACTGGAACATCAGCAAGAGTTCGGAGGCAGCCGCATATCGCCTTGACAGCGGCGTATATGCCTTGAATTCGGTGCTCGGCAGCAGTCTTAATATGCAGATCGAAGGCGCGTCGGTCTATAAGGACGCGGTTGCCGAGATAGCGACTGCAGCCAATAAGAACGCGCAGAGATTTGTTGTCACCTGTGTGGACAAAGCCAACTTTATTTACACGATTACCAACGAGAATTCCAGAAAGAACCTTGCCGTGTCCGGAACAAAGATCATCCAGACATCTCCGGCCAATGTCAATGCCCAGAAGTGGGTCATCAAGCACTCCGGCGGGCATTATACAATCACGAACCGTGAGAACGGCAGAAATATTTCCGTAATCGGCGCAAGGACATCGAGCGGCACAAATCTTGAGGCTGCTTCCCCAGGGTCATCCAATGCCCAGAAGTGGAATTTCAAAGCAGCAACACCGGCATCTCCGACTGCCAGAACATGGTCGATCCGGGCTGCAGGCGCTTACACATATGCACTGCATATAAAGACCGGTACGTTCGATAACAACGGGAACGCTGTTATCTATTCGGTGCTGGCAGGCGAGAACTGCCAGAAGTTCAACCTGATTGCTAACTCTGACGGGACATATTATATTGCAAATATCAAATCGGGCAAGGTCCTTGACACCTACGGGGCAAAGACAGCGAGCGGAACTAATGCAGTCCAGTACGGCAAGAGTTCCAGATCGACACAGAAGTGGAGATTTGTTCCGACGGGTGACGCTGACGGCAGTTATTATATCGAGTCTTCCGGAGGCACAGTCCTCTCTGTTCAGAACGGAAGCTTCACGAATTACTCCAATGTCTGTGTGGAGACTAAGAATAATTCAAAAAGGCAGAAATTCATTCTTGTGCCGACAACTCCCGCCAACGGTTGGAGAACAACGACATCCGGAAACCGGTCTTATTATCTGAACGGTAAGGCGTCCAAGAACACATGGGTCAAGATCAGCGGCAAGTATTACTATTTTGACGGCAACGGCTATCTTAAGAGAAATACAGTTGTAGACGGCTATACCGTCGACGCGAACGGTGCCCGCGGCAGCCAGGTTGCTGACAGCAGTTCGAGTGGCAGTTCAAGCGGCAGTTTTAAGACAACGATCAACGGCAAAAAGACACTTACATCCTACCTGCACAACGCATTTGTTCCGGCAGGACGCACGCTCTATATCTGGGGCGGCGGCTGGGGCGGTGATACGGCCGATACGAATGATTCGAGTAAGATAGGCTACCAGAAAACATGGCAGACTTTCTTCAATAATTACGCGACCGCCAGCTATGACTATACAAAGTACCGCTTTAAATATTTCTCGGGACTTGATTGTTCGGGCTTTGCAGGATGGACCCTTTATAATACAATGTATACGAAGGACGATCAGGCCTACATGGTCTATCAGTCTTCGACCGTTGCGCCGACTTATATCAAGAAAGGCTGGGCGACCAAGACAACGACATTCCATCCCGGCGATGTTGTGAGTATGAACGGCCATGTCTGGATCAGTCTCGGAACATGCAGTGATAAGACAATTCTCCTTGTACACTCATCGCCTAAGGGAGTCCAGATCAGCGGAACGGGCGGACAAGCTACAGTTCTTGCCAAGAAGTATATGAAGCTTCTTGCACCGAACTGGCCGTATGATATCAGGACTGTCGGCAGCGGCTATACAAAGAACGTTACTATCGCGCACTGGGTAGTGAACGGCAGCGGTATCCTCAAAGATCCGGATGGACTGCAGAAAATGTCAGCTGAGCAGGTAATGAAATTCCTCTTCGGTCAGTAAAGACAATTGAATTTCGAAAGGAAGTGCATTAAATTGCGAAAAAGATTCTTAACATTTCTTCTGGCCGGTGTAATGTGCGCATCGCTTGCGGCTTGCGGCGACAGCGCGGACACACCGAGATATGCGGTCACACTGATCCATGATCCCGCGGCAGGGAGCAACGAGGCCATGGTACAGTCAGCCGTGGAGCAGTCAGCTGCGGATGCGGGCTATATTTCCAGAGTCTATGTCGCAGCGGATAATACGGAAGAAGCGCTTGAGGATGTTTTTAAACAGGTATCTGATGATAAGATCAAGCTGGCTGTCGCATACGGGAAAGATATGGAGATACCCGTCTGGAATGCTCAGAAAAATCACAGAAAAATCAAGTACGCTCTGATTGACGGTGTTCCGAGAAAATCGGAGGACGAGAGTGAAGAGATAAGAGATAACACCATGTGCGCAGGTGCTGCGTATGAGGACATGGGCTTTCTGGCGGGCTACGCCGCAGTGAAGAACGGTTCGCGAAAGCTGGCATTTATTGCCGGTGAGAAAAATGACCTGAACATTCGCATTGCCGGAGGTTTCATCCAGGGCTGCGTGACAGCTGCTTCGGAGATGAGTCTTGGCAATGACGCGGTAAGTATTACCGGTGTGTATTCAGGATCGGATGAACTGACACCCCTTCGCATGTCCGATGCCCTTAGTCTGTACGGGGATGGTGCGGAAATTATCTTTACAGTCGGTGAGAATATCGGTACTGCGGTTGGAAGGGCAGCATCTGTGAAGAATATGCCGTTCATCTGCGGCGGCGCGGACCTTCGGGAAGACAATGCGACTTGTCTATTTTCGGTCGTGCCGTCCTACGAGGGAATAAGCAAAGCAATTATACGCGATTTCGAGGGTGACAAGACCTTCCGCGGTGGAGAAATAGTTAACTATGGCATTGCGGATGACAGTGTGGAGCTCGCAATTGATTATTCAGATATGACTGCGCTGACACAGGGAGATATTGACTCGGTAATCGCCCGGATCAAGTCAGGTGAGATTTCGATTTCGGCGGATGAAGTGACCACGGGCAGTGCCCAGGTCAGCCTGAAAATCATCGATCCGCCTTCGGCTTCGGCAGCCGGCAGCACCGGCGCAGTAGGAACTGATTCGGGCCTCGCGGCTGCTTCAGTACCGCAGGATGAATCGGTCGCTGAATGACAACAGAAATAATTAGATGTAACAGCTAGACAGGCTGCTTTTCCGATTTGTTTCAGGAAGCAGCCTGTTTTTATATGAATTAACAACTGCTTTGGAATATATGCATTTTAGTGTATTGACCGAAGTAGTTTTTGTATAAAATGCCTCAAAATCCCTTTTTTGTTGAACCAATAGAGCGTAAGTGATAAAATAGTCTATATATTCAGAAAAAACATCGGGAGGAGGTGTTTCTTGATGAGACAGTGGACAAAAGAAGAAAGGTATCGCGTACTGAAGGATCCGGAAGAGATACGGGAATTACATGAGAGAATTGTTAAGTCTGATTACAGGCAGACATATCATATCCAACCGCCGACAGGGCTTTTAAACGATCCGAACGGATTTGTATGGCATGACGGTGTGTACAATCTGTTCTATCAGTGGTGTCCATGGGGGGCAGTCCATGGGCTGAAATACTGGTATCATACCTGTTCAAGAGATCTGGTCAACTGGTACAACGTAGGTGTATGTATCAAGCCGGACTGTGATATGGATAACAAGGGAATCTATTCAGGATCCGCATGGCCTGGCAGAGACGCGATCCACCTTTTCTACACCGGGAATCATCGCGATGAGGACTGGAAACGCACTTCGAACACATGCATGGTGAAGCTGTATGATGACGGCAGGAACGCAAAACTTCCGTGGCCGCTTTTCGGCCCTAATCCGAATTACACGGAGCATCAGCGTGATCCTAAATTATACTACCACAAAGAGAGAAATAAATACTATATCCTGCTCGGCGCCCAGACCAAGGATAAGCATGGCTGCATTATCATCTACCAGTCGGATACTTTGTCCGAAAACTGGGATTTCATAGGCGAACTCAAGGTGCCAGGCTATGAGAACTTCGGAGATATGTGGGAGTGCCCGGCGATCGAGCACATAGGCAATCAGGATGTACTTCTGCTGTGCCCGCAGCACCTGCTGCTTCCGGGACGAGGAGGCACTGTCCACCACAGCGGTTATCTGCTCGGCGTGATGGATTGGGATACACTGACATTCCATCATGACGGTCAGTTCCATGTCCTTGACTTTGGCTTTGATTCCTATGCGGCGGGGTGCGCGAACCATCTTCCGGACCCGAATAAAGCAATCTGCACAGCGTGGATGGGCCTTCCGGATGCCTCCTACCCGACAGACGAAGAGGAGTGGTCCGGCTGTCTGACTCTGCCAAGAGAGCTTCGCATCCGCGACCGCCGACTTATTCAGCAGCCAATCGCCGAACTTGCCGAACTTCGCGATAAGGAGATCGATATTTCGGACGGAAAGATGCCGCGTGTCTGTGAGCTGCTGATCAACATCAGACCGGGCGATGCGTCCTTCCGGTTATTTACAAAGGCAGACGGCAGCGGAGGCATCTCAATAGAATATGACGACACGGCCAAAAAGATAACGATCGACCGTTCCGGCCTTGACAAACGCTTCAACGTGGAGCAGGGTGAGAGCCGCTCGAGACCGCTGGAGAACGGGCTCAGCCAGCTTCGAATATTTATCGACAAGAGTTCGATGGAAATATTTGTCAATGACGGCGATGCGGTGTTCACGACCCGGGTATTCCCGAATCCGTGGGAGAACGAATTCAGAATCAAGGCCGACTGTGACCTCAAGATCTGGTCGCTGAAACCGTCGGTCATGGACGACTTCATCATCTGGTAACGTCTTGTTTGAATATTGCTCAGGTTATATGGGAGTGACAGTTCAGACAGGCTGTAGCGTACTATCTGATTCGGAGCAAACACCATCTTCATCGAAAAACGCCGGTTCTTCCCTGCGAGCCAAAAAAGCTAAAGCTTTTTGGTCTCTCAGTCGAACCGGCAATGTTTTTCTCTCGAAGATGGATGTTTGCTCCGTTAACGAACTATAATAACAGACTGTCTGAACTGTAGCCTGCTTTATATCGAATGAACTGTCTAAAACGGGACATTCATCCGGAATCGGACAGGTGCGCCGCTATACAGTGCGGACAAGCTGTTCTTGAACTTCGTGCCCGGCAGCAAAGCATCCTTCTTCATGAGAAAAGCATTGTAAGTCCGACCGAGAGATCAGGAAACGCGTAAGCGTTTCATAAGCTCGCAGGGCAGGACTTACGCTTTTCGATGAAGATGATGTTTGCGGCCGGGTCTTGCAGTTCGCTGCAGCCTGTCTGAACTGTTACTTAAGTTGCATATTCGAATTCCATGTGGTATAGTCTGATAATCAGCGGCAGGAGCAATAGCATTGATGAGCTGCCGCATAATATCATGGTTGGGAGAATCGTATGAGAACAGTTGCGGGAAAAGTACTTGCAGAAGTTGAAAAGGCATTTATCGGAAAAGAAGATGTCACAAGGTCTGTGCTGCTTGCAATGATCGCGGGAGGGCATGTACTTCTCGAAGATGTGCCGGGAGTAGGCAAGACGACTCTGGCCATGGCCTTTTCCAAAGCTCTTTCCATGGATTATCGCCGGATGCAGTTCACACCGGATGTCATGCCGTCCGATGTCATCGGCTTTACCACATTCAATCGTGCGTCAAATGAGTTCGAATACAGGCCGGGTCCGGTCATGAGCCACCTGTTCCTGGCGGATGAGATCAACAGGACAAGCAGCAAGACACAGAGCGCGCTTCTTGAAGCCATGGAGGAGGGTGCGGTCACTGTTGACGGGACGACGTATGTGCTCCCGCAGCCCTTCACCGTCATTGCGACCCAGAATCCGGCGGGGTCAGCCGGTACGCAGCTGCTCCCGGAATCCCAGCTTGACCGTTTTCTGATTAGATTGTCCATCGGATATCCAATGCCGATGGATGAGATCGGAATTTTAAAAAGCAGGCAGAGCAGAAATCCGATCGAGGATATCAATCCTGTCGCATCAGCCAGCCAGATCCTCGCTATGCGGGAGGAAGTCGAAAATGTTTTTGTCGCGGATGAGATCTTAGCTTATATGGTCCGCATAGCTCACGCGACCAGGGTATCTGAGACCCTCAGTTTGGGAATCAGTCCCCGCGGTACTCTTGCTCTCTCAAAGATGGCAAGAGCAAATGCGTGGATCAAGGGCAGGAAATATGTTATTCCGCAGGATGTCACTGAGGTCTGTCGAATGACTCTTGCTCACCGTCTGGTCCTCACATCGAGATCCCGTGTGCACGGGGTGACCGGCGAGACAGCGCTGGCGGACATTCTGGCATCCGTGCCTGAACCAAAGATCACAATGAAATAAGAGGAAGCGGCTATGGCACAAAGAAGAGCGGAGTATATATGCATACTTATAGCCGCAATCTTGTTTTACGCATTCTGCACAGATTTCATATCTCTCTTCATACTCCTCAATGTACTTTTCCTTCCGGTCATGTCCGTGGTCCTCACATGCATTTCAGGGCTTTCGCTCGAGGCAGCTATCGAGAATCCGGATACGACACAGGCCGAAGTCGGAGATGAACTGCGGGTCTACGTGAGGGTGAATAACCCGGCAAGACTTGGGGGAGCGCGGGTCCGCATGAATTTGCTCATAAACTATGAACTCGAGGGAAAGGTCCATACGGAGAAAATGCGCTTTGTCACAGAGCGCAGTGAGCAGATGACCGCGTGTCTCGTCAGTGCTCAGCACTGTGGACGTATCACCTGCCGGATAGAGAAGCTTAGACTGTATGACTACCTTTGGCTTTTTGCCATACCGGGAAAGGCTTCCCATGACCGCTGTTCATTTACAGTCATGCCTAAGCTGCCGGATATCGATCCTCTGGCTGTGCCCACTCTCAGAGAAGATTTTGAGAGCAGCATCTATGCGCAGAACAGGCCGGGGAGAGACTACAGCGAAGTCTATGAGATCCGCAGCTACCGCGAGGGAGATCCGATTTCTTCCATTCACCATAAACTTTCGGCCAAGAGAGAGGAACTCGTTGTGCGCGAGGGCAGTTATCCTGTGGGCAGCCGTCTTATGCTGCTTTCGATACTGCCTGACTGGACAGGGACGATTGAGGAATGTGAGGAAGTGCTGACTGCTGTTTTTTCTGTCTCCTCATTTCTCACAGCCGATGGACTCGATCACGTCATCGCGTGGCTGGATGAGGATGACCCGTCAGGGCTTATGCAGATGAGTGTGAGCGACGAGGAGTCCTTCTACGAGGCTGCAGCCTGTGTTATGGAAAGCGGCAGGGATCCGCATTCTCAGGGTATGGATGTGAGGATCGGGAATGTACAGAGGCTCCTGTGCTTCGCGCGGGGAAGAACGGACGCGGAACACATATTGTATGCGGTCCGCCCCGATAAGGTGGGCGTGACAGCTGTTTTTACAGGTGAGAGCGAGGATAATTCCCCTGAGATACCGGGTATGGAAATTATCCCCGCTGCCGGAAGAAATCTTGGGGAAGTTCTCTCATCTCTGGTCATATGAACCTGCATGGTACGGCAGTGAGACTTGAATCTACAGAGGTGCTTAATAGCAGCAATGCAGTTACGGACAAGAGAAGCAGCGGAAAGAATCGGGGAGAATAAATGACAGAAAGCGGAGCCGAAAAGAGAAGAGGTTTTTGGGAGGAGAGACATGCGCTCTCCGCATTTATTGTGCGCGCTCTTATGACTTTTCTCGGCACTGTCGGGGCTCTGGGGTGTATTATGAGCAGTCTCGGATTCTCGTTCGGAACAGGTATCTTTGATATAGCTGTCTCCCTGGCCAGCGTGCTGTTCACGTATGCCATGCTCCGCACCGGTTATCACCATTACTGCGTCGGTGCCGGGGCTGCAGTGTGTCTCCTGTTCGGTCTTGTCCGGGGATCTCTAACAGCTTCGGGCATAGCGGAGATATCGTCACGGTATGTGCTTGCCGGATCTGAGGGTGCCGAAGCGCTTGCGGAGCTTTCGGACGGCGCGGGGGCTCAGTATGCATTTGCCTTCTTTGGAACGGTAATAGTCTTAGTGCTCGTATGGCTTCTTGGACAGAAGATCCGCAGAATCATTCCGGCCATTCTTATTACCGGTGTATTTCCGGCAGTCTCTGTCGCGATCGGTATCATACCCGGCTACATGTACCTTATTATGCTCTGTCTTTTTTGGTCCATGCTGCTGTTCGATGCAGATGAGCTTATCGGTCCGTCAGTTATTATCGTGCCGCTCTTTTGCGCTGTCTTCCTTGTTATACTTGCAGCTGTCCCGCACAGTCCTCATAAACGGATCGAATGGGCCAGACCTGTCGGTCAGACCGCCGCACCTACTACTGTCGGAGGTGAGAACCATGATCCGCCTGCTGAGACAGAGAGCACCGGGGAGACTCTTCAAAATGATGACGATCCCCGGGATGCGCATCCGGACGCTGACGGTGAAACAAAGCCGGACAGATGGGAAGAGAACGGATTGGAGATTCCGAGACAGATTGCCCGCGTTGTGATTGTGCTTCTTGTCATCATGATCCTCATTGCTCTTGTGCCGACAAGCCGCCTGATCCGCCTGAGACTCAGAAAAAGAAAGACTCACAGCCGTAACAGGAATGATTCGGCAATAGCAGAGTACAGATATATGGAACAGCTGGCAGCATTTGCCGGCAATAAAGAGGATCCGTTCGGTGAGATCTGGAAGAGGGCGACGGAAATAGGGCTCAAAGCCAGATTCAGCGGCGAGATGATCAGTGCCGGGGAGCTCGGCGAGATGCACCGTCTTGCTCTTTTCTACAGGGAGATCTGCATGAAGAGGACGGACAGAATGAAGCACCTGATCGGAAAATACTATCTGGCACTGTGAGGTCAAGTATGGTATATTACGCCGGGATGTGATAAAATATTTTGGTATGAGTTTAACTCAGTAGGAGAAACCACGCCTTTGCAGGCGGCGGTAAACCTATATACTCAATGAGAAGAGGTTATCCGTGAACGCATTACAGATATTTGCCGCGGTTCTTTTTATGCTTATTCTGCCGACTCTGGGCGGAATTCCGATCTGCGCACTGATAAAAAAACGCTATACACTGTCGTCAGCTTACATGCTGGGACTGCTTTCTGAGTTGGCTTTCTGTCAGCTGATATTTGTCCCGCTGGTGCTGATCCGCCTTTCATTTGTTGCATGCGCAAATGTTCTTCTGATTTTCATCATCACCATGGCTCTTTTAGGAGCATATTTATATTGGATATATATCAAATACGGCCGGAAAGTGCAGCCGCCGAAAGAACCTGCGGGCTGGGATATCGCTGACATAGTTCTTTTTGTCGGAATGATCGCACTTATAGTGTTTATTCTGTACAATACGATCGTTCTGCAGCATACCGATGATGACGACTCGAGATTTGTTGTCAATGCGGTAGATATGATGAGGACTAATAAATTATTCCTCACGGACCCGGCGACCGGAGCCAGGCTCAGCTACTGGAAGGGAGAGCTGGCCAAGGATGTCACCTCACCGTGGGCAATTTATCCGGCATGCATTGCCAGGTGGACCGGAGTCAGGCCTGTCGCGGCTTTTCATTCGCTGATACCGGTACAGGTAGTTATTCTGGCTTCATTTGTATATTATGCTCTTGCGGAGAGACTGTTCCCCGGTGAGAGAATGAGCAAGTCCATGTTCGTCATTTTTGTGTGGATGATCAATCTTTACGGCTTCTATTCGCTCTACTGCGGTGAGACTTTCCTCATGACAAGAGGATGGCAGGGAAAATCAATCGTCGCGGGTGTCGGCATACCTGCTCTGATCATGCTTTTCCTTGATATTTATCAGGACCAGACGCAGAGATCATCCTATGTGCTTCTCATACTGCTCAATCTGGCCATGTGCCTGCTGTCCGGTATGGGAATTATTATCGGAGGCATTATGGTCGCAAGCTTTACGATTGTCTACGCGCTCGAAAAAAAGAGCACAGAGATCGTTGTATGGGGAATGCTGATATGTCTGCCGAACATTTTGTATTACGCGATCTATACGATTGTTAAAGCTGCGGCATAAAAAGCCGCAATGGGAGGCATACTGTCTCCCCCGGGATTTACGTCACGTTAAAGAGGACATAAAATGGATGAGATCATAGCTCAGATGATGGAATGGGGAGCAAAATATGTAGGCGGCGGGGCATTTTTCGGAATGGCTCTTATCTCCTGCGTATTCCTCTATATTACATCTCAAAAGGACAGAAAAAGAATTGTGTATCCGATTCTGACATCGATCGTTCTCGCGATGAATCCGATCAGTATCAGCCTTCTGTTTTCGGATATGAGTTACTGGAGATTCCTCTGGATGATACCGGACGGCCTTCTGATTGCGCTGTTCTTCGTTAAGATGATCAAGGTGTGCAGGGCGAAGAGAGAACTTACTGCGGCATTTGTATCATTTATGCTGATCATTATGATTGCCGGGAACTATGTGTATGGGGCAGCCAAATTCACGAAGGCTAAGACGCCGGATAAGCTTGACCGCGGTGTAAAGGCGGTGTGCGATGTCATGCTGGAGTTGGATGATCATCCGCGGGCGATCATGCGCGACAAGTATCTCTGCGAAGCCCGGCAGTACAGCGGTGATATTAAGCTTTATTACGGCCGCAACATACACTGGTATATCACATATCATGACTGGGAGCATGAGTATTATTACAAAATGCTGGAGTCGAGAACTCCGAACTATGATAAGCTTCTTTCACTGTGCATCGATGAAGACCTGAATTTTATTGTCACTTACGCCGACAAGTCCATACCTGAGAACATTCTTGAAGAGTATGGATTTCGTGAAATCACGGAGAAAGACAACAGCATAATCTATTACCGGGCTGATGAAGCTGAAGAGTGAGATTGTACTCACGATGAAGGCGAATGTCACCTTGCACGCGTATCTCACGACTAAAGTCACGAGTATTGCGCGATGAAGAATAAATTTTAAGGGAGGAATGCCATGAACGTAGCAGTCATTATCGCGGGCGGGTCAGGTTCCCGGATGGGACAGGATATTCCGAAGCAGTTCATAAATGTATATGATAAACCGGTCCTGATCTATACACTGGAAGGTTTTCAGAAACACCCGAAAATCGACGCGATTGAAGTCGTATGTATCGATGGATGGCATGATATTGTCTGGGCTTACGCCAAACAGTTCAACATTGACAAGCTGAAGTGGATCGTGTCGGGAGGTAAGTCCGGCCAGGAATCCATCAGGAACGGCGTGTATAATCTTGAGGACAAATGCAGTCCTGAAGATGTCATCATCATCCACGACGGTATCAGGCCGCTTGTTGACGCGACAGTCCTGTCTGATGTAATTATCAAATGCGAGCAGTACGGAAATGCTGTGACATCTCTCCCATATAACGAGCAGATCTTTATCGTGGACGATGAGATCTCCACAGTAAAGTATATTCCGAGAGAGACACTTCGCCGTGTCTCTACGCCGCAGGCGTATAAGTTCGGAAAGCTCGACTGGGCTTATCACGAAGCTTTTGAGAAGGAGATCGGCATTTACGGTTCCTCCTACACCAATACCATGATGGTGGAGCTGGGCGAGAGGCTGTATTTCGCTGCCGGATCCGATAAGAATATCAAACTGACAACGAAAGATGACCTTGAGATGTTCAAGGCTTATCTCAAAGCGGATAAAGATAACTGGCTGAAATAACAGGAAGCTGATGCCCTGGGCTCCGTGAGTCGGGACATCAGCTTTTTTTCTCAGCGGAGTAAGATACCCATCTCCGTGGGAGTGGATGATATTTAAGTGTGAGGAGTATATATATGAAAATTTATGAACTGGATGAGTATAAGGAGGATATTGCATACATAGCAGGCCTTGATCTCCCGTGGGAGAAGCTGAAAAACACTTCCATGCTGATTTCGGGAGCGAGCGGGCTTATCGGAAGCGTGCTGGTCGATACGGTCATGTATCTGAATCGGACGCTGGGCATTAACTGCCGCGTGCTTGCCCTCGGAAGAAATGAAGCGAAGGCAAAAGAGAGATTCGGGGAGTTCCTGAATGATCCGAACTTCTCATTTATCAGCGCGGACATCAATAAGCCCCTTGCCCTTGAGAACCTGGGATGCGTGGAATATGTTCTTCATCTGGCCAGCAATACACATCCAGTGGCCTACGCGACGGACCCGATCGGAACTGTCACGACAAATATTATCGGAGCCATGAACATGTTGGAATTTGCGGCAGAGCACGGTGCACGCCGAGTTGCATTTGCATCTTCCAACGAAATATACGGCGAGAATCGCGGTGACACAGAGAAGTTCGACGAGGACTATTGCGGATACATCAACTGCAATACGATGCGGGCAGGATACCCGGAGAGCAAGCGCTGCGGCGAGGCTCTCTGCCAGGCTTATATCAGGCAGAAGGGGCTCGACGTGGTCATCCCGAGACTGACCAGATCCTATGGCCCAAGCCTCCTTATGACAGACACGAAAGCTCTGTCTCAGTTCATCCGCAAGGCTATTGCGGATGAGGATATCGTGCTGAAGAGCGCGGGCACCCAGTATTATTCCTATACCTATGTGGCAGACGCGGTTTCAGGGCTTTTGACCGTTCTCCTTAAGGGTGCATGCGGAGAAGCCTACAATATTGCGGATGAAGCCTCGGATATACAGCTGAAGGACCTTGCAGCCCTGATTGCGGGCACGTGCGGTCGAAAGGTCGTATTCGAACTGCCGGACGCGGTCGAAGCCGCGGGCTTTTCCAGGGCGACCAAGGCGAGGCTTGACAGCGCAAAGCTGCAGGGGCTCGGCTGGAAGGCCGGCTACGATATACAGGCCGGAATCGAGCGGACCGTCCGGATGCTGAAGACTATGGCTGCGGAGTGATATATGGCAGTAGTTCGGACAGGCTGTCACGAACATCACGATTTGGCGCAAACACCATCTTCATCGAAAAACGTCGGTTCTGCCCTACCAAGTAACTTCTGCGCACTTAGTTATTTATTGATAGGAGATTATATGCTTGAGACAGTACTCTTTGATTTAGACGGCACTATATATAATTATGATATACCGGATAAGAGCGGAATACAGGCGGTCTATGACTATGCCTGCCCGATACTCGGTCTTACGCCCGGGGAACTCCACACCAAGATCAAGGCTGCAAATGCCGAGATCGTCAGTGAGCTCGGCAAGGGCAACGCCGCGATCCACAACCGCCTGGTCCGTTTCCAGCGAGTGCTGGAGAACATGGGAAAGCCTCTGCATCCGGTCGCCATGGGCATGTATCATGCATACTGGGATACTTTCGTTGACAATATGACGCTTGAGCCGGGCATTCTTTCCCTCATTGATTATCTTCACGGCAGAGGCGTTCATGTGGGAATCTGTACCAACCTGACGGCTGAGATTCAGTTCATCAAGATGGATAAACTTGGAATCTGGGATTATTTTGACAGCTTCACGACCAGCGAGGAGTGCGGCTGCGAGAAACCGGATGAAAGGATTTTTCTGTACTCTCTTGCCAAGGCGGGCAGCAACCCTGAGAAATCGATCTTCGTCGGAGATAACCGCTCATTTGACGTTTTCGGACCGTCGAGGGTCGGAATGAAGGGAATCTGGTATTGCCCGATCCCGGAGGCACGGAAAGTGACGACCGCAGAGATCGAGCAGCCCGCACCGAGTCCGTCGAAGAAAATTACTCCGGGCACTGAGACCCGGTTGAACGAGGGTATTGGAATCATCAGGGATGAGTTCGGAGAGTATCCTGTCATTCACACCTATGAGGGTGAGTGGTGCAGAGCACTGTTTAATCTGTAAATGAGTGTTGGGGACGGTTCAGACAGGCTGCAGCGGAGCTTCAGAATGCGGCGCAAACATCATCTTCATCGAAAAACGCAGGTCCTTCTCTGCGAGCTAAGCAATGCATATGCATTGCTGATCTCTCGGTCGGAC
>JBGUHN010000002.1:0-102831 GCA_045112155.1 Lachnospiraceae bacterium
GAACCTTGACAATACCATATGCCGCTTTCAGAACTCAACGGGAGTATTGTGCCCATTTATGTGGACAAATGCCGTCCTGCCGAGAGCCGAACGTGGATAGTGGTATTGTTGTGTAACAAATCGACGTTTCAAGGGCATGTCCCATACGTCATGAATAATCCAGGCTAAATGCTTTATTTGACATGCTTTATGAATGATGGAGCTTCAATTATATTATTCAGATTGTTTTAGTATATCGCATCTGAGAGCGCAAAACCACATATTTAACTGGTAATAACTTTTCTATATATAACATTTTTTCCAAAGGCACCATCTTCTTGATTTCTTCAGTTTGCAGTTGCCTTCTGACTCTTCGGCTTCATTCTGGTTCATAGTGAGCCCAATATTAAAGTCGGCAGTATATCTTTCAAAATATCCTACTTATGCAGTGCCATATGAAGGTTGAATCTTTTAATATAGGCAGTTGCCCTAGCTCATTTTTACTAAACCTACTGCTATTTTAATGTGAAATGTAGTATGATAGGCAGTCACATTTATTAATATTTATAATTGTTGATGGTAATACTTACCTCCCCCAGATTTGTACAAGCAGTAGCTCAAAGCTGATTTCATTGATAGCTACTGCTCGCAAAAACACCCGGGCAGTCATGAAACGCCGCGATGACCTAAGATGACTGACAGCCCTCAATCTTGCTTTCAGTAGATAATAGTTGATTTCAGCAATAGCTACTGCTCACAAAAACACCTGGGCAGTCATGAAACGCCGTTTTGACCTAAGATGACCGATTGCAATCATTCTTGCTCTCAGTAGATAAATGTTGATTTCAGCAAAAGCTACTGCTCGCAAAACCACCCGGGCAGTCATGAAACGCCGTTTTGACCTAAAATGACCGTTCACCCGAGCAGTCAAAGAGCACCGCATGGCACAAAGATGACTGCTGCCACTCAGTAAAAGAGGCCGCCGCACTAACGCGACAGCCCCAACACAAAACAACTTAATTTAAATAGCCACATCAGTCATCCGCAAACAGCGCATCAACGAACTCATTCGAATTGAACCTCTGCATGTCGTCGATCTTCTCGCCCACGCCGATATATTTCACCGGGAAGCCGAGCTCGGACTGAATTGCAATCGCAATGCCGCCTTTAGCTGTGCCGTCGAGCTTTGTAAGCACGATGCCGGTGATTGCTGTGATTTCCTCAAAATCGCGGGCCTGAGCCAGAGCATTCTGGCCGGTCGTACTGTCAAGCACGATCAGAGTCTCAATGTGGACATAGCCATACTCTCTGGCAAGAATCTTGTAGATCTTGCTCATCTCCTTCATAAGATTTTTCTTATTGTTGAGACGGCCGGCAGTATCAATCATGAGGATGTCAATATCCCGGGCTTTAGCCGCCGAAATTGCGTCAAATACGACCGCGCCGGGATCAGCGCCCTCACTCGCTGAAATACACGGGACCTGCGCGCGCTTCGTCCACTCGAGCAACTGCTCGGTAGCTCCGGCACGGAATGTGTCAGCCGCGGCGACAAGAACCTTCTTTCCCTGCTTGCGGTAGAGGTTGGCAAGCTTGCCGACCGTGGTCGTCTTGCCTACACCATTGACACCGATCATGAGAAGGACAGTCTTCTCTCTCTCGAAAGCGAAATCAGCCTCGTTGACCCGCATCTGTTCTTTGATGGTATCCATGAGCAGCTGCTTGCACTCGTGGGCGCTTTTAATGCGCTGCTCCTTGACCTTTTTCTTTAAGTTCTCAAGAATTATATCGGTGGTCTTGATTCCTACGTCAGCCATGATGAGAGTCTCTTCAAGCTCATCGTAGAAATCGTCATCGATCTTATCATAAGAGCTGAAAATTGTATTAACTCCCTCACCCACATTCGAGCGGGATTTGGTAAGACCCGCTTTCAACTTATCAAAAAATCCCATGGCTCCCCTTTCTTATGATGTCAGTTCATCATGATCAAAAATACTGCAATATGTTCCAAACATGCATCACGACGTCAGCTCATCCTCAATCAGATTAACTGACACGAGGGCAGACACGCCCTTTTCCTGCATCGTTATGCCGTAGAGACGATCCGCTGATTGCATTGTACCACGTCTGTGGGTAATGACAATAAATTGTGTACTTTTTGTCAATCTGTGCAAATATTCCGCGAAACGGGTAACATTATTATCGTCCAGCGCCGCCTCGATCTCGTCGAGCAGGCAGAACGGTGATGGTTTCAGGTTCTGTATTGCAAATAGCAGTGAGATCGCAGTCAATGACTTCTCCCCGCCGGAAAGCTGCATCATATTCTGAAGCTTCTTTCCCGGAGGTTCCGCGATGATCGAGATTGCCGCTTCGAGCACGTCAGCCTCTTTGTCGATCTCGAGAGTCGCGTTTCCGCCGCCGAACAGGGCTTTGAATACTCTGTCGAACTCATCGCGGATCTCGGCAAATTTTTGATTGAACTGTCTGCGCATACCGCGGTCAAGCTCATCAATGATGCCCTCAAGCTGTTTCTCTGACTCTACAAGATCCGTGTGCTGTGAGGACAGGAACGTATGTCTTTCAACTACATTCTTATAGTCTTCAATCGCGTTGACATTGACATTCCCGAGCCGTTTTATCGCTTCTTTGAGCTTTGATATCTCTCTTCGGATCGCAGCCCTGTCAGTCATCTCAGGGTCGCGGAACTTTCTGGCCTGATTCGGTGTGAGCTCGTACTCTTCCCAGAGATGCGTGATGGACGCTTCCATCGACTCTTCCATCTTTTCCTTGCGAGTGTGAAGTCTGAAACTCTCTTTGTCAAGCTCGGCAAGTCGTGTTGAGAGCTCATCTCTCTTCACAAAAAATCCTTTATGGCTGTCATTCAGCTCTTTCTTCTTGACTGCAAGTTCCTCCGCCTTCGCTGTGTCTTTGATGGATTCCTCTTTTGCCGCTTCGATTGTCCCCTTTATGGTCTCGATTCGCTCAAGTTTCTCTTTCTCCTCAAGAGTTCCGGCATCAAGATTTACAGTAATCTCGGCGTCCTCCTCTCTTAGAGCTTTGAGTTCACCGGTGAGTCGCTCGATATTTGCGGAAATAAATCCTTTGTTCTGCTGAAGAGCTGCTGCCTTGACACGAACGCTCTCAAGCACTGAAGTCTGAGCATCGCGGTCAGACATGAGTTTCTCAGCCCGCTTTTCGGCTTCCTGGCTCTGTTCCGTGATCAGTTTCTCGGCCTTTTCTGACTCAAGAAGTTCCTGCTCGATGGAACTCGAGGACTTCTTGATCTGGCTGATCTGAGTCTCGATCTCTACACTCTCTCTGTCGAGGGTCTGACGGTCGAGCCTTGTCATTCGAATCTGATCTTCAGCCTGCTTTCTCGACATCTGGGCAGTGTTCTCGCGGATGCTCTCGCCGTGCAGCTTATTGCTGATCGAGACGATCTCATCCCGAAGCGCGTTTCTCTCCCTGCGCTTCTCCTCGATGTCGCTCTGCTCTTTGCTCATCGTTTTAGCGAGCTTACGCACACTCTTTTCCAGCTCGTCGATCTCACGCTTTCTTCCCAACAGATTGTCCTTGTTCTTGAACGCACCGCCGGTGATGGATCCACCCGGCGAGAAAGACTCTCCTGCGAGTGTTACCATGTAGAGCTGGTGATTGAACTTTCGCCCGATTTTGATCGCGCTGTCAATCGTGTCGACGACCAGAGTGCGGCCCAGCAGTTGGGCTCTCAGGTCGTCATAGCGCGGTTCTGACGTAGAGAGTTCATTTGCAAGACCGATCACTCCCGGTTCCCTGAGCGCTTCCGGCCTGTCGAACTTGCGCTTTGCGCGGACATTGGTGAGCGGAAGGAATGTCGCGCGCCCATAGCGGTTCGTCTTCAGGTACTCGATCAGATACTTTGCCGTGCTCTCGTTGTCCGTTACAATATTTCGGAGACTCCCTCCGAGCGCTGTCTCGATAGCAACTTCATATTTTTGTTCTGCAAATACAAGATCAGCCACCACGCCATGTATCCCCGGATTTCTCCGCTTTTGCTCCATGACTTTCTTGATGGCGTTGCCGTAGCCCTCGTAGTGCTCACTCAGGGCTTTCAGCGATTCAAGCCTCGAAGAATCCCTGTGATATGTCGTCTGATTCTTTTCATAGGTCTCATTGAGCTCACGGATTTGATCCTGCAGCGCGTTGACCTGGCCTTCCTTTTTGGCGGTCTCCTCGCGAAGTTTGGCGATACGATCTCGTATTTCCTTCAGAGTCCCGTCGGCCTTCTGAATTCTGGTCTGCGCGTCATTCTCCTCCTCGGCAAATCGAATCATACGATTTCCGAGCTCGCTCTTTCTGATGTCAATCTGCTCGAGCATAGCGTCATATCTCTGCATCTTGCCCTTTACAGACGCCCGGCTGTTCAACATTCCGATCACATCGCTCTGAGCTTTTGAAATCTGCGCGTTTACGTCCGCAAGTTCCATCTCGATAGCGGAAAGCTTGTGTTCCTCGCGGCGCTCATCCTCCTCTGAATCCTGAACGGTTTTTCGCAGTTCTCTGAGTTCCTCCCTGAGGCCGGTGAGCTCTTCCTGCTTCTTCCTTGAATCTTCGGTGATCGTCTCTCGTCTCGCAAGATAGTGAGATCTGTTCTGATTGACAGCATGAATCTGCTCGTTCAGAAGGTCAATCTGACCCTTAAGCTGCTGTTGTATTAATGTATTGTGCGAAGCCCTGTTATTCAGTTCAGTAATCTCATTGTCGAGCTCACTCAGTTCATTTTCAATGCGGTCATATTCGGCTTTTGTGTCATCGAGGGCTTTTGTCGTCTCCTCGATATCGCCATCGGTGATTTTCGTTTTCTCTTCGATCTCAGCCAGCTGACCTCCGATATTTTCATCGTCAATGAGGAAGAGATTGATATCCAGCCCTTTTAGCTGTTCCCTTTTATCCAGATAAATCTTCGCGACCTCTGACTGTTTTTTCAAGGGCTCAAGCTGTCCTGTCAGCTCAGTCAGAATATCAGTCACGCGAAGCAGATTCTGCTGTTCTTCAGCAAGTTTTTTGAGCGCCGTTGCCTTGCGCCTCTTGAATTTGACTATACCGGCCGCTTCGTCGAAAAGTTCGCGCCGCTCGTCGGCCTTGCCCGAGATGATCCTCTCAATCTGACCCTGCCCGATGATTGAATAGCCTTCCTTGCCGATGCCGGTATCGTAGAAGAGTTCGTGTATATCGCGAAGGCGCACGGTCTGCCCGTTAATTTTGTATTCACTTTCACCGGACCTGTAGAGCCGGCGCATGACGGTCACTTCCTCAAAGCCGATTTCCAGCGCTTTGTCATGATTGTCAAATGTAATGGCCACCGACGCGAAGCTCTGCGGTTTTCTGGCTGCTGTTCCTGCAAATATGACATCCTGCATATTCCCGCCTCGCAGCTGCTTGGCGCTCTGCTCTCCGAGCACCCATCTGACCGCGTCCGCAACATTGGACTTGCCGCTCCCGTTAGGACCGACGATGCCGGTGATTCCTTCGGGAAACTCGAAGACCATCTTGTTGGCAAAGGACTTAAAGCCCTGCATTTCAATCCGTTTTAAGTACATTCTGTCTGTAATACTCCACTCCGGCCCTGGCTGCGTTCTTTGAGGCCTGTTTCTTTGTTCTGCCGCTTCCGGTACCGATAATCATTCCGTCAACGACCGCTCTGATTACAAATGTCTTATCGTGATCCGGTCCCTCATCCGAGACCAGCTCATAATCCACATGACTGCCGAAATTCTGGACGATTTCCTGCAGTTCTGTCTTTGTATCTCTGTATAGATCCTCGGTCTTCAAATCACCGAGAATAAATTCAAGGACGAATTTCTTGGCTGCCTCGAATCCCCCGTCAAGATAAATTGCTCCTATAACTGCCTCTGTGGCGTCTGATGTGATTGAGTCCTTTTCACGTCCCCCCATCAGCTCTTCACCTCTTCCGAGGCGCAGAAAATCCGGAAGTCCCATGTCTCTCGCGCAGATAGCAAGAGACGGTTCGCACACCATGCTCGCCCGCATGGTCGAGAGTTCTCCCTCCCCCTTATCCGGGTAAAGACTGTATAAGTATTCCGAGCTGACAGTCTCAAGGACCGCATCTCCGAGGAATTCCAGGCGCTCGTTGTGCTTTATGTTTTCCCGACGGTGCTCGTTGGCGTACGACGTATGAGTTACCGCCGTCTTGAGGAGACCGACATCCTTGAACTCATAGCCGATCTTCTCCATCAGTTTTCTAATATCTTTTCTCATTGATCAGATTATCCTCTTGCCACGCAGACCATATTCTATTCCGGCCAAAATCAGCCTTATTGGGTCAGCTCCTTGCGGCTTTCAGTGCGCGCACCGCATCCTCGACAGTATTAATGCGCTCTATATCGGCTGTCGAGATTTCCACGTCGAACGCATCCTCAACTGCTGTGACAATCTGATACACATCCAGAGAGTCCGCAGAAAGGTCATCGTAAAATGACGATCTGAGGGTGATTTCTTCTTTTCTGATTCCAATTACCTCATGGATTATGCTGACAATTTTCTCATATTCCATAATGGACCTCCCTGCATCTATATCAGAATGAGTCCTGTCGATTGAACGTATCCTCACGGAGCGTTGCTATTCGCAGGAACCTAACTTATGGATTCAAAAAAGCTGCCGCCGAACCCGGCGGCAGCCTTCTGGTCTGCTCTTCGTACGTTGAACTTATATTACTGTGCACAGTTAACTTTTACGAAATTAATCTACGTCCTGTTTAATGATCTCTCTCTTATTATAAGATCCGCAGGCTTTGCAGACGCGATGCGGTACTGTGAGAGCACCACACTTGCTGCACTTGACCAGTGTCGGAGCTGTCATCTTCCAATGACCTGCTCTGGACTTGTCACGTCTTGCAGAACAATGTTTATTCTTCGGACAAATGGACATACTTAACACCTCCTATCCTTTAGACATCTGCACTATTATACATAGAAGGCTCTTCACTTGTCAACCGGAAATTTTACAAATTTTCTGACTTGTGTCTGAATTAAGCCAGACCTGCTACGCGGACTGTCTCACGAGCGATTGCAAGCTCTTCGTTAGTCGGCAGGCAGAATACGCGGACCTTGGACTCGGGAGTCGTGAGCTCTGCTTTCTTGCCGCGGATGTTAGCCTTCTCCGGATCTGCGATGACGCCGAGGTAAGCAAGATTCTCAATGATCTCGCCGCGGATCTTGACATCGTTCTCGCCGATACCTCCGGTGAAGGAGATAGCGTCAACGCCATTCATGACTGCAGCGTAAGCGCCGATGTACTTGATTACGCGATGCTTGAAAGCCTTGAGAGCGAGCTGTGCGCGCTCATTGCCTTCTGCTGCGGCAGCGCCGAGGTCACGGAAGTCAGAGGATACGCCGGACATAGCGAGAACGCCGGACTTCTTGTTCAGGATATTAAGAACTTCGTCTACAGTGAGACCTTCTCCGTTGGCAATCGTCTGAACAACTGCAGGATCCACATCACCGGAACGTGTTCCCATGATGAGGCCTTCAAGAGGAGTAAGACCCATGGATGTATCCACGCACTTGCCGCCGATAGATGCGGAGATGGAGGAGCCGTTGCCGAGGTGGCAGACAATGACTCTCTGATGTCCTTCCGGAAGCTTAGCATACTTAATCGTCTCTGCGGAAACGAACATGTGGCTGGTTCCGTGGAAACCATAGCGGCGGATAGAATATTTCTCATAGTACTTCGGATCAATACCGTACATGTAAGCATGAGGCTCCATACCCATGCCGAAAGTTGTATCGAATACAGCTACGTTCGGCTTGCCCGGCATAGCTGACTGGCATGCTTCAATACCCATAAGGTTTGCGGGATTATGAAGCGGTCCGAGCGGGAAGCACTCTTTGATTGCTTCCTTGACCTTATCGTCGACCAGTGAGGACTCCGTGAACTTGCTGCCGCCATGGAGTACGCGATGACCGATCGCGGTGATCTCATCAACGTTGGTTACAACACCGTGATCCTTATCTACGAGAGCTTCAAGGACCATCTCGATCGCCTGCTTATGTGTCGGCATCGGAGCTTCGCATACATAGTCTTCCTTGCCCGGCACCTTGTGTGTCAGAACAGAGCCGTCGATACCGATACGCTCGCAGAGACCCTTGGCCTTTACGGACTCGTCTGTAATGTCGATCAGCTGATACTTGAGTGAGGAACTTCCTGCGTTGATAACTAAGATTTTCATAAAACTATTGTCTCCTTTAATATGTGATCAGCCCTGCATCTGAGCCTGAACTGCTGTGATAGCCACTACACCGACGATGTCTTCCGCGAAGCAGCCGCGGGACAGATCATTGACCGGAGCTGCGAGACCCTGTGTCATCGGGCCGTAAGCTTCAGCCTTTGCAAGTCTCTGGACAAGCTTATAGCCGATGTTGCCGGCATCGAGGTTCGGGAAAATAAGTGTATTTGCATGACCTGCTACCTTGCTGCCCGGAGCCTTGAACTCACCAACAGACGGAACGATAGCTGCGTCAAGCTGAAGCTCGCCGTCAAGAGCGAGATCCGGATTTTCTTCCTTGGCGATTCTGGTAGCTTCCTGTACCTTTGTGACATCATCATGCTTTGCAGATCCGAAGGAGCTGTAGGAAAGCATAGCGACCTTCGGCTCATCACCTGTAAGTGATCTGTAGGAATCTGCGGAAGATTTTGCGATGGCTGCAAGCTCCTCAGCTGTCGGATTCTGGTTAAGTCCGCAATCTGAGAATACGAATGTGCCATGATTGCCGAACTCGCAATCCGGAACGTTCATAAGGAAGAAGGAAGAAACAAGTTTTGTGCCCGGAGCTGTCTTAAGGATCTGAAGGCTCGGACGAAGTGTGTCAGCTGTAGAATGGCATGCGCCGGAGACCATACCGTCAGCGTCACCCATCTTGACCATCATAACGCCATAGTATGTGTAAGATTTCAAAAGAAGCTCTGTTGCCTTCTCGACAGTCATACCCTTCTTCTGGCGGAGCTCAACCAGCTTGTCAATGTAGGCCGGTGTCTTGTCGCACTTAGCCGGATCTACGATGATAGCGCCTGTGATATCAGTATCCTGCTTGTTTGCGGCGACTTCTTCTTCAGAACCGATAATAATGACCTTGGCAAAACCTTCTTTCAGGATCTGCTCAGCGGCCTTGTATGTGCGGATATCTTCTGATTCCGGAAGTACAATTGTCTTGATGTCCTGTTTTGCGCGTGCTTTAATCTGTTCAATAAAACTCATAGCTGCATCTCCTCTTTCGTAACGGTGTGGCATTAATAGTATCTGATGGAGTCTGCGCTTCTCCTGGCATAGCGCCGGCAGGCCTCATCTGTATAATATACATTTAACTGTATTATACCCTACAAAAATTTTGTGAACAAGTACAATACTTGTATTTAGTTCGACACATAAGGTACTAAATGTTGTACAATCAGATTTATGATATACACTTATCTACTTTTATTTTTCAACGGAGGTAAGTACTTTGAAGACCGCTCTTATTGTCGCGGAGTTCAATCCATATCACAACGGACATAAATATATAGCGAAAAAAGCCAGGGAGCTCACCGGTGCTGACTTTGTAATTGCGCTGATGAGCGGCGACTTCGTGCAGCGTGGAGCGCCCGCGATCGTGGACCGATATACAAGAGCTAAAATGGCCCTCTCCGCCGGAATCGATTTGGTCATAGCGCTGCCGACGAGGTATGCGACCTGCTCCGCGGAAGAATACGCAGAGCATGCGCTCAGGATCGCAGATTCAATCGGCTGCGTTGATTTTATCTTTTTTGGCTCGGAATGCGGTGATGTTAACAGATTGATTGAAGCTGCCCGAGTTCTTGCTTTTGAGCCCGATGACTTTAAAAAATGTTTGAGAGAATATCTGAAGCAGGGAATTTCTTTCCCCAGAGCAAGGGCATTCGCACTTCCGCAGTACGAAGATCTGCTGAGCAAGCCCAACAATATTCTCGGCGTTGAATACATTAAAGCTATTCTGAGGGGAAACTATAATATTCAGCCGGAAACATGCATGCGTGTCGGTGTCAGTCACGGCAGCACAGGGCTTTCGGAGAATTATGCTTCCGCAACAGCAATCAGAGAGGTGCTTTCGAGTCAGGATATAATCGTGCGCTCTGTCGACAAGCTTTCCGCATGTATACCCGGCGAGGCTTATAAATTATTAAAAGCTGAATATGAGAATAACAGATTGGTCTATGAGAATGATCTGACATTTATGCTGGCTTCTGCGCTGTGGGAAGCCCGATCTGCCGTAGACCTTACAAAATATTTATCTGTATCAGAGACGTTTGCAAATGCCGCCTGGACGTCAAGGGAGAAGTGTCTTTCTTTTACTGAGTATGCGATGATGCTCAAGAATCGTTCTCTGACTTATACCCATGTATGCAGAGCTCTGCTGCATATAGCGCTCAGAATCGAAAAGGATTCTACTGACTTCACGCCTGCTTCCGGAACGGTAACCGAGAAGAATTCTTATCCTGACTTCGCTCATATCCTCGGAATGAGGAAGGAGGCCGGATCGCTCGTCTCCCGCATGATGGAAATATCACGAATTCCGCTCATCATGAGACCTTCAAGAGAGCTTAAGAGTCTTGATGGAGCAGCGAGGTCGCTATTCGACGAGGAGATGCGCCTCTCAAATCTCTATAATATTCTGGCCAGCCGGCGAAGCGGACAAAATATTCAAAATGAGATGTCCCGGAGACTCATAACCGCATAGAAAATGGGCTGTCGCTTAAACAAGTCCGCTCTTCATATGACCGACATTATCTGCAAATGTCAGCTATATGTAGTTTAGACATCGTCAATGCGACAGCCCATTTTATACCATATTTAAACTATACTGCTTGGCAGCGCGTCAGAACTCTCCTCCGTCCAGATACCAGTTGAGGAACCTCTGAGCCAGTGAATTGCGCTTTATGTTAGCCTTCGCGTCCTCAGGTGAGAACCATGAATATGAATCAATCTCGCGGTTCGGAGTCGGCTCCTTACCCTCGACGGTAACGGTAAAGTTCAGCATGAGCGTGTTGGACGGAGCAAAATAATGGCTGTGGTTAAAATGCAGTTCTTTAACGTGAAGGCCAAGTTCTTCAAAGACCTCTCGTTTCGCGGCATCCTCGGCATCCTCACCCTTGTTGATATATCCTGCAACAAGGATATAATCGGGACGTCCGTACTGCTTGATCAGAATGATTTTCGTTCTCGATTCATTCATAACGATCATACTGACCGCCGTGTTGAATATTGGGAATCTGAAATCACCACAGGATGGACACCACGGAACCATACCCTCACCTTCAAGCATCTTTTCTGTAAGCTTCTCACCGCACTGCATACAGTATTTCATTTCTATTGCCATATTGTCCTCCATCTGGCTGCCAAAAATTTCGGGATATTGTCCTTTAATGATCAGCCTACTCCGCCTTCTTCGCCGGGAATCTCTTCCGGTGCTTCTTCAATCACTTCTTCTGTCACTTCATCTGCCGTTTCCATTGTAACATTATCAGAAGAAGCGGATCTTAGTGTGACACTCTTTACCTTACCACCGTCAATCGTCAGTGACAAAGTATTGTCATGATCGTCTACATACTCACGACTGGATTCCGCTGTCATCTCAAGGGCAGTATAATTTCCTGCCGCCGCAAGGGACTCAGCGTCTTCTGCAGTCATGCCGACATAGAAGCCGTTGATATTATAGTTGCCGCCCTCACTGAGAAGTGAGACAGATTCAACTACCGTCGAACTGACAGGCTGCGTGGCGTCGTAAGAGCCGATAAAGCCGATATGTGCATCCGTAAGAGATAATTCTCCCCGGTACACCGATCTCGGGATGTCCGGATAATCTCTGAATACAGAGGCAAATGTTCCTCCCAGATACGTCGCAATATCCGCCCTTGCAGTTACTTCACCGCCTGTTCCGGATGCAGGATCAGCAGCCTGCGATTCCGGGGTCTGATTGCCTGCATTACCGGTGGACGTTGATTCCGGGGTCTGATTACCTGTATCTGCTGTATCAGTTGTATCAGTATTCGCTGTATCAGTAGTTTCACGTGAGCTGCCAGACTCCACCACACTGCTTTCGGAAAGAGACTCTATGACTGAGTCAATAAGAGAATCCACAAGAGACTCTGTCTCTGTCTCATCAATAGTATCTGCCTGTGTCTCTACAACTCCCGGTTCAGCAGATGATGGCTCGCGCGCAGTCATCCCTTTCGAAATTGCATATCCGATACCAACGCACGCTCCGAAAATAAACACGCACAGAAGTCCGATCAGCACTTTTGTTCGGAAAGCCAATCCACTCTCCAGTTCCTCATCGTCCTCGTTGTCTTCGTTCTCATCATCCTCGTCATAATCAGAGTCATTGACTTCGACATCAGCGTCATCCTGAGCCTTTTCGTTCTCCTCTTTCTCGTAAAGATCGATGTCCGGCTCGTCACCTGCTTCCGCCTGTACAGTTTCTTCAGCCACCGCACTTGCATTTTCAGTGGGAACCTCGACCGGTTCGGCAGAACTGCCGACTTCGATAGAATTCTCTGCCGCCTTATTGTCTGCGTATTCAGGCTTATCGGCTTCCGCAGGATTCACATCCTGAAATACAGCCTCCTCTTCATATGAGGATGCAAATGTCGGAATACTTGCGTATATGGACGGATTCGGTGTAACCGGCTGCTGAACATCCGTCGGCGCGGATGGTTCTCCGCTGCTTATAAAACCGGCCTCCGGGCGATAGACAAGTTCATCGACAGGTATGACCCTGTTGTCGACCGGTCTTGCCTCAGAAGACGCCTCATCTGCATAATTGACTTCCGCATGATATGTGCCGGAGGGCTGAACATACGCATTTTCATCATAGAAGGCGGCTGGTCTGTTCCCGGTTTCATGAGGAGCTTCCTTTACCGGCTCTGCTGTCGCTTCCGGTGTCGATGCTGCTCCGGCAGCAACGGCTGTCACCACAGGTGCTGAAGCTGCCCCGGCAGCAACGGCTGTCTCTTTCGCCGGCACAGGCACCGGCGGTACAGCCGGTTCTTTAGCTGTCGGTTCCGGCGCTATCACCTTGGGCCCGGCAATCTCGACGCAGCAGTCCTCAACGATTCCGCCTGCCCAGCTCATGAACGTCTGAGGGTTCCTGACAGATTTTATATCTGCAAAAATGAGTCCATAGGCCTTGGCAAGCACCGCCTCGATCTCGCTGTTTGACAGATCGTATTTCCGACAGATTTTCACGAACTGCCCGGATGTACGCTCACACAGAAACTGAATGCTCTGAGCATCCCCGCGCTGTGCCGATATAATGTGCTTAACAAATACCATTGGAGTTTTTAATTCCATATATTCACTCCTTCTTTCGTTGGATTATGAACACCTTATTCAAGTCTCGATTATTTATATATGTTCAGAAATACTCGATACTGATCAGTTTTTAAAGCTGTGGACCGGAGCCGGAATTCTTCCGCCTCTTCCGACAAATCTCTCACAGCTGAACTTGTTGACAGGCATAATTGGCGCATGACCGAGAAGTCCGCCGAACTCGACGCTTTCGCCCACGTCTTTTCCGATAGCAGGAATGAGGCGCACGGCTGTTGTCTTCTGATTGATCATGCCGATTGCCATTTCATCCGCGATAATACCGGAAATAGTAGCAGCTGATGTATCACCCGGAATAGCGATCATATCGAGGCCAACCGAGCATACACAGGTCATTGCTTCGAGCTTCTCAAGTGTGAGCGCACCGGTCAATACAGCCTCTATCATTCCCTGGTCCTCACTGACCGGAATAAACGCGCCGGACAGCCCTCCGACATAAGAGGAAGCCATAACTCCGCCCTTCTTCACCTGATCATTCAACAGGGCAAGAGCTGCTGTCGTTCCCGGTGCTCCGGGATGCTCGAGCCCGATTTCTTTTAATATATCAGCAACCGAATCTCCCACTGCAGGCGTGGGGGCAAGCGAGAGGTCTACTATACCGAACGGAACGCCCAGTTTCTTTGATGCCTCCTGCGCGACAAGCTGGCCGACTCGGGTGATCTTGAACGCAGTCTTTTTGATTGTCTCGCAAAGCACTTCGAAGTTAGCGTCGCGGCAGTGTTCGAGAGCAGCCTTGACAACCCCCGGGCCGGAGACACCGACATTGATGACCGTGTCACCCTCAGTCACTCCATGGAAAGCACCTGCCATGAACGGATTGTCATCAGGCGCGTTACAGAAGACAACGAGTTTTGCGCACGCCATGGAATCATGTTCGCGGGTCTCCCATGCAGCTTCCTTGATAATCTGTCCCATCAGCATGACAGCATCCATATTGATACCGGTCTTTGTCGATCCTACATTTACGGACGAACAGACACGCTCAGTTGATGAAAGCGCTTTCGGAATGGACCTGATCAGCATTTCATCAGCCGGTGTCATCGATTTCGATACCAGTGCACTGTATCCTCCGATAAAGTTCACACCGACTGTCTTAGCACACTCATCAAGGACCACAGCAATTTCCGCAAAATCTTCAGGGGTACGGCAGGCAGCACCTCCGACAAGAGCAATAGGCGTCACCGAGATACGCTTATTAACTATCGGGATGCCGTAGAGCCCCTCGATTTCCGTACCGGTATCTACAAGTCTTTCGGCTTTCGTACATATCTTATTTCTGATGTTTTCTTTGAGTTTTTCAATGTCGTCACTGATACAATCAAGAAGAGAAATGCCCAGAGTGATCGTTCGGACATCCAGATTCTCCTGCCGTATCATTTTATTAGTCTCATCAACTTCAAGTCTTGTTATCATATAATCTCCAATACCAACAGTAAGATTGTCATGGCAGCTTCAGATTCTTTCACAGTCACTCGCTGCGATTCGCACGACCTTCTCAGATCCTGTGCATCATCTCAAAAATTTCTTCATGCTGAATGTGGATATTGACGCCTATTTCCTGACCCACCTGATGCAGCTCATGGCGAAGTTCCGCCAGATCTTTTGAGCATCCTTCGGTGTCGGTGATCATCATCATGTTGAAAAAGCCATCGACTATTGTTTGAGAAATGTCAAGGATATTTATATGATTGCTTGCCAGATAAGTACAGACCTTGGCAATGATCCCAACAGTATCTTTTCCTACAACAGTAATAATTGTCTTCTGCATGATCGTTACCTTCCTTACCAGATGACCGACTCAGAAATGCGGTCACGATGTGCTATAGTAATATTAAAATCCCCCGATGAATAGGGATTGTCCCCCATCGTTACTTCCTGGCATACGGTCTCGTAAGCCAGAGCTTCATAGTTATTTTCCTGTGACAGATGCCCCAGAAATACGTGCTTCACATTATCGTGAAGAAGTGTACCGAGAAGCTGTCCTGCTGTCTCATTGGACAGATGCCCATGTTCGCTCAGGATCCTTCTCTTCAGATAATACGGATACCTCCCAACTTCCAGCATGTGGACGTCATGGTTCGATTCGAGAAGCAAAACATCAAGACCTGTCAGATATCTTACCGTGTAATCATCGTAACAGCCAAGATCCGTTGCCACAGCTGCGCTTTTCCCCTCGTGTTCCATCCTGAAACCTACCGGTTCGGCAGCGTCATGGGATATTTCGAAGGGCATGACGGTGATATCTCCGACCATAAATTCCTGATCTGCATGGATAACATGCATAAGTCTCTCAGGAATTTTTCCGACAGACGTATTGTCTTTTATTGCTCTGATCGTGCCCTCTGTCGAATAGATCGGAATCCCGTATCTGCGGGCAAGAACTCCCAGACCCTTAATGTGGTCGGCATGTTCATGGGTCACCAGTATTGCGTCGACATCTCTGGTCGTCATATCAATTTCGTTAAGGCCGCGCTCGACCCTTATTCCGGAAATACCTACATCAATAAGTACCGATGTTCCGGATGTACCGGCGAAGATGCAGTTTCCGCTGCTCCCGCTCGATATGCTGCAAAACTTCATGTAACGCTCCGTTCATTTGAAATAAAATTCCTGTCACTGCTTAGGTGCCGGGTATCGTCCGCCGCATTTATTTACAGAACTTCCCTGTGATCTGCCTGATGCGGTGGTCTATCGCCCTGGCAGCATCCTCAAAGGATCCGCTGTTGTCGATCACAAAATCGACGTGGGCTCTGAAAGCCTCATCCGTAAGTTGCGTGGCAAATGTCCCATCAATCCTCTCATCTGTATATCCGCGGCTTTCTCTTAACCTCTCGCGCCTTACTTTCTCATCCGCGTAAATATACCAGATTTCGTCACAGATCTCTTTATATCCGCCCTCGATGAGCAGGGCTGCCTCAACAACAAGGAGCCCGGCATCAAGCTGTCTCATCTCCTCAGCCAGCCATCGCACCTGAGCTTTGACTGCGGGGTGGACAAGAGCATTCAGTCTGTCCCTGAGCCGTGAATCTTCAAATATCATTTTAGCGATCAGTGCCCGATCCAGATTGCCGTCGGGCTTTACGATCTTCTTGCCGAAGATATGAATCGTCTCCTCGTAACAGAGACCGTTCTTTTCGAGCAGCTCTCTGCTGATATCATCCAGACGGATCGTGCGTGCGTTCCATTTTTCCTCAAGGTAGGCAAGCACACGGCTCTTTCCGGCACCCATACCACCGGTCACTCCGATAATTATCATATTCACTCCCGTCAGTCAACATATTATTGTATCACACTATTTGGCTTCGTACCAGTCTGTTCCTTTATGACATCAATTTCCCGGCAAATTACTTAGCCTCGTACCAGTCAGTTCCGATGTGACAATCCGTCTCAAGTGCAACAGAAAGATTCGCTGCGCCCTTCATCTCCTCTTCCAGGATCTTCCTGGCATATTCAGCCTCCTCCGTAGGAGCTTCGATCAAAAGTTCGTCATGAATCTGCAGGATAAGTCTGGATTTCAGCCCCTCTTTCATGAGTCTTGCATAGACGCGATTCATCGCTATTTTCATAATATCCGCAGCAGTCCCCTGGATCGGGCTGTTCATAGCGACGCGCTCTCCAAATGATCTCTGCATGAAGTTGGACGCCTTGAGCTCAGGCACCGGGCGTCTGCGTCCGAATACTGAGACCGCATAGCCTTTCTCTTTTGCGCTCGAAACAAGGCCGTCAAGGAAAGCTTTGATTTTCGGGTAGGTCTTGAAATAATCGTTTATATAGTCCTGAGCTTCTTTTCTTGAAATTGAAAGTCCCTGGGATAGACCGAAGCTGCTCTGTCCGTATACAATACCGAAGTTGACAGCTTTGGCGTTCCTTCTCTGCTGGTCGGTCACCTCTTCATAGGGAACATGGAACACCTGCGACGCCGTCGCCGCATGGATATCCTTGGCCTCACGGTAAGCTTCAATCAGCTTTTCGTCCCCCGACATGTGTGCAAGCACACGGAGTTCGATCTGCGAATAATCCGCATCGACAAACACGCATCCCTCTTTCGGATAGAAGCATTTGCGAATCCTGCGGCCAAGATCCTCTCTCATCGGTATATTCTGCAGATTCGGGTCCGTACTTGAAAGCCGTCCCGTCGCCGTTATGGTCTGATTAAAGGTCGTCCGAATCCGCCCGTCCTCCTCAATACAGCTCTGAAGGCCATCCGCGTAAGTGGATTTAAGCTTGCTGTAAGTACGGTACTCGAGGATATTTGCAACTATCTTTGCGTCCGGCGCCAGCTTTTCGAGGACATCTGCCGCAGTTGAATATCCGGTCTTTGTTTTCTTTCCGCCCTTCAGTTTCAGCTTTTCAAATAAAATCACACCCAGCTGCTTAGGACTATTTATATTGAATTCCTCACCGGCATCTTCATAGATTTCTTTTGTCAGTTCTTCAATGCGCTCTTCGAGCCGGTCTCCGTATTTTTTGAGCTCCTCCCGGCTTGCAAGTATACCTTCGCGCTCCATTGAAGCCAGAACGCTGACAAGCGGCATTTCAATTGTGTTGAAGAGGGTGTCCATTTCCTCCTCTTTAAGTTTCTTCATCAGCGAATCGGCGCTGCCTGCAGCAGCATAAGCGGACAATCCCGCCATAGAAGCAAGAACATCCGCCCTGTCAGGCTCAGCCTTGACAAAAGCACCGGGGCCCTTCTTCCCGATCAGTTCCTCTTCGGATTTTACCGTGGCATGCATATAGCCCGACGCAACGTCATCATACTTCCAATCAGATTTCAGCGGATCTATGAGGTAGGCAGCTACAATGCAGTCGAACAGTGTTTCTGCCTTCGGGATTCCTGTAAGCTTGAGCAGAGACTTGCCGTTGCAGGAGGCAATGCGTACCCCGCCTTTAGCTGCGTCAAGTATCAGATCTCTGCTCTTTGCGGCAATATAGTCAGCGTTTATTTCTTCGCTAACAACAATTCCATAGTATTTGCCGTCGTAGGCAAGGCCGTATGCATAAGCCTTCTGTCTCTCACTGATAACATCAAGACCGATTGTCCTGCACTTCGCGGAGGGATTCATGAGGAAGAAGAATGCGTCGGCATATACACGCTCACACTCCGACTTCCCGGTCACAATACTTACTGCTGCTTCCGGCGCCTTATCCACTGCCTCACTCTCAAAAAACTTGAAAAGTGATTTGAAATTCAGCTTTTTTATGACATCGTAGGATTTCTCGTTATAGATATTTTTCACTGAGAGATCTTCAATGTTGACTTCTACAGGTGCGTCAAGCCGTATCGTTGCAAGATCTTTTGAGAGGACCGCAAGATCAAAATGCTCGCGCATGGCAGTCTGGGCTTTCTTCGGCTTTATCTCATCCACATGCTCGTATGCATTCTCAATTGAATGATAAGTGCTGATGATTGCTGAAGCAGTCTTCGGACCGACACCCGGCAATCCGGGTATATTGTCGGAAGAATCTCCCATAAGCGCTTTCATATCGATGAACTCAAGCGGAGTAACTCCAAGGGAGTCGTAGACATCCGACGCATAGTAATGCTCGTATGTCGTCTGGCCTTTGGATGTCTTCGGTATAATGATCTCGGTCTTATCGGTCGCTACCTGAAGGAGATCCCGGTCACCGGATACAAGTGAGACATCGATGCCCAAAGACTCCGCTTTTCTTGACAGCGTGCCGAGAATATCGTCGGCTTCCCAACCTTCGAGAGAGAGATGCGTAATGTCCATGGACTCGAGAAGCTCCTTGACAAGCGGCACCTGTTCGTGAAATTCCGGCGGTGCTGCCGAACGATTGCCTTTATATGCTTCATACATTTTGTGGCGGAAAGTCGGCGCCTTCTTATCGAATGCGACCGCAATGTAATCCGGCTGCTCCTCTTCTATCACTTTTCGCAGAATAGCCAGAAAACCGTAAACGGCGTTAGTGTGAACGCCGTCAGGAGTGGTCATCGTGAGAGGCATTCCGTAAAACGCCCTGAAGAGTATACTGTATCCGTCAACAAGCAGAATTTTCTTATTCATATGTATTGCCCTCTCGGTTAATAAGACTTGAATAACCTGAGCAGATTTAGGACGAACTCTTCCGCGCCAGGGATTGCGGTGACCGCAAATCCGATCGCCAGACTCACTTCAGATATAGTCACGCACACTCTGGTCAGGTTTTTCATTAGTTTCGACCCTGAAATTCGTCTCTCACATCTGCGCAGATCTTCTTCCAGGAGCTTATGCATATCAAAAGACCTCTCCATACCGTCTTTTGAATCCAGATAATCCAGCGCATAGCCAATAATAAAATATGTCTCAAGCTCATCGTAGCAGTCGGGACATGATCGGACATGCTCAATAAACTCCGTACATTCCTTGTTCGTGAGCGTGCCTTCTATATAGCCGTTTACTCTGTTCTTCGCTTCCTTACAGTCCATTGTTTTACCTCAGTGGTGAAAACTTCCGCTTCTTCTGCCCTCGATGGCATGAAAAAATTAATCTCAAGACATACATACTAATTATAGTTTCAATCCTCAGGTTATAGCAATACAATTTGAACTTCATTTGCAAATAAAAAGAGAAAAGTGTAGCAGTTCAGACAGACTGATACGGAGTTCCCGAAGCCGGCGCAAACATCATCTTCATCGAAAAACGCAGGTCCTCCTCTGCGAGCTAAGAAGATGCATTCGCATCTTCTGATCTCTCGGTCGGACCTACAATGTTTTTCTCACGAAGATGAATGCTTTGCTGCCGGCAACCGAACTGCAAATACAGTCTGTCTGAACTGTTATAAAAATACTCTTAATCTATATCTCTCACATCCGCTCATCTTACCGGATCATAGACGATTTCAGCGGGTTTTGCCGATCTTTTGGTATTTTTTAATAAGCACAGTAAAGAGCACCGGCGATATCATCAATACAATGACCGCGAAGACAATTCCCGCAGTATTATCTCCCGTTTTCGGAGATGTCACAGTCTGAGTAGAATATCTGACCTGTGAAATCGTAGGAACCGGACTCGGAGTTTTGGTCGGAGCCTGTGTCGGTGTCACAGGGACGATGATTTTCGTTGTCACTTCTGATTTTTCCGACGTCACATCTTTCCTCGCCGGGTCCCTTGCAGTCACATATACCGAGTTCAATACTCTGCCCGCCTTGATATCGGCTGCTGTCAGGGTGTATGTGGCAGAAGCTGTCATTGTGATGCCCGGCTTCAGCTCATGTGAAATATCCGGATAATTCATCTTAATTTCAGACAGCCCGTGCCCGCTCAGGGAATCGACCAGTTTTATATCTCTAAGTGTCGTTCCGCCATCATTTGCAATACTGAATGTGTAAGTCAGAACAGCGCCTTCCTTCGGATTATTCAGCGAAGCTTTATCTACACTTTTTTTGACTGTGATCTTGCTGGTCTGCACGACCTGTGTCGTAACTTCACCTGAAACCGGTTCCAGGGGATTTCCGTCGGGATCAGATGCATATGCCAGAATCGTATTCGTAATTTTCCCTGTATCTATATCAGACTGGGTAATTTTATATGTTGCCTTACCGGTGACAGACTCGCCGGGGGAAAGGCTCTTCGTTTCACCGCGCGATTCGGTCGCTGACCAATCCCACTGAATATCTATGTCGGCTTCCTTCAGCATTTCATCAGTAAATGAAATATCTTTGAGAACCACATTTCCGGTATTTTTGTAAACAATCGTATAACTGACTATATCACCTGTCTTTGCCTTTTCAATAAGTTCCTTATCGGCTGTTTTCATGATTGTGTGGGACGCAGTCTTCTCCACGGTTGTTGTCACTTCTGCCCTGGCAGGTTCAACGGGATTCCCTTTTGGATCCTTCGCGTTCATGATTATTATATTCATGACCTTACCGGCACTTATATCATCCTGAGTCAAAGTATAGACAGCATATCCGCTTATTGTCTGACCGGGATGAAGGATACCTTTATCGTTCCAGTCCCAGGTTATCTCTGTTTCCGCCTTCTCCAGCATCTCATCCGTAAAGGTAACATCCGTGAGGGTAGAATTTCCGGTATTCGATGCTGTAAAATCGTATCTGATCTCAAAACCCGGCCTGGCCTCTGCTGAAGAAATTTTTGTTGCTGACGCTTTCTTGGTTACGGCGCAGGACGCGATTTGTTCGAGCTTAGTTTCCGCCTCATCGTTCGACGAGACCTCGGTATCTTCGGGATCCTTAGCGGTTACCTCCGCTTTGTTGATCACAATCCCCTTGTTGATGTCTTCCTGAGTAATGGTATATTTAGCCGTCATAATAAGGCTCTCAAGAGGGGCAAGCGTTTCTGTCTCCCTGTCGTATGCGATATCTGAAAGGACCTCCTCCATGCTGTCAGTAAGAGCCACATCATGCAGAGTATCATCGCCCGTGTTGGTCACTGTGACTGTATAGGTCAGAACATCACCCGGTTTTGCTTCCGCAATTTCATTGATGTCGACATCTTTTACCAGGGTGATTTCCGGATGCAGTTCCTTATTGATTATGTTCGGGATCCTTGCCGACACCCATGTACCATCCGGAGCTTTTCCTTTGCCTGTCGCCTCATTTTCAAGAACGGTGACATCGATATCATTCTGGGTAAGAACATACTCCGCGATCGCGGTTACTGTCTCGCCGGGTGCCAGAAAGCCTTCCTGCGCAGGCCAACTGTATTCTTTAACTATTACACCATCCTTCAGATCGACCAGTTCGACATCTGCCAGATCAACATTTCCGACATTTGTAAGGCTCAACGTATACGTTATTACATCCCCTGCCTTCGCGCCCGTGTAATCGAGTGTATCCGCTGTCTTTTCTATTTTAAGTTCCGGATCATACTTAATTTTTATTTTTGCGGTTGCGTCCGATGTCACTTCTGTTCCATTCGGATCAGTTCCTTTTCCGGTTGCAGTGTTCGTGACCTCTTTGGCTATGATGTCCTCGGCAGTCAAAGTGTATGCAGCGGTCGCGGTCACAGTTTCGCCGGGTGACAGCTGACCTTTTTCGGTCCCACTGTCAGAGCTTCCTTCCCAGTCGTATGTTATCTCACTGACCCCTTCCAGATGATCGGTGATCTGCACATTCTTAAGCGTATTCCTTCCTGTGTTCGTCAGTTCAAAATTCCAGATGACCTCGTCCCCCGCCCTCACATCAGTTAGAACTGCTGACGGAGTAGTCTTCTTAAGCAGAATGCCCGGTGAAGTGTCAATGACAGTGGTATCTTCCGCCTGATCCGAAACCGTTTTTCCGTTGCCCGAGGCAGCGGTGACAGACGCTTTATTCACTACAGAGCCTGCATCGATGTCGCTAAGTCTCAGTCTATAAGACGCGTGCCCCACGAGCTTTTCACCTATCCCAAGCTCTGCTCCTGCTATATCCTTATTCCAGGAAAGTTCAATCAATTCATGATCATCCTGGAAAGCAATATCTCGCAGCGGAATATTGCCGGTATTGGAAATAACGAAGTCATAGGAAATGATGTCGCCTGCGGACGGATCCGTCATTTTATTGGGATCTGCCTTTTTGCTGAGAGAAATTGAAGCTTCAGCGTCAAGCGCGGTCTTCGCGTCGTCTTTATCAGAGACCTTATTGTCCTTCGGATCAAGACCTGATGCTGAAGCTGTGTTTACCACCTTTCCTGATGTTATGTCCTCAATCGTAAGATTGTATGAAGCAGATGCTGTCACCGCTTCATCAGGAGCAAGGACCCCCACATCAGTCGAATCATCTGTACTCGTGTTCCAATCTATTGAGAGATTATTTACCGACAGGGTGTCAGCAAGAGTAACATCATGCAAAGTGAGTCTGCCCGTATTTTTTATCCTGAAACTGTAATTTAACGCGTCTCCCGGCTTTGCGTTTTCTATCTTCGACCGGTCCACATCTTTTTTCAGATTTATAGCTGATCCCTCCTGAAAAATCGTTATTTCAGGCGTCTCAAGCTCTATATCCTTGCTGTTTTGATCTTTTACCGTTATATAAGCCTTATTCGGAATCTTCGCGTAAGTAATGCCGTCCTTTACGACCAGAGTCTTGCCATCAAGTTTTTCATTCCTGACTGTGACCGGAATCGTAAAAACATAGCGGCCTTCGACGTTACCCGGTGTATTGGCCTCCGCCGTCACCGTCTGTCCTTCTACTCTGACTGTCCAGTCATCTGTAACATCCTTTCCTTCACTCGTCACTTTAATACCCTGACCTGCCACGAGACAATCGTCGAACGTATCTCTCACAGTAACTGCCCTGGGGCAGTTCGAGGGATTGATGGCAGGGAAGTCTTCGGTAATAGTGTATTCAATCTCGTCATTTGCCTTCACATACTCCTTAGTGGCTGCCTTTACCGGCGACGGGGGTTTCGGATATTCTCTCGTGACTGTGTTGGCTATAAAGCTTCCGCATGCCTGGCCGGTCCACTCTAACCGGGCCTCTCCTCCAAGAATAGCCGCGACGACCCATCCCCGCTGGTCATTCGTATCGAGATCACCATGTCCTCCCTCTCTCGTTTCGTACATAGCGTTTTGCTTACCGTCCCTGTCATACACGGTAATCATATTATCATTCAGCATGTAAGTATCATCCGCATAACCACTCTGGAAATAGAATCCCTCATTAAATGTCGCAAATGAAGAATCATTTGACAAATGGTTTATGTCAATATCTCTGTACGTTTGTGTCAAAATGACATTTGAAATCTTATTTCCGTTTTTATCCTGGAGCCTGATGCTCCAATTCTCTATGGAGAACGGGCCAAGATTATTTTCCGTAGGCGTAAAATCTGAGCGTCGCACATATGAATTGGAGCATATAATACCCGTAGAATTATCTGTGAGAGCCACCGTGAAATATGGAGCAGAAGACACTGTCGGCGTACTGTAGCTGGGCTTCATTGTCACGATTTTATTGAGGGTAAATACGATATCGAATGTATTGTTCTTATCTTTCCCATAATAGCCTGCGTCTTTATAGGTAATGCCGGCTACATTTGACCAGCTGACAGCGTGATCTTTACCTGCCACCGTTGGTATGCTGGTCGGGGAAGTATATAAATATGTCATTGAGCCCGAAGTAACAGTCTTAAAATTGCTGTTGTTGACCTTCCATACAGGTGACTTGAGGTTAGTTATGTACGCGATTTGAAGATTGTTTTTCTCCGTAAACTCCTTGTAGAGCGCATCTGTGTTTTGAAGATCATCCACCAAATGCAGCGTATATGTTCCGGCAGCCAGAACACTTGCGGGTGTACTGCCGATAACACATAGAATTGCAGTTATCAGCGAAATGAGACTTCTTAATAGCTTTTTTATACTCATGATCTGTTTTCCTTTCGTATTTATCTTTCACTTCAGAGCAGATTCCTGACAGATTATTCGAGTCCCGCTGTCAGGGAGGTCTCGCCATTTCGCGAACGAGCACTGCCTGCAGGACCCGGCGCTCATCACTTAATGAAGCGCAGGTGCTGAGAGTGATCACTCTGCCAAGCGCTGACTTCGGAACAGGCATATGTATGTACGACCTCTGATTTTCAGCCCTCAGCCATCCGGTCACGATACTATTCTCATAATTCAGACGTTTTACTTCTCCGTTAGATTTGAATAATGTGTAGCTTTCATCGTCAACGAGGGAAATATGCAGTGAGATTATTTTATAGAGACAGTCCTTCTCTTTCGTGCACAGCCACAGGAAAGGCTGGGTTTCATAATCTTCCTCTGTCATGTTCCTGAACTTGCCGAACATGCTGCCGTTATCCATGTTGTGTCCGTAGATGACCGTATTGACGTCAGTAAGATCCGGATTATTGGCTGCTTCCATGAACAGGGAGCCTGCGTTTTTGTATTCTCCGTTCGGCAGATGATGAAGATAAAACTCATTGTCATTACCCTGAACAACCGGGTAGGCTATCCCGAGCGATGGAATATCGAGCCATGCGACGATGTCCCTGCCCGACTTTGAGAGTTCATCCCAATCTATGACAGGCTTGTCCGGTATTGTTGTCCCGTCAATGCTCCTGTCCGTATCATCAGCACTCTTTTTTCTTTCTTCGCCGGCATTGTCACTCGGTGCTTCTCCGCCATCTTGTCCGCCTTCACTTTTCTTCCCGGAGCTGTCAGTCGTGAGATCTTCTCTGTATCTGTCCGGCTGTCCTGCCATCTTCACTTTCTGCACAGCGTTTTTTTCCATATCTGCATATGCCTGATCAGCAGACCAGTAATCCCACGCTCGGTAGATCAGATATACTCCGGCTGTTATACTCAGAGTCAGAGTGAGCAGAATCGCCGGGAAGATGATCTTTTTTTCAAGAAATTTCATATGATCTTCCCCTGTTTAGCTAAAAAAGGGTATAGGAAATAAAGCTTATGGATACAGGTATCCATGAGCGGTCGTCTGCCGAAGCCCTCGGGTCAGTCTTCAGCCTTTAAAAATTGATCGGGAAATATTGTTCGGGAATGCTTTTTTGATTGGTATTATTTGGTGGTAAAAGAGTATCAGATGAGAAATATTATGTAAATGGATTTTTTGAAAGTCCATAATATCCTGCTATTTACGTGGTAAATACTTTCGATTGCATCTCATTCGAAGCGCAGCGGTTCAGGCAGCCTGTATGCAAGTCAACGATTTGCTCACGGCATTAGAAACGAAAAATGTAGACAATAACCTATAAATCTGCTATTATAATTGTTGCTTAGCCGGCGTGTCGGAACTGGCAGACGAGACAGACTCAAAATCTGTTATCCGTACGGATGTGTGGGTTCGAGCCCCACCGCCGGCATAGAACAAAATCCCCGAAAATGTTGAATTCATCAACAAAATCGGGGATTTATTTTTGTTCATTTTAATTTATGGGGCAAAGCGGAAGCAACTTTTCTGCATATACTCCCGCAATCAGGGCATTACCGCAATTACTTATCTTGCATCAGCCTCGGCCATAAGCTCCTTGTACACCGGCAGATTACTGAACGTTGCAAAATAATCCTGCGGCGTCTCAGCCCGGCGAATCAGCTCATAGCTGCCGTCCTCGTGAAGAAGGACCTCGGCTGAGCGAAGCTTGCCATTGTAGTTGTATCCCATGGCGAACCCATGTGCACCTGTATCATGAATATAGATCAGGTCTCCCATGTTGATCTTGGGAAGCATGCGGTCCACAGCAAACTTATCGTTATTTTCACAGAGAGAACCTGTCACATCGTACATGTTCGTGAACGGGGCATCCTCCTTGCCCATGACTGTGATGTGATGATATGCGCCGTACATGGCAGGTCTCATCAGGTTGACAGCGCAGGCGTCAACACCGATGTACTCCTTATGTGTATGCTTCTCATGAATTGCGCGAGTAACCAGCGCGCCGTAAGGTCCTGTGACAAAGCGGCCCATCTCCGCATAGATCGCAATATCTCCCATGCCTGCCGGCACGAGAACTTCCTCATATGCCTTGCGGACGCCCTCGCCAATTGCCATGATATCACTCTTCTCCTGACCCGGCTTATAGGGAATACCAACGCCGCCGGAGAGGTTGATGAATGTGATATGGCAGCCTGTCTCGCGCTGAACTTCAACAGCGAGCTCAAAAAGGAGCTTGGCCAGCATCGGATAATAGTCATTTGTTACCGCGTTGCTGACAAGGAAGCTGTGGATACCAAAGTTCTCCACACCGTTCTCCTTGAGGATCTTGAACGCGTCGTAGAGCTGTGAAGTTGTCATACCGTATTTTGCATCGCCCGGGCTGTCCATGATGCCGTTACTGACTTTAAAGATTCCGCCCGGATTGTAGCGGCAGCACATTGTCTTCGGGAATTTTCCCACCGCTTTGGCAAATGACTCTATCATAGTAAAATCATCAAGATTTATGATTGCGCCCATGTCATTGGCATAGACATACTCCTCGTCCGGTGTATCGTTGGAGGAGAACATTGTAAGTTCACCGCCGCAGCCGATTGCTTTGGACATCATGAGCTCTGTCAGGGATGAACAGTCACAGCCGCAGCCCTCTTCCTTGAGAAGCTTCAAGATGACCGGGTTCGGCTCAGCCTTTACAGCGAAATACTCACGGAAACCCGGATTCCAGGAAAATGCCTTGTAAATCTCTCGAATATTATCACGGATACCCTTCTCATCATAAATGTGAAACGGAGTCGGAATTTCACGGGCGATTTCTTCAAGTTTCTCTCTTGTCGTGAACGGTCTCTTTAACATAATACTATCTCCTCTTCAAGAACACAGCAGTCTCCGTATGTCAGAGCAACTGCATCTGTTTATAAACACTTAAGCAGTATATTGCCTGCCACATCGTCGGGACATGCCGCACACTATATCGTTTTAAATCGACAAACTGTATTATACATAAATAAAACGCTCATGACAACATCCATATATTTGCTTTTAATCTTAGGGGGGATTGTCGTACGCCACTAAAGTAAAAAACTCCCCGAAGATCATTCATTCGTAAAGATCTTCGGGGAGCGATATCATACTATCTTCATAATTTGAACTTATTCCTCTACAGTTACGACATACATCATGTTCGTCTCACCGCAGGACTCAGCCTCGCCGAAGACGTTGAAGATCGGATCGCCGGCTGTTATGACAACGCGGTCGCCGGGTTTGACGAAACCTGCCTCCTTTACAGTTTCGATCGCATGGTCGATGAGGAGTGTCTGGTTCCTCTCCTGCTTGCCCTTGAGCGGTGTGACGCCCCAATATATCTGCATTCTTCTGCACATTCTGTAGAGCGGGCTGACAGCGTAGATCGGAATATCCGGGCGGAAGTTGGACATAAGTCTTGCAGTCTTTCCTGAAATCGTCGGGATAATAATAGCCTTGGCATCGACGTTCTTGGCTGTGCGGACCGTTGCGTAGCATACGGAGCTGGAGACACCGTCCTGATCTTCCATTGTTCTCTTGTGAGTGAACTGGGCTTCGTTCATATACTTCTCAGTGTCACTTGCGATCTGGGACATCAGTGTGACTGCCTCGACCGGATACTTGCCTACTGCGGTCTCGCCGGAGAGCATGATGGCGTCTGTGCCGTCGTAGATGGCATTTGCAACGTCAGTGACCTCAGCACGTGTCGGGCGCGGGTTGCGGATCATGGAATCGAGCATCTGAGTAGCTGTGATGACCGGTTTGTAAGCCTTATTGCATTTTGCGATGATAGATTTCTGAATATGCGGAACCTCATGAGCCGGGACCTCGACACCGAGATCGCCGCGGGCTACCATGATACCGTCGGAGGCTTCAATGATCTCATCGATATTCTGGACAGCCTCCGTGCACTCGATTTTGGAGAATACCGGGATCTTGCAGTCGTGCTCGGCGAGCAGAGCCTTGATCTCACGTACACCGGCGGCGTCACGGATAAAGGAAGCTGCGACCAGATCAAATTCGTTCTCTGCGCCCCAGATGAGGTCTTCTCTGTCCTGTTCTGTTATGGCAGGAAGCTGTGTGGATACACCGGGGATGTTGCAGCCCTTACGCTCTGAGAGATAACCGCCGACTTTGATCACACATACAACGTCTTCGCCGACAATTTCATCAACCACCAGCTCCATCAGACCGTCGTCAACGAGAATCCTGTCACCCGGCTTGACATCCTGCCAGAGGAGCTTGTATGTGATGGAAACCTTCTCGGCAGTACCCAGCATTTCTTCCGGTGTCAGAGTAATCTTCTTACCCTCTTCAAGAAGAACTTTCTGACCGTCAACAAGCTTGCCTACGCGGATCTCCGGTCCCTTGGTGTCGAGCAGCATGGCGATCGGTTTGCCAGCAATCTGGCGGGCCTTACGGACTGCTTCCATACGCTGAAGCTGTTCCTCATGTGTGCCATGGGAGAAGTTAAATCTAGCAACGTCCATGCCTGCATTGATCAGCTTGACAAGAAGATCAACATTCTCCTCCTGAGGCCCCATTGTGCATACAATTTTGGTTTTTTTCATTTCGGTATTCTCCTTTGATTTATAGTATTGCCTTGCATAACTCACTGATCTTGGTGATTCTCATCACTTGCTGTCTGCTTGGATGTAATTATATGTGTATGAGTATAGAGGTGTTCCATGCAGTACTCATGACTTCCCTCACACTTTGAGCAAAATCTGAATTCGAGATCCGGATCGGATGCCTCCGTTCTCCCACAGATTTCGCATCTGTGTCTTGTAGGTTTAAATACCGTCGTCCCGGATTGCGGGCTAAATCCCGTTCTTCCGGCTGCCCGCTGTTGGAATGGGTTGCGATAGTTTGCATTTGCAGACTGATTGCCTCTCGCCCTGTTCACATTATTCTCATACCTGCGTCTGCCTTCTTCGATTCCCTTTTGGAAATCGCGTCTGCGCTTCCTCTCCTGGGGTGAGTAGCGTCTGAAGTCTCTTGTTGAAAAGAAGAAAATGAAGAAATTGAGCAGCGCTGCGACCATGGCGATAATCGGGATCCAGTGGGCGATGTATCCTGCCATTATGTATCTGACATTTGCTCCGGCTTCATAGACCATCATGGCGAAGTAAAGGATGCCGAGCCATTTTACTTTGATTGGAATGATGAAGTACAGATACACCTGAGCTTCAGGGAATGTAGCCGAAAATGCAAGAAACATCGACATCACAATATAGTACGTGCTGAATGTATTTCCGACCATGACGTTCTGTCCGATGATAGCGGAAAAAACGAAGTAAGAGATAAAAGCAGCTATTAGTGTCAGGAGCATGCCGCCGAAGATATAAACATTGTATCGGAACTCTCCCCACGCTCTCTCAAGTGAATTACCGATAGACAGGTAGAACACCAGCATGATCAGTGTGAAGATGAGACCGATGCCGCTGAGGTCCAGACTCGCGGGCGGTATGACGATCCAGGTGATGATCCTCCATACTTCTCCCCGCATGATGAGACCCGGTTCGAGGGTCATGAATTCAGCAATGTTCGGGTTGATCAGCTGCAGCATGTAACCGACGACATAACAGCAGATCATAACAAAAGTGAGGCGCGGAATCGCGTATCGGCCGAACTTGCGCTCAAGATTATTCAATAATTTATTCATATAATGCCTTTCTTTTATCTGTCAGATGACCGGATCGGTCGCACATTTCGCCCGGCCGGCAATGACTTTTTAGCCATTTGATATCTGAATACAGATATTATCATTATATGTTTTATTGAATGTTTCGTCAATATCACGTATCGGGGACGGCTCTTTTCGTATGAAATTTCTGTTACAAGTTCAGGCAGACTGTACTTGCAGTTCGGCCGCCTAACGCAAATCATTCATTTGAATCGGGGACAGTTCCTGGCAGGTGTAAAACGTTGCTCATTTACAAAACCCGCCTCTGTCTTTATAATTACAGCATATGCAGTCGTAAATCGCGATCTCTGATCGCGCGCGAGCTGCGCGACGCACTCTGTGCGTCTTCCTTCGCGCAGCTCTGCGATCCGCCGGAGGCTCAATCTTCAACACAGGATTCTCATGACTGAAGTCACGAGAATCCTGTGTTGAAGATTGAAAATTGTAATGACAAACACTCTGCAGGTTATTTTAAATGTAGCATAAAACTGCATATTAATACATATACTAACGGTTCCAATACCGTTACAAATGGAGGTAATTCTATGGCCGGCTCTACTTTTGGCACAATCTTTCGCATAACGACATGGGGCGAATCTCATGGCACTGCTCTCGGCGTTGTCGTCGACGGATGCCCTGCCGGCATATCTCTTTCCGAGGACGATGTTAATGTCTATATGGAGCGCCGCCGCCCGAACGGAGGAAACATGTCAACAGCCAGAAATGAGGCCGATAGGATCGAAATCCTCTCCGGAGTTTTCGAAGGGAAAACGACAGGTACTCCGATCTCCATGATGCTGAAAAACACCGACCAGCGCTCCCGTGATTACAGCAATATAAAGGATTCTTATCGACCGGGACACGCTGATTTCGGATATGATTTCAAGTATGGTATAAGGGATTACCGCGGAGGAGGGAGGTCTTCCGCCCGTGAGACGGCTGCCCGCGTTGCTGGCGGCGCGGTTGCTATGAAACTGCTGTCCATGCTCGGTATCAGTGTTACCGCGAAGCTCGCCGCAGTCGGTGATATTCCTGTTTCTGATTTAGAAAAATGTGAGGAGCTTGTATCCAAGGTTCGAAACGAGCAGGATTCGATCGGATCCACGGTGACCTGCAAAGTCACAGGTATGCCTGCGGGGATTGGTCAGCCGGTATTCGACAAGCTGGATGCCGACCTGGCCAAGGCCATGTTCTCGATCGGTGCCGTCAAGGGGCTCGATATCGGAGCCGGACACAGAGCTGCGCTCATGCGGGGGAGCGAGAACAATGACCCCTTCCGAGTACAGGACGGTAAAGTCATCACTGTGACAAATAATGCCGGAGGTATACTCGGCGGACTTTCAAATGGTTCCGACATTGATCTGACTGTCTATTTTAAGCCGACACCTTCTATCTCACGTCCCCAGCAGACCGTGAACAAAGACCTCGAAGAGATCGATCTTGAAATTCACGGTCGCCATGATCCCGTGATCGGCCGCCGCGCTGCTGTCGTAGTTGAGTGCATGACCGCGTTAGTTCTTGTGGATGCGCTGCTTATCAATATGACATCGAGAGCTGACAGAATCGTGGATTTTTACTCCGAAATTCATTAGTACTTTCTTTGTCTCTCATTTCGTCTATCGATTTCGGACGGCTGCCAAAGTGCCTGCTTTTTGTACCGCTGCTCCGACTCTTCGACTGAATGAAAAAGGCTGCCGCTTAATGACGACAGCCTTTTCATATCTATTTATTCAATTATTATACAGCGTTCGCTTCCGCTTCGCTCTCCGGAACGTCACGGACTTCAGCCGGAGCTTCCTCTATCTTATGGAAAGCCATGCAGTTCGGAGCATCCAATTTCTGCGGACGGCCCTTCATCATGATAATGTTCTTTTCATAGTCGATCTTGAATGTTGTGATCGTGCCTGCTCCGTTGTTGACAACGGCGATGTGCTGCTGATCCGGGAAAAGCGCGACGTCCTTCGGATAGCTGCCGGAGATCGGAAGGGCAAATTTCTTTTCAAGAATACCGTTCGACTGATCGATCTTGAAGCATGCGATGGAGTCGTCTCCGGAAGTGGCACAGAATATATACTGGCCGTCATAGGAGAGGCGCATTGCGGATGCAGCATCGTATGGATCTCTTGCATTGGAAAGCGTAGAAACTTCCTGAATCTGTCTGAATGTCGGAAGTCCGCGCTGATCAATATAATACTGATATACACGGATCTCATTTGTGATCTGGCAGAGAACATAGGCAAAGAAGCCATCCTTGCTGAAGTGAATACTCTTCGGACCGACCTGCTTGCCCATACGGAGAACGTCGACTTCTTTCAGCGTGTTCGTGCGATGATCGATCCTGTAGAGGACGATCTGATCCAGAGCTTCATCAACGGCGCAGAGGAAATGATTGTCCGGAGTAACACGTACGCAGGTTACATGCGGGCGGAAGGATCTTTCATTGATCGCGCCCTGTCCGCGATGGAAAACGCCATCCATGACACTGCCGAGACGTCCGTCCTGATGCGTATGAACAACAGTGACACGGCCATCATGATATCCGCCGACAAAAAGGTACTTGCCGCTCAGGTCTGTCGAAAGGTGATTTCCTCGCATACCGCCAATGTCGATCTGGTTGATAGCATTCAGGTCACCGGTCGGGCTGATTTCGAAAACGATAACTCCCTCATCCGCGATTGAATACAGATACTTACCGTTTCTGGATACTGTCAGATAAGAAGAATTGTTGCACTTAACGACCTTGCGAAGGTGAAGCAGGCCTTCCGCTACGTCTACGTCATAAATATGGATACCCTTGCTCTTTCCGTTAGTGTAGGTGCCGACATATGCGACATAATTCTCTGCTGCAGCCATTGTTTTCTCCTCTCAAATGTCATATTTGACTGTTTAAATTATTTCGGAGACTGCGTCCCCTTTTGATGCTTAGATTCATCCGGCTGTGCGGATCACTGTCTACGAGAGCCCCCTCATATCGGTTTTGTAAAAACCGCACAAACAAATCGAAAAAGTCTCGATTATTTTAGCCGAAAAGCTATATTCCTGTTTAATTATAGTACAAAGATTCAGCATTTTCCACCACTTTATTCACAGAATGCGCATTATTTGAGGGGTTTTTCGTAAATCGCGATCTCTGATTGCTCGCAAGCTCAATCTTCCACACGATATTGAGGTCATTGGCATAAGCAGACTGCTATATACTGTATCAAGATCAAATATCAAGCGACTTTTGTGCAGCTGTCAAAACTCAATGGTCTCCATCGGCCTCATGACAGTAATATTTTTCTCTGCAAATAACATATGCTCCGCCGAATGGAACGGTACGATCCTGGCAAATCTATTCTTTCTGCGAAGTCTTATAAGCTCCTCAGCTGTCTGGTGGACCGATATCCTCATGAAGTCTGCCATGCCTGCCTCAAGCAGCCTGCTGGCGCACCCGCCGGGAATCTGTTTTCCGGTTAGTACTACCCTGCCGCCGGCGTCGAGAATATGCAGGGCAGTATCCCTGTTCCACTCCTTGGCAATCTGGGTATCCGGGACAACGATCGCGGATCCCGGCACTATACTCTTTTCCGAATATTCCTTGACTTTCAGATAATTTCCGCTTCCCTGCTGCCATCTTTGCCGGGCTCGGAGGACACATGCGTATCCGATCGGAAACTGCATGAGCGGATGAAGGTGATCCGACTCCGAAGCTCGGATCATTCCCTTCCTCAGCCAGCTTTTCCGATCCTCCGTATCGCGCAGTTCCTGTATCAGATACTCGTCCGCATAGACCTCACATCCGTTCTCGATGAGGATACGTATGACATCGAGACCTCTTCCGTGAGATGGGACCGGATAGAAGCTGATGTGATGAGATTGGTATTCATCTGAGACATATTGTCTGAAGGATTTCAGATTTTCCTTGCACATGCTGCCATTCGTTCCGTAGGCAGTGTCGATCACTGCGAGATCGGCAGAGACGTCGCGGATCTTGTCACATTTGTAAGCAACCGACTTTTCGACATAGTCTCCCGAGAAAAGAAATCTCTTTCCCTCTGCGGAAAAAAGAAGCCAGACGCTGCCCATGCAGTGCCCGCTCCTTCCCCAGGTCACGGTGAGACCGTAATCCAATGTGATTTTAGTCCCTCTCTCACCCAGTTCTTCAAGCACCCTGCAGTCGCGAACAGGTCCCGATATTGTATCCAGCGTGAATCTGCTGGCTACGACAATCCCCCTGAACCCTCGCTCATAGAGCCACATAACGGCTCCGGCGTGGTCTGTGTGACAGTGTGTGAGAAAGAGATAATCAATATTCTTAATCTGTTCGTCAGACAAAAATGGTCTTGAACTGCCATTGGGCTCTCGCATCAGGCCGCAGTCTACAAGTATACGTACAGATTTTCCCTCCACAAGAAAGGAATTTCTTCCGTGTTCAGATGCTCCACCGGCAATATAAAGTTTCATTTTTCCCTCCATCAAAATTGTTCCCCAGATCATTTTAGCATGAGTAATCGATGTCTTCCAGTTCTTCGGGCTTTGTATCGGAAAAAATAAAAACGTCATCTTTATGGGCCAGCAGGATCCGCTTGCCTCCCCTGTCGCCCTCAAGTTCCATGAGTTCAGGGATGAATTCCGCCCCGAATCCTCCGGGGTTTCCCATCTCGCCATCTCTTCCAATGCATGCGAGCCGTTTTCCGCTCTGTGCAAATGCATGAATGAACCTTAGTACCGTCTCTTCCGCAAGGTGCGGGGTGTCGGCGACAAAGAAGATGAGGGCTCTATCGGAGTCATTTTTGTGACTGTCTACAGGTTGAGACGCAGTGTTTGCTTCCATCAGATACTTGACTGCGCACTTTATTGAAGACGAAATACCTCTCGAAGGATCCGGGTTGATCACACACCTTACGGGAAGCCCTGTCTTCCGGCCGATTTGATTGACCTCATCTTCTATTTCCCTGTACTGAGTTACGACCGTTATATCTTTCACAAGCTCATCAGTTTCAAGAATACGAACGAGCCGACTAAGGAGCACTCGGTACATGGGGGTTCCATTATACGGAGCGAGGAGCTTATTTGTGCCAAAGCGCCTGGAATAGCCGGCTGCGAGATAAATAAAGTGGAATTTCATAGAGTTCCTCCAATATGAGAATGATTCAAGTCTCGCTCCTCAAACGAAACTATCCTTCAGCTTTTTATTCAAATCTCGCTCACTTACATCCAGATCATAAATAGCCCACTGTCTACAATTGATTTTCCCGGAATCTTATCGTTCATATAAAGAAAAACCCTGGCCGATTTGAATTTCTGCCTGATAAGAGGGACATATGTTTCCATGTATGCCTTAATCATCATTTCTTTTGTGAGGCAGATTTCAGGTGATACTCCAAGGGCATCAGCAACTCCTTCAGGATTGTAGCATATGCGGCTGATTCTTTTTCCCTCTGCATCCATGCCCATCACAAGCACAATATCTGTTGTTTCTTCCGGAATGACGGGCTCCCACGGCTTTGGCACTTTGAATGGGAAACACCTTGCACCGTCAGCCTCAATCAGAGTTACGTCAGCGTGCATCTCAGCAAAGAGCCTATCATCGTTTGTAATCGCTGAGATTTTATCCTGCCGGCGAGGTTTTATAAACAGGTCGCGAGCACTGCCGATAGAGGCCGCCTTGGCGCCGGTTCTGTCAGCAGACATCGGAATCCCTGCGAACGCATACCCTTCTTTATTGAGCTTTTCAACGATATCCTTCACATTAGACACACAGCCCTCCTCGAGGAACATATGTGTCGTCGTAGTGACAAGAACCGTCTTGTTTTTCGCAAGGCAATAATCTCTTATCGCATGAATGCCGGATGTCTTTCCGCCTGCTCCGCAGAATGCAATGACCTTTCGATCAGAATCCGAACCGGACTCAATTAATCTCTCTATAGAATAATGATCCATTTTTAAGATCCCATATCTAATGAATTTAAGTCTCGCTCGTAAAACTTGGCGTGTGATTAGGGCCAGCGTCAGCTGACATAAAGAACGATGCCAAAGAAGGCCGCAAGCCCTCCCGTACGCCGGTCGGTCTTCGGCCTTCTCAATCTTCTTTATAGCAGCCCTTTCTCAAATGCAACGACAAGCTGAAGCACACTTCCGCCGATGCACCTTGCCTTGTCAGAAACAGTACTGCAGTTCTCGACCTGGTCTACGCGCGGGTCGATATCAGCCATCTTGAGACCCTCTGTCACCTCGAAATTTTCCGGCAAAATGCCGCGGATCACGCCTGACAGTGATGCCGGAACCTTGACACGGATCTTTCCGGTATCGATCACAGCGATGATCTTTTCCTTTTCGACAATTTCGCCGATGCCGCAGATAAGCTCAAGTCTGCCCGATGCCGGGGCATGAATAACGCGCTCATGGCTGTAACCGGCCACCATACCCGGAACCCCGGTATTCTCCATGGCACTGCCGGTAAAATAGATCCGCCCGAGATTGTGCCCCCTCATTGTCTCGATAACGCAGCGAACATCGACACCGGCTGTAAAGCCCGGTCCGAGAGCAATCGTGAGCGGAGCCATATCAATTTTCGTTCCGAGGTTCTTCTTGGCCAGTATCGCGTCGATGAGCACATCCGGTTTCAGTCTGTCAAGAGATTTGCCCTCCGGGTCGATGAGAAGCATCGGCCTGCCCGGTTGGGCACGCCGCATAGCGTCATCTATATTGCTGGTAAGTGTGCAGGTTACGCCCTCAACAGTTTTCGTGCCTTCGCCGTACCATCTGTCTCTCTCATAGATCGCGTCACAGAAAGCCACGTTGCGTCTTATTGCCGTGGGTCTGGCAACCTCTAAAATGATGACCGGGTATCCCGCCTTTGACAGGGCTACGACTGTTCCTGTTGCAATATCTCCGCCGCCTCTTACTACGATTGGTCTCATAATTATTATCCTTCCACATGTGTATAGTTGGGTACGCCTCTTTTTACAAATTTTCCGAGTCCTCTTCGGATAAGACGACCTTCATCCACACAGAGATTTCCGCGGAGGAAGACCTTCTCGACGCACCCTTTAAGCTGCATGCCCTCGTAGGGTGTGTTGTCACAGTTCGTGACCCAGTCTTTCGCGGTGATTATCTTCATCCTTGTCGGATCTATGACTGCGATATCGGCGTCACTGCCGGGAAGAAGCGCGCCTTTTGTCGGATAAACTCCGTACAATTTGGCCTGATTCTCGGACAGTACACGGCAGAGGCACTCCGGCGAGATCCTCCCTTTTCCGACGCCCTCAGAGAACATCAGGTCGCCGCGGGTCTCCACTCCGGGGAGTCCGCCGGGAATTTTCGTAAAATCATCCTTGCCGAGTTTTCTCTGCTCAAGCGTAAAGTCGCAGTGGTCTGTGCAGACGGTATCTATTATACCACTTTTTATCGCATTCCAAAGCACTTCCTGATCATGTTTTGTCCTAAGAGGCGGTGCGCATACATATTTTGCCCCCTCAAAATCGGGTAAATCATACAGGCTCCTGTCCAGGAACAGATACTGCGGGCATGTCTCCGAGTAAGCTGTGACTCCTTCCGCCCTCGCACGAATGATCTCATTCAAAGCTTTTTCGTTAGTCGTGTGAACAACCATAATTGGCGCATCCGCTTCTTTCGCGATGACCATGAGCCTGTGGACAGCCTCGGCTTCCATCGTGTCCGGCCTCGAGCGAGGATGGGCAGACGGTCCGAAATTTCCCAGTTCCTTCTGCTCCTTAATAAGAGCATCGATGACTGGTGCGTTTTCACAGTGACAGCCGGTGAAGGAATGGACCTCTTTCAGTTTTTTCAGAACCTCGTAAATCTCGCCGTCATTAAGCATCATGGCCGGGTAGGTCATGTAGATCTTGAATGTCGTGATGCCGGCTTCCATCATGTCATCTACTTCATCTCTGATTCGTGGATTCCACTCGGAAATCGACATATGGTAACTGTAGTCGCAGGAATTGGGGCCGTTTTCATTGGCCATGTCATGCCAGTTCTGAAGGCCCTCTTTCAAAGTCTCGCCATGATACTGGGTGCCGAAATCAATAATGAGCGTCGTTCCGCCTGCAATTGCAGCCGCTGTCCCTGTCTCAAAATTGTCGGACGTGACCGTGCCCGCGACATGGAGATTAAAATGTGTGTGCGCGTCAATAAAACCGGGGAAGATATATTTGCCTGCGCAGTCGATTTCCTCGGCATCCGGGTCACTTATGTCTGTATCCACACGTACTATTTTCTCGTCCTCAATAAGGATATCCGCAATCCTGCTTCCTGAGCCGGAAACTACGATTCCGCCTTTTAAACATGTTTTTCTCATTGCTGTTCCTCTTTTCTGCCTGCATTCAGACAGCAGGTGGATCTGCATCCACCTGCCGCCGTTTTCGTTCATATCACTTTTACTCAGTCATCTGTGAGACGGAAATTCCGCCCGGCACCGCTGTTGTCAAATCCTGTCAGGAAACCGAATCACTTTCTGAGCAGCATATACCAATGTCCGTACATAACAGCATTCATAAGCTCCACGATACCTCCCGGAACGCTGCCCGGGCTGTCTGCGGTAATGACACTCTCCGTGCCAAGGAAGCGCACTTTATACTTCTTCTTTGTGATATCGAGGACCACAAATCCGTCATTTGTGGAATCGGCCATGTCGGCTTCATTTGCAAATAATGTAAATTTCTCTTTATACGGCTTGCTCGCGTACGGACAGAATGTCGCGCAGTTTCCACACTCGTTGCACATGTAATCGACATGAACGATCTGCGGAATATCCCATCCCGGAACCTTGACTTCAATGTTGGCCCTGTTGGGGCATACATCGACGCAGTTCTCGCAGATCACGTTGCAGTGCAGGCAGCGCTCGTTATCGTTCATCTTGTCACAAGCCTCTGCCAGAATTCCCTTTTTCGCGTAGAGGTCTTCTGTGCAAATGTCAGCCTCTGCCTCACGCCTCTCTCCCTCAGCTTTGCCGAGAATAGCGTCTGCAGCCTTGCGGGCATTGGCCTCCGCCTTTACGATGATAGAAGGACCGTAGAGACCGTCGCCTACGATGTAAACGCCGGGGATGGAGGACTGAAGATTCTCATCGATAAGCGGGCGGCCCTTGGCGTCGGTGTTGATTGCATTGGCGTCATACCAGTCCTTATCACACCTCTCGCCGACCGCGATGATCACTGTGTCGACAGGAATTTCCACCCGCTCGTCAGTCTCGGTAACGGAAGCGCGTCCGCTCTCATCCATGTTGCCCAGCTGCATGACCGCGCAGGTCAGGATGCCATCTTTATAGGAGATCGGATTCGTGAGTTCTCTGAACTCCACGCCATCCTCGATTGCCTCGTAAAGTTCCTCCTCATCAGCCGGCATATAGCGCTTCGTGCGTCTGTATACAAGTGAAACCTTTTCAACACCGCTGTTCTTAAGGGCGGCTCTTGCCGTATCCATAGCAGTATTTCCGCCGCCGACGACGACAACGTTCTTTCCGATATCGGCATGTCCGTCTGTCGCGTTGAATTCAGCGAGGAAAGCCAGGGCATTCTTCGGTGTGATTCCGTCGATCTTCATTCGGCCTTCGCCCGGAGCACCGATTGCGACAATAATCGTCTCAAATCCGAGATTCTTCACTTCCTGCACAGAGACTGCGCGTCCCGTCTCGATCTTGACGCCGAGTGTACGCAGAAGGTCGATATCTTTCTCAATTTCTTCCTCGGCGATTCTGGATTTCGGGATCACATAGCGCGGTACGCCGCCAAGCTTCTCGTTCTTCTCGAAAATAGTGACTTCCGCGCCTTCCCTGGCAAGGAAATACGCTGCTGCCATACCGCCGGGACCGCCGCCGATCACAGCCGCCCTGATTCCGCACGGCTCCTTGGCTTTCATCTCCGCAAGTGCCTTGTCAATGCCGGCGCGGGCAATTGTCAGCTTGGTGTTGCGGATATTCACCTGGGATTCATAGAAGTTTCTTGTACATGCATTCTGACACGGATGTGCGCAGAGACTGCCTGTCATAAACGGCAGCGCGTTCGTATCGAGCACGACCTTCATAGCAGCATCAAAATCACCCTTCTCCGCGTATGCCATGTAGGAAGAAACATCCTGGTGTATCGGGCAGTGTGCGGTGCACGGAGCAAAGAAGCAGTTAAGCAGCGGGACCTTCTCATCCGTCTTTCTGTTCGGAAGCGGCTTTGCGGCCTTTACATGGTGAACGTCAGTCACAGCTGACTCTGCCAGCGCATTCAGCTTATCAACATCGATTCCCTTAAACGGCTTCACGACTCCCGAAAGCTTCTCCGCCATCTGTTTAAATCTCTGATAGCCGCCGGTCTTTAAGAGCGTTGTGGCTACAGTCACCGGCCAGATACCTGTCTCTACGATCTTATCAATATTGAAGTAATCGGCACCGCCGGAGTAGGAAATGCGAAGCTTGCCCTCGAGGTCTCTGGACAGCTTGGCTGCAAGATTAATTGAGAGCGCGTACAGGGCGCGGCCTGACATGTACATCTCGTTGCTCGGCAGCTCGCCGCGGGTGACATCAACCGGGAATGTATTCGTGATCTTGACGCCGAAAACAAGGCCTTTCTCATCACAGAGGGTCATCAACTTCTTCAGCATCGGGATCGCGTCGACATACTGCAGGTCGTCGTCGAAATGGAACCTGCCGAATACCAGGTAGTCATATCCCATGGCATCCATGGTGCTTCTTGCAAATTCATACCCGAGCAGGGTCGGATTGCATTTGATAAATGTGTTGAGACCTTTCTCATTGATGAGATAGGTGGCGATGGCTTCGATCTCATGCGGCGGACATCCGTGCAGCGTGGATATCGTCGCGTCGTTCACAATGTCAGAGCGGATCGCATCGAGATCTGCCTCTGTAAAGTTCTTGAACTCGCCGAGATTATCGCGCAGAACTGAAATCGCGTGCTTAAATTCCTCCGTATCCTTGGCCTCCATCATGTTGTTGATGAAGGTGTCGATCTTCGGAGTCTTGATGCCGGCAAGGTCATAGCCGACAGAGATGTTGAACTGGAAGCCGTCCTGGCTGCCGAGACCGTACTCTTTGGCTATAAAGTTAAGCATGACCCACGCATTGATATACTCATGCTGAGCTTCCGGAACGGTCAGCTCTGTGGACCACTCGCAGTTGTAACCCTCGTCATCTGCCTTGATACAGGGCTTATTCACACAGGCTGCCAGCTCACGTCCGTCCATCTTCTGAACGGTCTTCAGCTCGAAGAATCGTGCTCCGGCATAGTAGGAGGCGATGATATTCTGAGACAGCTGGGAGTGGGGACCTGCCGCCGGACCGATGACGGTCTCGAGCGGGCGTCCGAAGATCTCCTGCTTGTCAGCCGGATCGGCAACAAATGGACGGCGGACACCGAATACACTGCCATGCGCATCATGCTCGCTTCTCACCCAGTAAAGGAGCTGTTCAAATGACATACATTTCATAATATCACTCATAGTTTGTCACCTCTTCTTTTATTTATCGCTACCTTTTATTGTGAAATCTCTGTCAATTTATCCGTTAATGCTGAAATGTAGTTTATCGGCTTCAGCGCGGCACTCAGCATAGATTTTCTCCTCATCGCAGGTCTTAAGCTCGAAGTTCTGCATGAGGATCTTGCCGTTGCAGATTGTTGTCTCGCAGTCATGTCCCATCATACCGAAAAGAATATGTCCATTGATATTGTCCGCTCCGAGACGTGTCGGCGGATTATACTTCATGACGATGACATCCGCGGCAGCGCCCTCTTTCAGCACACCGAGCTCGCTCTTAAAGTAACGGTTGGCCATCTTCGGATTGTTGTAGAACAACATTTGCGGAATCTCGCCCCATGCTGCGTTGGGATCGCAGAGGCTGTGTTTGTGAAGAATATTTGCAACCTTAAAGGACTCGATCATATCGTGTGTATAGCCGTCGGTGCCGAGACCTGTCAGTATACCGTGACGCATCTGCTCCATGGTCGGCGGGCAGCCGCATGCGTTGCCCATGTTCGATTCGGGATTGTGGACGATCATCGTATCAGTGTCCTTTATGAGCTGCATCTCGTGTTCATTGACGTAGATGCAGTGGCCGAGAAGCGTCTTCGGACCGAGGATGTCGTGATCGTAGAGGCGGTCGATGATACGCTTTCCGTATTTCTTCAGGCAGTCATGCAGGTCTTCAATACCTTCAGCGACATGGATGTGATAGCCGATTTCGTCCGGCTTCACAGATGCTGCGTAATCAAATGTCTGATCCGAGATCGTGAACTGCGCATGCATGCCCATCATGCCTGCAATCATGTCGGAATCATCTGCAAGCGCATATTTTGCCCAGGCCGCGTTCTCATCCACAGACTCTTTCGCTTTATCCATGCCATCCCTGTCTGAGATTTCGTAGCAGAGGCAGGTGCGGATGCCGAGGTCCTTTGCAGCCTCACCGATCTTGAAAAGTGAGTCACGGATGTGACCGAAGCTGGCGTGGTGATCGAAGACGGTGGTGACGCCGCATTTGATGGACTGAATATATGTGTCATAAGCGCTGTATTTTGTCTGCTCGAGTGTCAGATGGCGGTCAATCGTCCACCACTGACCGTCAAGGATATCGAGGAACCCTTTCGGGTTGTATCCCTTGATGGAAAAGCCTCTTGCCATGGCGCTGTAGATATGCTCATGCATGTTTATAAAAGCCGGCATGATGACTCCGCCGTGGGCATCGATGAATTCTGCTTCCGGGTACGCTGCTTTCATATCCGCAAGAGTTCCGAGAGCTTTGATTTTTGTTCCCTCTATGACGACGGCGCCGTCACGAATTTCAGGACACTCATTGTCTCTTGTGAATACGATTCCATTTCCTACCAGATACATAATCACGTCCTTCCTCCGGGCTATTCATGCTGCCCGGCCGCATTGGCCCCATGCTTGTTCACCTGTCTGATTTTGTCACAGATTACAGTGTTTTTTTACAAAAATACCGATGACTTATGTTTAAATTTCATCAATTATACTATATCACATCAAATCTTCTATGTCATCATAGAAACTTGTTAACATATTTGATTATAGCTGCCTCGGTAACAGTACAGACAGGCTGTTCATGCGATTCGTTTACGGCATCAAATCATTCATCTTCATGAGAAAAACATTGTCGGTCCGACCGAGAGATCGAAAAATGCTGAGCATTTTTCAAGCTCGCAGAGAAGGACCGACGTTTTTCGATGAAGATGATGTTTGAGCCGGATGTCGGAACTTAGTAACAGCCTGTCTGTACTGTTACTGACTCCGCCCTAAGTGCTATGAATAAAACAAAAAAGCACCTATCTACCAAATAAATTAGTAAATAGATGCCTTCTAAGATTATAAGCTAATTCAGACTATCAGCTGATATGAATTATTATTTGTTTAAAATAACAGGCCCTTAATCAAGGTAGTGCACAAACAACCCGCTCCTGAGCTTCGGCTCGAACCACGTTGACTTCGGCGGCATTGTCTCGCCCGCATCCGCGATGTCCATGAGATCATCGAGCGTCGTCGGATACATGGCAAATGCCACGGCACATCCACCGTCCACGAGCTTCACAAGCTCCTTTAGTCCTCGAATCCCGCCGATGAATGAAATCCTGCTGTCCGTGCACGGATCGCCGATCGAAAGTACCGGCGTCAGAAGATTTTTCTGCAGGATTGATACATCCAGGCGCGAGACCGGATCATTCTCGTCAAATGTCCCGGTTTTGGCCGTCAGTTTGTACCACCTGCCTGCGATATACATGGATACATCATGCTTCTTAGTCGGACGATACTGCTCGAGAAATTCTGCATCTGCTGCCTTGTCCGAGGGCATCTCCGCCATAGGGGCAATATCAAATGAAACACCGACTTTAGCAAAGAACTCTTCCTCAGTGAGACCGTTCAAATCATGCACTACGCGGTTATAGTCAAAAATGTGAAGAACATCACTCGGGAACAGGACAGAGAGGAAAAAGTTGAATTCCTCTGTACCGTCATAGTCCGGATGCTCCGCTCTTCTCTTTAGACCTACGCGGACCGCAGAAGCTGAGCGATGATGCCCGTCAGCGATATAGAAAGCGGGGACAGTATCAAAATACTCCGCAAGTTCCGCAATGATATTATCATCATCAATCTTCCATACAGTGTGGGAAATGCCATCCGCAGCCACAAAATCATAAATCGGGTCGTGGGAAACCATCCAATCAGCTGAAAAATCTCCGATGAACCCATTGTCGCGGAAAGTCAGGAAAATAGGTCCTGTGTTAGCGTTGCATGTATCAACGTGTCTTACCCGGTCTTCCTCCTTGTCGGCTCTTGTCAGCTCATGTTTCTTAATGATATTGTTCTGATAATCATCAATAGAGGCACAACCGACAATACCGGCCTGGGCACGACCGTTCATGATCTGCCTGTAGATGAAATAAGCAGGTTTGTCATCACGAATATTCACGCCGTCATCAAGCATCTTCTGAAGATTCTCTGCGGCTTTTGCGTAAACGCTGTCGTCGTAGATGTCAATCGCCGGATCAAGATCCACTTCCGCCTTATCTACATGCAGGAATGAATACGGATCATCTTTCACCATCTCTCTGGCTTCCGCACTGTTCATAACGTCGTACGGAAGTGCGGCGACCTTGTCAGCGACCTGCTCATTGGGCCGTACTGCTGTAAACGGTCTAAATACTGCCATATCTGCCTCCTCCTTTTATAATTTTGAAATTTTACGGTGGCACATTAATCTATATGTGCCACCGCAATTTTCTTATGCACCCTATTTCTGATGCAGCGATACAAATTCAAGATATACATCATCACTGATGCGCAGCCGCAAACTCCTTCATATACTCAACGAGTGCCGCAACACCTTCTTTCGGCATCGCATTGTAGATGGATGCGCGCATGCCGCCGACAAGTCTGTGTCCCTTGAGGTTGGAGAAGCCATGAGCTGCCTGACCTTTGACGAACTCGGCGTCGAGCGCGTCGTCACCCGTGCGGAAAGTGACGTTCATGAGAGAACGGTCTTCCTTGCAGGCTGCCGCCTTAAAGAAATCCTGAGAATCAAGATAATCGTACAGGATCTTTGCCTTCTCCTCATTGCGTCTCTGCATCTCCTCAAGACCACCCTGCTCCATCAGATAGTCAGTGACAAGCTTCACGAAATAAATCGGGAAGCACGGCGGTGTGTTCAGCATGGACTCTTTGTCAGCCATGATCTTGTAATCCCAGATCTTCGGAGTAATCGGCATCGCGTTGCCGATGAGATCCTCACGCACGATTACGATCGCCATACCGGCCGGAGCCAGATTCTTCTGAACGCCTGCGTAGATCATGCCGAATTTGGAAACATCGACCGGCTCGGAGAGAATGCTTGATGACATATCCGCTACGAGCGGTACATCGCCTGTATCCGGGATATACTGGTACTTTGTTCCGAAAATCGTGTTATTCCAGCACACATGGACATAATCAGCGTCCGGGCTAAGTTTCAGTTCATCCTGGCGCGGGATGCGTGTGAAGTTTACGTCTTTAGTTGTCGCGATTTCTCTTGCGTCGAGATATTTCTTCGCTTCCTTCAGCGCGCCTCCGGAGAAATTACCGGAAACAATATAGTCAGCGACTTTATTCTTATTTCCCAAATTCATCGGGAGGGATGCAAATACACCACTCGCGCCGCCCTGCAGAAACAGCACCTTGTAGTTGTCCGGGATGTTCATGATCTTTCTCATGTTGGCTTCAGCAGCCTTGATAATATCATCGAACACCTTGGATCTGTGACTCATCTCAAGAACGGACATGCCGGAACCTTCGCAGTTCAGGAGTTCTGCCTGTGCTTTGAGCAGGACCTCCTCCGGAAGGATGGACGGGCCCGCGGAGAAATTGTAAATTCTACCTTCAATCATAATATGTGCCTCCTCTAATTGACCAGCCTACACTGTCAAGCACATATTATAGGTCACTTCACTGCGCTTTGTCACGTTAAATCTGAAAAATTTTCGATATTGAAATGTCGATATCAGTTCAATTCAGGAAGTTCTTTGAGCAGCAGACCCATCTCCGGCGGTATACAGATTGGCTCCCCGGCTGCCTTGATCGCGTTATTGACGTCCTTAAGACCGTTTCCGGTGACAACACTGACGACCGAGGCGTCTTTTTCGATAAGCCCTAGCTCGATAGCTTTCTTGATGCCCGCTGTTCCCGTCGCTCCGGCAGGTTCCGCAAATACTCCCTGTGTCCGACCGAGCAGCCTCATTGCCGCAAGGATTTCTTCGTCAGATACATTCACGCAGATACCGTTCGATTCACGGATAGCCCTGATGGCCTTGATCGGATTTCTCGGTACGCCGACCGCGATGGAATCTGCAATTGTATTCTCCGGCTGCGGAGACCACTCTTCCGTTCCCGCAGCTGCCGCCGTGTTGATCGGGCAGCACCCTGAAGCCTGGACACTGATGATGCGAGGCAGCCTGTCGATGAAACCGGCCGCATACATATCCTTAAAGCCCTTCCAGAGACCGGCAATCGTGCATCCGTCGCCCACTGAAATAGCTACATAGTCAGTCATCTTGAAGTTCAGTTGTTCAGCGATCTCAAGAGCGACAGTCTTCTTGCCTTCCATGAGATACGGGTTGATCGCCGCGTTCCTGTTATACCAGCCCCAGCGGTCAATAGCTTCCGCCGACAGACGGAATGTATCCTCGTAAGTACCCTTTACAGAGATAACGGTTGCTCCGAACATCATGAGCTGGGCTACCTTTCCCTTGGGAGCGCGCTCCGGCACGAAGATATATGTCTTCATGCCGGCCGCAGCGGCATTGCCTGCCAGAGAACTGGCAGCGTTGCCTGTTGATGAGCACGCAATGATGTTCTTGCCTGCTTCCTCCGCCTTGACGACCGCCATTGCGGAAGCTCTGTCCTTCAGTGAAGCCGTCGGATTGATGCCGTCATCCTTTATATAAAGTGTTTTGATTCCCAGAGTATCCGCCAGCCGTTCAGCCTTATAGAACGGTGACATACCGACACGCAGCTTTGGAAGTTTGCCCCTGCCCTCGACCGGCAGGAATTCCATGTATCTCCACATGGTCCGATCCTCGCGGTCCATCAAACCGTAAGGTGTCAGTTTTGATTTTATATACTCATAGTCATACTCGATATCCATGATCCCGCCGCAGCTCGGGCAGACCGTGATATCGGGCGTTGCTTCGATCATCTTTCCACAAATCGTACATTTTGCGTCGATAACATTCTTCATAGCGATTGCTCCTAATCTTAAAGTTTCTTCAGCAGCCCCGTCTCCTCATTGAACGCGTTGATCAGCTCGTCGACCCTGTCAGCATCCTTCTTGACAGAATCCCATGTATTCTCTGTGTCATACCACAGAGCATTGAGTTCCTCGGAGGTCTTGCCCTGCTGCTCGACCCATGTGTAATACTTGAGATTGTGGATACGCTTCCTGTCTGTATAGCGGAGCTCGATCATGTTGTCTGTCTTCTCACCGAGAATATGGACATGGTAGTCGAGCGCTGCCTTCTCGTGCGTGTACTCGCCGTCCTCATCCTGTAGCTCCTTGATTCTCGACTGATACATCTGAGCGGAGTCTGTCATGACCGTTCCGATGACATCGTTCTCTGTCAGCTCATAGTATTTAGCCATCTTGATGGCGCAGAGCATATTTGCAATACCGGAAATGCCGAAGTAGCCAAGAAGATCTACAAGTGCCGGATCCACGCCCTGCTCTTTCAGATAATCGCGGCCGACCGGCTCGTTGAAGAGGCGGAGGAGCTTCTGGGAATCTTCATCATCGATGTCGACGACCAGGTCTGTATTCTTTACATTGTGGATCCACGGAACATGCTTGTCGCCGATGCCCTCGATGCGGTGCGCGCCGAAGCCGTTGTCGAGCAGGGTCGGGCACTGGAGAGCTTCGCCGACACCGACCTTGGCTGTCGGATACAGATCCTTGATGCGGTCGCCGGCTGCCATCGTTCCGGCGGAACCTGACGTGAAGATCACACCTGCAAGTCTCATGCCATCGCTCTTCATCTCCTCAAATGCATCAGCGATCGCGTTGCCGGTGACGTTATAATGCCACATGTAGTTTCCCATCTGCTCGAACTGGTTGAAGATCATGCATTCCGGCTGCTGGGACAGCTCATGTGTCTTATCGAAAATTTCCTTGACGTTGGACTCGGAGCCCGGTGTCGCAATAATCTCGCTGGCAATCGTCTTCAGCCAGTCAAAGCGCTCGCGGCTCATGCCCTGCGGAAGGATAGCTACCGAGTAACAGTCAAGAAGCTTGGAGTTGAACGCGCCGCCGCGGCAGTAATTGCCTGTGGACGGCCAGACTGCCTTGTGGTAATCAGAGTCGAACTGGCCGGTGACAAGGCGCGGCGCAAGGCATCCGAAGGAGGCGCCGACTTTGTGGCAGCCGGTCGGGAACCATTTGCCGATCATGCAGATGATCTTCGCTTTTACTCCCGTCAGCTCCGACGGAAGAACAATGTAATTCGGACCGTGGAAGAGACCGCCGCTCTCCTTCTGCTCATTCTTCCATGTGATTCTGAAGAGGTTCAGCGGATTTACATCCCAGAGGCCGACGCCTTTCAGCTGTTCCTTGATGGCATCCGGGATCAGATCCGGATTCTTCATCTGCGCAATCGTCGGTATGATAATGTTATTCTCTCTTGCTCTAGCGATATTATGTTTAAGTCCCTGTTCGTTAATCTTAAGATTGATCATTTTACGTCCTCCTGAACAATTCACTGCTCTTAGATCACACGGCAAATTTCCGCAAAGTCTCACTGTCCCGACCTGCTTCGCATAAGTGTCATTCCCCTGCAATGAAGAATGAAAAGTATCTGCAATCGGCCTTCTCTGTCAGACATTTGCCTATTCATACTCATAAAAATTCTATCATTCACGGTTTATTTTATCAACTGGCATCCACAAATTTTTAGAGTCAAAAAAATATTTTTAGTCATTTGCTTGTAAATATCCCTGTTTATGATAGAATAATGATATAAATAAGTAGCGAAATAATCCCTGCTGAGTGGAAAGGAGTGACCCTTGGAAGATCTGACATTCACAACGCTGAAGCAATTAGCCCGGGGTCTTGCCGGGCAATTCGGGAGCAATTGCGAAATCGTGATCCATGACCTGTCGAAAGAGCATATAGACAATTCCATCGTGCACATCGAGAACGGTCATGTGACCGGCAGAAAACTCGGCGGAGGTCCTTCCAATGCCGTGATCGAGGCCATACGAAAAAGCCCGGACGATCTGAAAGACCAATATGCCTATCTCACTAGGACAGATAACGGCAGGATCCTGAAATCCACGACAGTCTATATTAAGGGGGAGGATGGAAGACCCCGCTATGTATTTGCAATCAACTACGACATAACGAATCTTCTTGCGCTTGAGAGCACGATCAAAAGTCTTACGGCGTTAAATGAAAATGATTCGCCGGGCTCTGCTCCCACCCACATCCCCATGGACGTCAATCAGCTTCTCGATGAACTCATCGCCCAGAGTGTAGAACTCGTCGGCGTTCCGGTGGCCTATATGACCAAGGAAGATAAGATCAGAGCCATCCAGTTCCTGAACGATTCCGGCGCTTTTCTGATCACAAAATCCGGCGATAAAGTCTCAAAGTTTTTCGGTATCTCAAAGTATACGCTTTATTCCTACGTCAACATCAATAAATAATTTTAACTTCCCACGTCACGATACCCTGAGGATGCCTTATCGAAATGTTGCTGCGCCGTACCTCGGCAATACTTTCGATTCCGGCCTTCCCCTAAGAGACAAGTGGGACATGTAACTATTCAGCACCCTTAATAGTTACGCCGCATCGGCGGCCTTCGGCAGGAAAGAACCGATGCGGCCCGGCTGATTTTGTACAATTTGCAGCTGTTTCGCAGAAAATGCGAGCCCCTGCTGAGTAATTACCAACACATCACGAATATTAGTGGAGGTCAAAATGGATTACAGTAAAGTATTAGAGGCAGCACAGGGCTATCAGAAAGACATGACCGCGTTCCTCCGGGATATGATAAAGATACCGAGTGAAAGCTGCGAAGAAGAACTGGTCATAAAAAGAATTGCCGAAGAGATGGAAAAGGTCGGCTTCGATAAGGTGCAGATCGACGCTCAGGGCAACTGCCTCGGCTTTTTGGGCCACGGTCCGAGATTGATCGCGTTCGACGGTCACATCGATACGGTGGGCGTCGGCCTTCGGGACAACTGGGAGTTCGACCCATATGAGGGATTTGAGACTGAAACACTCATCGGCGGGCGCGGCGGTTCCGACCAGGAAGGCGGCATTGCCTCCGCCATATACGCCGCAAAAATCATGAAAGACCTCGGTCTCCTGCCGGACGACGTCACAATTCTTGTCACGGCTACCGTTCAGGAGGAGGACTGCGACGGCCTCTGCTGGCAGTTCATCCATAAGGAAGATGGCGTGACCCCGGAATTTGTCGTCTCCACCGAGCCGACAGACGGCGGTATCTACCGCGGACACAGAGGCCGGATGGAGATCCGCGTCGATATGCACGGCGTCTCCTGCCACGGCAGCGCGCCGGAGCGCGGGAGCAACGCGATCGAGAAGATGGCGGAAGTCATATGCAACGTCAAAGCTCTGAATGAAAATGACGACGCCGACGAGACCGAAATCAAAGGCCTCATCAAGATGCTGAACCCGAAGTACAATCCGGATCACTACGAAGACGCGCGCTTCCTCGGCAAGGGGACCTGCACAGTCTCCCAGATTTATTTCACGTCGCCGAGCCGCTGCGCGGTCGCTGACAGCTGCCAGATCTCGGTCGACCGTCGTATGACAGCCGGCGAGACATTTGAATCCTGCCTCGAGGAAATCAGGCAGCTTCCAGCTTGCCAAAAGTACAAGGACGATGTCACTGTCTCCATGTACAAGTACGACAGACCTTCCTATACGGATCTGGTCTACGAGACGGACTGTTACTTCCCGACATGGATCAATAAGGAAACAGCGCCGCATGTTAAAGCCATCACGGACGCCTACCACGCGCTGTTCGGTGAAAAGCGCATCGGCGCGCCGGAGTCCATGGACAAGAGAGACCGTCCGCTGGTCGATAAGTGGACTTTCTCCACGAACTGCGTATCCATTCAGGGCCGTTACGGGATCCCGTGCGTCGGCTTCGGGCCGGGCGCCGAGAGCCAGGCCCACGCGCCGAATGAGGTCACCTATAAGCAGGATCTCGTCACATGCGCAGCCCTCTTTAGCGCGCTGCCGATGACCTATGTCGAGCAGAACCCAGAAGCAGTGAAATAATTAGCTTATAGAAGCAGGGGGCTTCCCCCACTGAGATAAAACAGAATCAGGAGGCATCATATGAAGTATTCGATCAAAGATTTTGACGGAATGATTAAAAGACTCAGAGAACTTGACACAGAAAACATGTACATGAACGACTTCTTCCTCACATGGGAGAAGACCGATGATGAGATCGAGGCTGTATGGACTGTCGCCGACGCGCTGCGCGATCTTCGCTGCCGCAACATCTCTACAAAGGTCTTTGATTCGGGTCTCGGCATCAGCATTTTCCGCGACAATTCGACAAGAACACGCTTCTCTTTCGCCTCCGCCTGCAACCTGCTCGGCCTTGAGGTGCAGGATCTCGACGAAAAGAAGTCCCAGATCGCGCACGGCGAAACAGTCCGCGAGACGGCAAATATGATTTCCTTCATGGCGGACGTCATCGGCATCCGCGACGACATGTACATCGGCAAGGGCAACGCCTACATGCACGCTGTGACCGAAGCCGTACAGGAAGGCTTCGATGCCGGCGTTCTCGAGCAGAGGCCGACCCTCGTGAACCTCCAGTGCGATATCGATCACCCGACCCAGCTCATGGCCGACACGCTCCATATCATCCATGAATTCGGCGGTATCGAAAACATCAAAGGTAAGAAGATCGCCATGACGTGGGCTTATTCCCCGTCCTACGGAAAGCCGCTCTCCGTCCCGCAGGGCGCAATCGGTCTTCTCACAAGGCTGGGCGCCGATGTCGTCCTTGCTCACCCCGAAGGCTACGACGTCATGCCCGAGTGTGAGGAGGTCGCGAAAAAGAATGCGGCTGCTTCTGGCGGTTCCTACACAAAGACGAACAGCATGGAGGAAGCTTTCAAAGACGCCGACATTGTGTATCCGAAGAGCTGGGCTCCGTTCGCAGCCATGGAGAAACGTACCGACCTCTACGGCAGGGGCGATTTCGACGGCATCGACGCGCTTGAAAAAGAACTGCTCGCCCAGAACGCCGAGCACAAAGACTGGACCTGCTCCGAGGAACTCATGGCAACGACAAAAGACGGAAAAGCACTCTACCTGCACTGCCTGCCGGCGGACATCACCGGCGTGAGCTGCGAGGCCGGCGAGGTCGACGCCTCCGTCTTCGACAGATACCGCGATCCGCTCTACAAGGAGGCTTCATTCAAGCCCTATGTCATTGCGGCCATGATTCTTCTCGAGAAGTTCAAAGATCCGGCGGCGGTTCTTAAGAAGCTTGAGGAGAACGGCAAGGACAGAATATTTACACTGTAAAGCCGATGGTCTCAGGCACTGAAGTAGTTATTTCATCAGCCCCTGTCTCCACACAATGAAATCTTAGATAACGAAGGCAGCTGACGAGCTCGATATAAGCTTGTTCAGCTGCCTTTTATGCTTCATTTATTCTGCCGCAATTACTTATAGCGGCCATAGTACCTTTTAATCTCTTACAATCTCCTCCGTCTCAATAATGAATTTCACGCTTCCCTTCATGCCCGGAGCAAGCCCTGAGAAAGTCTGGTATGAAGTATCACATATCTTGATTGCGCGTATCCGGCTTGAAAGATTGAGCAGGTCATCTCCCGCCAGGTCTGTAAGTTCCTGTATCGCTTCCTCATCAAATGTCTGTATTCCCTCATGCAGGGCAGACATCCCCTCTGTCAGCGCGGACGCCCCTTCAAGAAGCGGGCTCCCGTAGGATTCAAGCGCGGATGTACCCTGTGTAAGCAGGACAGCGCCGTCATAGAGCGCGTCAATGCCGCTGTTGAACTGCGAGATTCCTTCCGTCAGCTGCCCGGATCCTGTCGACAGCTGCTTAATTCCGCTCTTCATGTCCGAATACATTTGCCTGATCGATTCAACATTGGCGTTAAGAGAATCCATGTCATCCGTATATTCCGTAAGCGCGAGGAACTGCTTTTTCATATCATCGGCAGCCTTCTGTATGGTCTCCGTATCCAGCGCCGCTATAGCCTCCTGATTGGAGGATGCAGCCTCCGTAATCTGATCAAGGCATGCTCTGGCTGCCGTAACGTGAGCCATGCGCTCCTCTTCCACTGAAAGAACCGTGCTCTCGATGCGGCTTTCCGCATCTGCGGACACCGCTTCGCTTACGTCTCCGCTGATGTCTATACCGGAGAGGTCAGCCGCGATCTGTGCCCGGATCATTTCCTCCTGTTCTTCAGTAAGGTCCGCCGAAGACAGATCGATGGAGGAAACGATTTCGGAAATTCTGTCATTTGCAGCACTGTTCGCGGCTGCTCCGGCGGCAGCGCCGATCTCACTCGCGGAAGAAGATACGCTGTCCGCAATGGAATCCGAAAGATTCTCATACTCGGCTTCCGCCCGTGCAAGTTCTGCCTCCGCGCCGCTGTACGACGCCTTAACAAGGGCGACGTAGGACTGCATGTCCTCGAATACCTTTTCCCACTCATTCTCGCCCTTCAGCGTGACCATGGCGTCGGCAAGGACCTTTGCGTCCGCCGCGAGCGAATTCAGAATGTCCTCAAGTTTTTTGTCGCCTGTAAGGCCTGCCACAGTAAGACTTTCGGGAAGGGATTCTTCAAGTTTCGAAAGCCCCTGCGACAGCGCTGCCGAGCCCTCGTAGAGTTTGCCTTTGTTGTCTGATAGCTGAGCAAGGCCGCCTTGCAGCTGGCTCATGCCCGATGAGACCTGCGATACCGCCGACACATATTCCGCAAGGCCGGATTCAAACGCCTCCGTCCCTTCGAGCAGCTGCCCCGCGCCGTCCACCATTTCGGATGTGGCGTCGTTCAATTCCTTCATATTATCCGTAAGCTCGTCGATGTCGTCCAGATCGTCGTCCTTAATATCCTTAAAAAGTCCGTTCGTGGCGACAGTCGCTGTAAAACTTAGCTCAAACTCCTGCGCGTCGCACTCGACCTCGACGTAAGACGGAATCTCGACCTCCTCCGTCGGCTCGAAATCCTCGAGCCGCAGGCTCTCTGCAAGTCCCGGGATAGCATAGCCGAGGACCATGTTCTGATCTTCAAAGCTCACGCATCTTCCGTTCGTGACATCGATGTGTGCAAATGTATCCTCCGGCAGCATCATGGCCGTCATCACAATAAACGGGACCTTCACATTGTAGGACTTGTCGTGGACCGCCACGGTCATGGATGTTTTGTTCTCGTAATCGAACCGGATTTTCACGTGCCCGCTCTGCCCAGCAAGGTCCTGCGGCGTAATTTCCTGTCCGTCAAGCCAGTACGTCACTGTGACTCCGATCGGCACGTCGCTCTCCGACTTTCCCTGATACTTAATGTCGCTTCCGAGATTCTGCCACGCGATGTCGCTTCCGTCCTTTTGGAAATCCTCATCCCCCTCCGTGTTGCGGATCTCAGAAAGCTCCGAGACGTCCGCGACATCTTCGCTGTCGTAGACATGCAGGACGTTATCGACTTTGACTTCCGTCACGGTCCCGTCCGGCTCCGCTTTCACATGGACAGTCTCCTCCTTATCAGGGCTGTCCGGGTCCGCTTTGGCAGTCGGTATACCGATTTTCACCGCCTGAGCTTCGTCAAAATCATCGCTGTTCGCACCACCCGTACCGGATGCGTTCTCCAAACCTTCCTGCCCCGGGGCGATTTGAACGGACGCCGTCTCCATACTGTCCTGTCCCGAGGCGCTATTAGTCTGTCCTTCGCTTCCTCCGCCGCAGCCTGTAAAAAGTAAAACCCCGGCGCAGACAAGCGCTGCGGCACCTTTCCATGTCTTTTTCATCGTTTCTCTCCGTAATATGTACTTATCCTGCAATCACCTGGCAGGGTCCCGCATTTGCTGCGGGAGAGTGCCAAAGTCCACTTATTCATTCAATATTCTTCAGAGCCTCGCCCATCGGCACCTTCCTGACCTTCCTGTACTCGAATACGGCCACGACCGCGTAGACGCCGACGCCCATCAGGAACGCCTGCACAAAGGTCCTTCGCTCGATGACGAGCGGCATCCAGCCGGACATCATCTGTATGAGCATGATCCTGAAAATGCGGATCAGAACGAACGACTCGATCGGCAGCGTAAGGAGGAGAAACAGCACGACAACGATTGACGTCGTCACGATATAGAGTCCGCTGATCTCCGCGTTGTTATAGCCCAGGATCTTCGAAATTGAAATCGACTGCGCATTCTTTTCGATGATGATCTTGCCCAGCAGATAGAGAAGAACGGTGAAGATGACCATTGCAAATACATTCACCATCCCCATCATCCCTCCCATCGATTTCGTAAGCTGCCTGGAGGTCTTATTGAGGGCGTCGAAGTCAATGACCGAGCCTATATATTCATCCTTGATGTCGTTGATCGGGTTCTCGGAAAAGTAACCTGCAAAATAATCGTCGTCATAATCAAGCACGCGGTTGAGCGCTGATCTCTCCATAAAGACGGCGAGAGCGCCCATATATTCAAACACGCCTGCGACGCGGAAGCTGTACGTGTCATCCTCATACGTCTCTTTGAAGGTAAGAGTCTCTCCGACCTTTGTACCGTATTTGTCTGCGTATGCGGAGCTCACAAAAACCGCATTTTCATCCCCGAAATCCGCGTCAATATAGCGGCTGCCCGCGTCTACGCCGTAGAGCATGACTGTATCTTCGGGATATTTATCATACGTAGTCTTAAGGGAATAAACAGTAAATTTTTCCGCTGACTCCTCTTTCGTCTCCACTGCCCTCTCGAACATCATCATATGAAGGAGCGATCCCAGTTTATTTTCCTCATCCATGGCCTCCATCGGAATTTCGAGCATGTACTGGTAGGGAGCGAACATGTTGTCGCCGATCGAATTTGTATAACACTCAAGTACCCGCGGCAGGCCCATTCCGAAGAGGAGGAGCAGATTGGCAAATAGTATTCCAAAGAACAGCACCATATAATTGCTGAAATTCTGAAAGAAAATTCTGGTGCGGTATCTGTGCATAAACGGAATAAATTCCGGCAGCCAGACCGCCCTTTTGTTCTTTCTGCGGCTGAGATCCCTGCGTATGAACTTAAGGGGGCTCAGTGACAACTTGCCCCGCAGCATGATATAGTTCACGCCAATCATGACAAGAATGGGGACCAGTGTTGTGAGACAGAAGGCTTCCGCATTCCAGATTGTCTCGTAGGTGGGAAGGCTGTAACTGTTGTAATACATATAGACAGTCACTTCCTTAAAGTACGTATAGCCCAGAATGTTGCCGATGACGGCGCTTATGAGCGTGACAATGACCGGCATTGTCATATAATGCCGGATGAGTTCTCCCTTTGTGTAGCCGGATGCCCGGAGTGTGCCGATGACATTGGCCTCCCTGGTGATCGTGTTCGACGTCGTGACCGCGAAGACGAACGCCATGATCACAATGATGATATACAGAAGGACGATCATCATGACTTTGTCGCCGTCCAGGTCGTCCCCCGTGAAAATAATCGCCTGATTCTGGAACTGCGGAATAAACTTCTTGAGGGACGCCCTGCTGTTAATGAATTTCATCAGTTCTTCCGTGACGTCCTGCTCAACAGCGTCATCCATCTCGTGCGCGGATGTGTCGTTGTACTGCCAGACATAGTCGTAGACGAGCATGTCCCTATCGAACGCGGCAAATGCTTCCTCCGTCACCACTCCCACGCCGAACATCATTGCGTCGAACATCATATCGCTGTTGTCGGAAAACAGTGTGCTGTAATCGGGGAGCGCGACAAAGCCGCAGATCGTGTAGGTCTTTCCCTCTTTGACCGTTCCGTCTTTCGCGGTCAGCCGGACTGTCAGAGAATCGCCGACCTGCAGCTCATTATTGTCGGCGTACATGCGGTCGATGGCAATCTCATCTGCAGAATCCGGGAGTTCGCCCTCCATGACGCAGGGCAGGTTGACTTCTTTTCTGTCGCTGAAAATGCGCATCGTCGTCCCGTTCGTCAGGGCCTCCTCTACATAATAGTTTTCATAGAGTGTGACCCCCTGAGATTCAATCTCGTCTCGGAGATACTTGTTGGCCTTCTTTTCAAGGACGAAGTTGCCGTCCTCCATGTTGTACTTTGTAAAACTCTCGTCATAGGCGACAATCATGCTCCGGGCTGCGACGAGGTAGCCTGATACGAAGCCGATGGTTCCGACCAGCAGGATAAAAATGACGAGGTATTTGCCGATTTCGCTCCGGAGTTCCCGGAGAAATCGTTTATTAAGCGGGTTTTTCATTGTTGTGTTAGGTTTTTGTGCTGCCACTTGGTATCAGTGGCGTCTGCTCGGGTTTCGGTTTACCACTCGATTTCTGTGGCTTTAAGTTTATGATCGTTTATATAGTTCTTGCGGATGCCACCGTCATGAAGACGGACGACACGGTCGGCCATCTGGCGGAGGGGATCATTGTGGGTGACCATAATAATTGTGTTGCCGTATTTTTGGTTGACAGTTTCAATCAGAGCCAGGATGTCCTTGGACGTATTATAATCAAGGGCCCCTGTCGGCTCATCACAAAGAAGAATGTCCGGGTTCTTCACGATTGCTCTTCCAATTGCGCAGCGCTGCTGCTGCCCTCCGGAGAGTTGGTTGGGAAGTTTGCGCCTGTGTTCAAAGAGTCCGAGCGTGTGAAGCAGCTCATCGATATCGAGCGGCTTGTCGCTGAGATACGCGCCGACTTCAATGTTCTCACGAACAGTCAGGTTAGGTATGAGGTTGTACATCTGGAAAATATATCCGAGGTGCTTTCTTCTGTATAGAGTCAGACGGCGCTCATTCATGTCCGCCATCTTTTCGCCCCGGATGGAGATGTCACCGGAGTCGGGGGTATCGATGCCCCCGATGATATTAAGAAGTGTGGATTTACCGGAACCTGAAGGTCCGAGCAGAACACAGAACTCGCCCTTCTCGATGGAGAGGTCGATGCCCTTTAATACCTCGACACGGCTGTCGCCGGTGCCGAAGGATTTTCTTATACCTGATATTTCAAGAAACATAGTGTGCCTCTAAGTTGTAATTCTTGACAGAGTTCTCTCGAGAATCATAATTCAGGAGAGGGCGCGGTCAGGATGTGGTGCGAAGAAAAGCTGTAAAATCATAGAATCGTTAGATTAGTAATCATGCGATAAAGAGAAGCCGTGATTCCCGGATTGATCGCTTCGAGCCACGCTTAACACACACTAACCGCAAGCTTAGTTTACACTAACGCCTTAGGGTTAGCAAGAACAAATGACTGGTTATCGCTCTAAAATAAGCTAAAAATCAGGAATTCCGGGCACATATTTATCGAAAGCAGCAATCATGCCTGTCAAACTGGATTTCTGCTGCCTCTATCTTGAACCCTATAACCCCCTCCTTTGTCAAAGGCAGCTAAAATACATTGAAATCAAGATTTTGCTGCCTCTGCCGTCGACCCGATGAAGCCCGCCCTGACCAAAGGCAGCTAAAATGCCTTGAAATCAAGATTTTGCTGCTTCTGCCGTCGACCCGATGAAGCTCGCCCTGACCAAAGGCAGCTAAAATGTATTGAAATCAAGATTTTGCTGCTTCTGCCGTCAACCCGATGAACCCCGCCCTGATCAAAGGCAGCTAAAATGCCTTGAAATCAAGATTTTGCTGCCTCTGCCTTCAGAGCACCGAAAATCTTCAAAAAAGAGGCAACCAAGCGGCAGCCTCTTGAAAAGATAAAATTCGGTTTACATATTGTATTTTACATGAAGCACATATGAATAAATGCAGGGTACCAGAACCATCAAGCCAAATATACCGAGAATCCAGGGCGTTCTGCCAAGACCTATCAACGCCATGATAATGAAGAACATTCCGCATGCCATCCAGAGATAGCCGGCAAGTCTGTGGGTCCGGTTCCAATTGTTCTCGTTGTCAAGAGTCCATGGAATCTTGATTCCAATCGTGTAATTTTGCCTCGCTTTAGGAAGGAAATTTCCTATGACGACGAACAGCAGACCCATAAAAATCTCGGCAAAAAGTGTTATATCCAGCTCATACCCGAGATTTGCCGGATACACAATCACAGCACAGAAAATTGATATGATCGGAACTATCCAGAGAACCAGGGTGAACATCTTAGGGCTGATGTTTTTCCTTCGCGGATCATGTGAAGTGACAAAAGCTGCCACCCAATCAATCATCAAACAGAACAGCGGAAGCCCGAAGACAGCAAATGGTTTGCTGCTGAATCCGTTGGCTGTATTATCAACCCCAAAATGCGTAGCCATCACATCCGGCAGCCGATTCCAAAAAAATAGACCGACAAAGATGGGAAGAATCGTGATGATACTTGTGATGATAAGTGTCTTTTTATTTGCTTTCAGCATCGAAATCGCCTCCTTTTAATGACGAGATCCAAAGCATGATTTCCTCGAGGACCGTAGTGTTGAGCTGATAGTAGATGAAATTCTTGTCCCTGCTCTCAAAAACGAGATCCGCTTTTTTTAAAATCTTGAGATGATAAGAAATAGTTGCACCGGTCATGTCAAAATGTGATCCGATATCCCCGGCAGACATTGGTCCTTCCTTAAGCAGATCCAATATCTGCCTTCGCACGGGATCGGACAGTGCTTTAAAAGTGTCTGCAAATGCCATATCACAACCTCCATGCATTAATTTTAGTATTCATCCTGTTCTGAATTCCTATGATTTATGAATCCTTGAAATCTACTATTTAGAAATCATTCTATTTAGATTGTTTTCTAAATTGATACTACTATCACTTATGCCCTTTGTCAACTGGTATTTAGATAATTTTCTAAATATCAGTTGCGATGCTTCAAGTACAACAGGACCTCTCCTCCTGATTTTTGGATCTTTCCTCATATCAAAAATATGGATAGGATATTTCATAAGAGACTCTTTTTTGGCAGACGACCCAGCAGTCGATCTTGTAAAATAATTAACTTGCGCAGTGCCATACAAGGATCAACTCATATCGTATAGGCAGTCACTTCAGCTCGTTTTTAGCCAAATCAATCGAAAGACTTGACCGAATTATATAGCATACAAGCAGTCTCGTTTTCTGAATTTGATGATAGGTGATGGCAGGATGCAGAATATCCAAAACTCAAAAAGGGCTGCGAAGAAACACATCAGAGTATCTTCACAGCCCCCCAGTCAATTCAAATCTCACTGCCGCTTTATCATCTGAAAAGCGGCAGACTTTAATAAGCCCACTAATACAGCTTCTCTCCCCTCACAAACTTCCCGGTCACATTACGATCATCCGAAAGATAAACGATCCGCTCGAGCCGCTCAGCCGGCGTAAGATCGCGCATCGTATAGAGGTTGGAATCCTCAAGGATCACCGCGTCGAACTCATAGCCCTCGCGGAACGTTCCGCATCGGCCAAAGAACTCGCCGCCGCCGAGTGTACCCAGATAAAAGGCCTCCGGGAACGTGAGCGGCTTCTTTGTGGAATCAATGTAGCGCCAGTACATCTTCGACGACTGGATCGCAGCCTTCATAGTCTCGAAAATCGAGGCTGAGTGCCCGCCTGAAACATCGGTTCCGAGGCCAACATGAATCCCCTCGTCGAGGAATCGGCGCACAGGCGCGATGCCGGAAGCGATATTCAGATTGCTCTGCGGGCAGTGTGCAACATACACTCCGCGGTCCCGTATGAGCGCAATCTCCTCCTCGGAATTATAGATGCAGTGAGCCATGACAGTCGGCACATCGCCGCCGAAAAGTCCGCTGCGCAGGTATGTATCCGAGTAGTTTGCCGAATCGGGCTCGAGCTCCCTCACCCACTCAACTTCTCTGGGATTCTCATTCAGGTGAGACTGCACGGGAAGACCATACCTGGCAGCCAGCTCACCGAGCCCGTCCATGAGTTCTCTGGAACATGTCGGCGTAAATCGAGGCGTAAGAATCGGCATCGTATTTTCATAGCGACCATCCGCCCGGGAGAGCCAGCGCTCCGTGTGCCGCAGGGATTTCTTAGTAGTCTCCACATAGTAATCAGGGACATTCCGGTCCATATTGACCTTGCCGACGTAAGTGACAAGGCCTCTGTCCTCGAGCGCATCCATGAGTTTTAATGTCGTTAGATAATCAGCAGTTGCAAATACGACAGCCCGCGTCGTTGCCCCTATAAAAAGGTCCTCTGCAAATGCGTCATACGACATCAGCGCATAATCCCGATCCTGCGCATATTTTGCTTCCTCAGGGAAGGTCAGCACATCAAGCCACTCAATCAGCTCCATATCCATTCCCAGGGCTCTGTTATTATACTGGGCTGCGTGGACATGGAGATCAACAAGACCCGGAATAATGACACCATCCCAGTGATCCTCGACCGGAAAATCCCGGTAAGCCTCCGGGATCTCCTCGTAGACTCCAGCGCACAGACCTTCATCGCATATCACATATCCGTCTTCCAGCTGGCGAAGCTCCTGCGGCCCTTCACTCCATACGACTGCGCCATGCAGTATAAAACAATTATTCTCATACTCTGCCATAATCTGTTTCCTCCCTGCAATCCGCCAAGGACCATACTCTGCAATACTACATCCTATTGAGCGTAAAATTGCGTTCATCAGCAATTCGCCAAGGACCACACTCGACAATACTATATCCAATTGGAAGTCATATAGTCGCGTCCGCCGACAATCACCGCCTCAAAGTCTGCATATCAGTTTTCATGAAATTCTTTCTTTACATCCGCCAGAGCCTGAGCGATGACCTTATCCATATCGTAATATCTGTAGTTTCCGAGCCTGCCGCCGAAGAACACATGCGGATCCTTATCGGCCAGAGTCTGATACTTCTTGAAGAGTCTCGTATTCTTTTCATCGTTGATCGGATAATACGGCTCTACGCCCGGTTTCCACTCACTCGGATACTCCTTCGAGATGATCGTGGTCGGCTGATTTCCGAACGCGAAATGCTTGTGCTCGATGATTCTCGTGTAGGGGACCTCCGCCTCCGTGTAATTAACAACCGCGTTCCCCTGGAAATTGTCCGTATCATAATGCTCATCCTCGAACCTTACGCTGCGGTACTCCAGGTTGCCGTAGCAGAAATTATAGTACTCGTCGATTGGACCGGTATAGATGATCTTATCGGCGATATCCGGATTTCTCTTAATAAAATCCTTGAACTCGGTATTGAGAACAATCAGCGCGCCTTCCAGCATTTTCTCGATAATGATGTTGTAGCCGCCGATCGGAATTCCCTGATACTTGTCCCTGAAATAATTATTGTCATAGATAAAGCGCAGAGGGAGGCGTCGGATGATGAATGCCGGAAGCTCCGTGCACTTGCGGCCCCACTGCTTCTCAGTGTAGCCCTTTACCAGCTTCTCGTAGACGTCACGGCCGACCAGCTTTAACGCCTGCTCCTCAAGATTTTTCGGCTCGCCGATATCAAGCTCCTCGATCTGCTTCGCGATGACCGCCTTGGCTTCAGCGGGTGTGCGGATGCCCCACATCTTGGAGAACGTGTTCATGTTGAACGGCAGGTTGTACAGCTCGTCCTTATAGACAGCGACCGGGCTGTTCACAAAATTGTTAAAGGATACGAACTGATTGACATATTTCCAGACTTCCTCGTCGGATGTGTGGAAGATGTGAGCGCCGTAACGATGAATCAGGATTCCTTCTTCTTCCTTGCAGTAAATGTTGCCGGCGATATGATCGCGCTTGTCGATGACAATGCACTCTTTTCCTCTTTTTCCGGCTTCATATGCAAATGTAGCCCCGTACAGTCCTGCTCCGACTATCAGATAATCAAACTTCATCTGTCTCACCCTCTTCTTCATCATATACAGGCGGCTCCGCCGGAATAAATCTTCTGCTTTCAATCGGGTCCGGGCTCTTCGGAATGCGGTCCCACGCTTCCTGACAGAACTGTTCCTGTGAGTTCACGAGTTTTTTGCCGCGCTTGTCGATCTTCACATACTCTCCGTCCTCCTGAAGAATATGCGCTTTCACGTTGTCATCGAATTCCGTCTGAAGGATGTGCATGACCTCTCCCTTCAGCGTCTCATCCTCGACCGGGAATACGATCTCGACGCGCTTGTCAAGGTTTCTCGGCATCCAGTCCGCGGAACCCATGAAGACTTCCGGATCTTCATTGTTGCAGAACCAGAAAATTCTGGAATGCTCGAGGAAGTTTCCGACGATCGAGCGGACGTGAATCGTCTCGGAGACGCCCGGGATACCGGTCCTCAGGCAGCAGATGCCGCGGATCAGCAGTTCGATCGTGACGCCGGCAGCCGACGCCGCATACAGGGCTTCAATGATATCCGGATCGCACAGAGAATTCATCTTCGCCTTGATAAAGGCAGGTCTTCCCGCCTCCGCGTTCTTCTTCTCGCGGTCGATAAGATAGAGGAACTTATTCTTCATCCAGATCGGAGCTACAAGGAGCTTATGCCACTTCTCCGGCTCCGAATAACCGGACAGCATATTAAAGACCGCAGTCGCGTCCGCGCCGATCTGCTTATCGGCAGTAAAGAGACCGAGATCCGTGTACAGCTTGGCGGTAGAGTCGTTATAGTTGCCGGTTCCCAGATGGACATATCTGCGGATGCCGTCCTCCTCGCGGCGGATGACCATCGTGATCTTGCTGTGGACCTTGAGGCCAAGAAGACCGTAGATGACGTGGCAGCCTGATTTTTCAAGCATCTTTGCCCACGCGATATTGTGCTCCTCGTCAAACCTCGCTTTCAGCTCGACAAGGACCGTGACCTGCTTTCCGTTGTCCGCCGCTTTAGCCAGAGCCGCGACGATCGGTGAATCGCCGCTCACGCGGTACAGAGTCTGCTTGATCGCCAGGACCTGCGGGTCGACCGAAGCCTTCTGCACGAACGAAACGACCGGGTCAAATGACATATACGGATGATGCACGAGCACGTCGTGTTTTGCGATGACTTCGAAAATATTCTCATCGTTCATAAAGTCGATGACCGGAGCCGGATTGTACTTCGGAGTTTTATACTTGTCAAATCCCGGAAGTCCGTACATTTTCATAAGGAACGTGAGATCGATCGGACCCGGAATAAAGAAGATATCGGATTCGGAGACCCGGAATTCCTTCGTGAGGATCCTAAGCAGCCGCTTATCGACGCCCTCCTCGATCTCAAGCCGGATGACCTCGCCCCACTGGCGCTTCTTCAGCTGCTTCTGGATCTCCTTCAGAAGGTCTTCAGCCTCATCTTCGTCGACGTCGAGCTCGGCGTTTCGCATGATCCGATACGGGTATGCGCACAGAACGCGGTAGTGCTGGAACAGGTTGCCTATGTACTTGCGGACTACTTCCTCAAGAAGGATAATGACCTTGTGTCCGTCCTCCGCGTCCGGAAGATTTACGATTCTCGGGAGTACAGAAGGCACCTGTACGGTTGCAAATTCGACCTTCTCCTCCTTCTTCTTCTTCCCCTCCTTGGACGCGATCAGCGCGCCGATATTGAGAGACTTATTGCGGACGAGCGGGAACGGTCTCGAGGAATCCATGGCCATCGGCGTGAGGATCGGATAAATATTCTCCTCAAAATAGCGGTCGAGGAAAGCGCACTGTGCTTCTGTCAGATCGTTGTAATCGCCGATGATCTCCAGACCGGCTTTCTCAAGAGCGGGCAGAAGCGATCTGTTGTAGGTCGTATACTGCTCTTTAACAAATGTATGCATCGCCCCGGAAATCTTCTCCAGCTGCTGAGCGGGATTGAGTCCGGAAATGTCTTTCTTCGTGTAACCCGCGTTGACCTGGTCCTTTAAGGACGCGACGCGGACCATATTGAATTCATCAAGGTTCGAGGCAGTAATTGACAGGAACTTCAGGCGCTCAAAGAGCGGGACGATCTGGCGGTCCCTGGCCTCTGAGAGGCATCTCGCGTCGAACTGCAGCCAGGAAAGCTCTCTGTTCCTGTAGTACTCGGGGTTCCTGAAATTGACGCCTTTAGAATTCTGCGCGTCTTTTCCGCTGTCAGCGCCGATTTTGACTTCATCGATTTTTATTGCATTGCTCATATCGCTGTTCTTATCTCCCGCCTTCTTTTCGCCGGCTCTGTCCGCAGCTTTTTTATCAGCCGCCTTTTTCTCGCCGGCCTTTGTTCCTGCCTTCCTCGCAGTTCCTTTTTTAGCTGCCGTCTTCTTATCCGAAGATTTCTTTGCCGCCGCCTTCTTATCTGCCGCTTCGCCGCCTGCCTGTTCTAAAATATTATCTTTATTATCAGCCATGTCTCTTCCCCTTATACAATTCTTTTAACTTTGAGTACGGGTTCAATATCAAACATATCCTCGAAGAAATCCACGTTCTCCTCAAAGAGACCGGCTTCGAGCGTAAATTCCTGTGTTGTGGAAACCTCAATTGTCAGGCGGTCATTCTTCTTGACGGCGTGAACTTCCGAGAATTTTTGCAAATAACTCTGATCCAGGCTGTTAGCCACCCTCAATATGGCTGTCAGCTGAGCGACCCGGAGGTAATCGTATTCAGAAAGACCGCTCTTGTTTTCACCGTAGAATTCAAATGGATCGGTGTTGTAGCGGACGACATTGGCAATGATCCTTCTTTCCGTATCGGAAAGGCCGATGATCTCCGTCGACATGATAATATCGTAGGAGCAGGCAGCCACATTGACAAGAGAAATGTACTTGCCGCAGTCGTGCATGTAGCAGGCCACCTCGAGCAGGATGCTGTCGCGTGCTGTCAGCACGGAGTCCTTGCGGACTGCCTTGAAGATCTCATCCGCCACCTTGACAATGAGGTCGGCGTGAGGCTTGTTGCTCGCGTAGCGCTTCGCTGTACGGCGCGCGGCCAGCACGATATCCTTATCGAAATCGTGAGAAGACTTGATCAATTTTGTCTTCATGCCGTAATCATAGGCAATACCGTCAGTCAGCTGGATGCCCGGCAGCCAGACCTCACTGACGCCGAAGACGTTCATGATGCGGTTGTAGAGGACGGCCATGGGGATGACGGCATTGGCAACTTCCATATCGACGCCGAGTTCAATAGAGAGATCGCGCGGGGTCATCGTAATGATCCTGTCATACCAGGCGGTGAACTCCTCCCGTGTCTCCAGCTTGTTGGCGTCGGACCGGTTCTGGAAAATAAGATTCGTGAAATAATCGCCGACCAGGATCATCGTGTCGATATTCCGGTCCTTAAGGTACATGCGCTTGTAATTCAGAATGTCCTTGCGGATCAGCTGGTCGATCAGCTCATCCGGGTGAGTCGTCTTACCGAGGAAAGAGGCCAGCCTCGAACTGATTCTGAGAGAGCCGAGCATCAGGTTCTGGGCAGTGATCAGATTGTCCTTGTCGAACAGGGAGATCTGGACCGTGCCGCCCGACAGGTCGACGATGGCCGTGCCCTTCTCAATCGTGCGCTCGAACTGCTCGCCGCGGGACGCCAGAGCCTTGTAGCCGAGGAATCTCTGCTCGGCGTTCGAGAGGACCTCGACGCTGATCCCCGTCTTGTTGCGAATGTGCTCCTGCACAAGCTGCAGGTTGCGGGCCTCGCGGAAAGCCGATTTCGCGCAGGCTCTGTAAGCTGACACGCCGTACTCTTTCATGATCCGGCTGTAATCTTTCAGGATCGCCGTGAGTTCCTTGAGGCTGTTTGATGTGATCCGCCGTTTCGTATACGTGTCCCGTCCGAGCTCCATGCTCTGCCGCACCGTCGTCAGAGACCTGAGACCGTTCTTCTTCGTGATCTCAAAGATCTCCATCGAAACATTGTACGATCCGATGTCGATTGCTGCAAATGTTGTCACTGCCATATCTATCTTCCTCCCGGATATGCCCCGATTACCTCTGCCATGGGGCCGTTGCAGCCCTCTGCTGCCTGCAGAGGCGGGGCATTCCAACTAAAATGTACTGCCTAACTAATTCATTATAAGCCATTTTGCACAATCCTGCATTAGCATTTTTCAATTCAGCATGAGAAAGCACGTTATATACAAAACATCCGCACTTGCAATTGCATATGGAATCTGATACTATGTTCTGGATTTCGGCAGGACATACGATCGCGGCTGGCTCATGCCAGGTGAGGAAAGTCCGGGCTTCGCAGGGCAGGATGCCGGATAACGTCCGGCAGGGGTAACCCTCGGGAAAGCGCAACAGAAAAGAACCGCCGCTATGCGGTAAGGGTGAAAAGGCAGTGTAAGAGACTACCGCCTGGCTGGTAACAGGCAGGGCATATGCAAGCCCCATCCGAAGCAAGACCAAACGAAGGCTATACGGTTGCCCGCCGTGCCTCAGGTAGGTCGCTTGAGCCATGTGGCGACACATGGTCTAGACAGATGATCGTACACGACAGAACCCGGCTTATCGTTCTGCCGGATAAGTTAAAAAGCCCGTATCACATTTGTTAATGCACTTTGCAAATGCGATACGGGCTTTTTATATGTCATTCAAGTCTCGCTCGTGAGACTTGGCGCGGGATTCGGTTCAGCGCCAGCTGATATAGTTATTTTTTACCCTCGTACTTGGTCTCACAGTATCTGCAGCGATACACTTCTCTCTCCTCATCAGCGAGGAAGAATACCTGATCGAGACCCTGCTCGATTGAAGTAATGCAGCGCGGATTCTTGCAGGAGATGACATTCACGACCTGCTTCGGAAGCGCAAGCTTGCGCTTTTCGATGATTTCGCCATCCTTAATGACATTGACCGTGATATTGTGATCAATAAAGCCGAGGACATCGAGATCCAGATAATCGACCGGGCATGCGACCTTGATGATATCCTTGCGTCCCATCTTGTTGGATGAGGCATTCTTGATAATCGCGACGGTGCAGTCAAGCTTTCCGAGCTTTAAGTGACGGTAAATCGTCATCGCATAACCGGCTTTAATATGATCAAGAACGAAACCTTCGGACAGCTTGCCTATAGTGAGTGTTTCTTCATGCATTGACATTATTTCACCTCCAGTCCAAGAAGTGTGAGAATGAGAGCCATTCGGATATAGACACCGTACTGTGCCTGCTTGAAGTAGGCAGCGCGCTCATCATTGTCGACCTCAACTGAGATCTCATTGACACGCGGCAGCGGGTGAAGAACAAGCATCTTTTTCGGAGCAAGGTCCATCTTCTCTTTATCGAGGATGTAGAAGTCCTTCATGCGGAGATAATCTTCCTCGTTGAAGAAACGTTCTTTCTGAACACGTGTCATGTAGAGGATATCCAGATCTTTCATGGTCTCCTCATCCAGCTTGACAACTTCTTCAAATGGAATCTTCTGCGCTCTCATGGCTTCGCGCACATAACTTGGTACGCGCAGTTCCTCCGGTGAGATAAGAACAAATCTGATATTGTCATAGCGTGAAAGCGCATTGATCAGCGAGTGTACAGTGCGGCCGAACTTGAGGTCGCCGCAAAGACCGATCGTAAGTCCCTCAAAATGCCCTTTCAGCGAGCGGATGGTGAGCAGGTCCGTCAGAGTCTGTGTCGGGTGCTGGTGACCGCCGTCACCTGCATTGATGACCGGAATCATCGATTTCATCGAAGCGACGAGCGGAGCGCCCTCCTTCGGATGTCTCATCGCTGCGATATCTGCGTAGCAGGAAACGATCCGCATTGTATCTGATACGCTCTCGCCCTTGGCTGCCGATGAGGAATCTGAGCTGTGGAAACCTAAAACACTGCCACCTAAATTCAACATAGCCGCTTCGAACGAGAGTCTCGTCCTTGTGCTCGGCTCATAGAATAAGGTGGCAATCTTCTTACCCGCGCATGCATGCGCATATTTTTGCGGATACTTCTCTATATCATTTGCGAGATCCATAAGTTTGTCGAGTTCCCCGGTTGAAAAATCAAGCGGGCTCATCAAATGTCTCAGTGCCATTGTACCTCCTCTAAACATCAGTCCAAACTTCTGATACAGGGATATCAAAATTTATCCTGACTATGATAACGCGTCAATGCGTTGAAATCAAGAGAAAAATATGGAAGGACCTACGTTTTTCGATGAAGATGATGTTTGCTCCGTGTTAAACTCCAGTCAGCCTGTCTGACCTTTTGCAGACATATATTTATAGCCTGAAGCACCCGCCGCCAAGGAATTCACGCAAAATAGAGTTCGTTGGAACATCGTCCAGAGGTATTCCGAGGAAATAGTCGAGGAACTTGAGCAGACGTCTTGCCTCATAATACTGCGGGTCATCCTCAGGCACGGAAAAGAGGAGCGGCTGAGCGTACTGCTTGATGACCGCCAGCTCATAAGGAAGCGCGGAATTAAAGAATTCATCCGCCGAGTCCTGATACGGGAAAATGTAATTTTCCTCGCCGTGTCGGACGTCGGCCCACATGTTAAGTGTATTCTGGGCCGAGTAACCGCGTGTCCTGTGGTCACGGATAATCCTACGGAGGAGTCTACCGTCTCTTGTGGGAATTCTATTGTGCTCATCCACGTTTACCTGAGTCAATGCGCTGATATAGATCTTGAACTTGCTGCTCGCCGGCAAGCTGTAAGTCAGCCCGTCGTTCAGACAGTGGATGCCTTCTATGACAAGGATCTCGCCCTCAGAAAGACGCAGCTTCTCTCCGGTAAATACGCGCTTTCCGGAGACAAAGTCATACGTTGGCACACTGATTTCCCTGCCCTCGAGCAGAGCATTCATATCGTTATTGAAATATTCAAGGTCAATAGCTTCCAGACACTCGAAATCCTTTTTTCCGTTCTCGCCCACCGGGAGTTCATCTCTCGGGATAAAATAATTATCCACACCGATATAATTCGGTTTTAATCCGTGGGCATGGAGCTGTACGCAGAGTCTCTGGGAGAATGTTGTTTTTCCGGATGATGACGGTCCGGCTACGAGAACAAACTTTACATCTCCTCTGTCAGCGATTCTGGCTGCAATCTCAGAGATGCGGCTCTCCTGATGAGCCTCAGAGATGAGAATCAGCTCCCGCATCCCACCTGAAATGACGTGGTCATTCAGCTCGCCGACACAGCCGAGCTGCTTGTTTTCGGCAAATTCTTCCCCGGCAATCTGCGTTTCAAACAGCTTTTCTTCCGGATGAAACTCCGGGACCTCATCGAGCCTTTTCCTCACGGGCATGACCATAATAACTCCGTCATGGTATCTGAGCAGCCGGAAATTGCCTAGGAATCCTGTGTCCATCGTCATATAGCCATAGTAGTAGTCCTCATAACCGTCGAGACTATAGACATTGACGCGGGAGACCAGGCGTGTTCTGAAGAGTTTTTCCTTATCATACATGCCGTGCTCGTGGAAAATATCGACCGCGTCTCTGGTCGTTATTGTCCTCTTTCTGAAAGGAAGCTTCAGAGAAATCATTCTCCTCATTTCTTTCTCGACGTCTGCGAGGAACTCATCCGTTATCTCAATGTCTTCATCGATGGTGTAATAAAATCCTGTGTCAATTGAAAAATGGAGTACAGTCCTCACATTTGGGGACGGATGACCAGGCATCTGCCCGACAACATGGGACACTGCAGTGATGAACAGCATGGACATGCTTCGCCTCAGGGTCTGATAGCCGATGGGGTCCTCAGCTGTGAAAAAAACAACTTTTGCATCATGATTCAAATGATGGTGAAGCTCCTGGAGCTTTCCATCTACATTTGCAAGCAAAATCGGATGCTTATACTCTCCTTGGAAATCCTCCGCTATATTTTTGAGTATTGTTCCATCTTCATACTCGTAAATCTTTCCGTTGACCGTTACATTCATGGCTCTACCTCCATTCTTCGGTTTATCTCAGCGATAATGATTCGGATTCCTTGGCAAATACCGCGGCACGACTTGATTATCACAAAATACAGTACGGCTGTTTAATCTTCATGCTGCGCACAGAAAGCTCCGGGAACGTCTTTTTGAGGTAGTCTTCCATATATGTGATATAGACGAACTCCGTGCCGTAATGTCCGGCATCGATGAGAGCCAGTCCCTGGGCATTGGCATCGATTGATGTATGATAATCGAGGTCTCCTGTGACCAGCACATCAGCCCCTGCTTCAAGCGCCGCACGGATCTCACTCTTTCCTGAGCCGGAGCTGACCGCGCACGTCCGTACCATCCGGTCAGGGTCACCGTACACGCGGACGGCCTGCAGTGACATGGCGGATTTTACGAGTTCTGCAAATGCAGAAAGGCTCATCTCCGGCACCTCCCCCACTCTTCCAAGCCCAACGGGGTTTCCTGAAGCATCCTCTCCTGTCACATCCAGAATTCTCGGGTCTATGAGCTGCAGATCCGCGGCATTAAGGTCGGCCATCTTTGCGATATCAAAGTTGGTGTGCATCGCGACGTAATTGATGTCCTCCTTTATGAGCCGTCGTATTCTTCGCCCGATAAAATTCTGCTCGGTCACTGTCTTAACCGGCGAAAACAGCAGCGGATGGTGGGTCAGGATCAAATCTGCTCCCCACAGTGAGGCTTCAGCTACAGCCTCATCCGTCACATCAAGGTTCAGAAAGACCTTATGAATCTCTGCTTCCATGTCACCTATCAGGAGTCCGACATTGTCCCACTCCATTGCCCAGCTGAAAGGAAAGTCCTTATCCAGCTGCTTAATAATATCTTTCAGCTTCATCTATGATCCTCACTTCCTCGTCAATCTCACAAATGCGGGTGTCATCCGCGCTTCTGCCCGACGCGATGAGTTTTTCTCTAATGTCAGCCAGCACATTTCGGCGCTTGGTCAGATAAGCCAGCAGTGTCTCATCCTTCTTTCTGAGAAGGCATGGGCCGTATGTCAGTTCAGCGTCACTTAATGACCTTGATAGATTATCCTTATGAGATTCGCCTTCCGATGAACCTTGCGCCAATTTCTGCTGTTTATCTCGACACAATCCTGTTTCCGCCAAGCCAAGGTTTGCTTTCGACTGTTCACATTGCCCGGATCCCGTTTTCGAAATAGTTTCTTCAACTAAGGCGATGGAACGAACCTTCATCAATGTATAAAACTTACCATCCTCAAGAATCTCCGCCTCATCGATGAAGACATATCCTCGATCCACAAGAAACTTTCGGACCGCATATATATCGCTCTGCGGCGATAAGACGAGCTCATCAAACCTGTCTAAAAGCTCTCCGGCTTCACTCAAAATCTTTATGATCAGCATGCCTCCCATGCCGGTGATGACCAAAGATGCCGGAACATCCGCGGGAAGCAGGCTTATAATATTGCGGGGGACACCGTCCGCCAGTACAGTTGTGATTTTGTTTTCGAGTTCGGCCTCCGCAATGTGTTCTCTGGCCGCTTTGAGTGGCCCCGGTCGCACATCAGAGGCAACAGCGCACGGTGATTTTTTCCTCACAAGCTCTATAGATGTATATGCGTGATCACAGCCCACATCCACTGCAGCGAAGCCCTCCGTCACCATATCCACCGCAGCCATGAGCCGCTTAGAAAGATTCATAAGTTGCCTCCAATCTGCTTGTACAATCTGCCTTCTGTAACTTAGAAAAAATGCTGCAGCTAAAGCCTACTACTATGGTTTTCACTGCAGCATTTATAATATTCTGGTCTCGCTCGCGAGACTTGGTGCGGGCTTCGGGTCAGCGCCGGCTGACACAATTCCGATACGAACCCCTGCAGTCTCCGCTACACTTCAGCCTGCGAAACGATACTCAGTCGAGATAATCCTTCAGCTTGCGGCTGCGGGACGGATGTCTCAGCTTGCGAAGTGCTTTGGCTTCGATCTGGCGGATACGCTCACGGGTGACGTTGAATTCCTTGCCGACTTCCTCCAGTGTGCGGGCGCGGCCGTCGTCAAGACCGAAACGAAGACGAAGGACCTTCTGCTCGCGCTCTGTCAATGTCCCGAGAACTTCGACCAGCTGCTCCTTCAGAAGGGTGAAGGCTGCGGCGTCTGCCGGCACCGGAACGTTGTCATCCTGGATGAAGTCACCGAGGTGGCTGTCTTCCTCCTCACCGATCGGGGTCTCGAGGGATACAGGCTCCTGAGAAATCTTGAGGATTTCACGGACTCTCTCCACGGACATGCCCATCTCCTCAGCAATCTCCTCCGGGGTTGGTTCACGGCCAAGCTCCTGGAGCAGCTGTCTTGAGACGCGGATCAGCTTGTTGATCGTCTCGACCATGTGAACAGGGATACGAATCGTTCTTGCCTGATCAGCGATAGCGCGCGTGATTGCCTGACGGATCCACCACGTAGCGTAGGTGGAGAACTTGAATCCCTTGCGGTAATCGTATTTCTCGACAGCCTTAATAAGGCCGAGATTCCCCTCCTGGATCAGGTCGAGGAACAGCATGCCGCGGCCTACGTATCTCTTGGCAATTGAGACGACAAGGCGCAGATTGGCCTCGGCAAGTCTCTGCTGGGCGCGTTTGCCTTCTTCTCCGCCGAGTTCCATTTGCTTGGAAAGCTCTATCTCCTCCTCAGCTGTGAGAAGAGGTACTTTTCCTATCTCCTTGAGGTACATGCGTACAGGGTCCTCAATGGAAACACCTTCGGGGACGGACAGGTCGATCTTTTCGACGTCGATTTCCGCGTCGGCATCATCCTCGATCGAAGCCTCGTCGTCATCTGAAAGCAGAAGTACCTCATCATCGCGCACTGTGTCCTCCATGCGAAGGACGTCGACGCCGTTGGCTTCCAGGAAGTCAAGCACTTTCTCAGCGTCCTCAGCGGTGAATTCCATTCCCTTGAAATTATCACCGATTTCTGAGTAGTTGAGAACATTTTTCTTGGTCTTGGCTTTCTGAAGAAGCTCTGTCAGTTTTTCTGCAAAATGTACCTCACGTTCTGTCATTCTTTTTTCTCCTCATAATCCTCATCAACAGGTTCCTATATTGGCCGGCTTTCGCCAGCCGAATCCCGCGACATGTGCTTTGCGCCGGTTTTCGGAACTCCAGTGCAGCACATCTGAACTGTTACCGACATGTCCCGCGAGCAGGACTCAAATTATCCGGTGCCATTGGAAAATGGCAAATGCAGCACCTTTCCGCCCGTCCTAAATTCCTCCATCCGGCGCTTCTGCTTTACGAGCCCGATAAGCTCATCCGGATTTTTTCCGTCCCAGGCCTTCATCCTCGCGTCGTTGCTCTCCTTCATCAGTCGATAGACCGTGTCCGTGAAAGCTTTATCCTGCTCTGCTGCGTTAGAGACAGGAATGTTCGTGTGGAAGAGCTGGGCTGCCTGAGTCTGTTCCTCGGCATCTATGAACAAATTGACGAGCGCAGCCTCACTGACTCTCCCCGCTTGGATTTGTTCGTACAGACCTTCAGCGATTTTTCTGCAGAGCGGATCAGAAAAATCCTCAGGTCCTATGTAGTCCTTAGACTCACTGTAAGCCTCCGGGTAGTTGGCAAGATACGTGAGCATCAGCTTCTGCGATGTGACAATTCCCGTATCCTTCTTCTCCCTGATGACCCGGCGCTCACCGCTCACCGGTTCGGTGTATCTCTCCGCGGGTGTGCCCGCCATTGCCATGCGGACCACCATTTTCCGGAGACCGTCGGCAGAAAAGCTGTAGCGCCTTGACACTGCTTCAATGTAGTTGTTCCTCTCGAGCTCCTCGGGGAACTGCAGAAGCATCCTGGCTACATCCCGCTGGAAATTCGTGCGCTCGGCGGGATCTTCCAATCTGTATTTTGAAGCTGTCTCCTCGACCTCGTACATGAAAGCGTTGCTCGCTCCCTCGAGTCTTTCCTCAAGAGCGGAAGCTCCAAGTCCCTTGATGAATTCATCAGGATCCTTGTAGGGACTAAGGTCAACAACCCTGGACTCGATACCGGCATCCTTGAGAATCGGTATTGCTCTCAGGGCTGCCATCTTTCCTGCATTATCGGAGTCATAGAGAAGGAGCACATTGTTTGTGTATCGTTTTAGCAGATTTGCCTGCTGCGGGGTTAGCGCTGTTCCGAGCGATGCCGCTGCGCAGTCAAATCCTGCCTGGTGCATGGAAATCACATCCATGTAGCCCTCGCAGAGGATAATATATCTTCTTCTCGTCGCCCTCGCGATATTGAGGCCGAACAGGTTATTCCTCTTGTTGAAAACGGTCGTCTCCGGAGAGTTCAGGTACTTGGGCTTCGCGTCTCCCATGACCCTGCCTCCGAAACCGATGACTTTGCCTCTGACATCGGCGATCGGGAACATGACCCTGTTCCAGAACTTGTCCATCGCGCCGCGCTTTTCATCAAATGTAAAAAGTCCCGTCTCTGCCAGCAAATCATCCGAATAGCCCTTGTTCTTGAGGTACGAATAGAGGTGTCCGGTCCTGCCGGAATACCCGAGACCGAATTTCTTTATCGTCTCGTCTGAGAGTCCTCTCTCCCGCAGGTAATTAAACCCGATCTCGCCTTCTTTGGTCCTCAGCAGATAGTAATAGTAGGCAGCCGCTTTCTTGTTGATTTCAAGCAGCTGGGCTTTCCTGTCTGCCTGAGCCTGGGCTTCTTTAGAGTATTCGATTTGAGGCAGAGTTATGTGGGCTCGGTCAGCGAGGGCCTGCAGAGCTTCAAGAAAGGTCATATGATTATATTCCATCATGAATGTAATCACATTCCCGCCCGCGTGGCAGCCGAAGCAATAATACATCTGCTTGGCCCGGTTGACCGAGAAAGACGGTGTCTTCTCGTTATGGAACGGACATAACCCTGTGTAATTGTTTCCGGATCGCTTCAGTCGGACGTTTTCGCCGATGACATCGACGATGTCATTTGCAGAACGGACTTCCTCGATCAGTTCATCAGAATATCTCAATGTGTTTTTGTACCCTCACAGATTGTACCGGATGTGTCGTTCAATACCGACTCGTCCGTTGTTTCTGTCTAAGTTTCATGCTTCCGACCACGGCAGCTGCGCTTCTTACTATAGCTTGCTCCAGGACTGAGGTATGAAGATCTCCCGGAACTTCATCATCGAGTACTGGTCTGTCATGCCGGAAATGTAGTCACAGACAACTCTTTCCGGGGCTTCGCCCTTCTCCTCTATCATCCGGTAATAATCAGCCGGCATTTTCTCCGGATGGTTAATATAATACCCGTAAAGTTCTCTGACCATAAGCTCGGCTTTTGTTTCCTCACCCTTGGCAGCGTCGTTTGTATAAAGATTTTCGAACATGAACTTCCGAAGGTCCTTCATGGCCTCGCCGATTGCAGGCGACATTTCGACTTTTCCCATGCCGGAGGATGTGTTCACGATGTCGTGTACAAATGTATTGAGGCGCTCTCTGGTGGAATGCCCGAGCAGGTCGCGCAGGTCCCGGGGAACATCGTTCTCGTTCAGGATCCCGGCCCGGATGGCATCATCCATGTCGTGATGGATGTATGATATCTTGTCGCAGAGCCGGACGATCTGTCCTTCCAGCGTCGCCGGGTGGCAGGATGTCCCGTGATTACGGATACCGTCACGAACCTCCCAGGTAAGATTCAGTCCTCTTCCATCCTTTTCAAGCTTGTCGACAATGCGGAGACTCTGCTCGCTGTGCCGAAAGCCCGACGGACACGCTTCATTCAGAGCCCTTTCTCCGGCGTGACCGAACGGCGTGTGGCCGAGGTCATGACCGAGAGCTATAGCTTCGACAAGATCCTCATTTAGCATGAGGCACCGGGCGACCGTCCTTGAGGTCTGTGAGACTTCCAGCGTGTGCATCATGCGCGTGCGATAGTGGTCACCCTGCGGAGAAAGAAAGACCTGTGTCTTGTCCTTTAGTCTGCGGAAGGACTTGCAGTGGACGATCCGATCACGGTCCCGCATATAGCAGGTCCGTATATCACACTCTTCCTCATACCTCAGCCTTCCGCGGGTCCTCGCAGCATATGAGGCATGGGGGTCCAGCGTGGTTATCTCCCTTTTTTCAAGCTCTTCTCTTAACTGCATTTCATGCGGCCTCCCTGCCGGATACAAGGGAAATGACGGCCAAGGCCGCCTGAGCTCACTTAATGATAGTTAATGTCCGCCTGAATCTTATGCTTTTCAGAGCGGACAGCTGCAATCATGAATATAAAATCGACTCGGTGATCGATTGCATGACAGAGCATTATGCGAATCGTTCATCGTGCAGGAATTTTTCGTGTTTTCAAAAGTAGTTTTCCGCAAAAAAAGGCTAAATCCTTTTTTTGCGGAAAATTTTTTGAATCATTTTATACAATTTTTACAGAGTATGCGATTATTTAAACTCAATTTGGATTTCCGGATATTCCTCAGTCGTCTCTGAGCACATCCACCGTAGGGCTTCAACATACCCACGCATGTTCGGAGCAGTCTTAGTGGAGTTTTTGAAGACGATTTCTGTATCATCTGCACATTCTGCCAGAACGTCATGCAGAGCATCCAGATTGTTGCCGTAATATTCCGGTACGGGCAGTCCTTTGCGTATTCTTTTATGGATTTCAGCGCGGCTCTCTGCTCCGTATAAATCAATCGTGTATGTCATAAATCCGCCTCCTTATCACTCTTCTCCATAAAGGAGCTCGAACGTTTCGTAATGGTCTTCTGTATAGTATATTCTGCCATCATCGGAATAGATGATTCTTTTCGCCCCTCTCGACTTCCTGCCGAGGGTGTCAATATCGCACTCATGGTAATTACCGCTCGGAAGGATTCCCTCGTAGTTTCCGAAATGGTCTCCGCCGATGCACTTGCCTTTTGCGTATTTCTCAAGGGAGCCGCCCTCCCAGCCGAGCTTCTTGGCTTCCTTCTTGGTTATGAAGTTCTTTGGCAGACGCCCATAGACATGAATATAGAGCGCGACGTCCTCTTTTGAAGTGTAGGTGCCGTTCTCATCGATTGCGGCTTCCGGCTCACTCGTTTGCGTATGGGACTCATTGACAGCCGTCGGCTTATCATCTGCCGTCTTCGGATCATTTACTGTCGATTCCGGTTCATTCTGAGCTGATGAATTATTGCTGTTCGTGGGTCCATTGACTTGATCAGGTGCGCTCTGTAAGTCGGACGTTTGTCCATCAGCCCCGGAACTTTCCTGAGTTTTCCCGGACTGAGAATCCGGCTGCTCCGCGGCGCTCTCCAAAGTCACTGTACCGGAGCCCCCCGCAGCAGCACTGCTGCTTCTGCCGCATCCGGCAAGTGTCACAAGGGCGAGGACAATTGAAAATAGCAATGCATAAAACGATTTTTTCAAAACCTGTTCCTCCCGGTTCATAGAGTAGTGTTTCTCAGATCTGCTGCGAGAACTTCGAAGCAGGAAATCACAGTTCATACTATATCACACTTGTGCGAAAAATGTGTGAAGCACACTGAAAGAAAATAAAGTAGTAAAAGGGGACACCATTGCGGCATCCCCTTCTGTTTCGGTAAGTATTTGACTATCAGTAATCCTGATTTATCGGAGGCTGCAGTAACAATACTACACCCTTATTCTTTTATAAACAGCGCAGTTATTATACTACACCCTGAGCCTTCATAGCTTCAGCGACCTTCAGGAAGCCGGCGATGTTAGCGCCTGCAACATAGTTGCCATCCATGCCATACTTCTTAGCAGCGTCATCAATGTTGTGTACGATATTGATCATGATCTGCTCAAGCTTAGCGTCAACTTCTTCGAATGTCCAGGACAGTCTCTCAGAGTTCTGGCTCATCTCGAGAGCGGATGTGGCGACGCCGCCGGCATTTGCAGCCTTGCCCGGTGCGAAGATCACGCCGTTGTCCTGCAGATACTTCGTAGCTTCAAGGGTTGTCGGCATGTTAGCGCCTTCGCAGACAGCGATCGTTCCGTTGGCAACGAGTGCCTTTGCGCCTTCAAGCGGAAGCTCGTTCTGTGTTGCGCACGGCAGGTACAGGTCTGTCTTGATTGCCCATACGCCCTTGCCTTCATGATACTCAGCATTCGGACGAGCTGCTGCGTACTCTGTAAGACGTGCGCGCTTGACTTCCTTGACCTCCTTCAGGGTCGGGACATCGATGCCGTCCGGATCATAGATCCAGCCTGTGGAATCGGAGCATGTAAGGACCTTGACGCCGAGCTGCTGAGCCTTCTGAATTGCATAGATCGCAACGTTGCCGGCACCTGTGACAGCAGCTGTCTTGCCTGCGATATCAATGCCGTTGATCTTGAGGAGCTCTTTTGTCAGGTAAAGAAGACCATAGCCTGTGGCCTCTGTTCTTGCGAGAGATCCGCCGTATGTAAGGCCCTTGCCTGTGAGAACGCCCTCATAGAGGCCTGTGATTCTCTTGTACTGACCATACAGATAACCGATCTCACGAGCGCCTGTACCGATATCGCCGGCCGGAACGTCAACATCAGCGCCGATATGTCTGTAGAGCTCTGTCATGAAGCTCTGGCAGAATTTCATGATTTCATTATCAGACTTGCCCTTCGGGTCGAAGTCGGAACCGCCCTTGCCGCCGCCGATTGGAAGGCCTGTCAGGCTGTTCTTGAATACCTGCTCGAAACCAAGGAACTTGATGATGCCAAGGTATACTGACGGATGGAGACGAAGACCGCCCTTGTACGGACCGATTGCGCTGTTGTACTGTACACGGAATCCACGGTTGACCTGGACATTGCCATTGTCATCTAACCACGGTACGCGGAACATAATGATGCGCTCCGGCTCAGTGATTCTCTCAAGGAATGCAAGCTTTCTGTAGTTATCCTCATCTGCCTCAATGACAACGCGGATAGATTCAAGAACTTCTTCAACTGCCTGAATGAATTCCGGCTCTGCCGCATTTTTGACCTTTACGCTTGCGATTACCTCATCAACATATGACATTTTTTCATCCTCCTCTAGTAGGTTGTTATTATTTCTGCCGTTCATCAGTATGATTCCATATGATGAGTAGCGGATTGTGAACTTTGGAATTAATATCGCTTCTGTATCCTTGCTAAAAAAAAGATGCCGCCTAGGCAGATGGCAGACTAATAATACAGTCTGCTCCTGTCCGCCTTTGGACAGCACACTGGATAGATATCTTTATTCCGCTGATTATTCTAGTACAAGGTTTACACTCTGTCAAGATAAACTTTAACGCAATAAAGGAAAAAAGTGAAGGCCAAAAGCCGCATTAAGCAGCCTTTGGCCAAGAATTAACAATTTACAATCAACAATCCAAAATTATCACCGCTCCTCGCGGAAATACGAAAGCCCCAGACTCGCCGGCGGCTGGTCCTCTCTCTTCTTACGCATGGACACGCGCAGAAGCACAAGAATCGTGACCACATAGGGAAGCATCTTGAAGATCTCCTGCGAGCTTCTTGTGAGGCCCGGAATATAAAGATACATCCAGTAGAGCACGCCGAAAAGGTAGGAACCCCAGATCGCGTTCAGCGGTCTCCAGGTCGCAAAGATGACCAGGGCGACCGCAAGCCAGCCGAGCGCCTCGATCGTACTGTCGGTCGTCCATGTGCCCTTGATGTAGTCCATCGTATAGTAGAGACCGCCAAGGCCGGAGATTCCGGCACCGATGCAGGTCGCCAGATACTTATAGCGGATGACGTTGATACCGGCAGCGTCCGCAGTCGCCGGGCTCTCACCGACGGAACGGAGGTTTAGACCGGTGCGGGTGCGGTTCAGGAAGAAATACATGACCACGGCGATGATGATCGCAAGGTAGGCCATGAAGCCGTAGCTAAAGAATATCTTGCCGAGATTTCCAATCTTGAAAAAGTGGGCAAGTGACATTCTGTACGCATTGCTCGTTGTGCGAACGGAAATCTGTCCGACACCGCCGGCCATGGAATTCAGGATTCCGCCGAAGAAGTTGGCCAGACCGTTGCCAAAGATTGTGAGCGTAAGACCTGTTACGTTCTGATTGGCTCTCAATGTGATCGTGAGGAAACTGTAGATCAGACCGCCCAGGGCTGCTGCCGCAAATGCAGCTATGAACGACAGTATGAGTGAAACAAATCCGTTCGGATGCTCCACATGTCCCTCATAGAAATAGCTCATTGCCAGACCCGCGATACCGCCGAGGTACATGATACCCGGAACACCGAGGTTCAGATTGCCGGACTTCTGGGTCAGGATCTCACCGAGAGCTCCGAACATGATGACTGTGCCGAAAACGATAGCCGACTGAAGAAGCTGAGAAATCTGTACTGCTGTGATCATTTGACATCTCCTCCCTTCTTTCCGCGGACGATGATCCGGTAATTGATAAAGAACTCGCTGCCCAGAATAAAGAACAGGATGATACCGGTAATAACATGTGAAGCATAGTCATTCAGGTTGAACTGAGACGCGATCTGAACAGCACCCTTCTGCAGGGAGACAATAAGAAGCGAAATCAGAACCATGATGAACGAATTGAACTGAGACAGCCATGCAACAATAATCGCCGTGAATCCCTGTCCACCTGCAGTTGATGTCGAGATCGTGTGGGAAGCGCCGGAGACAGCGATGAACCCGGCAAGACCGCAGATCGCGCTGGAAATAGCCATCGTGCGGATCGTTACCCACTGTACATTGATGCCGGCGTAGCGCGCCGTATTCTCACTGTCACCGACGACCGCGATCTCGTACCCCTGCTTGGAGTACTTGAGATAAACATACATACCGATCGTGACCAGAAGAACAATGACAACATTGAGGCCGTTGGCCTGGCCGAACAGCTTCGGGAACCAGCCTGCCTGTGTCTTGGGATTGATAATACCTACGGAGTTGGAGCCGAAAGGATTCTCCCAGAGGGCTACGCAGTAGCTTGTCAGCTGAATGGCGATGTAGTTCATCATGAGAGTGAACAAAGTTTCATTGGCATTCCAGCGGGCTTTAAAGATTGCCGGGATCATACCCCACACAGCACCGCAGATAAGGCTGGCGCACGCCATAATAATCAGCAGGAGCGGTGTCGGCACAGACGCACCGAGAGATCTCATAAGACCGGCAGTCGCAATGCCGCCGACCAGTACCTGGCCCTCTGCGCCGATATTCCAAAATCGCATCTTAAATGCGGGTGCAAGGCCCAGGGCGATGCAGAGGAGCATCATTGTGTCTCTTATTGTTACCCACATTCTTCTGTTGGTCCCGTAAGCACCTTTGAACATAGACTGATAGACTTCGACCGGGTTCAGTTTTGTGACTGAGAAAATAAATATACCGGATACAAGAAGAGAAATCAGGACCGCAATCACGCGGACTGCATAAGCCTTGGATCTCGGCAGCGGATCTCTCTTGGCAATTCGAAGGAGAGGTTCATGGTGTGTATGCGAATGGTTCATGAATTACCCTCCTTTCTGAACTTTGTCATGAGCAATCCAACTTCTTCTTTGGTCGTCTTAGCCGTATCAACTATGCCGCTGACCTGTCCGCCGCAGATGACCATGATGCGGTCAGCAAGCTCGAGCAGGACGTCAAGATCCTCACCGACATAGACGACGGCGACCCCCTTCATCTTCTGTTCGGTGAGCAGGTCATAAATGATGTAGGATGTGTTGATGTCAAGTCCTCGCACAGCATAGGCAGTCATGAGGACAGACGGTTCCTGAGCAATTTCACGCCCGACAAGGACCTTCTGGACATTGCCGCCGGAAAGACGTCTTACAGGGAAATCCGTACTCGGTGTTACCACTCCGAGTTCTTTCATGACCCGGTCAGCAAGCTCCTTGGGAGTCTTTCTGTCAGCAAAAAGTCCTTTGCCCTTCCTGAAGCTTCGAAGCAGCATGTTATCGGTCATGCCCATAGGACCGACAAGACCCATACCGAGACGATCTTCAGGTACAAATGACAGTGCTACACCTGTATTCCTGATTTCCTTAGGTGATTTGCCGATCAGTTCGGTGCCTGCACCGTCTGCCTCTCTTGGATAATACGTGATCGAAGCGCCGCTCTCTGTAATCTGCAGGCCGGCAACAGCTTCCAGCAGTTCCTTCTGACCTGAACCGGCGATGCCGGCGATGCCGAGGATTTCTCCGCCATAGGCAGTAAAACTCACATTGTCAAGTCTCTTAACACCGATCGCGTCAACGACCGTCAGGTTCTTAACGACCAGACGCGGTGTCGGATTCGGGTACTTCGGATGCGCAATGTTGAGCGTGACTTTCTTTCCGACCATCATCTCGGTGAGCTTGTCAGGGTTTGTGTCCTTAGTCGCAACGTCGCCGATGTACTGTCCTTTTCTAAGAACAGCGACGCGGTCGGACACGTCCATGACCTCATGCAGCTTGTGCGTTATGATGATCATGGCTTTGCCGTCTGCCTTCATGTTGCGCATGACGTTAAAGAGACGGTCTGTCTCCTGCGGCGTCAGAACAGCGGTCGGCTCGTCGAGGATCAGAATATCCGCGCCGCGATAGAGAACTTTTATAATCTCAACTGTCTGTTTTTCGGAGACAGACATGTCATATACTTTCTTGGCGGGATCTATAATAAATCCGTATTTGTCGCATATCTCTTTGATGTGTGCCGTCACAGCCTTGATGTCCAGTTTCGAATTCTCGGCTCCGAGCGTGACATTTTCGGCTGCCGTGAACACATCTACAAGTTTAAAATGCTGATGAATCATACCGATTCCGCAGTCGAACGCGTCTTTCGGCGATGTGATCGTCACCGGCTCGCCATTGATCCGGATCTCGCCCTCGTCGGGGAAGTAAAGACCGGACAGCATGTTCATCAGTGTTGTCTTGCCGCTGCCGTTCTCACCCAGCAGAGAGAGGATTTCCCCTTTGCGGATCTCCAGATTCACATGGTCATTGGCAGTGACCTTGCCAAATCTCTTTGTTACGTTGATCATCTCAACAGCAGGTGTGTTTCCCAATTGATATCCCTCGCTTTTTGATGCCTGGACCTAAGCGGCCCGTTCATCTATTGTGTAATTAAGACCGGGAAGCTCATGCAAATGCTTCAATTGCCCTGCAAAAAAGCCTCCCTCCGGTCGAAAAGTCCGCGAATATGAACTCTCCTTATAACCGTAAACAACTGTACAGGCTGACATTATAAAATGTCAGCTTGTACAGTTGCATGTTAACTTAAAGCAAATGCTCTGCCTATTTTATTAGTTGAGCCATGTGATGCCGTCGATGTGAAGTCCGAAGTACGGAGCGGAACGAAGAGAGGACTCAACGAAGGCGCCGTCAACAATTGCCTCACCGTTATCATTTACGAAGTCACCGTCAGCGTCAAGACCGAATGCGGATGTGACAACACCTGCGTCATCAACCACATAAGAGCCGTCTGTTGCCGGCTGGCATGTGAATGTAGCTGTGTCAAATACCTGGATGCTGCCGTCTGCAATGCCTGCCCATGCAGCGTCAACAGCTTCCTGTGTACCCTCAGCGCAAGCATCGCCGAGTTCAGAGATCATGACTGCGTCATCTGCATAACCTGCAGAGAAGTCAACCGGAACTTCCTCGCCGTTAACGAAGCAGGAAAGCATATGCTCATACAGTACGGACCAGTTGTTCTGAGCAGATGTCAGAGCTACGTCCGGGGCTACGGAACGCATATCAATATTGTAACCTACGCAGTAAACGTTCTGGCCTTTGTCATGAGCAGCCTGAACTGCGGACGGAGCGCCTGTGGAGTCTGCGTGCTGGGAAATAATGGAACAGCCCTTGGACATAAGAGCTTCTGCGGCTGCGCCTTCAGCTGTCGGATCATACCAGGAGTTTGTGAACTGAACGTCCATATGAGCTTCCGGAACTACGGAGCGGACGCCGAGGAAGAATGCTGTCATACCGGAAACAACTTCCGCGTACGGATAAGCACCGACATAACCTACATACGGATCGAGAGACGGATCAGCAGCGACAAGCTCTGCAAGCTTCATGCCTGCAACAACGCCTGATACGTAACGGGACTCATATGTGTGCGGGAAAATGTTCTTGTAGTTATCAAGGCCTGAAGAAGCAGCCATGTCGCCTGTGCAGGCAACAAATGTCACGTCCGGATACTCGGTAGCAGCCTGCATCATGTAGCTCTGATGTCCGTAGGAATCAGAGAAAATGATGCTGCAGCCTTCTTCTGCAAGGTCAACCGCGTTATCATAGCAGCTCTCATCTTCCGGGATGTCCTTCTTGATGATGAGGTTCTTCTCGTCGATGCCGAGAGCCTTGATCGCTGCAGTACATCCGTCGATGTGAGAAGCGTCGTAACCGGAGTTCTCATCCTCGACACAGATGAGGCCGACCTTGATGTCCGGGCCTGCTGCCTGTCCGTCAGCTGTAGAGACAACAGAATCATCTGTAGCTGCCGGGCTGCTTGCTGCGGAACCGCCGCATGCAGCAAGGCTGAGTGCCATCATTGCTGACATAAGCACTGCAAATACCTTCTTTTTCATAGTAAAAGTTCCTCCTTTAAGAAATAAAAAAGATAGCTGTATTTTATAAACATCGACAAAGATTGTCAATGTTCATACCAAAATTAATCATTCCTGATGATAGTCTGAGAGGAATTCCTCAAGCTTGTCACATGCCTCAGCCAGCACTGAGCGCCTCGGCAGATAGACAACGCGGAAATGATCCGGTTCCGGCCAGTTGAAGCCTGTGCCCTGTACGATCAGGACTCTTTCCTTGCGGAGCAGGTCATATGCGAACTGCATATCATCGTGGATATTGAATCTTGCGATATCGATCTTCGGGAAGCAATAGAACGCGGCTTTCGGCTTCTTGACAGAGATGCCGGGGATCGCATTGAGTCTCTCGTAGATAAAGTCTCTCTGTCTTGTGACACGGCCGGTCTCGTTAACATAGCCCTTTACGGACTGGTGGCCGCCGAGTGCTGTCTGAACGATTGACTGAGCCGGCACATTGGAGCAGAGTCTCATTGATGAGAGCATTTTGATGCCTTCAATGTAATCCTTGGCAACATCCTTATTTCCGGAAAGAATCATCCAGCCGATGCGGAAGCCTGCGATCATATGAGACTTTGACAGTCCGGAGAATGTAATGCAGAAAAGATCCGGGCAGAGCGAAGCGATGGAGATGTGCTCATTGCCATCCATCAGCAGTCTGTCATAGATCTCATCCGAGAAAATGATGAGCTGGTGCTGTCTTGCGATCTTTACAATTCCTTCAAGAATCTCTTTCGGATACACGGCACCTGTAGGATTGTTGGGATTAATGACAACGATTGCCTTGGTTCTGTCCGTGATCTTGCTCTCGATATCCGCAAGGTCCGGGTTCCAGTCGCTCTCCTCATCACACAGATAATGAACGACGTTGCCGCCTGCCAGTGTTGCGCAGGCTGTCCAGAGCGGATAATCCGGTGCCGGGATGAGAATCTCATCTCCGTTCTCAAGCAGGGCTGAGAGACACAGGTTGATCAGTTCGGATACGCCGTTGCCGGTGTAAATATCAGACATGGCCAGATTCGGAATGTCTCTTGTCTGCGCGTACTGCATGATAGCTTTTCTGGCAGACCAGATACCTTTGGAATCAGAGTAGCCCTCGCTGTCGCGCAGGTTGCTCGCCATATCATAGATGACCTCCTCGGGAGCACGGAAGCCGAACGGAGCCGGGTTTCCGATATTGAGCTTCAGGACCTCGATTCCCTTGGCTATCATGCGGTCCGCTTCTTCGACGACCGGTCCTCTGACATCATACAATACATTATCCAGTTTTGATGACTTCTTAAATTCACGCATATAAAACCTCCAAGATGACAGTCAGAGTCTGCATGGCACGCAGCCAGCTGCTTAGGATCCGGCTGTTTTGATTCAAAATCCGCGAAAACCGGGGACAGATCCGTTGTCCCCGCTTCACCGAAAAAACGCATGGCTGCTATTCGCATTTTCAATGCGTCAACGCAAAAAACATATCGCTGCTTTTCGTTTTGGCAATGTGTCAACGTAAAAAACGTATCACTGCTTATCGTTTTTGCACTGCGTCACCGTGGTGAAGTCGCTGCGAAAGATTATAGCACCAATATGTATACTGTGTAAATCACTAAAACTTAACACCCGGCAATATCGGTCATCACATGCTGCAGTTCAGACAGGCTGTATCATCATTTCGTTTCCGGCAGCAGAGCATTCATCTTCGTGAGAAAAACATTGCTGGTCCTTCACTGAGAGATCAGCAATGCATATGCATTGCTTAGCTCTCAGATAGGACCTGCGTTTTTCGATGAAGATGATGCTTGCGGCCGGATTCAGGAACTGACTTACAGCCTGTCTGAACTGCTGCCATCACTTTATGCCGTTGGCTTTTTCCATGTGGACCGTCAGGCCCCTTACCTTGGCATTTTTCATTGCCCGCATTACTTTATCCGCGTTTTTCCGGTCGACGTCTACAAATGAATAGCTGTCGCAGATATCGATTGCCCCCACAAGCCGTCCGGAAATACCTGATTCACCGGCAATGGCTCCGAGAATATCACCCGGTTTTACGTGCTGATTCTTCCCGATGTTAATGAAAAGTCGTACCATGTCGTCATCAGGATGGTCGGATTTCTCGCGGCGTTTTACGCGGAGCTTCTTACCGTCCAGTTTTCTGCCTTTGCGGTCAAATGCCCCTCTTCCGTCCCGGCCGCCGAAGCGCTCACCGAGATCATCCAGCGACTTGGGAACTTTAAAGTCGGCGATATCGTCGATACCGACGGAGTCGCCCATTTGCATATAGAGAAGCGCTGCGGCAATCTCCATGGAAGAGACCTCATCCTCAAAAATACGCTTGTCAAGCAGCTCCATGATTCTCTCGAGGCCCTTTCCTTCACTGTCAATGACTTCCACAGCTTTATCAAGGATCTTCTCACCCTTGATCTCGGATATATCGCCAAGAGACGGTATCGCTTGCGGGATGATCTTTGTCTTGCAGTAGCGCTGGATTTCCCTCATCTTGTAGACTTCGCGCCCGACGACAAGTGAGAATGCTTTGCCCTCCTTGCCGGCGCGTCCGGTCCTGCCGATGCGGTGGACGTAGTATTCATCGTCCTGTGGTATATCGTAATTGAAGACCGCGTCGACGTCATCGACGTCAATACCTCTTGCAACAACATCGGTGGCGACGAGAATTTCTGTCAGTTTCTTTCTGAAGCTTCCCATCACCCGGTCGCGCTGTGCCTGGGAGAGATCTCCGTGAAGACCTTCGGCGTAATAACCGCGTCCCTTCAGCTCGTCGACCAGCTCATCGACTTTTCGCTTTGTGTTGCAGAATACGACTGAGAGCTTCGGATCATAGAGATCGATCAGTCTGCAGAGAACTTCGGTCTTTTTGTTAGGCCTCACGTCGTAATAGTACTGCTTGATCTTCGGAACCGTGAGCTCTTTTCTTGCGATGCGTACGACTTCCGCGTCGGTCAGGAACTGCTCCGTGAGATCAATGATCTCTCTGGGCATCGTAGCTGAGAACATTACTGTCTGGCGCTCATCCGGCAGTTCCGACAGAATAGTCTTCATGTCATCGATAAATCCCATATCGAGCATTTCATCTGCTTCGTCAAGAACGCAGAATCTGACATTTTCAAATTTGACGGTGCCGCGGCGCATATGGTCCATGACTCTGCCCGGAGTACCCACGATGACCTGTGTACCGTCCCGAAGGCCTCTGATCTGTTTTGAGATATCCTGTCCTCCGTAGACAGGCAGAATTTTAACCCCGTGCATATACTTTGCGTACTTGTGCAGTTCGTCTGACACCTGAATGGCAAGTTCGCGGGTCGGGCAAAGGATAACTGCCTGAAGCTTCTTCATCTTCGAATCAATTCTCATAAGCAGAGGAAGACCGAATGCAGCTGTCTTGCCGGTTCCCGTCTGTGCCTGGCCGATCATGTCACGGCCGGAAAGCTCGATCGGGATTGCTTTTTCCTGGATCGGAGTCGCGGAGTCAAAGCCCATATCCCCGATTGCCCGAAGAAGTTTTTTATCCAGTCCCATTTTCTCAAAGCTGCCCGGCTCCTCGATTGCTGCATCATCACTGACCGCCTCACTTTCCCCGCCGGCTTCTGCTATTTCCTCACAGGCTGCTGCGTTTTCCTCTCGAACTTCCGCAGTAGTATCATTTGCTGCATTTTCATTACCCATCATCTCAATAAATTCGTTTTCCAAACATGCACCTCTAAAATTTCTGACAAGATCGCTCAGCTCTAAGCGGACTGTCCCACCGTAATTATACTTCTAAGCTGTGATTTTTAACTTAACCACGTTAACGGGCAAATGTCAATAAGAAAAAGCCACTTGTAAACTGGGACCCAAGTTGATAAGATAGAGTCAAATGAGTAAAGGATGGTGCTAACATGGCTGCAAGCGAATATCGTATCCGGGTAAAACGCGGACATCATGCCCGTCTCCGTTTCTGGTTCGATCCGATGAGCGATGATATCTGGAACGGCGATGCCGATCTGATCATGGAGGATGAACTCTCCTGCGACAACATATGCACACACGAACTGTTCTTCCCGATAATCGAGCGATTCTTCCCGGGTGAGTTCCGCTGGAGAAACGAGCTGAATCTCATGCCGATGGAAGACGTGAAAGATATGATCGATGAGATCCGCGATCTGATCGATATCCTCGACGCCGGAGATATTAAGAATAAGCGTCTCAATTACCTCCGCGAGGGCTATGCGGTAGACCTTCTGGTCCCGGAAGATGAATATATGGAGAACTATTACGGGCGTCCTCAGCGCATTCAGGTCCAGGGCGTCATCGACCATCTCTATGTCATCAGCGAGTTCTATCAGACGATTGCGGACTATCTCGACGAGATGGTGGACAAGTACGAGCCGAAGGGATTTAAGTATATAGCAATCTCCGCTCCGGTATAACGCACAGGAATATAAAAGCTGCGAAGAAATGGATCCGACATTTCTCCGCAGCTTTTTTTCTTTATTGATTTTAGCATGTCAGCCATGCACATAGAATTCTTTCAAATCATCCAGTCTCAGGCACCCGAGCATCGCATACCTCGACTCCCTTACGGCACACCCGCAGTCGATATCGATCAGGTGACCGTGACCTCCGTGCCAGATCCTGCACCGTCCGTCGGGTGCCGGATCCGTAAAGAGGGCTGTCGGCGTGTGACCGAATATCATTTTCGTATTCTTCGGATACTTTATATAGAGCTCACTGTAATCCCTGTCAGCGAATTCCTTCGAATACCACCTCGGATACACGCGGTCCCAGACGACATGCTCTCTCTCCTTCGGACTGAGCTCGTTATATTTGAGAGGGGTGTCCACATACCTGTCGAGGTGTGTCGCGTGGCACAGGTAGAAATTCCGGTCACCGACTTTGAGGTTCGGGATGACTACATATGCATTTGCAATATAGCTTACGATCCTGCGCCGCTCTGTCCGGTCAAGTTTGACGAACTCACTCCAGGTCGTAAGTCCACCGTTATAGTACCAGATCATCCATTCGCGGGTCGCGTAAAAGCTCTCTGAATCGGATACAAGGAGCGATCTCTTGTAGGCGTCCGTGAGGAACAGATCGTGATTTCCGACCAGATATACTATATTCGGCTTATCCATGATGTACATGAATGTTTTGATACCGTCCGGTCCCCGGTCCGCAACATCGCCGAGAATATAAAGAGTATCGTTTTCGCTGAAATCGATTTTTTCAAGCATGCGCATAAAGAAATCATGGCGTCCGTGAAAATCAGACATGACATAAGTACTCATATCAAACTCCTCATTCTCCCAAAATCAGTACCGCCGGTTCTGCCTCAGGTAAAATCGTTCAATCTTGCGGAATCACGCTTCCGTCCGGTATTCCCTCGGCATTCGGATCCCACGAATCAACAAAGCCTTTTCTGATAGAATCATCAGCGTAAGTCACTTCTCCGTCACCATTAACTTTGAATGTATTAATGAAGCATCCCTCATAATTGATCCTGAGCATATACAGATATTTGTCTCTGAACTCATCCGCTATCAGATCTCCCTTATTGTTCGGCTCATAAATAAATACATTGTAAGTTTGAACACCGAGTCTTGTGTCCGCCCAATAGTTCTGATAATTTGATGTCTTCAGCCAGCTGTTGTCGTTTTCTGTACTGCTGTAGCGCAGCTCGGTCAGAAGACCGTTACTGTAAGTTGTCCGGTCATGACTGTTCCTGTACATTTCGTACATTCCCTTCTCAAAAAACCTGAGAAGCAGTGTGTCAAAAACGAGTTCTTTACCTTCCTTCGGGGATTCCGTGACATCATTTATATACTTGCACTCGACTACGACATTGTCTACCCACGCGCCCGGTATGAGAAGAGAAAAATATTTGTTCTTCAGTTTTCTTACTGAAATGTCTTCCACCGTAGAATTATCGGGCAAATTCAAAAATCCCGAGTTATCTATAACCGCACTCGCTTCCGGAGAAAAATCTTCAAGCGCGGCGACCTGGGCAGGAATCGGCGTCGGTGTCGGATTCGGTTCCGGCACTGTCATGACATACTGCCTGTAAAGCCATATATTGGTGGAAGTCAGTTCACGCTCGCGGACACCGGTCCGCTCGTAAACACGCGGCGGCTTTTCGCTATCAGCAGGCGGCTCTTCATCCGATAATAGCGCGGGTACCACACGGTTCACGATCAGATATCCGCTCCCCACTCCGAGCATCAGCACAAGGATGCAGGCTGAAAGAACTGCAAATAATCTTTTCATGCATAATCTCCATCAGATTTGTATGGTAATTGTAGCACAAAAAGAGCGCTGTGTCACTTATCCATATATCCGCCCGCATCCCTTCGGATATGCCCCGTACATGTGTCTATATTCCCTCGGGCTCAGCCCGTAGACCTGTCGGAAAAGAGCGCTGAAGTAGGATGTGTTCTTCATTCCGACTGCGCTGCATATCTCCTTTACGGATAAAGTCGTCTCCTCAAGATAACCGGCTGCTTTCTCCATCCTGCAGAGATTTTGAAAGTCACGAAGGCGGAGGAGGCACCATTTGCGATACAATTTCTGAAGGTAGCCCGGAGACAGATTGCTCACTTCCGCGAGGATTTCCCAGGTCAGGTCATCCTCACAGTGACAGATTACATATTCCTGCGCGATGAGGATTTCCTTTCTCACTGTCTCCCCCTCGATTCTTTTGATCCCGTAATACGCTATATCATCCATCGTGAGTTCAGTCCGGGATCTATGAGCAGGCTTTTTACTTTCCATCGGCTACCTTCATCCTTTCCGGCCATTTGTTCTTTATTGCAGAAGGCCTGTGGCTAACCCTGTATTCGACCGGCTTCATTCCAAAATGCTTGATAAAGAGTTTGGTGAAATATGTACTCTGGGGATAACCGACCTCCTCAGCTATATCCCGAATGATCCGGTCCTCGGTAATCAGCATGTAAGCTGCTTTCTCCATCCTGATATGCTCAATGTAAGCGTGTATGGTGATTCCCTCGACCTGCTTGAAGAGATAACACAGGTAGGTCGTGGATAAGCACGCCAGATTCGCGATCTTCTGCAGATTAATCTTTTCATTATAGTGGTTGCGTATGTACTTCTTGATGAAATCAAGGTCTTCCCTTGCATGGCCTTTCGTGGGTGAAAATCTCTCCGCCTCCAGATCAAACTCAGATGCGGGAAACGCATGTCTCACATCGGCGATTAATATGTCAGCTCCCGTGCTTCTCGCAACAGACCTTGCCTCATCAAAATTTCTCACCCGCGTGAGATCCAGGTCTTCATTTGCTTCACTCAGTGTGTCTACGATTCCATCCATCAGTTTTTCCCTGCCGCCAACGACCAGGACTCTCTCCATAACCTTGCCCTCCCTCTACGGTCTCACTTTTTATCCGCAGATTACAATAGCAAGCAGGCTCCGGATTTGTCTATGTATTGAATAAAATTATCCATATATTTGACAGCATTCATCATATATTTAATATTAATCCACGAATCGGGGACGGTTCCTTTTCTCGTGGAAACCCCACCTGAAAAGAACCGTCCCCAATTCACTTTACAATATTCCGGCAAGCGTCTCGACGATCAGGACCGCGCAGGACGCCCCAATAGCCACCACGATAAGGCTTTTCTTTGCGAACGCAAGTATAAGCGCGGTCACAAACCCGATTACAGCTGAGAGCAGCATATCCGTTGCAGTGAGTATCGACGGAAACGTCATGGCTGCCAACGTTGCGAAAGGTACATAATAGAGAAATGAGCGGATGAACCTGCTCTTTATCTCCTTTCGGATAAGTACAAGCGGGAGGGCTCGTATCAGATATGTCACGAGCGCCATCACAAGTATATACAGGTAAACATTCGGCGTCATGATTCACTCCCCCCTTCGTCTTCCGGGTCGCGCGGCATCCAGATCGCCGCAAGCGAAGATACAGTGATGGTCACGATTATAATCTTCATACCGCCTGAGAGATCCCTGAGGACAGGAACCACCGCATAAATCGTCGACATTACCATAGCCATGAACACGGTAATCCTTACCGGCACCTCATCGCGGGCCGGAGGAATAATAATAGCAATAAACATACCGTAAAGGGCGACTCCCAGCGCGCTGATCAGCCTGTGCGGAAGTACGGCACCGGCAGCCGCGCCAAGGACAGTTCCGAGGACCCATCCGGTCACAGAGACCGCGATGAGACCATAGGAGTAAGCAGGGCGAAGCGGACCCTCCGTGAGGACGCTCAGCCCGAAAATCTCGTCGGTCACACCGTATGCAATCCCCATCCTGTGGATCGTCGGCGTATCGCCGGGCAGCTTCTGGGAAAGAGCAGCCGACATAAGAAGATATCTCAGATTTACGATCAGCTGAAGGACCGCAAGTTCAATATATGAGCCCGCGGACGCTATGACCGTAAGTCCCGCGAACTGGCCTGCAGATGTAACATTCAGTAAAGACAATAGACCAGCCTGAAAAGGCGACAGATCTATATCTGCCGCCTGAATTCCGAATGCAAATGATACCGCAAGGTATCCAAGAAATATCGGAATGCCGTCAATTAGTCCCTTTTTAAAAAGCGACGTATTATTCATGATTCGATCTGATTCTCCGCTGCAACTAAGTTGGCTGCGCCATATTCTTCACGCAGGCGAGGCTTCTCGATCTTACCTGTCGCGTTTCTCGGAACATGGGCAAATATAATTTCACGCGGTCTCTTGTATCTCGGCAGCTTGAGGCAGTACTCCTCCACGTCGTCCTTTGTGCACGTGAAGCCTTCCTTGATCTCAATGATAGCCGCAGTCTTCTCGCCGAGACGCTTGTCCGCGAGACCGATGACCGCGACATCCTTGATCGGCTCGAAGGTGTGCAGGAAGTCTTCGATCTGTACCGGATAAATATTCTCGCCTCCGGAGATGATGACGTCCTTCTTTCGGTCGACCAGGAAAATGAAACCGTCCTTATCTCTCTTCGCCATATCGCCCGTGTACAGCCATCCCTTCTTGTCGAGGACTTCTGCCGTGGCAATCGGATCATTGTAGTAGCAGGTCATGACGCCGGGGCCAAAGACGGCAAGTTCGCCGACCTTCTCGGCTTCAGTGATCTCATTGTGATCCTCGTCGACGATCTTGCACTGCCAGCCAAATCCCGGCACGCCGATCGCGCCGACCTTGTGAATATTCTCGGTTCCGAGATGTACGCAGCCTGGTCCGATCGACTCGGAGAGACCATAATTCGTATCGTAAAGGTGATTCGGGAAATATTCTTTCCAGTGCTTGATCATGCTGGGCGGTACCGGCTGAGCACCAATGTGCATAAGTCTCCACTTCTTGAGATTGTAATCCTCAAGTTTCAGTCTTCCGGAGTCCAGAGCGTCCAAAATGTCCTGAGCCCACGGGACGAGGAGCCATACGATGGAGCAGCGCTCATTTGAAACAGCCGCAAGGACATCTTCCGGCTTTGTGCCCTTCAGAAGAACAGCCTTGCTGCCGCTGATCAGGCTGCCGAACCAGTGCATCTTTGCGCCTGTATGATAGAGAGGCGGGATGCACAGGAATACGTCGTTTTTAGTCTGTCCATGGTGCTTCTGCTCCACTTTCGCGGAATGCATGAGCGACTCATGGTTGTGAAGGATCGCTTTCGGGAAGCCTGTGGTTCCTGATGAGAAATAGATTGCAGCATAATCCTCGTCCGTGATCAGGATCCTCGGGTCACGGCTTGAGCAGTTGGCTGTCAGTTTTGTGTAGTCCTCAGCGAACGGCACGATAGAGTCACCGTAGAAGAACAGCAGCCTGTTCTTGCTGATGCGGTCTGCAATACTCTCGACACGTCCGATGAACTCCTGACCGAATACAAGGACATCGCACTCAGCCAGATTGACACAGTATTCAATCTCCTCGGCAGTGTATCTGAAGTTCAGCGGAACGGCGAGCGCTCCGGTCTTCAGAGTTCCGAAATAGATTGGAAGCCACTCAAGGCAGTTCATGAGAAGAATGCCTACTTTGTCGCCCTTCTTGATTCCGCGCTCGAGAAGCAGATTGGCAAATCTGTTGGCCTTCTCGTTAAAGACTCTCCAGGTGATCTCTCTGCGGTACGGTCCAGTCGGTGCGGATTCTACCAGGTCATACTCTCTCCATGTCATCCTTCTGTCGTCAGTGATCGCCGGATTCAGTTCGACCAGGGCAATATCTTCAGGGTAAAGCTTGCAGTTCTGCTCAAGCAGCATTGTAATGGGCATTGTCAGTTACCTTCTTTCTGATTTTAAATCGTTACGGTTTAACGCGTTTATTCGCTAAAGTGAAGTATAGGACTTTCCGCTCATTCTGTCAAGAGCTGCAATTCAACCGTTAAGACGAGCTGTCCCCAATGTTTGCGTCGGTTATGTGGCTCCGTAACAGTTCAGACGAGCTGTTCTTGTATTTCGTTACCGACAGCAAAGCATCCATCTTCGTGAGAAACAAAAGCAGGTCCTACCCTGTGAGATCAAAAAGTTTTAGCTTTTAAACTCACAGAAGGGACCTGCGTTTTTCGATGAGGATGATATTTACGTCGGTTATGTGGCTCCGTAACAGTTCAGACGAGCTGTTCTTGTATTTCGTTACCGACTGCAAAACATCCATCTTCGTGAGAAAAACATTGCAGGTCCTACCCTGTGAGATCAAAAAGCTTTAGCTTTTTAAGCTCACAGAAAGGACCTGCGTTTTTCGATGGAGATGATGTTTGCGTCGGTTATATACCTCCGGTACAGCTCGTCCGGGGCCTATTCCAGCGCATAGAATGTCTCGTCCCGGTCTTTCTCCTGGGTGAGCTCGTTGTAAATCAGGCACTTATACTCATTGAGCTTCTCCTGCTGCGCCGGAGCCACGTCATCCGTGTCGTACTGGTGCTGGACTCCGTCCGTCCCATAGTAGCCATAGGCATTAAGAGCAGGAATCACGTTCCTCATCTTCAGAAGATATTGATTATAATCTGTCTGATCAAGGCCTGTAAGGGAAAGCAGGTAGCTGCCAAGATAATTGCTGGACAGCATCTGCCCCTGCATCTCCGGAATGTCGTAATTGGCCCAGATGAGATATTTTGTCTGATACTGCATCTGCTGTTCTTCAAATGTCGCAGTCTCCTGGTCTTTGCCGAGAAGGTACGTCATATAATCGTCGCTGACAGACGGCTGATGATCGCCCCAGAAGCAGATAAGCGTTTTTTCGTCGCATTCAGAGAAATAGTCGATCAGATACTTAAGAGCGTCATTGGAGATAGAGATCAGCGTCTCGTACTGCTCCGCCTGGCCCTTGTAATCGCCCTCGTAGCCAAAGACCTCGACAGTTGACGGAAAACCGATCGTCTTATACTGGCTGTGGTTCTGGATCGTGACATTGAAAATGAAGAGCTTCTCGCCCTCCTCCTTCTGCTCGACCAGATCCGTAATCATCTCATAGTCGCACTGGTCAGTGACAAGACCGCGCATCAGCTTCGGATTCACAAAATCGTCCAGCGAAATAAACTCGTCAAATCCCATACGCGGATACACGAACTCACGGTTCCACCCGTTCGGGTAGTACGGATGCATAGCAATCGTGCGGTATCCCTGCGCTGACAGCGTTCTGGCAAGCGAGTACTGATCCGACTTGATATAGGAATTGTAGACGACATTGGACGGCTGCATCATGGTTGAATTGCCGGTGAGGAATTCGTACTCCGTGTTGGCTGTGAAACCTCCGAGCACAGACACCATGAGCGGACCGGTCTGCGCGTTCTCCGTGATCGTGTCAAAGTACTCGCACGGATTGCTGCTCATCCGAAGGCCCGGATAAATGGTCATGTCCGCATAAGTCTCGTTCATGACGCAGATAATGTTATCGGGAATGATTGCGTCGGAAATCTCATATTTGCCGTCGGTCTTTCGACTGGTCTCAATGATCTCACCGACTCTGTCGTCCGAATAGCCTTCCGGCGGCTCCGGGAACGATGCTTTGGCAAATGCAAAAAAGCCCGATTCCATTCCAAACAGCTTATATGTATACTGCGGATGCCAGTCTCTCAGCCAGATGCCCGTATCCGCAAGAAAATCGGTCCTGAATATCACTATATAGAAGGCCGCAGTGATCCCGATGAAAATAATCCTCGACGCGATCTTGCTCCACAGTTTCTTCCCTATGTGATAATTTCCCAGATGCAGGTACAGAATTATTATAGAAAAAACGGCGCATATACCGGTGACCATCTGCCAGGACAACTGGTATACATAGCCATGGGCTACATTCATTGCTGTCTTGAAGGAAGAGAAATCGACCCACTGGAGCGGTATCGACCTGAACTCCAAAATAAAGCAGTTGGCCATGCCCCACACCAGAAACAGTATATTTCCGGCTATCATACCCAAAGTTACCGAATTCGTGAGGAACACGAACATGAGGTATATAGCCAGAGTGATGCCGCATCCAAGGATAATATACTGATTCTGAAGCAGACTGATCCACGGATTATTGATGAGCTCTATAACAAAAAAACTCATAGCGGCATTCACACCGATCATGACCACAGAAATGACGGCTGTAATCTCCGGCGCTGTTTTGCCGGCTGCCTTTCCTTCACTCTCTTCGGCATTTTTTCTGAGCCTCAAAAGATGAAGAACGCCGATCAGAGTCACAAAGGCTATAATGACACAGGCACCGATAAAGAACCACGGTCTCATCGGTTCAATTTTCATTGCGTACTGGTCCGTCTCAGTTGACTCTCCGTAAAAGAGTTCTCTGTGCAGGAACAAAAAGATCAGTGCGCCGACACCTGCTGCCCCCTGCGCCGCAAGCAGCAGATTATAAAATAACTTAGTTCTTTTCAATGTTTACTCTCCCAGCGGCTTTGTGGCATCGGCAAGCCACTCAAGCTCATCCCCGGAAAGATATGGGGAAATCTTCTCGTATACCTGTCTGTTATATGCGTTCAGCCGTTCGATATCCCGCGGCTGCATGTACTTTACATCGATTGCGCGCGTGTCAATCGGTGCAAATGTCAGCGGCTCAAATCTCATGAACTGCCCGTACTCATTCATCTCGTCCTTTACAGTGAGAAGAATGGTCTCAAGGCGGATTCCATGGCTGTTCTCCACATACATGCCCGGCTCGTCTGAGACGATCATGCCCTCCTCGAACACGGCCTCCTTCATACCCGGTCCGTACTGATACCGAATATTCTGCGGTCCCTCGTGTACATTCAGGATATAGCCGATTCCGTGGCCTGTCCCGTGGTTAAAATTAAGTCCCAGATCCCAGAGCGGAGCTCTGGCATAGGCATCGAGAAAGCGTCCTGTCGTTCCGTGAAGGAACTTAGCATTCAGAAGGTTCAGATTGGCCACCGTGACCAGTGTAAAGTCCCTCTTCTCCACTTCCGTCAGCGGTCCGCATACGACTGTCCTTGTTACGTCGGTCGTCGCTCCCATGTACTGACCGCCGGAATCGACAAGGTAAAATCCTTTCTTCTCCACAGCAGCGTAGTTTTCGGGGGTGGCTGAGTAGTGGGCCATGGCTGCATTTGCACCGTATGCGGAAATCGTCGGGAAAGACAGGCCGATGAAGCCCGGCACCTCAGCCCTCAGGCTGTCCAGCTTTTCGGCAGCTGTCAGCTCATTCAGTTCGAAACTCTCCTCCCCCAGCGCATCGACGCGATGATCGAACCAGCAGAGGAATCGGCAGAGCTGAACAGAATCCTTGAGATAAAACTCACGGCTCTTTTCCACCTCGACTGGATTTTTCATGGCTTTCATAAGCTCTGTCGGATTGACAGCCTTAATGACCTGACCTTTTTTACTCAAAATGTCCGCTATGCAGGCGCTCGTAGCTCCCTCCTCGAACATGACGGGACCGTCAAGTTCCGTCTCCCTAAGGAAGTCGATGACACTGTCATATGGATGCAGCGTGATGCCGGACTTCTCGGCAAATGCCGCAAATTCTACCGTCACTTCCTCATCCTGAATGAACAGATCAAATGTCTCCATTCCGATCAGAGCATAGCTCAGCATGACCGGATTGCAGTAGATGTCATTGCCGCGGGCTCCGAGAAGCCATGCTATATCGTCGAGCTTTGAGAGCATGAAATAAGAGGCCTTCTTTTCGGCCATAGCCTTTCTGACCCTCTCGGTTTTGTGTTCAAATGACTCTCCGAGGAGTTCCTCCGGCAGCATATAGACCGGATGTTTCGGCAGGTCCGGGCGGTCGGTCCAGATGCTCTCCGCCGGCTCAAAGTCAATGCGGCATACGGCACCGCAGGAGGACGCGATATTCTTATACATACGCGCCTGGCCTGCCCCGATGCATCTTCCGTCGAACGCGAGGACAGTCCCTTCCGACATTATGTTCTTCAGATACGCAGTCACCTTGGGAACACCCGGTTCACCCATCTTCATGAGATGAATGCCGCTGCCCTTCAGCTCATTTTCAGCTGAGATGAAATATCTGCCGTCTGTCCACAGCTCGGCAATATCCGCTCCTATGACCAGGGTGACATTATCACTGGTGCAGCCCGAGAAAAACTCGCTGACCTTGAAGTAGTCCCCCACGTATTCCGATGCATGATAGTCAGAGGAACCGATCAGCACATAGTCAATACCTTCGTCAGTCATGCGTTGTCTCAGCAGACTGATCCGCTCTCTTACGTTCATCAAAATTCTCCTTTATTCAAATCTCGCTTGTTGCACTGTTCAAACCAGATTACATATCAGATTCCTGCGGTTTCACTGATCACTCATGCACAAATTCCAGGGTCTTTAAAAAGTGATCTGCCATCTCCGGCCACTCCGTGACCTCCGGAACAGGAAAATCGTCCCTGGTCATGACGCCGCTTCCGAAATGGCTGTTCTCAAGAAGTTCCTTCTTGACCGGATCCGGCACCGGGAGACGTCCGTCAAGAGCTGCCTTTGTGATTGCGAAGACCTGCTCGTAGGTATAGCTGTCATTTGTCCTGTAGGTGGCCCATGTTTCATTTGCAAGAGAGAGACCATGACGGCCTACGGAGAAGTAATGGAAGCCTGAGCGAATGCCGTTGGCTCTTAGAGCAGTGAGATACATAAAACTGTTCTCAGGCGGAACCGTCATATCCTCAGCGGTCGTGAAAAGGAATGTAGGCGGTGTATCGCCGGTGACCTGCTTTTCAAGGGACATATAGTTAAGCTCATCTCTTCTGGTCTCGCAGCCAGGCAGAGCTTCTCCAAGCAAAGCACCCTCGGCCTCCTCGCAGGTATAGCCGAGAAGAGCCCTGATCGTCCCTGCGTGCGCGTAGCCGCCTGTCGATATGACAGGGTAAGCCAGAATCGCGGCATCCGGGCGCGCGCTGACTGTCTCAAGATTATATCTGGTCTCTGAGACATCTCCGTGATGATTGCACAGGGACGCTGCCAGATGACCGCCGGCAGAAAAACCGATGACAGCGATCTTATCCGGAATGACCTGATATTCTTTTGCTCCTGCCCTGATGATCCGCATAGCTCTGGCGGCATCCCGGAGGGCCTGCATTTTGAGCGGGTGCATATCGAGCAGATTGACAGTGTACGTCAGCACGAACGTATTGTAGCCTCTATCATAGAACTCTTTCGCGACAATTTCACCTTCTCTGCAGGAGACAAACCAGTATCCGCCTCCGGGAATAACGAGAATGGCGGGTCTCGCCTTGTACTCATGAATGTACGTGTGAATATTCGGTATAAATCCGTAGGAAGCCGGATAGTCATACTCATTTGCATTCCATACGTTAACTCTCTCCTGGCGCATACAGACCTCCTTATGGTCAATAATCAATAACATAGACTAACACAAAATAAAAAACTTGGCAAGATAAGAGCTCCGCATCAGCCTGCCGACTTCCCATGTGGCGGTAACAGTTCGGATGGACTTACTTAATAATCGTCGGGTTTATGATGTGGCAGTAAAAGTTCAGACGAGCTGTTCTAGTATTTCGTTAACGGCGGCAAAGCATCCATCTTCATAAGAAAAACATTGCAGGTCCGACCGAGAGATCACAGAATGCTTCAGCATTCTGTAAGATAATATGAAGTGACCTCACATTTGTAGCATCGTGGATTTACCTGTATACTGATGATTGTCAAGATCAATGGTAACAGGGGTTACCGCATACAAAAGGAGGTCACCTTATGAATAGAATAATCAAAATCGGCATGGATGTCCATAGTACAAATTATACTTTATGCGCAGTGGAACCCACAATTGGAGCAGAGGACCGGTTTTTCGGGGAAATTCAGGTTTCTCCGGATTACAAAGAAATCATTTCTTTCATCAAATCTCTGATGCTGAAACTCGGCTCTCAGGATCATTATTCTATTGAATGCGGATACGAGGCAGGATGCCTTGGATATACGCTGTACCATCAGCTGACCAATGCCGGAATCAAATGCACCATTCTGGCACCGACTACCATGCTCACAACACAGGGGAAGCGCATCAAAACAGACAGGCGTGACGCCCGCCTGATTGCACACTGCCTGAGCTATGGTGGATATCATCCTGTCTATATTCCTACCGGCGAAGATGATGCCGTTAAAGAATATCTCCGTATGAGGGATGACCATAAGCTGGCGCTCAAGAGCCTGAAGCAGCGGATCAACGCGTTTGTCCTTCGGCACGGGTATAAGTACACCGGAACTAAATGGACCAAAAGTCATGTCTCCTGGCTGAAGAAATTGGAACTCGATTCAATGTATCGGGAAACCCTGAACGAATACATGGCTTCCTATGGAGAACAGGAGGCAAAGATCGAGCGCTTCGACAAGCGGATCGAAGAAATCGCTGCGGGAGCGCGCTATCAGGAAAACGTGAAAAAGCTGGAATGCTTCCTTGGAATTCGCACACATACAGCACTCTCCCTGATCGTAGAGACCGGCGACTTTAAACGTTTCGCCAAAGGGAACATTTATGCGGCATTCCTGGGCCTGGCTCCCGGAGAGCATTCCAGCTCATCAAACAAGAACAGGCTTGGAATATCCAAGGCGGGGAATACACACCTGCGCCGTCTGTTGATCGAAGCAGCAAAGAGCATCTGTAAAGGATC
>JBGUHN010000003.1:0-15034 GCA_045112155.1 Lachnospiraceae bacterium
AAAAAAAGGGGCTGTGAAAAAACGTTAATTCGTTTCTTCACAGCCTTTTTGTTGAGTGATAGTGGACGTTGACCGCTCGTCGGTCACACATCGGTCGTGCAAGAAGGATGGCAAGCAGTCATCTTGGTTCAATGCCATGGTCGGTGACTGCTTGTGTTTGATGAAGGCAGTCGCAATCAATGAAATCTGCTCCAATCGACTGAAGACAAGATAGAGGGCTTTCAGTCACCTTGGTTCTATTCGGCATATAATGACTGCCCGAATTATGTGGCGGGCAGTCGAGATCAGTGAAATCAGCTCCAATCGACTGAAAGCAAGAAAGAGGGCTCTCAGTCACCTTGGTTCTATTCGGCATATAATGACTGCCCGAGTGATGTGGCGGGCAGTCGAGATTAGTAAAACCACCTTTTTACTAGTGCTGGTAAAAAACTGATATAAGAAAGTCTTACCGTAATCTAGGAGCAAAATCAACAAAAGTAACTGCTTCTAAGGCCCAAGATTTAATAAGAAGAGCCGCTGAATTGGCAAAGAACGAGTTGTTATGACTGCCCATGGGACATGAATTGAATCTCGTACGGCACTGCTTATGTGCGATATTTCACAAGATCGACTGCCTGCATGGCCATAACAGTCTGCAGCAGTGCGGCCTTGATAAAATAGCTGTTGCAACATATCTTTTTTCACAGCCTCTTTTCTCAAATCTCATATTCTAATTACTTGTTCTCCAGTGTCAGCGTCGTGAACATTGAATGGAACCCATTTTGATAATAATCATAGACATCCGACTGCATGTCTGTTGTGTAGACATACACATAGCTGCCTGCCTCAACAACAACACCCTCTACCTTGCGGGCACCGCCGCCATAAGTCCATGTGCACAGGTATGACGGATATCCGAGTGCTCCGGAATAACCTTCGCTATACGTCACCGATGTATTCTCATTCTCATATACATTGTTGACTACTTCTCTTGCAAGATCCGCGCCGGTCAGCAGACCGTTCGGGTTCCTGAGGCACTGGTTACGCACCATGGCAGTCACACCATTATTGTAGCCGATGTTCGACTCATAATAATACGTGCCGTCTTCGTTATCATTTTCAATGACATTCTCTGTTGCCGGGTTGAGCGGATCGCTCAGATACTTTGTGTTGCTGCCCGGCGCAAGAGGTTTCTTAGTAGGCTCAGGACTCTCGGTAACTTCAGCCTCAATCGCCTCGTCCGGCTTGGACTCCTGCTCCTCAGCCGGGACAGCGCTCTCAGTCGCCGCACTCTCAGTTGTCTCGCTAGCAGCTACCGAGCTTTCATCCGCTGCCGCTACAGTAGACTCATCAGCCGGAACAGCTGTCGGTTCCGGAGTCACTTCTTCTTCCTTCGGGTCTCCGAAAGTCTGAAGAATCTCGGGAACGTACTGAGACAGAGATGTGTAAAGCGCCTCATTCTCTTCTGTTTCTTCATAAGGTTTGTTCTGCGGGATGATTGCGTAGAAAGTCGTGCCATCGGCGAGTGCCGGGAGCTCCTGAAGCAGTGCGCTCGTCTCACCGATATCTGACGGACTTCCCTTCATGATTGTCATCAGCATGCCGCTGTGTCCGACGACCTGCAGGTCAGAAACATAGAAACCGTCTCCGCCGTACTCGTCTTCCGCCACGTATTTGCCGCCCCAGGCAGCCGGGATCTGGATTTCATAACCGAAACGGCTCCGGAACACGATGTTCTCGCCTTCCCAGTTGCTGCCCGGTTCCGCTGCCGCTGCAACAGAGGACTCCGTCGGGACGCTTTCCGTGTCCGCTGCAATAGAATCGCTCTCTGTACTAACTGCCGCCACACCGCTCTCAGCCGGAGCTGCGACCGAACTCTTGTCTGCAGGCACGACCTGCGACTCGACTGAGGATGTATCCGCCTCAGCAGTATTATTGCCTGAATTTCCGCATCCTGCAAATGTCAGCACTCCCGCCATCAAAACCGCCACCGCAAGCATTCTTTTCTTCATCATTTTCACTTACCTCTTACAAATTACATATCATATGCATGCGTTCGCATGCCATGTTATACAGCAATTAGCTGCCGTATTAATATAACCCCCAGATGAATACACATCAAGAGTCATTTTAGCATATTAGGTCAGATTTGTGTAGAAAAACCGAATACAAAGTTAAAGGCAGCTGAAGACCTGCTTCCGAGGTTCTTCAGCTGCCTTTGTGTCTTAGCTCTAATTCAAGTCTTGCTAACAAGACTTGAAGCCGGATTCGGGTCAGCGTCAGCTGACATAAACTTAATCTGTCAGATCAACATCGAGAGCGACATTGACCTCATAATCCGGATAAGCCTCCCGGACCTCCTGCACAATATGATTGTACAGAGCAAGGCGGTCAGGTGCATCAAAATCAATGATGACATCGAACTGGATGCGCTTCTCCTCCTCATTGAAGTAGAAGCCGTGCATCTGCAGAATGTAATCGTGGTCGCGCAGCATCTTGATGATTTTGGCTCTCACGTTAGCGGCGCGGGAGTTTGTTGTATTTCTTGAGTAGATGCCGACGCTGGTCATAATAACATTATTCTCGCGCAGCACCTTCTCCTGTATTTCTCGCTCAATGGTGTCGATTTTATCGGCAGTCATAGTGTCCGGGACCTCGATGTGAACAGAACCGAGCACGAATTCCGGTCCGTAATTATGGAGCAGCAAATCATAGACCCCATAAACACCTTCAACAGAGGAAACAGTCTTTCGGATCCCGCTTGCCATTTCAGCATCAATCCTGACACCTACAATCTGGTCATATGCGCTCTGCAGCATCTCTATACCTGCCTTGATAATTATGATTGAGATAATCACGCCGAGGTAAGCTTCAAGGCTCAGCCCTGTCACAATGAATATGATTGCCGCGACCAATGTAGAAGCAGAAATAATAGAGTCATTCAGAGCATCCGCTCCTGAATTCATCAGAGACTCTGACTTAACGCTCTCTCCGGTGCGCTTCACGTAAAGACCCAATACAATCTTGACAAATATAGCAGCACCGACAATGATCAGCGAAGCAATCGTATACTCCGGAAGTTCGGGATGGATGATTTTCATCACAGATTCTTTCAGAGATGTGATGCCGGCATAGAGAACGATGACTGCGATAATCATTGCCGTCAAATATTCAACTCTGCCGTGACCGAGAGGGTGCTCCTTATCCTGTCCTTTATTAGCGATTTTGGTTCCTATTATGGTGATGACCGAGGAAAGAGCATCACTCAGATTATTGACTGCATCCAATATAATTGCGATTGATCCTGTGACAACTCCGACGAAGGCTTTGAAGCCGGCCAGAAGGGCATTGGCAATTATTCCTATTATGCTGGTCCTTACAATTATCTTCTCCCGCGATTCCATCACGGAATCCTTTTTTTCAACTGGCATGTCAAGTCCTCTCCCATTAGTGTTTCAATGATTAGCATGGCACTTTTCTTAAGTACAATTATATTTTATAAAATATAATTGTACTTGTCAATACCTAAAAAGACCATCCAAGATCACTCCCGGATGGTCTTTCGCTGAACCGCTATTCTCTTATCTTACTCTCTTCCTTGCAAGCACCACCAGAACAACTGCAGCTCCGAACATAGTCATGATCGGGATCCAGATATTCTGATTATCGCCTGTATTAGGTGATGTGCGTGATTTCCCTGTCACCTTCGGTGTCGCTGTTGCTGTCACCTTGCGTGTTATACTGGTCGGCCTTGGAGTTGCGGTGCTGCTACTCGTCTTTCTATTAGTAATAGTAAACACCCATGTGTGTCTATCTGTATTCTTACTCTGAGTAATGCCTACCTTCGTGTAGCCTTTTGGTACATTTTTATCGAGCTCTGCTACAGTCCACATCGAATCGTCATCCGGTGCTGTCCACGAATGTGTCCAGTTATTAGAAGGAAGGAGTTCTACTGTATCAACCTTCGTATAGCTTTTTTCACCCGGTCTCCTACGGTAAATATCGATCGTCAGACTCGACACTCCAGTCTGTGAATTGCTCAGCCTTCCGCCCGATGCGGTCTGCCATACCTTCACGACGCTGAAGGAAATAATCGCAGTTGTCGGTTTCTTTGTCGGTGTTGGTGTCGGAGTATTCGTCGGTGTTGGTGTCGGTGTATCCGTTAGCGGAGTTCCTGTCGGAGGAGTCGTTGGTGGTACATCACCGCTGGTCGAAATATTGGTCACCCGGAACTCAAGCTTCGTATTGTCCTTATTATGGGCAAGCTTGATCGGTGTCTGAAGAACGTAGCCTTCCGGCACATCCCTCTCTGTGACCGTCCAGGAAGCGCCATCATCAGCTGCGCCCCAATGGTACTCCCATGCGTTTTCTGCCGTCAGCTCTGCAGTCTTAAAGAGTTTCCAGGCTTGCGTGTCTTTCTCTCTTCTGTAAATCTGAATCGGAAGAGATTCAACCTTGATTTCTTTATCATCGAGGTCGTTTCCGTTCTTATCTTTCCAGTACTTGACAACACTCAACTGAACCGGTGCAGGTTTCGCATCTGCGTTGGACATGTTGGTGACCTTGAAATCCAGCGTCTTCTTGACGGTGTTCTTACTCTGCTTGATTGTCATCTGAGTAAAGCCGATCGGTACGACATCTTCAGTGACTGTCCATGTCGCGCCATCGTCAGGTGCCATCCAGGAATACGTCCATTTATTCTCGGCGGTGAGGTCAACAAGCTCTACTTTTTGCCACTTTGCGTCCTCAGACGCTCTCTTCCAGATCTGTATTGAAAGTGAATCCGGTATGGTCTCATCCGTTGCCGGAAGCGCAATATTGTTCTTGTCGATCCAATACTTTGTCACAGACATCTGCCACATATTCGGATCCGGTGTGACTGTGATGTCCGGGATTGAACTGTCATCCGGCGGGAAATCCGGGTTCGAATCGTCAGAGTCAGTCCCCGGCGTTGGTATTCCGCTATCTGTAGGTGACGGGTCTTCTGTCACACTTGGAGTTGGAGTCCCATCCTCTGCCGACGTTGGCAAAGGCAATTCCGTTGGGGTTATGGTCGGAGTCTCCGTTAAGGTTGGCTCTTTAGGAGTTTCTGATGATATCCTTTTATTTGTAATAGTAAACACACTTGAATACTTATACTCAGATTTCGATACAATGCCCACATTCACATATCCTTCCGGAACATCGGGCTCAGTTACAGTCCACGTTGAACCATCATCCGGGGTTGTCCATGAATATGTCCAATCGTTTGATGGGTAAAGCTCAACGGAACCAACCTTTATAGAACTCTCTTCATTTAATTGCTTGCGATAAATATCGACTGTTAAGCTCGAAACTCCTGTGTATGAAGAATCCAACACAGCGCCTTCGGAAGTCAACCACTTCTTTACAATTGTGTAGCGAATACTAGTCGGCGTTGGGGTAGGTGTAAGACGGTGCGTTGGTGTTGCCGTCGGCATCCTTGTCACCGGCCTAGCTGTCGGTGTCCCAATTGTTCTCGGAGTAGGTGTAACGCCCTCTTCTTTCGTCGGAGTCGGCTCAGCCGTCTCCGTCGGCGTAAGCTCCGGAGTTTCTGTCGGCGTCGTGGTCGGCGTCTCCGTCAGTGTCTCTGTCGGGCTCGACGTCTCCGTCGGACTCGGAGTCTCCGTCGGCGCAGTTACATCAGAATCAATGGGAGTTGAATCATCGTCCGCGCCAACATTTTCCTCCTTAGAAGAACCGGACGCTGCTTTGGGAGTCGTTGTCGCCGGAACCGGAGTCGCCTTGACTTCCTGCCCCTTGAGCTTGACCGCCACATCATACTTCAGAGTGGATTTCTGGACAGCCGGAACAGCGATAATCACCGGTGCGACCTCATACTTCTTGGCGTCGCTCCCGCACTTATCGACCGTAACCAGATAGTAGCCAAGCTTCAGCTTATCGAACTTCACATTCAGCTTAGCGTCCGTCTTGCCGGTCGCCGTGGCGGTTTTGAGTTTTCCTGCCAGCGTCTGCGCCTTCTGACCGAGCGCAGTCTCCGACTCCTTGCCGTCAATTGTCACCTTGAGGTCTTGTGCCTCCTTCTTCATGACAATCTTGGAATCGCTGTCGTATTCGGCGATCTGGTACAGCTTTACGCTGTCGCTGGCGCCCGGCAGTTCGAGCACAAGCGATGCGCTCCCGCTCTTAGAAGTATCAACTTTTTCTGCCGCTGCGACACTTGCCGGGGCAAGAATCGTCGTCAGCACGACAATCATCGCTGCTATCATAGAAAGCAGTCTTTTCGTTTGTCTTTTCATATTAATGCCTCGCTTCTCTTAATTTTCAGATCTGATCTGGCATATTATGGCAAATGCTCTAAATGCTCTACAAAATACGCAAATTACTCTTCATATATTCCATATTATTTTACCATTGTCCACTTATACTTACAAGAGTATTAGAGTAGTTATATCTCAGTGTGGATGCGCAAGCCAAATACTCCTCACACAGCACATTGGCGAACATGAAAATATCATGCCGGTTTGCGCTCAATGGGCAAATGTCAGGAAAAAAGCAGCGGCAGGGTCACCCCGCCGCTTCCTGATTTTCTTCATCTTCAGTTCTTAACAATCCTGCGACCCTGACATAGGTCATAAGGCTTTTCCGATACTTTAATATGAGCTCCGGGGTCTTTTGCTCCACTTTCACCTCGTTCTCATTTTTTTTATCGTCATTCCCTGTAACTGTCTCTACGCCGGGCAGATTCTGGATCGTATCGTCCTCCTCTTCTTCCGGCTGCTGCTCTGTTTCTACGATCGCAGCCGCCAGCCCGGATTCGGAACTGTCCGTTCCTTCGAGCATGGCGTCATCCATTGCCTGAAGCTGCTCTTTCGTACCGCTGACAATACCGGTGATCTCATAAGAATACTGATACCCGTAGAGATCGACAAATACCAGATTGTCCTTCAATTCCAACTGAGAAAGCTGACCGAACTGTGAAGAATAGCCAAGGGCCTCGATCACAAAATCCGTTGAATTCGGCGTGCCCGAAATGTGGATCGGCGTGAAGCCGATATCGGAGCCACTGTTGGCGACAGGCAGTTCAAGACCCAGCTTCGGAACCTTCAGGATACCGATACAGGATATGCCCTTGATCTCGACAGCCGGCACACTGTCCGCATCTTTATAAACAGGATCCTGTGTCATAACAGGATCCCTTGGTATTATTCTTTCAAGTTCTCTGATCAGCTCTCTGGAATTGTCGTCCATATCTCTGGTATTGGAACGATACCGAAGCAGGAAGAATGCTGAAAATACCATCATGCACGTACCTGCGATTACAAGAGCCATAGCAATCAGATTACGCACTCTTTTCATCATTCTCATTTTCGGATTTCTTTCTGAGGTTAAATCCCAGAAGAACAAGCACAAGGCCAGCTGCCAGCACGCCGATCACCGGAAGAAGAATATTCTGATCGTCTCCGGTCTTCGGGGTCGTATGTGTAATCTTCGTTGTCACGTTCGGTCTAGGTGTCGCCGTCGGTCTGTAAGTTCTCGGAGTTGCTGTCGGCGGTTTCGGTGTTGATGTCGGCGGTTTCGGTGTCAATGACGGAGTCGATGTAGGTGTCGGTGTCGCCGTCGGAATAAATCTGTTCGTGATAACGAACGTGATCGTCTTTACCGTCTCACCGTCTTCGACCTTGTCGATCTTCTCGATCGCGTAATTGCTCAGAGCCTCTTCCTGAACGTCCCACTCTGATCCGTCCGCTTCAGCGTCCCAGCTATAGCTCCATGTGTTGGCTTCGCTGAGGGTGACCTCCTCGATCTCATTCCATTCCGCAGTTTCAGTAACTCTGTTCAGAATCTTGACTTTCAGCTCTTCCGGTCTGGATTCGCCTATGCCGTCATTGGTCCACTGCTTTCTTACCGTATATCTGACCCTCTCCGGTATGACAGTCGGCTTGGCTTCATACTTCAGGGTCGCATTCACGTCATAAATCCACGTTTCACCGTCTGTAGAGTTCGGCACACTGATGAAATTCGGGCTGACGGTGTACTTCATTGTATCGTTCGCGCACTCATCAACTACGACCAGATAGATACCGAACGCAAGATTCTCGAACCTGACCCGGTTGTTCTCATCCGTCGAAGCCACTGTCGGTTCGATGCCGGAATTAATGAGCTGTGTGCTCATGATCGAAGCCTTTTCAGCCCATTCATCCTGGCTCTCCGCATCACCGATATTAACGCCGAGGCCTTTATACTCATCCTTCATCGTTATATGAGTCTGCGTATCCATATCAGCGACGAAATACAGCTTTACGCTGTCACTCGCAGCCGGCAGCTGGAGTGTGAGCGATGCACTGCCGTTTTTCGCCGTATCCATATCTTCATACGCATACACATTCGTCGGTACTACGACAGAAATGAATACAACAACCAAAGCGGCCAATAATGCTATTGTTTTTCTGATGAACATTCTTGACATAACTATACCGCCTTTCATTATTCCCCTAAAAAATGCCTTTTTACAGACATAATAATATTATCATTTTGGTGCAAATGTTACAAGTGCAAAACCTCATTCTAAGCACATTATGCGATTATAAAGTATCGCTCGCGGGAAAAATACGCAGAATCAGGAGCTGTTCCGCTAATTGTCGATCTGAAGCTGCCGCAACCGGCGAAAATCTCATGAATCTAAACGGTCCTGAATCTCCCTCAGCACTCTCCATAGACCGCCGTCGCTCTCCAGTACATACCGCTGATCGCCCATACGAAGGATCGCAATTGTGACAAAATCGAAATGCGTCACCGTGCCGTCCTGAAGCACATACTCTACATAATAACCATGGTCCTGAACGGAGAGGTTTGTCTGTCCAACGACGATCATCTCCGACATCTCACGATAGATGGCACGGATGTCCTGTTCATCAGTTGTCTCATAACGCTTATCCAGTTTCCATCTCGCTTTCACCGGTATGCGCCTTGCATCCATATCATTTTTCAGGCTCTCTGTCGCGGAACGGTTGTCAAAAACGAACATGAATCCGTTGACGCGGTCCTCCTGTCCTGAGGAGACTTCCACCTTGTCTTCGCCGCACGAACACATAAGCAGCACGAAGATCAGGGCAAAAATACATAAAGAATACTTTTTCATATTACAAGAGTGCCGGTCAGGCTCTGATCCTTTCAAAGCAATACAGATTTATTATAAATCACGATTGACATATCGGCAATAATACAATTCTTACTAAAAATGAAGTCTCGCAGTATGTGGAGCGCACAGTGCCTGCTCTGATGTTGGTTCTCTAAATTTTACTGATTTTTACTCGCCTTCCTGCAAAAGCAACCCCGATTTTGATAATCTCTTTAATACCGCGGGACTGCAATTCCGCATCATAGTGCTTTTTCTCTATCTGTCCAATAGCTTCTTCCAAAAGAGCATCCAGATCAGCCTCAGGATTATGATCAAACTTAAGTTCAAAAATAAAGCCGGGCAGATCTTTGTTCATCGGTTCCAGTTGAATATCGAACCTTCCGTACCTGCTCTCCCTGTTCGAGCGAACATAATATCTGTTGCTGAAAATAGCACAGATTCCAATCATAAAGCCCTGATAAAAGCCCTCATTGCCCGGGTCAAAGCAGCTAACTGTCTGAATAACATAATCCTCGAGAAGCTTTTGTAATCTCTCAAAGTCTTTTTTAATGATTGCCTGCTGAATTCCAACTGCAGCCGATTCAATCCCTCCCTTTGGAAAGCGATCTATAATCTCAGTCACATATACTCCGGAAATTTCGCGATTTGGAATCGAGGCTTCGCACATCATAACACCGTCTGTTAACGGATACATGCTTTGAATTCTCAAATACCCGGTAGTAAGAAGGAAGCTGAACACACTTGATGGTTTTTTCTTTATTTCAGGGTAAATAACGCCTGTGTCAACATAGGTAGTTACACTTTCACCTTTCATCAGTTTGAGAAGATTGTCCTCAATAGCCGGCGAAGCCTCTGCAATGATTTCTCCAATAATATCATTACTGCCGGTCGACTGCCAAAAAGGTTTTGCAGTACAGTCCTCCGCGATATAGTTCACAACTGACCACGGATTGAATATCTCCTGATTGCCAAAAAGATAGCCATCATACCATTTGCAGACCTCATCATATTTATCATCGGCCCCATAATATGAAAGCATCATTTTTATCTCCGGTCGAGTAAATCCAAAATACTCGCTGTACAGATTATCCGTAATACTATAAACCTTCAAGTTATTCATTCCGCTGAAAATGCTCTCCTTCGCGACACGAAGAATACCTGTTAAGAATCCGAAAATCAGATACTGATTATCTTTGAAGCCGCCGGAAAATAAATTGCGGATGAATTCTATGATCTGGTTGTAATATCCGGCAAGATACCCCTCCTGAATCGGAGTATCATACTCATCTATCATAATAATCGCAGGTATCCCATGATGCGCAGCCAACATTTTGGAGAGAACTTTCAACGAATCCGCCAGGTCTACCTCGGACGCCTCTCTATCCAGAACTCTTTGAAAATATCTCTTCTCCGCTTTACTGCACTGCTCACTTTCAAGAAGATAGCGATGACGATCGAATTCCATGGAAATTAAACCGGTCATATTTGCAAATGCATTTTCCCAGGAGCTGTACTTAACATCTTTGAACGAAAGATAAATAACAGGATATTTACCCTGATATTTTCTGTAGGCTTCACCGCAAGCCCATATATTTTTGTCTCGAAAAAACTTACTCGTATCTTCTCCACTGATTTCGAAGAAGACGCGGAGCATATCCATATTCAGCGTCTTTCCAAAACGTCTCGGTCTTGTAAATAGTGAGACCTGGACTTTGCGGTCCAAAAAATCTTTTATCAAACGAGTCTTATCAACGTAGTAATAATTGGTGACTGCGTTGCGAAAATCAGAAATGCCGATTGGCAGACTTCGTCGTGCTTCCCTCAGAGCGTCGTCCTCATAAATACCGGAAATAGTATCCGGAATCAGCCAGCGGTTTCCTTTACGGGTTGCTCCATATATTTGTTTATTTTGACATAACTGCTGAACACGACGAGGGGAAATTCCCATTCGAGAAGCAGCTTCCCTCACTGATATATATCCCATTAATTCAGCCTCCTACTAAATATCCTGTGTGCATTATAGCGCAATTTGCGAAATTACTCAACTCTTTCATTTCGCGAAATTTCGCTAATTTCGCTTACTGCGCAATTTACTAAATTGAAATCGCTGAAAAAAGACCAGCCCGCATCTTTGGGCTGGTCTTTAATGTCTATAATTTCTTTCTTTATCAGGCTTACTTCCAATCTCTTTTTAATTCATTCTTGACATATCACCAAATTGCTTCTTCCCCTTCTTTTGCTCTCCGAAAGATAGAGAATACAGCTCCGTCGACAGGTTGGTTAAAAACTTGTCCATGTAGGTCTGCATCTGCTTTGTGGGCTTCGCAAGGTTGGTAAGACCCGTCCGGAGCGATGTGCCCGCCTGCGATGCCTTGATACCGTCGTTTGCCATGAGGCCCAGCGCCACAGAGGTATCTTCTGCACTGATCCCGAGGGAACCGGCGACCGGCGCTGCATACTTAAAGGACTCGCCGAGCATTGAAATGTTCGTGTTTGCATTGGTGCTGGCGGCAGCAAGGATATCCGCGAAGTGCCCGGAGTCCTTTGCCGACAGGCCGAATGCGGAGAACTTTGTCTTACTTCCCATTTCACGGGCTTTGGCTCTCAGGTCATCATACTCATCCCCAGTCGGTCAGGCCCTTGATCCGGTTTGCCATTCTCTTTGCGCCTCCTTTCATTCGTCATGTGCGTTCACGGTATCTTTACAATTTTTCAGTTGCAATTCCGGCTATTTCGCGTATAATATGAAGTGAGAGCAGATGCTCTCCCGGAATTGAAAATGTTGCCGCTTATCGATGGTGCGGGATATAAGTTATTCGATGCGAAAATGTTCTCGCTTACCGATGGTGCGAGGAACAAATTATTCGGTACGAAAATGTTGGCCCCATCTCCCTTTGCGGAGGTGGGGTTCTTTCATGGGAGACACCTTATGATCATATCTGAAGGATATTTCTATCACATCAGTGACAGCTATTTTGAACTTGCAAATGAGGACACACTCATGTCCAATTATGAGAACGGCGGCTACCGTCCCCATTACCTCGCAATCAGGGATTCTGAAAACGCGGATATTTTCTGGATGGTTCCGGTCTCATCGCGATACAGCAAATTCCAGGGAATCTACCAGAAGCAGGTGGCCAAATATGGAAAGTGCACCAAAATTGTCCTCGGCAAATGCGGAGGAAAAGACGTTGCGTTTCTTGTGCAGAACGCCTTCCCAATAACATCTGACTACTTTGATCACATACATACCAGTCAGGGTAAGCCGCTGACACTCCACGAAAGTACCAGCAAACTTATTGTCAGCTGCCTTCAGAATAATCTTCGCTTAAACAAGCGCGGCATCCGCCTGTTCTTTGCTGACATTGATCGTTTGTACAAACTGATGCTCGATCACATCAGCGAGAATGCCGCCCAATCGGAAGAATCAGATCCAACAACATAAGAATCTTTACGAGGCCGCACATGTCGGTCTCTTTTTGTTAAAAGACGTCGAAATCATGTCGGATATTTATGAAGACCTTGGTCATCTGATGGGGGAGCTGGATTTCGGAGAGTCCCTGCTCGAAACGATGATACTGAATGGGAAAATGAAAAAGCTAATAGATATCTTCGAGAAGCTGCGCTGGAGATCCGGCATGCCCTGTCGAATCTATCAGATGCACTGTTCGAGATAACCACATCTCCAGAAGATATCGATGATGATAACGACCTTGAATGATAACAGATTCAAAGAGGGTTAAAAAGTATAGGAAGTTAAGGCTTTTGGTTTCGCTTGCATTTGCAAGCAACTAGCGATATACTGTTTCTGAAAGGAAGGTGAATAACTATGGCAAACACATCCCCTGTATATGCAAGAATCGATACGTCCCTGAAAGACCGTGCGGAAACGATTCTTACGAAACTCGGTATTACGCCCTCCGGGGCCATCCAGATGCTTTACAGCCAGATCATCTTGCATAATGGCATACCCTTTGATGTGCGCATTCCGTCACCAAAGCCGGTGGCCGCTGGTACTCTTTCACGCGCTGAACTTGATGCCGAGCTGATGAAGGGAGTGGAATCCCTGAAAGCCGGGAAGGGCTATTCTGCGGATGAAGTCGATGCCATGCTCCAGAAGGAGTTTGGCATATGACATATAAGACCATCTATTCCCCGGAATCACTCGATGACCTGAGGGCTATCTATTCTTATATTGCTTTTGAGAAGCTTGCTCCTCAAAATGCCGAAGGACAGGTGAACCGGATACGTAAGTCCATCCGCTCCCTTGACCTCTTTCCCGAAGGACACACAACCGTCGAATGGGAACCATGGGCTTCCATGGGAATGCGCTTTCTTCCGGTCGATAATTTCATCGTTTATTATCTGGTTGATAACAACGAAGGGACGGTCAGCATCGTCCGTATCTTTTACAGTGGGCGCGATGTAGAGCACATCATTCAGACAAGCATCGAATAAAAGAGTCCCGTCAGGCAAATGTCTGGCGGGATTCTTTGTAAGCGAAAAGTAATCTAACGGGTACTCTAAGTTGGAGTGTTTTACAACATTAAAATCAGTAGCAAAACGCTCCAAAGGCTTTAGTTCTCTTTATTGAATTCTCGCAAAGTCCTTCGCGATTGGAAGAGGCAACTGGATGTTCTGCACTTCCCCGAAGGGGGCCGAAGCAGCCGCCATCATGTACACAATCGTGGAGACCGCGAAATCAAATGGAGCGGATGTCTACTTTTACCTCAAGTACCTGCTGGAGAAAGCGCCATCCACACCGGATCTGAAAGTCAGCAGGAAGTACCTCTCTATAAAGCTTAAATTCAGCTCCTTCAAGAGGATGATCCTCATCATCCACCTTGAGGACATCCTGCTGATTCTGATCTTTTGTAATATAGGCTTTCCATGGGCTGGAATTTCCCTCATTAGCAATCAGATTATCGATCATCTCTCTGATCAGATCTGCAAGCTTATACGTCTGTTTCGTCCCTTCTCCCTGATCTTCCCGCGCATCACTGACACCTTCATCATTTGAGAGCGGCAAAGGATAATAGTTAGTACCGTCCGTTGCCATTGTATCCGGGATTTTATAGGCGTCGTTATTTGTATCCCTAGCTTTTGTCACAACCTCCTGTACCAAAACACTCTCATAGATGCAGAGGAAAGAGAAACGCTGGTTTCGAAGTATCCTGTCCTGGATAAATACATTAAACCCTTCATTGGCGCTCACGAATTTCTACATGATCGGATCGTCCAGTACTCCCGATATTGTCTTTGGCTGGATAAGGCCGACTTGTCCGAAATCAGAAATATTCCAGAAGTAAAAGAGCGAATAGAACGTGTCCGGCAACTCAGAACTGAAAGTAAAATTGACAGAGTAAAGAAAAAGGCTGATCTTCCTTATCTGTTTTGCCAGATACGCCAGCCCAAGTCCACATATTTGGTGATTCCAAGGCATTCTTCACAGACAAGGCGATATATCCCATTTGGATTCATACAGCCTGAAATAATAGCCGGTGATGCCTGTACTGTTATTCCGAATCTGGGGCTCTATGAATTTGGTATTTTGACATCGAATGTTCATATGGCTTGGGTTAGAGTGGTCTGTGGTAGAATAAAGTCTGATTTCAGATACCAGGCTTCTGTGTACAATAATTTACCATGGCCACAGCCAGAAGAAAAGGAAAAGCAGCGTATAGCAGAAACTGCACAGGGAATCCTTGATGCCCGCTCTCTTTATTCGAATTCTTGCTTGGCTGATTTGTACGATCCAACTTTTATGCCGCCAGAACTCCGGAAGGCTCATATGGACAATGACCGGGCCGTCATGCAGGCATACGGCATGCCGATCAAAGAGACCGACGAGGCAGCCTGTGTCGCATGGCTGATGAAGCTCTATCAGGAGAAAGTAAACGAACCAAAATAATCACACCGACGCTGTCCGGCACA
>JBGUHN010000004.1:0-26758 GCA_045112155.1 Lachnospiraceae bacterium
GCGTAGACAAATGTGATCATCAGGAAAAAAGTTTGTCGGATGGCGGATTTCTACCTTGACAAAGGTCACTTCATAACAGCTCGCAGGGCAGGACCTGCGTTTTTCGATGAAGATGATGTTTGCGCCGTTTTCGATTCTCCGATACAGCTCGCCTGAACTTTTACGTAACGTAAACGAGAAAAAAGGCTGCCGCATAAGCGGCAGCCGTGACACTGTGAGTTGACATTCACAGCGTGTGGATCAGATTATTGAGCTTACGATCAAGCCTTGCACTCTGCGAAGCCAAGCGGGTTGCCTTCGTTGAAGTTGCGGGCGTTCTCAAGAGTTACAGCAGCGATAGCCTGAAGAGCTTCGCGTGTGAAGAATGCCTGATGAGATGTCAGAACAAGGTTCGGGAACATAAGCAGTCTTGCTGTAATGGAATGCTGCAGATAATCATCGGAATGATCTGTGTAGACATTCTCATCCTCGCCCTCATAAACGTCAAGACCGACAGCGTGGAACTTGCCATCCTTAAGAGCATCGATCAGAGCTTCTGTATCAATGAGGCCGCCGCGTGCTGTGTTGACCAGCATAGCGGTGTCTTTCATCATGGAGATAGCCTTGGCATCGATCAGATGATATGTGCCGCCCTCGCCCATGATGAGCGGTGCATGCAGAGAAATAAGGTCAGCCTTCTGAAGAAGCTCTTCCTTGGAAACATAGGTAAGAAGTCCTTCATCGACCAGTGACTGATTCGGGAAAGCATCCCATGCGATGACTGTCATGCCGAAGCCCTTGCAGATTCTTGCTGTGCACTGGCCGATCTTGCCTGTGCCCATGATACCTGCAACTTTGTTGTGAAGGTCAACACCAAGAAGTCCGCTGAGCGCGAAGTTGTTGTCCTTGACCTTGTTGTAAGCCTTGTGCAGTCTTCTGTTGGCTGTTGTGATAAGAGAGATTGCATGCTCTGCAACTGCGTACGGAGAATAAGCCGGTACGCGGCAGACAGTGATGCCGCACTCTTTAGCTGCCTGAAGGTCAACATTGTTGAAGCCTGCGCAGCGGAGGAGGATCAGCTTGACACCGCACTCTTTAAGTGTCTCAACAGCTGCTCTCGGGCACTCGTCATTAACGAAGATGCAGACAGCGTCATAACCCTTTGCAAGGTTTGCGGTTTCAGGTGTGAGGCGTACTCTGAAATACTTGATATCTGCGTTGTATGTGCCTTCGCCCTTGTCTTTTGCCAGCTCGCTGAAGAAGATGCGGTCATAGTCTTTTGTTCCGAAGAACGCGATCTTAATGACTTCAACTTTCTTCTTCTCTGTGAATTCATCAGCGAGGACCTTCTTGACTGCCTCGATAGCAGCATCTTCATCGCCGCCCTCAGCAGAGATTTCAAGAATTGTGCCCTGCTTTGCATTCAGAGCGAGGATCTGGAGAACGTTATTGCCGTTGGCAACCTTATCGTTTCCCTTGATGGTGATTGCAGAAGCAAGGTTTACGCAGCACTGTGCAAGGAGTGCAGCCGGACGAGCATGGATACCAAGTGAATTAGTAACCTCATAAGTAAATGATTTCAAAGTATTTCTCCAATCTGGAGCGCTCTCTTTTGAGGATGATGTGTTCCTCGAAGACTCTCTCCGCCGCTCCCGCGGAAGAGCCCAGCTGGGCAGGCATCACGAACACTTACCTACCAGTCACTATGCTACATTCTTATAGAATTTTAGCACAAACACAGGGCAAATGGTAGTATTTTTGTTGTTAAAATTTACGAAAAATAGCGTATTTATCAACAAAATCACGCATTCGGAACAGTTCTTTACGCGTAAAAGCATAAAATTATGACTCGAGCAAATCAGAAACATAGAATATCTATGCGTGCAGTCAGAATTTTAAAAGAGAGAGCTCTGAAGTACCGTCAAAAAAGACCGGGCCACAATCCGTGACCCGGTCCGCTTAAAGCTTTTTGTTATATCAGGTCCGCAAAGCGGCTTTAATAAGTCTCTCCTTATTCTTCCGCTGCTTCTTTCTTCTCAGCGTTTTCAGCATTCTTTTTCGGAATGATATCATACTTGGCAGCACTTAGCAGCGTTGCCTTTCCGCCCTCAGCGAAGAACTCAACGCCGATATCCGTCGGATCCGGATACACATTGGCGGTAATGCAGTAGCGTCCGTCATTGATGAACACCTCGGAGGAGATAACATCAAGGAAAATGTCGAACTTGATCGTCTCGGAATCATCGACATCGCAGGTGCGGGTGTTCTGGTTAGCCTCGGAGCCTGTCAGCTTGATGCCTCCCTTGGACCTGTCTACGATCACGACCTTCTTCTTCGCGTCGTAATAAGCGACCGTCTCATGTTCCGTGCCCTTGAAATATCTGACGCCTACCTTCTCGGCATCATCGACCTTGAATTCAGCCACAATCTCGATGACATTGCCTTCAATTCCTTCTACAGAGATTGAAGAATTGTCTAGTTCGATGTCCTCAGCTGAAGCTTCATTTGCACGGCACGCGATGACTTCTCTTGCCGGAATCTGATACAGTCTGCCGTTCTTGAATTCCATCTCGCGCGGAAGTGTGTATGTGCCTACCCAGTTATCGACCTGTGTCGGGTAAGAACGGTCCCACATCTCTTTCCATGCGATCATGATATTTCGTCCGTCCGGCATCTTAACGACCTGCGGCGCATAGAAATCAAATCCGGAATCAAGCTCACAGATCTCCTTCATATGGAAGCCGCCTGTCTTGAAATCCAGTTTTCCGTGGATATAAATATTGGAATGTACATTCTCATACTTATTTCCGTCCTGCGGTAGATTCTGCGGACTTGCGAGGACGATATCCTCTCCGTTCGACTGGAAGAAGTCCGGACACTCATATACACCGTCAAGCTTAAAGTATGCCTTTTTAAAGCCTTTCTGAGGATGGATCAGCTTGCCGCAGTATTCCCAGTGAAGCAGATCTTTGGACTTGAACAGAATGATGTTTCCGTCGCCCAGAACGACCTGCGGCTGTCCTCCGAGAACCTCTGCCGAGGGAGCTTTGACCACATGATGAACAGAATCACTGCTGATCGTCTTGATTTCTGTCGGAGCATTTACCGGAGGTTCGTCTTCCTCCTGATTGTCAATATGGAAGACCAGATTCTCATTGAAAGGAACAGGCGCCGGATTTGCGTCTTCATTTTCAGAGTCTGTGTTGGCAGCCTGAGCGGAAGGACTACCCGAAACAACCGGATCATCTCCGTACTTAGCCCAGTATGCTTCCGGATTCTTAATGAAATCTTCCTGATCCATGGCATCCGGATCGAACTCGAACGCGTTGGATTCCATGTATTCTTCAAATGCTTCTCGATGCTTTTCCGGAATGATCCTTGTGCCGGCAAAGCAATAGTACCATCCATCCTTCACGATGATCTTAGGATCGCGGAAGTCACGGGTCGATACTTCTTCATCGAGCATCTCTGCAGTCAGCACCGGATTGTCGGCGTATTTTTTGAATGTTATGCCGCCATCATCCGAAACTGCAAGACATTGTCTCTGTCTGTCAGGCTGCGCTGCTGTGTACATGAGAACCAGTTTGCCATCTTTCTCGATCGCGTTGCCGGAGCAGCATCCGCAGATAGCTTCATACTCTTCATCCGGTACAAGGGCGATGGGAAGAGCCTCCCATGTTACGAGGTCGGTCGAGGTCATATGCAGCCAGTGCATCGGACCCCACTTTGAGTCATGAGGATAATGCTGATAAAAAAGATGAACCTTACCGTTGTAGTAGATCATCCCGTTCGGGTCATTTGACCATCCCGATGGGACATTTGCATGATACTTTTGTTTGTATCTGTTATTGACCTTCATTTCTCCTCCATTAATTATTTATTAGCGGCATTGCCGCATGAATTCCACGTAACATCAGTTTAATATATCTGAAACCAATTAACAAGAGATTTCAGGCCTAGTCTCAGGAAGTTCGCATATATTCAGTGTGTTCATGCGTTTTATCCCTCAAAAGGCTGTGCGGGCAGCGTGATGACCCGAATTTCTTATTCCTCAAAAGGACGTACGCGCAGCTTAACTCCGAGGGATTCGCATATCGCTCCGGCTGTCTCCTGCTCCTCCTTCGTTGTTACCTTATCAACTACGGTCATGACTACATTTGGCACATAATCCCTGCAGTTCCTTGCATAGTCGAGCATTGCCTTGTAGGAGCCGATCCCGAACTTTGACCGGGTGAGTTTAAGATAGGTCTCCGCATCATTTGCATTCAGACTGATGGAGACCGTATCGATGAGGCCTTTAAGGTCCGGCGCTGTGTTACGGCCCCAGATGAGATCAGCGAGTCCATTCGTGTTGATCCTGATCTTGATATCGGACTTTGAGCGGATATGAGCCGCTACAGATAAAAGCTCCGGCAGTCTCTCCGTCGGCTCGCCGTATCCGCAGAATACAACTTCATCGTAAAGTTCCAGATCCCATGTATCTATACTTTCGATGACTTCGCTGACCGTCGGCTCATGTTCAAGCCAGAGTGAGTCAGATCCAAAGACTCCGGGACCGTTCTGGCGCAGGCAGAATGTACATGCGCACGGACAGCGGTTGGTCATATTTACGTAAATTCCGTTTTTAACTTTATATGTAATTGTCATACGAATACTCTCCTGAGTTCAAACAAATGCTCTTCAAATGCAATTCCGTCCGTCTTCGGAAGCCCCATCTCCATCGTCGTCGCAAGGCACCTGCCTATAAATTCCGACGCGATCCACACAGATTCCACAAAATCAATGCCCCGGACAGCACAGCCCGAGATGATCGACGAGAAAACATCGCCGGTCCCCGATCTGTTCTCTCCAATTTTCGGCGTCATGACAAGTTGAGGCTCTATATCCCTAGAGTAAACATAGTTCTCAAGATATCCCTCTTTTCTGTTCAGACCGGATATAACGATTCTCACCGCGTTATCACTGTCGCACAGGTCTTCCAGCTTTTGGCAAAGATGCCGGAGATCTCTCGTTGTCATATCTTCATGGTACTCGGTTTTTGTCAGGATACAGGCCTCTGTCAGGTTTGGTGTCAGTATATCCGCATACGGAAGAAGTCGGTGCATCTTCTTTGCCAGCTTCTCGCTGTAGCCGTGGTACAGCTTTCCGTAATCACCCATGACCGGATCGATGAGGACTGTCGTTGATTCATCGGCAAAATCCTGAAGGAAATCCCCTACGATCTCGATCTGTTCCTCCGACCCGAGAAATCCTGTCACCACGCCGGAAAATCTTAGATCAAGCTTTGCCCACTCTCCTATATATCGGCGCATATGGTCGGTAAAATCCACCCGATAATAGCTGTCAAAACCGGTATGATCAGAGAACACTGCTGTCGGAACCGGACAGCACTGAATTCCCATAGCAGAAATAATCGGAAGCGAGACCGCTATAGAACAGCGGCCAAATCCCGAGAAATCGTTTATTACTGCAATTTTCTTCTGTCTGTTGTGATTCGGAACACTCATATATACAACATCCTCCGCATTTAACGCTTATCATACTTCATTTTTATATGTATTGATAGTCTGAATTTGTAAAAGCGCAGAATCTGGCAAGTAGGGCCGGATATCCAGCTCCCTGCCTACATGCATAATAAAAACGGGGCTGTCAGGATTGACAGCCCCGTCATCATTTTAGACAGTGATCAAATTACAGCTGCGGGCCAGCCGGAACAAGTGCCTTGCCTGCCTCGTTGCCTGTGTACTTGACAAAGTTCTTCTGGAATCTGGAAGCGAGGTCAACTGCCTTCTTCTCCCACTCTGCAGCGTCAGCATATGTGTCGCGCGGATCCAGGATCGCCGGATCAACACCCGGAAGCTCTGTCGGAACTTCGAAGTTGAAGTACGGGATCATCTTTGTCGGAGCCTTGAGAACATCGCCGTTCAGGATTGCGTCGATAATACCGCGTGTATCCTTGATGGAGATACGCTTGCCTGTGCCGTTCCAGCCTGTGTTAACAAGGTAAGCCTTTGCGCCGGAAACTTCCATTCTCTTGACAAGCTCCTCAGCGTACTTGGTCGGATGCAGCTCAAGGAAAGCCTGGCCGAAGCAAGCGGAGAATGTCGGTGTCGGCTCTGTGATGCCGCGCTCTGTGCCTGCAAGCTTAGCTGTGAAACCTGACAGGAAGTAATACTTTGTCTGATCCGGTGTAAGGATGGATACCGGCGGAAGAACGCCGAAAGCATCTGCGGACAGGAAGATTACATTGTCAGCTGCCGGACCTGCGGAGACCGGATTTACATTGAGAACGATCTTCTCGATGTGCTCGATCGGGTAAGATACACGTGTATTCTCCGTGACGGACTTGTCAGCGAAGTCAAGCTTGCCTTCAGCGTCGCATGTGACGTTCTCAAGAAGAGCGTTGCGCTTGATTGCATTGTAGATATCCGGCTCGGATTCCTTGTCGAGGTTGATGACCTTTGCGTAGCAGCCGCCCTCAAAGTTGAAGACACCGTTGTCGTCCCAGCCATGCTCGTCGTCGCCGATGAGGAGTCTCTTCGGGTCTGTGGAAAGAGTTGTCTTGCCTGTGCCGGAAAGACCGAAGAAGATAGCTGTGTTCTTGCCTTCCATATCTGTGTTTGCGGAGCAATGCATGGAAGCGATGCCCTTCAGCGGCAGATAGTAGTTCATCATTGAGAAGAGACCCTTCTTCATCTCGCCGCCGTACCATGTATTCAGGATGACCTGCTCACGGCTTGTAACGTTGAAGACTACTGCTGTCTCAGAGTTGAGGCCGAGTTCCTTGTAATTCTCGACTTTAGCCTTGGAAGCAACGTAGGAAACGAAGTCCGGCTCAAATGTCTCAAGCTCTTCAGCGGTCGGTTTGATGAACATGTTCTCTACGAAATGTGCCTGCCATGCAACTTCCATGATGAAGCGGACACCCATGCGTGTGTCGGCATTTGCACCGCAGAAGCAATCAACGACATACAGCTTCTTGTTGGAAAGCTCATTGATAGCAAGGTCCTTGCAGACTGCCCATGTCTCTTCCGTAGCTACATGGTTGTCGTTCGGATATTCCGGAGTTGTCCACCAGACAGTATCCTTGGAATTCTCATCCATAACGATGAATTTATCTTTAGGAGAACGGCCTGTGTAGATACCTGTCATAACGTTGACAGCACCGAGCTCTGTGAGCTGACCCTTGTCAAAACCTTCAAGTGACGGATCCATCTCGTCTTTAAAAAGCTGCTCATAAGACGGATTATAGATGATCTCAGTTGTACCTGTGATACCGTATTTTGTTAAATCAAGTGTTGCCATATTTACTCCTCTTTTCTTGAAAAACTGTTTTCGTTTTCAGTTAGCTATCATACACTACTTGCTCTTAAAAAGCAAGTTGAAACGATATTCGAATACCAGAATTATATGCCGACCTGTTATCTGATTCTGTACAGGAAAGTAACGATCTGGCCGCGGCTGCAGTTCTTATTAATTCCGAATGTTCCGTCATCAAAGCCCTGTGACCTCACCTGGCCAGGGCATACAGCACTGGATTTTTACGGCGGTGCCTTTATCACTGCACCTTCCGATTATTAGTCCCGAAACTGCTTTTCAAAGCAGTTCGCTCATGGGTTCCCCAATGGCGCCTTCCGGCATTTTCAAACCGAAGTTTGCGGCAATCGTAGCTCCGAGTGCTGCAAATGTATCCCTCTCCGGGATCTCACCCCCGCCTGCAAATGAAGGCGAGTACGCAATCATCGGTACCTTCTCTCTAGTGTGGTCTGTACCTGTCCAGGTCGGATCATTTCCATGGTCAGCGGTCAGTATCAGAAGATCATCATCACGAAGAAGCGGGAGGAGCTCTCCAAGCTTTACGTCGAATCTTTCGATTTCCTGTCCGTATCCGATCGGATCTCTGCGGTGGCCCCACAGAGCATCAAAGTCAACAAGATTAACAAAGCAGAGACCCTCGAAATCGGTCTTGGCGACATCGATTGTCTGCTCCATGCCGTGTACGGAGCTGTCTGAATGCCAGGTCTTCGTGATTCCCTGACCGGCAAAAATGTCGTTGATCTTCCCGACACCGAGCACATCAAATCCCTCGTCCTTAAGGACATTGAGCGCTGTCCTGCCCGTCGGCTCGAGAGCGTAATCATGGCGGTTCGATGTCCTCTTGAACTCACCTTTATGCATTCCGACGTAAGGTCTCGCAATGACCCGGCCGACTCTCCACTCGGGCTTCATGGTCAATTCACGGGCGATCTCGCAATACTTATAAAGATTGTCAAGTCCCATTGTCTCCTCATTGCCGCAGATCTGAAGCACCGAGTCCGCTGAGGTATATACGATAAGTTTGTCGTGGTATATTTCCTCCTCGGCCAATTCCTCAAGGATTTCTGTGCCGCTGGCAGACTTGTTTCCAACAATCTCACGACCGGTCTGCCGTTCGAGCTCTTCGATGAGTTCCTTTGGAAAACCCGTATCCGTAAAAGTTACAAATGGCTGGGTCGTGTAGATCCCCATCATCTCCCAGTGTCCGGTCATTGTGTCCTTGCCGCTGCTTCTTTCATTAAGCGCGGTGTAGATTCCCAACGGATGCTCAGCCGGGGTCACTCCTGCCATCGGTTTAAGGTTCGCAAGTCCGAGCTTTACAAGGTTCGGAATTTTAAAGTCCGTCATGTGCTCCGCAATGTGCGCAAGAGTGTCCGCCCCCTTATCTCCGTAATCCGCGGCATCGGCAGCATTTCCCATACCCACCGAATCGAGGACAATCAAAAATACTCGTTTATACTTTTGTGACATAGAGCGCCTCCTTAAATAGGAACATAGTGTATACCGCTTCTGGTAATATTTTATCATATAAGTATCCACGTTGTTAGCATAATACGAAACTTCTTCATGCAAATCTTAATTCACCCGGTCCCTGTACCAAGAGGTATATCCTCTCTTCTCGGAAAGAATACTAAAATCTATTCCACTTCATGTTTTATTATGTTATATTTTACAAAAGCTTATTCCAATAAGGGGGGATATTTTCCATGAAACAAAAACGAATGAGAATCTTTCTCATAGTTCTCGCCGCAATACTTGCTCTTTTTGTGGTGAGAACATTTATGACGCCGGGACACGTACCTGAGGATTATATGACTCCGTATTACTCGAGCATTTTATCCCTGCTTCCTCCGGTCGTTGCGATTGCGCTGGCTCTGATTACAAAGGAAGTATACAGTTCACTCTTCCTCGGAATCCTGACCGGAGCCATGCTCTACTCCAACGGAAATCTGGAGTTGGCCGTTAATACTATGATGTACGATGAGAACGGCGGTATGCTTCCGAACCTTACGGACATTTCTCACGCAAGTATTCTCGTGTTCGTTGTCCTTCTCGCGACAGTGACCACGCTGATGAACAAATCAGGCGGTTCCAAGGCCTTTGGTGACTGGGCCTCCATCCACATTAAGACGCGTGTCGGTGCACAGCTGGCAACCATGGCGCTGGGTATCCTGATTTTCGTCGATGACGGTTTCAACTGTATGACAGTCGGTTCTGTCATGAGACCTCTGACCGACCACTACAGAGTATCCAGATCCAAGCTCTCTTACATCATCGATGCCACCGCAGCTCCGATATGTATCATTGCCCCGATCTCCAGCTGGGCAGCAGCCGTATCTTACTCACTGCCGTCTGATATAGAAGTAAACGGATTTACCGTGTTCCTTCGAACTATTCCGTACAATTTCTACGCGCTGGGTACGCTGATGTTCCTCTACACGATCATCACAGGCGGAAAAGATTACGGTCCGATGAAAAAGCATGAGGAAAACACTCTGAAGACAGGCGATCTCTGGAACGATCCGTCGAGACGCGCAGATGAAAAAGAGACCGACGGTCAGCTTGGAAACGGACGCGTGTCGGATCTGGTCATCCCGGTGGCTTCACTTATCATATGCTGTATCATAGGTATGCTCTATACCGGTGGTTTCTTTGAGGGTGAAGGATTCGTCGATGCATTTGCCAACTCGGATGCAGCCCGCGGCTTTGTCATGGGAAGTCTGATTTCTATAATTATTACGTTCTTCCTCTACATGTGGAGAGGCACGGTAACTTTCGGGGAATTCATGAAGTCCATCCCGGAAGGCTGGGGCACAATGGTAGGTCCTATGGTCATCCTGGTCATGGCATGGACGCTTTCCGGTATGACAGGTCTCCTCGGAGCCCGCGAATTCATTCATGACGTAATGGCGGCTTCCGCCGGTCATGTAAAGATCCTTCTTCCGATGATCATCTTCCTGGTCGCCCTGTTCCTGGCATTTTCCACTGGAACAAGCTGGGGAACATTCTCCATCCTGATCCCGATCGTGTGCGGTGTATTCGTTCCCGGCGAGGAGATGTTCATCATCGGTATCGCTGCCTGCCTTGCAGGATCCGTGTGCGGAGATCACTGCTCACCGATCAGCGATACAACGATCATGTCATCCGCGGGAGCGAAGTCTAACCACATCAACCATGTGTCGACACAAATGCCCTACGCGCTGACAACAGCTGCAGTGTGCGCGGTCGGCTACCTGATCGCCGGTGTCTTCGGGTACTATCTCGACTCACCTCTTGCCCTGATTTCTCTGCCGATCATGCTGGCAATACTTGTCGGTGTGATTGTAGTGATAAGGAAGAGGGTTGCAGATTAATAACATGAACTGATACTAAAGGGGCTGTCGCATTAAGGCGAGCCACCACTATATATGGCAGACGTTATTTGCAAATGTCTGCCATATATAGTGGTAACACCGTCTATTGCGACAGCCCCCATTTTATATTCTTATTTTTGTTTATAATACACGCATTGGTGCATACGCATCCTTGACGAACGCCTTCATCTGCTCTTTGGTATCGAAGAGAGCGAGCATATAATCATTGCCCATCAAACGGCCGATGGCAGGCGGCATCTCGCCTGCGCGATAAATATTTTCGCCGTACTTCCTCCACAGATCATCTCCTGAATAAGTATAGGACTGGTCATTGCGGCGGCCCATGTAAAGGCTGTAGCGCTTCGGTCCGCTAAATTCATGTCTTAACTCATCGAACACAATCATATCAGACCAGATCCGGAACATATCTACACTCTGGCCGATATTGATCATCTCCGGGGTAAAACCGCCGGCAGGTCTCATGTTGACCTCAAGGCCTACGATGTCGCCAACATCGCCAAGCCCCTCTTTGGCTTCTGTCAGCCTGAAGAATTCAAGATGGAAAGCGCGGCTCCTTACATCGAAGGCAGCAAGCGTTTTTTCTCCCGCCTCACGAACATCATCCGGCACTTCCTTATCGACATAGTACCAGCAGGGAACGCCTTCATTCAACATATCCATGATGGAGTTCTCGGTTATGTGGCTGGCGGCAAACAGAACTTTGCCCTGGCTGTTCACGATGCCGTCAAATGTAGTGACTGACCCCTTGACAAACTCTTCCATGACATAGGGAATAGTCGGCAGGTACTCAAAAAAGTTCTTCACGTCAGCTTCGCATTTCAGTTTATAGGTCGCCTCAGCGCCGACACCGCGGTCAGGTTTGACAACGACCGGATAGCCGACAGTGTCAATAAACTCCAGAGCCTTCTCCATAGTAGAAACAAGCTGCCACCTGGCTGTCGGTACACCGACACTGGCGTAACGCTCCTTCATCCCCGACTTGCTGCGAAATCTTCCGATATCATTAGATTTGAGGCCGGTAAGCACATTGAAATCTGTCCTCAGAGCTGCATCGAGTTCCAGCCAGTACTCATTGTTACTCTCGATCCAGTCCATTTTACCGTAGCGGCCGGTGAAATAGCCGACTGCGCGGATCATCTCATCATAATTCTCCAGAGAATCGACCCTGTAATACTCAGTCAATGCCCATTTAAGGTCACCTCTAAGTTCATCGTACGGGGCGTCACCGATTCCGAGTACATTGGCGCCATTCTCCTTGAGTCCAACGCAGAACTGGGCAAAGTCAGTCGGAAAGTTAGGGGAAATAAATACAAAATTCATAGGACCTCCTTAAAGTTCCCACTCATGTTGAATCTTATATGTCAAGCGGCAGCAGGCCTCACATCGCGTGGGAGCAATATTCATAACATCGCAATTTTCACAAGTATACCTACAGCACCTCCATGTGTCAACAAAGTAAGTGAAACTTCGTGCAATCGAGTCGCTCTGCCGGGTTGCGCGAAAACCGGATCGCAGAAAACTGATACATATCAGCTTTATCTGCGATCCGGTTACTTATTTCACATTGTCAGTTGTCCTGCAAAGCACCATCCTGGGAAACAGTCTCCTGGGATGTACTCTCCTGTGCGGTATTCTCCTGCGAGAATCTCTTCCCGCCCGGTCCACCCTGACCTTTGCGTCCGTAGCCGCCATTCTGCATGCCGCCCTGATTCATACCGCCGAACATTGAACCTCCGGCAGCGCCGATTGTCGTAGTAATCTCTTCAAGTGTGACTGTCTCCTCGGTCTCGCCGACAGAAATTGTATAAGTCTCACCGAGCTCCATCTCCGGGCAGCTGATATTCACAGACGTGAATGCATTGGGAACCTCATAGCTCATAAGTACATTGCCGTCACTGTCACGAAGTGTCAGTGTAGTCCCGGCTTCAGCACCCGTCTGCAGATTGTAAAGGAGCGAGCATTGTGTAGATGAAGAACCAAAACCTTCGGCCATCTGGCTGCTGCCGCAGGCAATAATATTTCCGCCGCTGATCTCGCAGACACCGCCGTTCTCCGTGGCACAGTCAATAGCATTGTTGCCGCCATCGCCTGTCAGGCTGACCCGGATCGTGCCGCCGGTTATGATGATGTCACCGTTCGAATCAATGCCGTCCGCGTCTCTTCCTGAATCATTCAGGATTGTAAGGTTTCCTCCGCTGATATGGATCCATGGGGTCTCAACAGCTGAATTGTCTTCGTTCTGGATGTCGCTGCCATTCTGCGCATCTGCACTGCCGCTTCCATCCTGCATTTCTCCGACGGCTTCGCCCATATCAGGGTGTCCCATACCAATGTCATTTTCTATTTCCGACATATCTTCATCCGAAGTGTAGTCAGAATGAGGTTGTTCGCCTTCAGGCACTTCACCGGATTCAGGCATCTGGCTAAACTGAGAAGGCTCGCCCTCCGGCATTTCACCAAACTCAGGATCATCGCCCTCTAAAGCTTCACCGGTTTCTGTCGTCTCTGTTTCTGATGCATTGTAAGATCCGCGCTGCCTCATGCCCTGGCCGCCTGTGCCACCCATTCCGGGACCGCCCATGCCAAAGCCCATGCCGAAACCGCCGTCTCCGCTGCTCGCATTGAGGCCGTCATCAACTGAGTTGATGATTATATCGCCGCCGGTAATATCTATGTAAGAAGCCTGTATACCCTCGTAGCAGGATGTGATATCAATCGTACCATCATTCACAGTGACAGTATCACCGGACTTTATGCCGTGGCTGCCCTGACCGGTACCGACCGCAATCTTGAAATCTCCGCCGTCGATTGTTATATAGCCTTCAGCGGCGATGCCCTCATCAGCTGCAGTGATATTAAACTCACCGGACTCTATATAAATATAGCCGCCTTCATTATCGACCTGGATCGCATCATCTCCCGCATTCAGGGTCATCACAGCGTTTGTCATCCTCAGACTGTCATTCACATGGATCGCGTCCTTGGCGGATGTCACTGTGAGGTTTCCGCCGGTTATGACCAGATCGTCATTGGCGGTTATGCCATGAGCCGGACCGCCTGATATTGTGAGACTGCCGGCACCGTTTATGGTAAGGTCATCCCGCGCGTATATAACTCCGTCTATTCCTGCTTCCGTCGCGGAAGTTTCATATTCGCTCCCGCTCATAAGCACGCTGTCCTGGCCTTCAGCCAGTGTTAGAAATACTTTATCCGCATTCTCAATAATCAGAGCTGCATTGTCCTGACATGTTATATTCACGTCATTAAAATACAGCCATATTTTTGCCGCGTCATCGGCGTCGACCGTGATGCTTCCGTCATCAAGAGTTCCTGAAATGACGTAAACGCCCGTGCTCGATATAACAACACCGCCGTCATACGCGTAAGCTCCGTTTCCGGTCACTTGTGCGCTGTCGCCGCTTAGAGTAATTACATTTGCATCGGAAATATCATATTCGGGACTTAAGTCACCGGCAGTAAAATACTGCTGATCCGAATGAGCCTCCGAATCCTCGTCTATGATTTTTTCGATGCCGAAGACCTCACCATTCATGAAAAGGAAGGTCACGACCAGAGCACATGCAATCACGACAACGCAGATCCTGTCAAAATATTTGTGCGTTGACATGCTGCATCCTCCTTATCCCATATAATCGCCGTTGTAGCTGACCAGCACTGCGCTCTCAACGCCGGGAAGGTCTGCGAGTCCGTTAACAAAATCCGTATTATCGTCTTTAAGGCGAATCTCAAGATTCAATTCCACGAGACCTTTTTGAGCAGTCTTGCTCTTAACGATGCACTTCTTCACATTTGCTCTCAAATAGTCCATCGCCTTCTCCTCACTCGCGTGATCACGCGCACGGATGACGACGATGTAGGGGTTGGACATATCTTTGTGATTTGCAAATACAAGTATGATCACACCGATCAGCACACTGCCGAACACAGCAAGAGGTATCATGCCGGCTGCGAGCACGATGCCGTCGGCGATCGCCCAGAACAGGAACGCGATGTCAAGCGGCTCCTTGATCGCCGTTCTGAAACGCACGATGGAAAGAGCGCCGACCATACCGAGCGAGAGGACAACGTTCGATGTCACCGCAAGGATGACAAGCGTCGTGATCATTGTGAGTGCTACAAGGGTCACACCGAAGCTTGATGAATACATGACTCCGGAATATGTCTTTTTATATATATAGAAAATGAAAAGACCGAGGCAGAAAGCCAGCGTGAGCGCAAGGACGATATCCAGAATGCTCACTGCGGTCACATTTTCGAGAAAGCTTGATTTGAAAATGTCGTTGAATGTCATGATGTACTCCTTTATTTACCCATAAATTCTGCATTGGGCGTATTTTGAAAATGCTGTTACTCTGCGTCCGGGCATCTGTACCGCGGACTTGATGATCGAGGGAAGAAATTCATCCCACTTGACTTCCAGAATCACGATCTGGTCACCTGCCGGAATCGTCACGCAGTCAGGATTCAGAAAATCCGTGCAGGTGAGACCCGTGCGAATATTGTAATCGAACGTGACTCTCACATTTCCCGGTCCGTATATAAAAGGTTCCCTCGTGTAATCCACAATCGTCCTGGGCTTGAGGCCCTGGTATCGGATCTTACAGTAGAATTCCTGCAGAAGAGAATGCTGCGACTCCCTCAGGAATTCATAGTCGCCACAGACAATCCTCTGCGCCTCCTCTTCCGTGAGCGGCGCGCTGTACTTGGTTTCGAGGCCGTTCACTTTGCTCTTCTTTTCGAGCTTTATGAACGAAGTGTCATTGTTATAGTAGCGGATCCTGAATTTTTCTCTCCGGTCAACACCGTCGATTTTCTCCCGGAGCGCTTTATCGCTCAGGTTGTCGAAGTACAGGCTCCGAATGAAATATTTTCCATCCTTCGCGTTTGGATCCCCTCTCGCGACAACCTTGAGCCTTGCCCTTATTGCATAGAGGTCAGCCATGTTTATCTCATGCTTCCACTCATGCCGGTAGTGTATATCCATATTCTGCTCCCTTCGCGCAAAAAACTGTTCAGTGTCCGTTTCGTGACACCGAACAGTATACATTAAAAAAGAATTATGTGAAAACTTTATGTTTAATCTTTAATCATTTTTTGTGCAAACTTTAACCATTTTATGTAATTCCGAACCGGAATCAGCCCTGCTTTTCTTGCTCGAGTGTATCTTTCACGATCCTCCACTCATCAATCAAGCGCTCCAGTGACCATGCGGCGTTGGCAGGTGACGTCGACGGAAGTGTGATGCTGCTCCGCCCGAGTGTTTTGGCCTGATACTTCTCAAATACCCTGCCTGACGCCTTACCGTTCGTAAAAATCTGAACAATCTTGCCGCAGCGGATGATCTTTTCAAGGTCTGTGGGCACTGCATTCTTAATGCTAGCGTCCGATGCCCCGTAGATATCGCACTCATAGATCGAATCCCACATGGCAATCCGTTTTTCTATAAGAAACTGCCGCTTCTCCGGGGTGCTCTGAAAATCCGGCCGTTCAAAGAGCCTTGCCATCACCTTCCAGAAGCGGTTCTGCGGATGCCCGTAGAAGAACCGGGCTTCTCTGGATTTCGACGATGGGAACGAGCCCAGTATGAGGATCCGCGAGTTTTCATCATACTGAGGCGGTATATTGTGCACTACATGGATAAGCTTCTTTTCCAATACGACAATTCTCCTTAAGATTCGCAAGCCCTCTTAACCTTTTCGGCAGGCTTTTCAGTTCAGCCGACACGCTTCATCGATAGGCAGGCTTTTTCAGCAAGGCCTGTTTTTACAATTCAACCGGCCTTTCTCATCGGTCCGTCAGGCCTTTCCACATAAATCCTCTTCATTTTTTCACAGAATCGCTGGTCGGTGATCCCGCAGTCCCGGCATATTTGTTCTACCAATTCTTTGGTCATACGCTTTGCCTTCCAGCACTTCATTCTGTATTCCCAGGTCGGGTGAGGTCGCAGAATTGTTTTTGTTCCATACCGGCGCTGGCGTCGGCCCTCTCTGTCCAGGATCTCTTTCTCAAGGCAGAACTTTACTCTTTTGGCGGACAATCCGGACTTTCTGATGCCTCCGAAATCCGAGCTGATTTCTCTGAGCCAGCCGACGCAGGTTCTCTTCCTGCCAAACAGGAAGATCGGCCGATGCTGCTCTTTGTGTGTCATCTCATGTCCGAGAACGAACGCGAAGAGATCAATGATCGTACCGTCGCTTTTTTCTGCAAATGACTCCCGATACAGTCTGGCCGCCCACCCCGGCGTAAATATTATGACCTTCTGCCCGGGCAGTCCTGTGTGCGCGTTCAAAGAACTTTGGCTCTTCTTTCGGTCATAGAACGGGGTAAAGAAAATAACACTGTTTTCATCAAGAAAATCAATACGCTTAAGCAGCTTATTTATATATACCCTGAACCGCTCCGTATCAAAAGCAGGGTCGAACTCTTTTCTGATGAATTCTTCCGCATCGAGTGAAATAATGTCAATACTGTGCCATGAAAGACTGATATGCAGATAAATACACAGAAGCGCTATAAGGATCAGTATAAGTAAAATCATTACAATATCTCTCATAGCGACCTCCGTGCTTCATCTCCATCATGATACCTGGATCAGGAACCTGAGTTCATAATCTTTCTTAGCGGAATACTGATATTCCGGCATAATTGCCGGGCCGCACGCTCCGGTGCCGATTCCCTGCTGGAATGCCTGGATAGTTACATAGGTACCTGTACGGATCTCATCCTTCTGATGTTTCATCGTAAAGAGAGCCTTGTCGGTGTAAGGCTTGATGCCGAGCTCGAACGGCTTATCTACGGCTTTGAAAGTGACAGTCGTCGTGCCATCCGACACACTTGCTATGGTGCAGTCACATCTGTTGCCGCTCTCCTGCGGTTTGATGTTCGGCTCCGTCATATCTGCGACACGGCAGGTGACATTTTTGATCGGGAACTGATCCTTCATATCACAGTAGCTCTCACCCGTCCTGCCTGTGTAATTCACAATATCGAACGCTTCGTCGAGGCGGAAGGTCTTTCCGAACCGCGGAAGTATACCGCCGCCCGATACGCAGTGGAGTCGGCTTGTCACAAGGATGCCGTCAGCTGTACCCTCATAAGTATCTGTCACAATGAACTTTGCCTTCTTATTGGAAAGCTCCGTCACAACTTTGTAGCCGTTATCGGTCATCTCAGCGGAAACGACCTCTTCCTTCTGCTCAAAGAACGGCTTCATTGTGTTCATAAAGCGCGGGTTAGTGTCATTGTCCGTCGCTGCGCGGTAAAGAATCGTGGACTGGTCTGCTGTCGACAGAATATGGCCGTCCGGCAGAGTCACAGTAAAGGCAGCACCGCTGTAATCGCATGCCGGGTCAAGCGGCATTGTCTCCGGCGCTCCCGGAACACATGCGGCTATAGTGATCTGTTCCTCGGATACGACCCTGTCTGTAAATGTGTCAACTGTCGTGACGATTACAGAGAGATTTCCGTCCACCTCTTTGCCGAGGGTTACTCTGCCCTTCTTTTTGCAGAGAGGATCAACGCCCACTCTCACATTGTAGGCTGAGCCGTCATTCCATCTGAAGGTCATCTTGTATCGCTTTCCATCCGAGAAAGCGGTCGTGTTGAAGAACTCAAAAATGTCATTTCTGACATGTCTCACGCGCATCGGTCTGTAGATAAAGCGCATGATCTTAGCTCCGACAGACGGTCTGCGGTCGGGATAGAAAATGCCGTCCACGCAGAAATTGCCGTCATGCTCCCATTCGCCGTGGTCACCGCCGTAAGTAAAACTGCCATCCTCATGGAGGATCGCATGGTCCACCATCTCCCATACACAGCCGCCCATAAGGTTGTCATACTTGTAGATTTCCTTCCAGTAAGCTTCCGTGTTGCCGGGGCCTACGCCCATGGCATGCGCGTATTCGCACATAAAGTACGGACGGTCGTTAAGCCGTGCTTGTCTCCTTGCATGCTCACCGACGTCATGGACCATCTTGACGCTCGGATACATCTCACTGCCGACATCATAGGCAACTCTCTTGCAGTGGATCGCGCTCTCATAATGGACAGGGAGTTTCGAGTGTGCCTTAAGGAATTCATACATGGCATCCGTATTGTTGTAACCGCCGGCTTCGTTTCCGAGAGACCACATGACAATAGATGTGTTGGCATGAATCTTATCACGCTCATAAAGCCGTGTGATTCGATCCACGTAGCGAGGCTGCCACTTCGGATCATGGCTGATCGAGTTGTAGGTAGGCGGCAGCTGATGCGCAAATGTACCGTGCGTCTCCAGGTCATTCTCATCCACTATATAGATGCCCAGCTCATCCGCCAGCTCAAGAAGAAGCGGATCCGGCGGATAGTGGGATGTGCGGACCGTATCAATATTGAAGACCTTGCACAGCAGAATATCCCGCTCTATCTCATCCGGCGTCATGGTGTAGCCGTTCGTCGGGCTGGTATCGTGATGATTTACGCCGTGGAACTTGATCTTGCGTCCGTTGACAAGGAAAACATCGCCCCTGATCTCAACCGTCTTGAATCCGATTCTCTCCCTGACGCACGAAGTCTCCGTCTCATAGTAAATGTTATAGAGGGTCGGCTTTTCAGCATTCCATTCGATGACATCAAGATCATCAAATGTAACGACCGCCACTCTGTCTTCCGTGGCAACAGTCCTTGTCAAATTGATTCCGTTGCCCTCGACAGTAAATGTGACATCTGTATCCGTAAGGGTCTGAGCTGTCATTTTCAGAGAATATCTATCCCCATTCTTATCTGTCACAGCTCCGATATCCCAGAAATCTGTAGGTTCAGATACTCTGAGCAGAACATCCCTGAATATGCCGTTGTTGCGGAACATGTCCTGACTCTCAAGATACGTTCCGGTGCACCAGCGTCTTATGACTGCGACAAGCTCATTTTCACCGGCTGTCAGTTTTCCGGACAGGTTGAACTCAGCGGTATTGTGGGCACCCTCTGAGTAACCGACAAATTCACCGTTCAGATAAAGGTCGATGCAGCTTGCGACACCCAAAAACGAAATAATGTACTGCTTGTCAGGGTCATCGATCGTCAGCTTCCTGCGATAAACGCCAACGAAGTTGTACTCCTCTCCCGGATCCTTATAGCGCAGAGATAGCGCCTGATCGACACCGATCCATGAGAATACTTTTCCGACCTTCTCAGTTGTCGGGATCACAGGCGGATTATATGGGAACTGATAGCGAATATTTACATAGAACGGCTTATCGTAGCCTCTGAACTGCCAGCATGCCGGCACGTCGATCGTGTCAAATTCCATGCTGTCCGTGTCGAGGACTGCAGGAAGCTCTGCAGGCTTCGGGAAGAACTTGAAATCCCAGTTCCCGTTCAGACATATGACTTTCTCGGATTTATACCGCTTCTCTTTCGGCGCGACGGCACAGGCCGCGTCGCGGTCCGGATACGGGATAAAGTAGGTGCGGCCATGAAGTTTGTTAAGTTCAATAGTACTAAAGTCGCAATAATTAGTGTTGTTGATCGAGTATCTCATAGTCATCCTTTCGTTTGTAACTATATCACATTTTAACTCCCGGCCTCAAAGGAGTGCAGGCGGGAATTGTCTGTACCTGATAAGTATAGCTGCCCTTGCGATTCCATTTTCATTCAAGCACGATTCCCTTTAAAAGGCTGCCAAGGGAGGTCGTGAGCGGCTCTGATTGTTTCTCTTTCTCGCGCAGCTTCTCTAAAGTGCACTTATAATCCGGGTTTCGCTCGAGCTTAGAAATAATTCTTGCAGTATTCATGGCGTCAGCCAGTCCGTCATGGAGGCGGCCGTCCACATCGAGTTCCGTCATCTGCAGCGCGTCAGAAAGGGCCAGTGATCTGCCGATCTTGAACCTGACATTCACGATATTCTGGTAATCCACCCAGTTTTCCCTGTCAAGAAAAACCGCGAATGTCTCCTCGTCAAGTTTCTTATCCAGAATCTCTCCCCTGATCTGATTATAATCGGTGTTGCTCCACGCATAGAAGCGGATCCTGCGGTCCCCGAACCATTCCATCATACTGCGCAGCGCGTCGGAAAGACCGGGCGCGTTCTTCACATCTTTATTCGCAATTCCGGTCAGGGATGAGATGAAATAATCAATCTTGCCGTAATCCGGTCTGACAAAAGTTGAAAAGCTGTCAATGATCTCATAAGACTCATTCATCATGACCGCACCGATCTGTACGATTTCATGTCTTCGGTTGAAATTCTGTGTCCTGATCTGAACACCGCACATTTCTACATCAATTACCACATATGTATTCATTATGACTCCCTCTTGCCATTATCTGTATTCATTCATCCTGCAGCAAAAGTCAAGGCGTGTGAGCCTCATCCGATTACATTATGCCGCATTGAGTGTCCGTGCGTATGGACAGCTGTGAAATCAAGTCTCGCTCGCGAGACTTGGCTCGGGATTCAGGTCAGCGTTAGCTGACATCTTCCGGACCAAATCCCTGCGGTCTTTGCTTCAGTTTCCTGTGAGCTGCAGTTCCTCTGCATGTGCCTTCATACCCTCAATCACAATGCCGGCAACCGTCTTTATATCCATGCCCAGCATGTCGCAGCCCTTGAGAATGAGCGGGCGGTCACACTTGGCAGCGAACCTCTTATCCTTCCACTTCTTCATGAAGCTCTTGACTTCCATATCTACGATTCCGTTCGGGCGCATCCGTGCAGCCGCCTGTACGATGCCGGTCAGCTCATCGACCGTGAACAGACTCTTTTCCATGTCTGTAATCGGCTCCACATCGGTGCAGATCCCATATCCGTGAGCCATAATTGCCCTGATATCCTCCTCCGGAACCCCGAGCTCTCGCAGCGGTTCCTCGGTGTGGGCAAGGTGTTCGTCCGGATACTTCTCAAAATCATAGTCATGCAGCCAGCCGACAGCTTCCCAATGTTCCTTATCTGCTCCGAAGTGCTCGGCCATCGCACCCATGGCTGCGGAAACATTTGCAGCATGAAGAATCAGATGATCCTCGGTGACCATAGTTGCGTTTATTTCTTTGGCTTTTTTAAGTGTCAATCTTTCCATATCAATATCACTCCTTTAAGAAAAACTATAATCCAGCAAAGCTGGGAAGTCAAAGTAAATCCTACTCTTTTTTGTGCCCTCCCGGGAGTGAGAATAAAGGAGCTTTTTCGTTTTGATAATTCCTGAATGACCATAACGCAAGCCCCAGAAAAATCGCGCATGTAAGAACAAGCATCCAGGTATGCGCCTTTAACGCTATCATTAAAATAATCGTGATCATCATGATCCACAATATTGAGATGATGCATGAATACCAGAATACTTCTGATTTTGATTTCTTGATCAATCTGTCATTGTCAAAGGCCTTATCGAGTTCATCTTTATAAAGAAGACCCTCATATTGCTCACGAATCAGGTAGTATCGGTCTCTGTAAGAGTTCCACTTTGTATAAACAGTGTGCAAAGTCGCAAATAAATAAGCCAGCGAGGCGATAAAATAAATCGTAACTACTATTTGAAAATCTTCATTGAGGAATTCCTTTGTCCCAACCTTCTGCAAATTGATGTTCTGAGTCAGGACCTGACTGATAACGACAGTAATGACCGCAACAAAGTTCTTTCCGAGAGTATCCGCCAGAGTGCTCATCAAGTCCTGAATCTGCTTTGTGGATTCAAAAATACTTTTTATTATATCCCGCTTGACAGCTATATACTTATCAACGACCTTCTCAGCAAACAGTTTATAGCTCGATTTTGCCGATTCCATTATTCCGCCTTCAATACCAAGTATATCTTCAGTATTCCGGCAATGCGCAGCCAGTATATCTCTGGCAATCTCTGCCCGTTCTACTGAATTTTCGCCATCGAAAACCCATTCCGTCAGCTCATAAACATTCGAATTTTTTTTAATCTCCGCAACAGGCAGCCTGTACTGTATACCACCCTTCTTAAGCTGGACTACGAGCGTATTATTCTCGAACCATGACGCGTCAGCCAGATAAATAAGCGAGTAGACTGTTTCATACTTTCTGAACAGCTCCTTCACAGCCTGACCCGAGGGTCCGGGAAGGCTGGCCCGGGTTGTATATGCGTGAAAATCCCCCGGAAGAAGCCGGTTCTCCGTCCTTCCCATAAAAAGGCTTGCTCCGTTGTACCGCTCCAGTACTTCTTTTCTCTTCGCAAATTCTATGCGGTCATCAGCAGAATTTACAAATGAGATACTCTTTGTCGCAAAGTCCGCTTCCTGATCGAGCACATGAAAACTAACGCCTTCGGGATGTTTTCCGAAAAGGCTGTTCATATAATCCGACAGAAATCCCGGACTATTCCTGTCGTCAGAATCCCGAAGGAGACATTCGGCGAAAGCCTCCCATTCATAGACGCTGCAGATTCCGTCCGTTACATTCTTTGTTATGACAAGATCTGCCGTCACGTCATCATTTGATTCAAAGTTATCTGTAAAGCGTTTATAATCATCCTGCTTAATGCTTTGATCGACCCGCAGCGTATTTCCAACAATCTGGCCGACACTCTCATTTTTTAATGAAAGTACATATCTATCCCGGTTCTTAATGAGTTTTAAAAAATCATCCAGCTCATTTTCTTCAGGGAATCTGTTCATCCGGAGCGTAAGCTTCACTTCATACTTACTGCCATTTTCCTCACTCCTCAGTGCCTTTTTCTCAAAATCAGACTCTTCTGCTCGTTTCCAGTCGGAAGGCACCTGTCCGAGAAGCTTTAAAAATTCGTCTCTGATGCTTAACATAAAATCGCCTTTCATATTTAATGAAACTTTTTATAGAGCTCCGCGCTGCATCTGATTTTAATATAAGTACTGCCGTCAGTATCAGTGCATGAAGAGATTACATCGTATGGATTCACATCCCAGTCGAGTCTCAATTCTATTCCGCTTGCGACTTCAAACTTTTGCTCTGTAGTGTCCGGTTTGACTGCAGAGGCGTCAATCAAAAACACAGTATCGAAGCCTTTTTCATCCGGCAGTCTGCACAACTTGTCTTTGACCTGATTAATGCATTTGTCGTTGAATTTCGGATCACGAGGCACGTAATTCTCAAACAAATCATGTATCAGATCAATATAATTAAATTCACTTCCATCCTGAAGCATTTTATGAAGGAAGGTAAAACGCAGAACCGCGTAATCCTGCTCTGAAACCTTTCCGACGCTTACCTTCAGAACTCTGTCAACAGCCTTTATTACCTTATCAGTATTTTCTTTCGCAAGGCGCATAGCCTTAAGTCCAAGGAAGGAATCTGTCCAGTATTTCGCCTGGCCTTTCATATCAACGAAGACTCGGTCGATATATATATCAGGTGACACTACTATTCTAAAAACCGCTGTCTTCCAGATTTTTTTGTTGTCATCCGGAAATCCTGTCAGTTTTTCCAGAGTTTCACTCTCAAAAAATCCTTCATTGTCAATCTGGGCTGCAATGAACTGCAGCATCTTGCTGTCATCCCGAACCAGCGCGAAAAGAAGGTTGCCGGTCCTGACTTTATTTCCCATTCTTTCAATCGTCTCGTTAGACTTTTTCGCAGCTTCAAGGTACTTGTCAGCCATTTCACCGGCAAGTTTATCAAGATCGGGAATTTGCTCCATCTCAATTGAATCGGTCCATGCCCTGGCAAATGTAATCACCTGCCTGTTAATCCCGTTTCCCTCGATAATCTCATATTCTCGTTTTTCACTTTTTAAAACTGTATGTTCAAGAAGTTCCCGAATATTCTCATCCACATCTCCGACAAGCTCTTTGATCTGAAACTGATTATTCTGGTCAATCTGAATAATGCGTTTATATAATATCTGCATACGTTGCTCCCTCTTATGATTCATATTTAGGATTCAGCATCAATTCAAAAGCCGCCCCAGCTTCTCCGCATACTCCGGATACTTAGCGACGATCTCATCCCTGGTCGGCAGCTCAAATGTCTCGTACCGAAAAGCCGGCGCGCACATACACCCGACCAGACTGTAGCCCTCATTTTCCATAGCCGCGCCAAAGATATAACCTTTGGGAACGAGGATCTGCGGCAGCTCGCCGCTCGCCGCATCAAGTCCAAGCTTCGGCGCGCTGAGCATACCCTCCGGCGATATCATGTAAATCGTGAGCGGGTTCCCATCGTGGAAATACCACACCTCATCCGAATCGATGATGTGCAGGTGAGACACCTCCCCCTCTCTAAGCAGGAAATAAATGCTGCTCCAGAGCCTGCGGTCTTTCATCCCCCGGTAGTTGATCGTGTCCCCGGAAAGCAGGCACTCCTTGAAATAGCCGCCCTCGATATGCGGCTCCATGTCCAGATGTTTGATATAGAATTCTGCTGATTTCATTTGCCTCTCCTACTTTTTTATAGCTGCTGTCTTATCACCGGTATGCGTATTAGCCTTCGTTTATGCTGCCGGCTTATCGCCCGACGGCTTCTTATCCTTCGTTGCAAGAAAACTGAGTGCAAATGCGACCGCCACCGTTATAATCCCTCCGATCGCGCCGAAGACCACCCCATGCACGCAAACACAAAACCAAAAACCCTCTGAAACATAGACTCATTCTTCTGCTTGTTTTCCATGGTGTTACCTCGCAAGTGAAAAGCCTTAAAAATCCACGAGATAGATCCCAATACTGATCTGCGTAAAGCTGCCCCGCTTTGTAATCTTAGAGATCCTTGCGATCAACAGCTTGCCCGCGTCCATGAGGCGGGCGAAAATTATATTGTCCTTTTCCGGTACGTAGCCGAGTTTCTTCATATCTTCATTGAGAATTAGGATCGCGTTGCTGTCAAACTTGTTGTCTTCCCTCCGGAGAGTCAGCTTGTCTCCGACCTTGATCTCATCGAGCACTGACTTATCCTGCAAATGCGTCGTCCCCGCCACAAACGAGTCAAACAGATGTATCTCTTTAGTCAGAGGCTTGATAATATCCGCCAGGTCGTGACTCTCGACCAGCGATACCAGCCCTTCTTTATGTATGCTCAGTTCATTTTCCATATGATTTTTACCCCACTTTTCAAAATCCCCTCGATTACCTCATCAAGCTGCTTCTCATAATCAGTATAGCTCTTCTTCTGTTCCGCCAGAGCTTTCTTCTTCTCCTCCACGGCCTCATAATCAGCCAACAGGAATTTATACTGATATGGGTCCGTCGAAATAATCTGCTCAATTTCAGCTTCCACTGCCTTGATTTTGGAATCCAGATCCGGAATCTCAATCTCCATTGATCCGATTTCTAACGTTTCCAGAGCATTTTTCACCATGACCTCGAGCTCTTCCATATCTGCCAGGTTGTTGCAGTTGTAAGCAGTCGTGATCGCGTTCCAGAGATCCATGAGCTGCGGAATCTCACTTGTCTTAGGGTTGATGTCCGGGTGCAGCTGCTTTGCCAGCCTTCGATAGATTCTCCTGATCTTAAGCAGATCAAGGTCCGTGATTCGCGAAAACTTTTTGGCGGCATCGTTCTCCTCCGCCATCGCAGCCAGCTGCTTCCGATATTCTTCCATCTCGCGCTGAAGCATCGCGTCGATCTCCGCCTGATTGATGGCACCTCCGCGATTGATCGCTGCCTGATAATAAGCAATCAGCTTTTTCTTTTTGATACATGCGATCTGCTTCTCAAAGACCTGCAAATGCAGGTCCCCGAACTCCTTCACGTACAGACCATGATTAATGTGCGCTTCCTTGCGCAGCTGTTCTCTCCGCAGCAGAAGTTCCTCGTACCGAGAATAGTCGGCGTTTTTAACTTTGATAATATCCATTTGCGTTTGCCCCCTCAAAGCATATTTACTTCAAAACCATACAGATAATCATGGATGGATGTCAGCTTCCGGTCATCCAGCCTTGCTTTCTTAAGGAACTCGTCCCTGTCGCGATACCATTTGTCATCAAAGCGGACCACGCAGACGCCGTCCTCGATGAGGGACTCAATCGTATGCTTCTCATCGCCGTAATGAACCTCCACCCCCATGCGGTGCTGAGCCGCGTCCTATGGAGGTGGTATCAAAGCCCTTCGGGCTTTAAGCCCCTCCGGGTCTTTTGATATTTGACCGTCGTGCCGGTTTCCCC
>JBGUHN010000005.1:0-28125 GCA_045112155.1 Lachnospiraceae bacterium
TTATCAGCATTTATCCTCAGTAAAAGTGGGAGAGAAGGCGCGCGATAACTGCCGATAACCCCATTGAACCGGCAACCTCCGCCTTTATAAATTCCCGATTTTCGAACCTGTTTTTTTGTAACTGTTGCAAATGAGTTGCAAATCGGCCAAAAATCGGCATTTTTTTCAATTTTTTTGTACAGTTGGGAAATTTGAATGGTTGGAAGTTCTAAAAGAAAAACTGTTGCAAAAACGGATTTTGCAACAGTCTAAAAAAGCAGCGTTTAATTGGCATAGGTCATTTTTTGCATTAAAAAACCGGAAATCACATTTTTTCAACGGATTTCCGGTCATTTTCAGCGTCTACGAGAGGATTCGAACCTCCGACCCCTCGCTTAGGAGGCGAGTGCTCTATCCAGCTGAGCTACGCAGACAAGCCTTTTTTGGTGGATTTTTAGGTCTCCCGACCTTCTGCCGCGTTTTCGCCGGCGGAGGTTAATACGTAACCTTAGGAGGCGGTCGCTCTATCCTGCTGAGCTACGCGGACGTATTGCCTATTTAATTTACCACGAACTTATTTAAAAGTAAAGCCTTACGTAAAACAGATTTCCCCCTCCAGCAGCACATTTGCACGAAGCCTCCTGCCCTCCTTCGGCTCTCCCATAAGACTCGACTCATTAATGCACACATCAAATGTAATGTCGGAAGCCGTAACCTCCATCTTCCAGATACTCTCGCCGGAATAAATATTCCGCACCTTCTCCAGCCGGTTTATCGTCCCGACGATACTGTACTGATCGCACTCAATTCCGTACGGCATAAACGTCGTATCGACGATGGAGAACACATCCTCATTCGGAATCCTCTGCTGGATCATCGTGTACAGATCCATATCCTCGACCGTGAGACTCTCGATGGCATCCTCGTCTCCGACACGCGCAGCATTCACCAGCTTGGTATGCTCGATAGATTTTTTCTCGGCCTGCTTTACCCACCACTCTTCCTTGCGAACCGGCAGAAGGACTTTTCCATCCCGGGCGAGCGCGGAGAAACGGACCGGACCGAGCTTTTCATTTGGATCGATCTTGTGAATCCTGCTCCTGTACTCTCCCATGTTCAGCAAATAAAAGATGATGGTCACACCGCACCTCGCATCGTCGCACGCGCCTGCGTAGGACACCTTTCCGGCATGACGTTCGATGGTGATTTCTTCGTTGGAACTGATGTTATTTGCATGCAAATACGGAATGTAGTAGTCCGGATGAAAATCCCCTCGTTCATCAAATTCACCGCACACCGTCACTCCCATGTCCGGCGCGTATTCACGTGAAAATTCGCCCATGAGACGACCATCCTCATCTTCGAAAAGATACTTCTCATCGAAGTGGAGGACCGTGTTGCTCACGAGCTTATCCATTTCCCGGCGGCTCCTGATATTCTTAAATCCGACTGATTCTAAGTATGTATGCATGTTACCCCTTATTTTTGAGATGTCACTTAAAGCTATTGTTACTGCAGTCAGGTCTCTTTAAGGCCTGACTGCAGCCATCATTCAATTCAGCTGATCTCAGTATAATGCAAATGTTATGTAAACCTAATGAAATATTACCCCTTATTTCACAGGTATAAGAACTTCCTTGCCGCCCATGTACGGACGAAGCTTCTCCGGAATACGTACGCTTCCGTCTGCCTGGAGATTATTCTCAAGGAAAGCGATCAGCATACGCGGCGGAGCAACGACTGTATTGTTGAGAGTATGGGCAAGATACTTTTTGCCGTTCTCGCCGTTCACACGGATCTTAAGGCGTCTTGCCTGCGCGTCGCCGAGGTTGGAGCAGGAACCGACTTCGAAGTACTTCTTCTGACGCGGAGACCATGCCTCTACGTCTACGGATTTGACCTTCAGATCTGCAAGGTCACCGGAGCAGCACTCAAGTGTGCGGACCGGAATGTCCAGAGTGCGGAACAGGTCGACTGTGTTCTGCCAGAGTTTATCGAACCACATCGGGCTGTCTTCCGGCTTGCAGACAACGATCATTTCCTGCTTCTCGAACTGGTGAATTCTGTAGACACCGCGCTCTTCGATACCGTGAGCACCTTTTTCCTTGCGGAAGCACGGAGAGTAAGATGTCAGTGTAAGCGGAAGAGTATTCTCCGGGATAATCTGGTCAATGAACTTGCCGATCATGCTGTGCTCAGATGTTCCGATAAGGTAGAGATCCTCGCCCTCGATCTTGTACATCATGGCGTCCATCTCTTCGAAGGACATAACGCCCGTGACAACATTGCTGCGGATCATGAAAGGCGGTACACAGTATGTGAATCCGCGGTCGATCATGAAATCTCTCGCATAGGAGATAACTGCGGAGTGGAGACGAGCAATGTCACCCATCAGATAGTAGAAGCCGTTACCTGCAACGCGGCCGGCAGCTTCCATATCGATTCCGTTGAATCTCTCCATGATATCTGTGTGATACGGGATATCAAAATCCGGGACCAGCGGCTCGCCATACTTCTGAACTTCAACATTCTCGGAATCATCTTTGCCAATTGGAACAGACGGATCAATGATGTTCGGGATGACCATCATTTTCTTCTTGAGCTCTTCCTCAACTTTTTTCTCTTCCTCTGTCAGCTCATCGACGCGCGCACCCTGCTTAGCGATCTCTTCCTTGATTGCCATTGCTTCCTCACGCTTGCCCTGGCCCATGAGTTTGCCGATTTCTTTGGAGACTTTGTTTCTATTTGCACGAAGTGCCTCAACTTCAGCCTTGATCTCGCGATTTCTCTTGTCAAGTTCAAGAACCTCATCAACGAGGACCAGCTTCTTATCCTGGAACTTATTTCTGATGTTCTGTTTTACAATTTCCGGATTCTCTCTGACAAATTTAATATCAAGCATTTTCAATTACTCCTTAGAAATTTTCTCTATAGATTTTCAGCCGCTTATTTAGTCGACTGCTTTTTCATCACCATATTTTCTCGCCTGTCTGAGCGCGTGTATTTCCTCATCGCTGAGTATTATATAGGATTCGCCGTTCATTACTTCCTTAATATATAGGAAACAGTTCTCCTTGCTGTGGATCGCATTCAGTACGAATCCTGTGTCGGTGTTGTCAAGAAGGGCAAGCGCAAAGCTGAGCTTTCCTCCGACATCTTCGAACGCGTCATACTTCACGATACCGTACTTGATAAGACTTCTGTTCTGGACTGCCTCGATCATCTTCATCTCGTCTGCCTGGCTGTCCTGAATATCGCTCATCTTTTCGATCTGATTGAACTTTCTCATGAATCCCTTTTCAAGGGACCGTCCGTCTTCTCCCTTCATAAAAAGGTGATATTTCGCTTCCAGCCTTTTTATGACCTTATACAGGTAGACCACCATACCGATCAGTACAATCGTTATGATCATCAGGAGAATAATGATAATACCGGGGTCGATCCCAATTGATGCAAATATATTGCTCATACGTATTATTTATCCTCTCCTAAATACCGTTAATGAATCGTGTCACAACATTCTATCATCTTTCCTGTAATAAATCTCAACTTTTTTCTTATTACAGGCAAAATTTTTCCTGCAAATGTTCACTTCACCGACTGCAGAAGTTCAAATATCCGATTCAGTTCATCGTCCGAATAATACTCGATCTCTATTTTCCCTCTGTGCCTCGAATTCTCGCTGATCGATACCTTTGTTCCGAAGATATCTTTCAACTGCTCTGAAAGATTTCCGAGAATAGCCTCCTTCTCGTAATCCCTCTTTTTAGCAGGCCTCTTAACATCCGAAACTAATTTCTTGACCAGTCTTTCTGTATCTCTGACAGAAAGTTTCTCTTTAACGATCCTGTCCGCAATCAGTTTCTGTGCTTCCGCGGTCGGGAGAGAGAGAAGTGTTCTTGCATGACCTTCTGAAATATCCCCAGAAACGACCATCTCTCTGACTTCGCCTTCAAGCTTAAGAAGACGCATTGAGTTCGTTACTGCAGAACGGCTCTTAGATACGCGCTCGGCGACCTGTTCCTGAGTCATCTCGAATTCCTCTACAAGCCGCTCATAAGCCAAAGCTTCCTCTATCGGATTCAGGTCTTCTCTCTGAATATTCTCGATCAAAGATATTTCAACTGCTTCCTTATTAGAATACTCTTTAACTATAACAGGAATTTCTTTCAATCCTGCCTTCATTGCCGCTCGCCATCTGCGCTCGCCGGCTATAATCTCATAATAGTTATCCTTCCACTGGACCAGAAGCGGTTGAATCACTCCATACTGTGATATGGAGGCTGCAAGTTCATCTATTCCCTCTTCATTAAATTTCTTTCTGGGCTGATCTCTATTCGGTTCGACCAGAGATATTCTAACTGAGAGCACCTTTTCCGACTCATTGTCAGTATTTTTCTCTGTTTTTACCTCTGTTTTATTATCAATTTGCACAGTTTCAGCCTGATCCGGCTCAGATATTGCCACTTCGGCACTCTGTTCCGGAATCTGTACTTCCTCAGTCTTTTCAGTTACAATATCTGCTGAAACATCGACTGTTTTTTTCATTTGCGGCTTTTTCAATGACTTTTCATCGATGCCGGCAGATGTATTGTTTATTTTATTGGGGATCAGGGCATCCAGTCCCCTTCCAAGGCCTTTTCTCTTTGGTGCCATGTGCTTTATCTCCTATTAAAGCTGACGGATCACTTAGTTCTGATCTCTTTTTATTAATTCTTTTGCGAGATATCGATAGCTTGCAGCGCCTGTAGAACGATTATCATAGTCAATAATCGGAATTCCGTAGCTCGGTGCCTCAGCCAGTCTTACATTTCTCGGTATGATGGTATCAAAGAGAGGAATATCAAGATTCTCTTTGACATTTGCAACCACATCTGCAGAAAGATTATTTCTGCTGTCAAACATTGTAAATACAATGCCTTCCACCTTGAGATCAGCATTCAGCCGCTCATGTATAAGCTCAACTGTCTTTAAAATCTGAGAGAGTCCTTCCAGAGCATAATATTCACACTGAATAGGAATGATGACTGATGATGCAGCGCACAGAGCATTGAGTGTCAGAAGAGAAAGAGACGGCGGACAGTCGATGATAATATAATCATAATCGTCTTTCAGTCCCTGGATATGGTCTCTGAGAAGATATTCCTTATTCTCGACATTCATCAGATCTATCTCTGCGGCAGCCAGATCAGAATTTGACGGAAGTATCCATAAATTCTCATACTGAGTGTCTGAGACACAATCCTCAATCGTACCTTCATCAATCAGGAGATCATATATTGTATAGATATCCTCATTCTTATTGATTCCAAGACCGCTGGTGGTGTTTCCCTGCGGGTCCATATCAATTACAAGTACTTTTTTCTTCAATTCAGCAAGGCATGCGGACAGGTTGATTGCTGTAGTTGACTTGCCCACGCCGCCTTTCTGATTTGAAACGGCAAAAATTTTTCCCATTATCAAACCCCTTATATAGTAAACTCATAATAATGTAGGTTTTAATTATAGCACCTTAGGTTGACCAATACCATACAATGTTTCACGTGAAACATCATTATGTATTATGAAGAATTATCTAATTTCGATTCATATAATGAATACGTATAATTCATTACATGTTGGCCGCTTCATATGTGTCTGATTCTGCCCGGACTAAAAAATCAAGTCTCGGTTGCGAGACTTGAACTCACTGATATTAAAATGCATATCTATTAAATCGCCAGATTAAGCTTGTCATAAATACTAAGACGAACAATTTCCATTACACATCCGCAGCGTACTGAAATAAGAATCATCCTTTGTACTATCATTACTATAAATGTTTCACGTGAAACATGATCCTATACTTTTAGGAGTATTTTCTATATTTTCCAAAGAACATTAAGTATCTTACCCAATCCTTCTAAAGACGAATGTTTCACGTGAAACATTATTTCATACATTCCGTGATGTTTTCATTATTTTTCTAAGAGTTTCAATTTATCGTCTCATGGCAAAACATGATTGTTTCACGTGAAACATTACCCGTGACTTTTCATGTTATTCTTCCTTTTTATAAAGCGTTCTATTTAGCAACGATGCCCTAAGCATTTATGTTTCACGTGAAACAATATTTGTTACTTTCCCCGTTTTCCTTCTATATTCATATAAGTAGATTCTATCTTTAACACAGGATTCTCTTGACGTAAGTCTATGAGGATTGTGCAGAACAAACTCGTCTTCAACATGAGTTTAAAGCACTTTGCTCAGGATTAAGCCTCAACTGCACAATGCTCCACCGGAGCATTGTTACGCATGCTTATTCACGATAGGTCACAGAGCTTCGCGAAAGAAGACACTCAGAATGCGTCGCGCTGCTCACGTATGATCAGAGATCAAGATTTACTATTCTTTTAAGAGCACCCAATTTCACAGCCTAATCATAAATATGGATGTATCATGTGAAACATTATTCAATACGCAACTCGATATTTTTGTTAATACGCCAAATACCATTCATCTTCATCACATACAATACTTAACGTGAATGTTTCACGTGAAACATTGTCCAATATTTTTCGTTCAATTTTTTATCTCAGTAGAAGAAGATCATCGACTCTATAAACGATGGATAAATCAATATCCTGCTCGTCTCAGTGACGCGTTACAATCCCCACTGAGTTTAAGAACGTCTTGGCGTTCTTGCCGCGACGTGTTCGGCGGCGCAGAACACCCAGTAAATCGCGATCTCTGATCGCGCGCGAGCTGTGCGACGCACTCTGTGCGTCTTCCTTCGCGCAGCTCTGCGATCCGCCGGAGGCTCAATCTTCAACTCAGGGCTTTAAACCTATGTTGAAGACGAGTTTGTTTTGCACATTCCTCTCACGACTGAAGTCACGAGAATCCTGTGTTGAAGATTGAACGTTCACTTTGCACCGACCGTAGTCAAGAGGATACTCCACGGATTCGATTTGGAATTATGTCAGCTAATGCTGACATTAACCCCATGCCAGGTCTCGTGAGCGAAACCTGAATTTCCAAAGAATATTCTATTTCATAATGTAGTCCTGATAAATATGTATGTTTCACGTGAAACATTATCCAATTCATTCTCATAAAACATTCATTGTTCTAATAAGACCTCTATTTATCTTCTAAATCTAAGAAACACGCATGTTTCACGTGAAACATTACCCAATTCATTCTAATAAAACATTCATTATTCTACTAAGACCACTATTTATCTCCAAAAGTTCAAAAACACGCATGTTTCACGTGAAACATCTCCAAATACCCATTCCTATATGCAATTCAATGTTCTCTTGAAGCCCACGATATTATAGAGTATAATACGTGATACAAATAACTAACGTTCATCATACCCAGGAGGTATTTATTTTGAACATTAAAAAAGCTCTTAAGACATTATTATTTTTAGGTTTCAGTTCAGCCTCAATTTATGGAACAAATGCTTTTTTCAATAACTATGCTGTTTCCAGGAAAAAACTCCCTTTAGACAGCGAAAGCTATTATAAATGGAAGAATCTCAACATTTATTACACAAAGACAGGCACAATTGGTTCCCCAATCATTCTTCTTCATGATCTGAAGCCCGATGCTTCCGGCTATGAGTGGAACAATATAGTAGACATTCTTGCTCAAAATCACAGAGTCTATGTTCTTGATTTGCTCGGCTGCGGCAGATCTGATAAACCGGATCTCACATACACTAATTTCTATTATATTCAGCTTCTCATTGACTTCATCAAGAGTATGATCTGCGAGAAGACCTTTGTCGTAGCTTCCGGATACACCTGTTCCATAGCCATGCTTGCCGGAGTTTATGACGCATCAAAGTTTTCAGGGATGACTTTTATCAATCCGCCTTCTCTCGGTGTTCTGTCCCAGGTTCCTGACAGAAAGTCCAAGATTGTCAAGAAGCTCATCGAGACACCTCTCATCGGCGAGCTTGTTTATAACATCGTATATGCAAGAGAAAACATTGATGACAGGTTCACAGAGGACTATCTATATAATCCGTTCCTGGTGAACAGTGATATGGTTGATACCTACTATGAGTCAGCGCATCTCGGTTCCGGAAGCGGCCGTTTCCTTGAAGCCTCACTTGCAGGAAATTACGTCAATTTGAATATCAACCACGCTCTCAAGAATTTCAAAGTTCCTGCCAATATCATTATTGGATCCGCAATGAAGGATGAGATTTTCATTTCAAAGAGCTGGAAAACGAGAAATAACTCACTTACGATCAGCAGCATTGAAAGGGCAAATAAATATCCGCATATTGAGAAGCCCGATAAAACTGCAGCAAAAATCGAGAAGATGATAGAGACTGCAAAAAGCAGAAGATAAGTGATACTGATTCAGGTCTCGCTCTGCCGGGTTTGTGCAGTAAAAAAGGACTGACGCATCAAAATGCGTTAGTCCTTTATTTGTTCTCATTATTCTATTCAATTCTCGCTCGCGAGACTTGGCGCGGGATTCGGGTCAGCGTCAGCTGACTTTTTCCAAACCGAATCCATGCGTTCTCCGCTTCGCTACGGTCTCGACTGAAATCAAGAAAATTATGCTTCAGACATTAAAGCGGATTCTTCGACGGTGTACCCGCTTTTCTCGGATACTGCATCGGAGTCTTCTTCATCTTTTTGATTTGAACGATACTTCTCTTGAAGTCATACAGTTCGAACACATCTGTATTCTCTATCTTACCACCGAGAATTTTAATCGCGTTTTCAGACCCCACGATTTCTTCCTCAACATTTCCCGATTTGAATGCTGCAAAAGTTCCTCCGACTCTAACATAAGGAAGACAATACTCTGACAGGACATTCAGGGAGGCGACAGCTCTCGCTGTGCATAAGTCAAATTTTTCTCTGTAGGCCTTATTTCTTGCGAGATCTTCGGTTCTTGAATGAACGCATTCGACATCAGACAACTTCAATTTATCCACAACGCTGTTCAGGAATTTCACCCTTTTACCCAGCGAATCCACAAGTGCAAGGTGAATATGTGGATAAACTATCTTGATTGGAAGTCCCGGAAAGCCTGCACCGGTGCCGATATCCACCATATTGTGGATATTTTTGAGGTTCATCTTTCTCACAATGGATAAACTATCCACAAAGTGTTTGCAGAGTACGTCCTCAAATTCGGTGATTGCAGTCAGATTCATCACTTTATTTGTCTCGACAAGCATCTCATAGTATGTGACAAATTGTTCAGCCTGCGCATCGGTGATTTCAAGACCTAATTTCAATATTTCTTCTTTTACATGCGCCGCTTGTTCAGTTAACATAATATTATTCCCCACTCAACTCATGTATGACTGCTTAGTTTTACTCCTGTCTAATTCAATCTTTCAATTCAAGTCTCGCTCGCGAGACTTGGCGCTGGATTCGGGTCAGCGCTAGCTGACATAATTCCAAACCGAATCCCTGCGCATCCTCGCGGAGCGTTTATCTTAGTGGGGGATTGTAACCCGCCACTGAGGCGAGCAGGATATTGATTTACCCACCGCTTAAAGAAGCGAGGGTCTTCCCCCACTGAGATAAAAAGAATAAACGCCTCAGCTACACAATGCTCCACCGGAGCATTGTTACGCATGCTTAGGCACGGCGGATCGAAGACGTGCGCAGAAAGCATGAGCCGCTAAATCTACATATGATTCTGCTTCAGATATACCAAAAGCACATTTGCATCCGCCGGTGTAACACCCGCTATACGTGAGGCCTGCCCGATACTCTCTGGGCGGAACTCTTTAAGCTTCTGCCGTGCCTCAAGTCTGAGGCTCTTGACATCATCATAATCGATATCTGCCGGTATCTTCTTTTCTTCCGTCTTCTTGAATTGCTCTACCTGACGCATCTGTCTTGATATATAGCCTTCATATTTTATCTCGATATTCACCTGCTCGGCAATTCGTTCCGACAGAGGTTCTCTTTCTTTGTCTAGGATCGCCAGTTCCTGGTAGGAAAGTTCAGGGCGCCTTACGAGCTCAGCGAGGTTGATTCCAGTAGAAATCTGAGTGCTGTTCTTTGAAGCTAGGAATGAATTTACTTCCTCACTAGGAGGCAGTGAGGTTTTCTTTACCCGGGCAATTTCATTTTCAATTGCCTTCTCCATATCACGGAGTTCCTGCATCTGCTCATCCGATATAAGTCCAACGTCATGACCGTATTTTCTGAGTCGTATATCCGCATTGTCCTGTCTGAGAAGCAGACGGTATTCCGCTCTGGATGTCATCATTCTGTACGGCTCAAAGTTCTCCTTTGTCACGAGATCATCAATCAACACGCCTATATAACTCTCCGATCGAAGAAGTACGATGGGCTCAGCCTCTCTCAAATATTGCGCGGCATTTATTCCGGCCAGAAGTCCCTGAGCCGCTGCCTCCTCGTATCCCGAACTTCCGTTGAACTGACCGCCGGAAAACAGTCCGTCAATAGCCTTAAATTCAAGAGAACTCTTAAGCTGCTTCGGAGCCAGGCAGTCATACTCGATTGCATAGGCATTGCGCACAATTTTTGCGTTCTCGAGGCCAGGCACTGACCGGTACATCGCAAACTGAACATCCTCCGGCATCGAGCTGGACATTCCGTCAATATACATCTCATTTGTATATTTTCCCTCCGGCTCAATGAAGACCTGGTGTCTGTCTTTTTCGGCAAATTTCATCACCTTATCCTCTATGGAAGGACAGTAACGGGGACCTGTTGATTTAATGACACCGCCGTAGAGAGGGGAACGGTCGATGTTATCGCGGATGACTTTGTGTGTTTTTTCATTTGTATAAGTCAGCCAGCAGGAGACCTGCTCTATCTGAACGCTCTCCGGATCTGTGGAAAATGAGAACGGGACCACATGGTCATCACCTTTCTGCTCCTCCATCTTAGAGAAATCGATGCTTCTCTTATCAATTCGAGCAGGCGTACCAGTTTTGAATTTTCGTAATTCGATACCATTTGCACGAAGTGAATCCGACAGATTATTGGCAGCCATTAGACCGTTCGGACCAGTATACTGGCTCACATCACCGAAGATGCATCTGGCAGCAAGATAAACTCCTGTACAGAGAATGACAGCCCGCGCATGATATATTGCACCGGATACAGTCGTGACACCGGTGATTTTCGGCTTTCTGCCCTCGCGGTCAGCCTCCTCCTTATCCGTCAGGATTCCGGCAACTTCCTGCTGCCTGATTGTAAGATGATCCTGATTTTCGAGCACACGGCGCATACTGAGCGAATAATCGCTCTTATCAGCCTGCGCGCGGAGTGAATGGACTGCCGGTCCCTTGGATTTATTCAGCATTTTTGACTGGATAAATGTCTTATCGATATTTTTACCCATCTCACCGCCGAGGGCATCAACTTCCCTGACCAGGTGGCCTTTGGAGCTTCCGCCAATATTGGGATTGCAGGGCATAAGTGCAATCGACTCGACACTGACTGTAAAAATGACCGTCTCGAATCCGAGTCTGGCGCAGGCAAGTGCCGCTTCACAGCCGGCGTGTCCTGCGCCGACAACAACCACGTCGCAGTATTCTTCAATAGCTGAAAATGACATTATGTTCTCCAATTCCTATTCTTCGTAACAGTATGAGGCGGCTGCAGCCTGGATCAATAATACGGATCAAGCATCATCTTCATCGAAAAACGCAAGTCCTTCCCTGCGAGCTTGAAAAATGCATTGCATTTTTCGATCTCTCGGTCGGACAAGCAATGTTTTTCTCACGAAGATGGATGTCTTGCTCCGTAAATCTACAGCAAGAGCAGCCCATCTGAGTATTCCTATTTCCCCATACAGAACTTTGCAAATATTGTCTCCACCAGATCATCCTCCACCTGCTCCCCGAGTATTCTTCCGAGGGCCGCGTAGGCATCCATGAGGTCAACGGTAAAGAAGTCTTCAGGCATACCGTCATACACGGCATTAAGGACAAGCTTAAGGCTTGATACCGCGTCCTCCACACACTCCTTGTGGCGCACATTGGTAATCATAGTCTGCTCGTTGATGTGAAGCTGGCCCCCGAAAAACATATCCCGGATCACGCGGGCAAGCTCATCCATTCCTGTCTCTTCTTTGGCAGAGATTGCGATGACGGGAGAAGTGCACCTGCTTTTTATATCTTCCGCGCTGAAAGCCGGAACAAGATCTGATTTGTTTAGAAGAACTATAGCGCGTCTTCCCTTTATTTTCTCGAATATCTTTTCATCTTCCTCCGAGAGGGGAACGGATGTGTCAAACACAGCAAGGATAAGATCCGCCCTCTCAGCTGACAAAAGAGCTCTCTCAACACCTATTTTTTCTATCACGTCTCCCGTGTTTCGGATGCCGGCCGTGTCAGCTATGCGAAGCACGATGCCACCGATCCGAACCGTCTCCTCAAGCGTATCTCTGGTCGTTCCGGCAATGTCCGTGACGATTGCTCTCTCCATGCCGGAAACGTAGTTAAGGAGAGAAGACTTTCCTGCATTCGGTTTCCCGAGAATTACAGTGTAAATACCCTCCCGGACAAGCCTGCCCTCGTTGAAGGAAGCGGCCAGTCTGTCAAGTCTTCCCAGAATATCCTTTATATGGCAAGTCATTTCCTCTGTATGTCCGGTCAGATCATAGTGCTCCGGGTCATCAAGAGCGGATTCTATAAAAGCCACCTCGGTGATGATTTCCTCGCGCAGGGCTGTAATCTCTCTTTTCAGAGATCCGCCGAGCTGCATCAGGGATGATTTCAGAGCGTCCTCGGATCCGGCTCCGATCACATCCATGACAGCTTCGGCCTCGGAAAGATCAATCCTTCCGTTAAGGAAAGCGCGCTTTGTGAATTCTCCGGGTTCTGCCATTCTTGCTCCGGAGCGGAGCACGACCGATAATATCTGCTGCATGACATACGGACCTCCGTGGCAATCGATCTCCACGGTATCCTCAGCTGTATATGTGTGGGGAGCCTTCATGAGCATCACAAGGACCTCATCGATTTTCTCATACCCGTCATAAATAAACCCGTAATGTATTGTGTTGGCCTTCTGCGTGCTTACTTTTTTATTCGGATTGGCAAAGCGGAAAATCTTCTCAAGCACGCGAAAGGCTCCAGGCCCCGAAATCCTTACGATTCCGATGCCTGAAGCCGTTATTCCGCTTGCAATTGCCGCTATTGTATCTCTCACGATCTCTTCGGCGCCACTACTACGTGACGATATGGCTCTTCGCCTTCTGAATATGTCTCAACGAATTTATTGTTCTGAAGCGCAGAGTGAATAATTCTTCTCTCATACGGATTCATCGGCTCGAGTGCGACTGCTTTTCTGGAACGCTTTACCTTGTAAGCAATATTTCTGGAGAGGTTCTCCAGCGTGTCGGCCCGGCGCGCTCTGTAGTCTTCTGTGTCGAGTTTAACTCTCGTATAATCAGATTTATTCTTGTTGATGACAAGGCTTGTCAGATACTGCAGAGAATCCAGTGTCTGTCCGCGCTTTCCGATCAGGATGCCCATTTCTTCACCTGCAAATGTGCAGCCGAGGCAGCCTTCCTTCTGATTATATTCCATTGTGATTTCCACTTTTGTATCCATGCAGCGGAAAACATCTTCAAGGAATGTTCTTGCCAGATTCATGATTTCAGCCACTTCCTCCTCAGACTTCGGAAGAACTTCTCTTTCCGGTTTCGGCTGGGACGGCTTATGCGGCTTTTCCTCGACAGTTACAAATGTCTGAGCGGATTTCTTGCGACGGTCATCCCTCTTGTCATTCTTTCTGCCGCGGTCACGACGGTTATTTCTTCCGTCGCGTTTTGAATCGCGTTTCGAGTTTTTCTTTTTCTCAGTGCGCTCTTCCTGGCCTGTGAATCCTTCTGCTTCAGCTTTGGCTGCCGCAGCAGCTGCTCTCTTTTCAATCTCATCAGCGGAGACAAATCTTCCTGCAGAATTCTTTTCTTCCGCTGCAGGTGCCTCTTCCTGCTTCGGAGCAGATTTAACTTCAATCTTAGCTTCAGGCTTAGCTTCGGCTTTTACCTCAGCTTTTACTTCCGCTTTCTTTTCAGCCTTCTTCTCCGGCTTTTTATCAAACTTCTTTTCAGGCTTCTTTTCGGGTTTCTTTTCCGCTTTCTTTTCAGGTTTTCTGTTCTCTTTTTTCTCGACCTTTTTTTCTTTCGGAAGAGTTCCCGGTGCCTGTGTGAGAAGAGCATCCTTCATCTCAGCTTTTTCAATAGCAGCAGCTTCAGCAGCGAATTCCTGCTCGGTCCTTACGCGTGCCTTGATGATTGCTTCCTTGCCGCCGAAAAATCCAAAGAATCCGGAAGAAGCTTCCTGAACTACTTCATAATCCAGTTTATCAGACGTGACACTGTATTCCATACATGCCTGCGTAATGGCATCATCTACTGTTTTGGCTTTAAACTCTTTATAGCTCATAAAACTCTCCCTTCTTTATTTTTTCTTTTTGTTTAACTGGCGCTCTTCGTACTGACGCACCATATTGGCTTTGGATGCAATGCTGCCCGGCTTCGCGTTTTCATTGTAGTAAGCTGTAGAGTTTTTGATTTTTTCTTGAGTTTCCTTATTTCGCTCAGCCTGTTTTCTCTTGGCTTCCTCAGCACGGGCCTTTGCTTCCTGCTCTTCGGCGGCGAGAGTCTTTGTGGAAAGGTGAGCTGCATTTGTAATCTTCTGAGGCGGAAGACCCTTCTTAGCGCGCTTCTTATTGCTCTTCTCAAGGGCTTTCTTAATGATTTCTTCCTCTGTCTCAGAGTCAAGGCTCTTATTGATGATCAGCATCTGTACAACACGAACGACAGCACCGATGATCCAGTAGATACCGATACCGACGGGGAGAGTGAGACAGAAGAACGCGGACATGAGCGGCATGAATGTATTCATGGAGTTCATTGTCTGAGCCATTGCGTTATCATCATCTTTCTTATCTTTATTACCTCTCTGACCGGCCTGGGCTACCTTGAGATTCCACATCTGTGTTGCCCACGCAAGGACCGGAATCAAAACAGCGACAACGATCAGAGCCCAATTCTTCGCAGCCCATGCCGGCTGAAGAATATTCATCGGGGAGTCGGAGATATTAAGTCCGGCAAAATTGGTAGCGCGGTCGATGTAGGTATGTACGCTCTGAAGATTTGCCTCAAAGCTCTGTCCCTTCGCGGATTCGAGAATGGAAGCCCACTGAGAAGTATTTAGCTTGTAGACTGTGTCCATTACTCTCTCGACTTCGCCGGAACCCATGGAAGCATTAAGAGTATTGCTGTCGAGACCCTCTACGAATTTTGTAAAGAAAGATACAAAATTGCTGTCCTCAGCGACAACGCGGAGCTGATTGCCGATTTCTGTGATGTAACCCGGAATGTGGTAGATGACCTGGTACAGAGCGAAGAGGATCGGCATCTGAATAAGAAGCTGCAGACAGGAACCTGTCGGGGATGTACCGTACTTTTCATAGACGGCATTGGTCTCATCCATCTGCTTCTGCTGGGAAATCTGGTCTGTCTTTCCCTTGTACTTGTTCTGAATCTTCTGCAGCTCCGGCTGCATCATAGCATTCAGTTTTGTGAATCTCTGCTGCTGGATCTGCAGCGGTGTCATGAGGGCGTACATAATGATTGTGAACAGAATGATCGCCAGACCTACGTTCGGTATACCGATTTTGCTGATGACAAGGTAAATGCCATTCATCAGAATACCGAGGATCTGAGCCACCCATCCAACAATGAACCATGTACTTTTGGTCAATGCGATTGCCACGATATTTCCTCCTTTTAGAAATATAAAATTTATGCAGGACTACCTGCAACTATGACGAATTTTCAAGTCTCGCTAGCGAGACGAAAGCGCGGGATTCGTGTCAGCGTAAGCTGACATAATACCAAACCTAATCTCTGCGCGTTCTTAAGGGACCGGATCATACCCGCCGTGAGAAAAAGGATTGCACCTTATAATTCTCCAGAGCGCAAGAAATCCACCCTGCACGACTCCGTATTTCTCGACAGCCTGCAGAGCATAGTTGGAACACGTGGGATTATATGGACATTTGGTTCCCTTGTAAGGTGAAATATGTTTCTGATAAAAGCGAATTAACGCGATTGCTTTTTCTCTCATATTGAGATTCCCATTAAATCAGAAATGTGAAGGACAGATTTTTCTATTTCTTCATATGTTTTTCCCGCGGCGTCAGTCCTGGCAATAAATACCAGATCATATCCCCGGGCAAATGCAGGCTCGTTCAGACGATATGCTTCTTTTATAAGCCGTTTAATTCTGTGCCTTACGACGCTGTTTCCCACTTTCTTGCTTACTGATATTCCGAGTCTGTTTTTATCTGTCCCGTTACTTAGAATATAAAGGACCAGCTGGCGATTCGCTCTGGATTTTCCTTTTCTGTATACTTTACCAAAATCAATGTTCTTTTTAAGGCCTTCGGTAAATTCCATGCGTTTCCTTTCCGGGACATGACAAACCGCAGAGAGTATCCCTCTGCTCATTAACTAATCTTTAAAGAAGAAAAAGGGGCTGCCGCATCAATCTGTGACAGTCCCCTGCGCTTCCTGATCAGGCTGAGAGTACCTTTCTGCCTTTACGTCTTCTGGCAGACAATACTTTTCTTCCACCTTTAGTGCTCATTCTCGCCCTGAAACCATGAACTCTCGCGTGAGAGATCTTCTTGGGCTGAAATGTCATTTTGCTCATCTTATTCTCGTTCCTTTCTGCCAATAACGGACAATTTTTCAAATGTGCCCTATCATTATATAAGGGTCACATTTGCCTGTCAAGCATCTTTTAAAAATCGATAGTTACCATAATGTTTTCCACATTTTGTGGAAAACCTGTGGATAAATGTGTTATATGTCATGTGATTAATTTCTCTGCAAATATAGAAAAAGCTTTATTTTAAGCCATTCTCCGGATGTGGTTATGTTTTTTCCCCTGCTTCACATTGATAATAATTCCTGTTTTATGGTAACTGCCGTATCCACTTTTCCACACACCATTTTGTGTGTATTGTGGAAATCTCAAGCGTTATTTCAGGTTGTAAATTGCCCCTTTTTTTAGTATCATAGTAATGAATGTATTTAGAATAGGGTAACTATCAGTTGCTAAGGACGGAGTCAACTATCATATGGATAATTATACACTTGTAAAGGAAAATTGGCCTGAAATCCTTAATAAGATCAAGAACGATCACGGGCTCACCAATGTCTCCTTCAGTTCGTGGCTTGAACCGCTCGAGATAAAGAGCGTAGATAATCAGAGCATTACTTTCATCGTTCCCTCCGGAACCATGGGAATTAATATACTTAATAAAAAATACACCCTGGCCATCAAGGTAGCCATAGCCGAGATCACAGGTCTCTCGCTGAATATCCACTACATTACACCTGAACAGAATGATCCTGTCATTGATAATAAGGATACTTCTTTTACACAGGCAATGGAAAAAGCGCATTTGAATCCGAAGTACACCTTCGATTCTTTTGTCGTGGGCGGAAATAATAAATTTGCCCACGCCGCTTCTCTGGCTGTAGCGGAATCTCCGGGCGAGATCTATAACCCGCTGTATCTCTATGCAGGTGTCGGTCTCGGCAAGACTCACCTTATGCACTCGATTGCTCATTTTATTCTTCAGAATGACCCGGAAGCCAAGGTCCTCTATGTCACTAGTGAAGACTTTACAAATGAGCTGATTGACTCCATCCGTAACGGCAACAATTCGGCTATGTCCAAGTTCCGCGAGAAGTACAGAAATATTGATGTACTTCTTATTGACGATATTCAGTTTATTATAGGAAAAGAGAGTACACAGGAAGAGTTCTTCCATACATTTGAAGCTCTTTATCAGGCTAAAAAGCAGATCATTATTTCGTCTGACAAGCCTCCTAAGGATCTGGATATTCTGGAGGAGCGCATTCGCTCCCGCCTGGAGATGGGTCTCATTGCGGACATTTCCTCACCGGATTACGAGACACGAATGGCTATTCTCCGCAAAAAAGAAGACCTCGACGGATATCACATCGGTGATGATATCCTCGATTATATTGCCAAAAATATCAAATCCAACATCCGTGAACTTGAGGGCTGCCTCAACCGCATCCGGGCAAAGAGCATACTCGAAAAGCGCACGATCACTCTTGAACTGGCGGAAGAGATTCTTAAAGATCTTATTTCTCCGGAGGAGAGCCGCAGTCTTAACTCCGAGATGATTATCGATGCCGTGGCGGAACATTTTCATCTGACACCATCGGAGATCCGCAGCCAGAAGAGAGAGACCAGGTATGTGTATCCGCGTCAGATTGCAATGTATCTCTGCAGAGAAATGACAGATGATTCCCTGCTGACGATTGCCAATCTCGTTAACAGAAAGGATCACACTACTGTCATCAGCGCTTACCGGAAGATTCAGAAAGAGATGCATACTTCTGAGGAGACCAGACAGAACGTAAATACGATCAAAAAGAAGATTTCTCCGGGAACTTAATATATAGGAAGAATCTTTTTTCGACATATCCACACACATCGGTGTGTGGAAGTGTTGTGGTCTTCTTTTGACGCACACATTTGCCACAGAAATATTTCACTGTTCCAACATGTCTGTGCACGTCCGAATTTGGCTGATTTAAGGGCAAAATTCCCTCTTTCCACAAATTCACAGCCTCTAAGGCTATGACTCTTAATTTCTATTTTTTATATATGGTGTTTTTCGCATCGAAGGAGTTTAAATGAAAATTATCTGCAGCAAGTCTGAACTCACAAAAAGCGTCAATATTTCCCTGAAAGCTATTCCGGTACGCACTACCATGCCTATTCTCGAATGCATTCTGATCGATGCGAGAGATCAGGAGATTCATTTTATTACAAATGACACTGAGCTTGGCATTGAGACAATCGTGAAAGGTCGTGTCGAGGAGACTGGCATTGTGGCCATCAACGCTAAAATGTTCTCTGACATTATAAGAAAGCTTCCTGACAGCGACGTTATCATTCAGTCGGATGCCAACTATAATGTTTCTATTGTCTGCCTTAAGTCCAGATTTGCGCTCGGAGGCCAGTCCGGCGAAGATTTCTCTTATCTTCCGAACATCGAGCGCGATGAGTGCGTGACGATTTCCCAGTACGCTCTCCGCCAGGTCATTAATCAGACTCTGTTCTCTGTTGCAAATAATGAGAACAACAAGCTGATGACAGGTGAGCTCTTTGAAATAAAGGGAGATATCCTCCGTGTCGTCGCTCTGGACGGACATCGTATTTCTATCCGCAGAGTTCCGCTGAAGGATTCCTATTCAGGAAGCAAGGTCATCGTACCCGGAAAGACTCTCTCGGAAATCAGTAAGATCATGAGCGGTGAAATCGATGATATGGTCAATATTTATATTACTAAGAACCATATCGTATTTGAAATAGAGGGGACCACGATCGTATCCCGCCTGATTGAAGGCGAATATTTTGCTGTCGACCAGATGATTTCTTCCGACTACGAGATGAGAGTCAGAGTTAACAAACAGATGCTCGGCAGTATGATCGACAGGGCAACTCTGTTCGTAAAGGAAAATGACAAGAAGCCCATCATTATGGATTTCGCCGGCAACAACCTGAATATGAGTATTGAGTCTCCGCTCGGCGCTATGAACGAGGACCTCGATATAGAAAAAGACGGCAAGGACATTATGATCGGCTTCAATCCGAGGTTCCTTCTGGATGCCCTTAAGGCAATTGATGACGAGACTGTGACCCTGTATCTTACAAATGCTAAATCGCCCTGCTTTATCCGCGACGATGAGAGCACGTATACTTACCTGATACTTCCGGTCAACTTTACACGTTAATTATAATACTCCCAATGAGATGATTGGTCCGCAAAGCGCGGCAGAGAGGATTTGCATATGACTGATTTCAAATTAAGAGGCGACTACATCACCCTCGGCCAGCTTCTCAAAGCGGAGAATCTGGTAGAGGACGGAGCTATGGCCAAAGAAGTGATTAAAGAAGGCCTGGCCAAAGTCAACGGAGAAGTTGATACCCGCCGCGGAAAAAAATTGTATCCGGGCGATGTTGTAGAGTTCGAGGGGAATGAAATAAAAATTGTACGTTAAATCGCTGGACCTGCTGAATTTCAGGAATTATGACAGTGCTTCCATACAGCTCGATCCTGGTATCAACATTTTTTACGGGGATAATGCCCAGGGAAAGACGAACATACTCGAGGCCATTTATCTTGGCGGTACATCCAAGTCCCACAAGGGGACAAAGGACCGGGATATGATCAAGGTCGGCAGGGAAGAGAGTCATATACGCATGCATGTGGATAAAAATCAGAATGATTACAGAATCGACATGCATCTCAAAAAGAACAAGTCAAAAGGGATAGCCATAGGAGGCATTCCCATAAGGCGTGCCGGTGAGCTCTTCGGCATAGTCAACATTGTGTTCTTTTCTCCTGAAGATCTGAATATCATAAAGAACGGTCCGGGTGAGAGAAGGAGATTCCTTGATCTCATTCTGTGCGAAACTGATAAAATATATATGTCCGATCTTGCCCAGTACGGAAAGTGCCTGTCACAGAGAAATAAACTTCTCCATGATCTTTATCTGCAGCCGTATCTGGAGAGTGAGCTTTCTGTGTGGGATGAGCAGCTGGCCAATATCGGAAGAAGAATTATCGACAAGAGAGCCGAATTTATCCTCGCGCTTTCAGAGATTGCATCCGAGATACATTTGAAATTGACGGGAGGGAAAGAAAAACTCTCTCTTTCCTATGAACCGAATACAGAGTCCGACCTGTTTTTGGAGAAGATTATAAAGTACAGGGATACAGATAAAAAAATGAAAACGACGACGTCCGGTCCACACCGCGATGATTTCTGTATTAAGGCAAATGCAATGGATCTCAGAACTTATGGATCCCAGGGACAGCAGAGGACGGCTGCCCTGACGCTGAAGCTGTCGGAAATCAAGCTGATAGAAGAAAGAATACATGATCATCCGGTCCTTCTTCTTGATGATGTGCTGTCGGAGCTTGACCGGGACAGACAGAATTATTTGCTGCAAAGCATAAAGGGGACGCAGACTCTCATCACCTGCACGGGTCTTGACGAGTTCGTGGAAAATAATTTTGTAGCGGACAGGACGTTCCACGTTAAAGAAGGCAGTATTGAATGAGTGGTATAGAGCATATTCAAGTGCATCTGCGCATTTACCACTAGTCATAACAGATAAACTGGCATTTAAGAGAAACAGAAGGAGAAATATGGGTACAGAGGAAATGAATGAGTATGGTGCCGATCAAATCCAGATTCTGAAAGGTCTGGATGCTGTTCGTAAGAGACCCGGAATGTATATTGGCTCCACTTCCCTCAGAGGACTCCATCACCTTGTCTATGAAATCGTAGATAATTCCGTCGATGAAGCTCTGGCTGGTTTCTGCGATCATATCGAAATTACGATCAATAAGGATAATTCAGTCACAGTGGAGGATAACGGGCGAGGCATTCCTGTAGGAATCAATCATGAAGCCGGGATCCCCGCTGTTGAAGTTGTGTTCACGATCCTTCATGCCGGCGGAAAATTCGGCGGAGGAGGCTATAAGGTATCCGGAGGTCTGCACGGCGTAGGCGCTTCTGTTGTCAATGCTCTTTCAGAGTGGCTGGAGGTTCAGATATTCCGCGAAGGCAAAATCTATCAGCAGAGATATGAGCGCGGCAATACTATGTACGACCTGAAAGTTGTCGGTGACTGTGACCCGGAGAAACACGGAACCCGCGTCACTTTCTTCGCGGACAGTGAGATATTTGAAGATACCCACTATGATTTTGATACGCTGAAGAACAGATTCCGCGAGATGGCATTCCTCACCAAGGGACTCAGAATTACGTTCACGGACTTCAGGGAAGAGGAAAAGAGACAGAAGTCTTTCCACTACGAGGGCGGAATTATCGAGTTCGTTCAGTATCTGAACAGGTCCTCCTCAGCCCTCTATGACAAGGTCATTTACTGTGAGGGCACCAGGAATAACGTATACGTTGAAGTTGCCATGCAGCACAACGACGGATTTAAGGAAAATACCTACGGATTCGTCAACAACATCATTACTCCTGAAGGCGGCATGCATGTAGAGGGTTTCAGGGCTGCGATCACCAAGACATTTAATGATTATGCGCGAAATAATAAACTTCTCAAGGACAGCGAGCCGAATCTTTCCGGCGAAGATATCCGGGAAGGTATGACAGCTATAATCAGTGTCAAGATCGAGGATCCCCAGTTCGAGGGTCAGACAAAGCAGAAGCTCGGAAATTCAGAGGCAAGAGGGGCGGTAAATCAGATCGTATCCGAACAGCTGAAGATTTTCCTTGAGCAGAACCCTCAGGTTGGTAAGGCAACGATAGAGAAATCTGTTCTCGCCCAGAGAGCCCGCGAGGCGGCGAGAAAAGCCCGCGATCTGACCAGAAGAAAATCCGCTCTGGACGGAATGTCCCTCCCGGGCAAGCTGGCAGACTGCACAGATAAGAATCCGAAGAATTGTGAGATTTTCATAGTTGAGGGTGATTCCGCCGGTGGTTCCGCCAAGACCGCGAGATCCAGGGCGACGCAGGCTATTCTTCCTCTGAGAGGCAAGATCCTCAATGTGGAAAAGGCCCGCCTTGAGAGAATTTACGGAAATGCGGAGATCAAGGCTATGATCACTGCATTTGGAACGGGTATTCATGAGGATTTCGATATTTCAAAGCTTCGCTACGATAAGATCATTATCATGACCGATGCCGACGTCGACGGCGCTCACATAGCCACCCTCATGCTGACATTCCTGTACAGATTCATGCCGGAACTGATCAAGCAGGGACATGTGTATCTTGCCCAGCCGCCTCTCTATAAGGTCGAGAGGAACCGCAAGGTGTATTACGCGTATTCCGACGCGGAACTTGAGAAGATCATGCGTGAGATCGGGCGTGATTCGAGCAATAAGGTGCAGCGCTACAAGGGTCTCGGTGAGATGGATGCCGACCAGCTCTGGGAGACGACAATGGATCCTTCCAAGCGTATCCTGAAGAGGGTAAATATGGATGAGGACGCCGCGTCCGAGATAGATCTCACCTTTACTACTCTGATGGGCGATAAGGTGGAGCCGCGCCGCGAGTTTATTGAAGAGAATGCTAAGTATGTGCAAAACCTTGACGTATAATGAGCAATGCACAGGCATATGAATGACGGACTTTCATGCTTGTATGAAAAGGACGGAATTCATATGTCTGTATATCGCGATAAGCGATGCTTCTTGATTTCGCAGAAATCAAGAAGATGGGCATTGCGTGGTATAGAGTGATTAGCTAATAAAAGGGGGCCCCTATGGACGACAAAGTTTTTGACCAGATCCGCGAAGTGGACCTGAAAAAGACAATGGAGACATCATATATAGATTATGCGATGTCAGTCATTGTGGCCAGAGCTCTTCCGGACGTGAGAGACGGCTTAAAGCCGGTACAGAGGCGTGTACTCTGGTCAATGATCGAACTGAATAACGGTCCGGACAAACCGCACAGGAAATGTGCCCGTATCGTCGGTGATACGATGGGTAAATATCATCCGCACGGAGATTCCTCAATCTACGGTTCTCTGGTCAACATGGCTCAGGAATGGTCGATGAGATATCCGATGGTCGACGGCCACGGAAACTTCGGTTCCGTTGACGGAGACTCACCTGCGGCTATGCGATATACGGAAGCGAGACTTTCAAAGATATCGATGGAAATGCTCGCTGACATCAACAAGAACACAGTAGATTTTGTTCCGAACTTTGATGAGACGGAAAAAGAGCCGACAGTACTGCCGGCAAGAATTCCGAACCTTCTTGTCAACGGAACGACCGGTATCGCCGTCGGTATGGCTACCAATATGCCTCCTCACAACCTGAGGGAGATCATTTCTGCCTGTGTCCGGATGATCGATGACAAAATTGAGGGAAATGAGACGACAATCGATGACCTTATGACTATAGTCAAGGGTCCCGACTTCCCGACAGGAGCCATGATCCTCGGTCGAAGAGGAATTGAAGACGCGTACCGCACCGGCCGCGGCAAGATCATCGTCCGCGCTGTCACAAGAATTGAGACCCTGCCGAACGGCAAGACGCAGATTCTTGTGTCAGAGCTTCCTTATCTTGTCAATAAGGCAAGACTCATCGAGTCGATTGCCGATCTTGTAAGGAACAAGAAAATTGACGGCATCACTGCGTTGAACGATCACTCCAGCCGTGAAGGTATGGAAATCTGTATCGAAGTCCGCCGTGACGCTAATGCCAATGTAATCCTGAACCAGCTCTACAAGCACACCCAGCTCCAGGATACGTTCGGCGTGATCAATCTCGCCCTGGTGAACGGTGAGCCCAAGGTCCTTACTCTGAAGGACATTCTGGTCAATTATCTGATCCACCAGGAAGATGTGGTTACCAGAAGGACAAAGTACGACCTCAATAAGGCGGAGGAGCGCGCTCATATTCTGGAAGGTCTGCTGATCGCCCTCGACAATATTGACGAGGTCATCCGAATTATCCGCGCCTCTGAGAATGTCCAGAAAGCCAAGGAAGAACTCATCAAGAGGTTCGGCTTGACAGATGCTCAGGCTCAGGCAATCGTTGATATGCGTCTGCGTGCTCTGACAGGACTGGAAAGAGGCAAGATCGAGGCCGAGTATAAGGAACTTATGGAGAGAATCGCCAATCTGAGAGAAATTCTTGCCGACAAGAATAAACTGCTTTCGGTCATCAAGAAGGAGCTCGAGGAAGTTTCTGCCAAGTACGGTGATGAGCGCCGCACTCAGTTCGGATTCGATGAGCATGATATTTCAGTCGAGGATATGATCCCGGATGAGCCGGTTATCGTCACAGCCACGCAGCTCGGCTATATAAAGCGCATGACTGTCGATAATTTCCGCAATCAGAACCGCGGAGGCAGAGGCATCAAAGGTATGCAGACGATTGAGGATGATGCTGTGGCTGATGTCATGATGACAATGAGTCACGATACTCTCCTCTTCTTCACCAATAAGGGACGGGCTTACAGACTCAAAGCCTACGAGCTTCCGGAAGCAAGCCGGACAGCGAGAGGAACAGCTCTTGTCAATCTTCTTATGCTGCAGCCGGATGAGTATGTCACTACAGTCATACCGATCAGAGACTTCCACAAAGAGCACATGTATCTCGTCATGGCTACGAAGGAGGGGTTGATTAAGAGGACGGAGCTTTCTGCATTTGCAAATGTAAGAAAGACCGGAATTATCGCAATCACCCTCCGCGAGGGAGATGAACTGATCGAGGTCAAGTTCACGGACGGCAGCCAGGATATTTTCATGGTATCCAAAAAGGGCATGTGCATCAGATTCCATGAGGATGATGTCCGACCTACCGGAAGATCCTCTATGGGCGTGCGAGGCATGGATATCGGTGAAGATGATATCGTTGTCTCCATGCAGCTTGCGGTCCAGGGCGATTTCCTGCTCTGCATTTCAGAGAAAGGTCTCGGAAAGCGCACGAAGAAGGATGAATTTAAAGTCCAGTCGAGGGGCGGCAAGGGTGTCAAGTGCTACAAGACCACGGAGAAGACCGGCGACCTCGTCGGCGCGAAGATGGTCATCGAGGAGAATGAGGTCCTTCTCATCACCACAGAGGGAATTATGATCAGAACTTCTGTAGATATGATCTCGGTCCTCGGAAGAAATACTTCCGGTGTCAAGGTCATGAATCTTGAGGAGGGAATCAAAGTGGCAAGCTTCACGAAGGTGAAGAATGATGACAGCCAGAATGAGGAGAATTCTTCTGAGAGTGAGACAGAGGAACAGCCGGAAGATGTCCCGGACGAGACAGACGATGTCGAGACCGGAGAAATCGAGACAGATAATGTCGACTCTGAAGATGAAGCTCCATCTGAGGATACAGTAGAATAATAGGGATATAAAATCGAGCAGGAAGGAATAAATCTTTCCTGCTCGATTGGCATATTGAGCCAGGTTTGTACTTCTAAGGGGCTGTCGTACTAGTGATGCAGCCTCTTATGCTGAGTGGAGGCAGTCATCAAAGGTCAAAACGCCGCTTCATGACTGCCCGAGTGATTTTGAGGGCAGTAGCTTTCTGTGAAATCAGCTCTAATCCACTGAATGCAAGAAAGCTGGCTTTCAGTCATCTATGGTCAAAACGCCGCTTCATGACTGCCCGGGTGATTTTGAGGGCAGTAGCTTTCTGTGAAATGACCTTTTATCGACTGAGGGCAGGAATCTGATATAGATAAACCATACGGTCACCGAACATCAAACTCAATGAAGGTGACTGCTTCTTCACTGTAAATTCAGTAGCGTGTTAAGCTGATTTAACAAAAAACGAGTCAGTGAGACTGCCTATGCGCTTTGATTTGACCCTTATGTAGCACTGCACATGTGTGTTATTTGGCAAGATTGACTGCCGACTTCTTGATCACAAGGTTTAAACCAGATAATTTAGCAAAGTCAAAGCTAAAATAAGAAAGACTGTCACACTAAGTGCGGCAGTCTCTTTTATAGAGCAGGTAATGGGAATCGAACCCACCTCTCAACCTTGGGAAGGTCGTGTTCTACCGATGAACTATACCTGCAGTGCTTTAATATTATAGCACCGGTGAAAAATAATGTAAATAAGTTGACAAGGAAAAATCTCTCTTGTATAATAGCAAAGTGTCGTAAGACAAATCGATACTGCGTGTAAGATACCGCATACGCTGCGGCAACTCTTGACATTGGCGGTTCGGGCTTTGGAGAAGTACTCAAGAGGCCGAAGAGGCGCCCCTGCTAAGGGTGTAGGTCGGTTACACGGCGCGGGGGTTCAAATCCCCCCTTCTCCGTCGACATTAAGGTTCATCCGTGAGGATGGACCTTTTTCATTTTCATGTGGCTTATGTTTTGGTCCTGGATGGACAAGAAGGAAGCAGAGGACCGAAAGGTGGATTTCCGAAAATCGAAAATTGCAGGATCAGCATATGTCGATTTTCACATATTAGTTATTTTGAAAAAGCAAAAAAAGAGAAGCTGTTTCTTCTATTATATAATAGGAAGAAACACATCATGATGTGTATTAGTATCAAAGTCAACTACACTATGATGTGTTTTGTATAAATAAGTAGATTTTCGGTACCGGCTTGCTGCCATATTTATCCGTGGGATCAGAATTATGTAAAACAGAAAATTTGAAAAATTTATAAAAAAAAGCTTGCAAAGGGCCTTTTTATTTGATATTATCATTTTCGCACCCGGTAAAAAGACCGGATGTATTAAGTTGAAAAACAATTCTGATAAAAAACAATTTGATAAAAATAAAAAAAGTTGTTGACAAAGGCTTTTAAGTCTGATATTCTATCAGAGTTGCGGCTGACGCGAGAGCGAGGCCACAAGGAACATTGATAACTGAACAGTGAAACACATTAGACCTTGAAATTCTTTACAAAGTTTCGTGGAAACGAGACGAACCAGAACAGTAAGAATGGAAACGGGACAGAGAACTGAAATTAGTCAGTAGCTCAGACTGTGACCATGGATGAACATTTTTCAGAGAGTTCGATCCTGGCTCAGGATGAACGCTGGCGGCGTGCCTAACACATGCAAGTCGAGCGGAGATATTGAGGGATTCTTTTAGATGATCTCCTTATCTTAGCGGCGGATGGGTGAGTAACACGTGGGTAACCTGCCCTGCACAGGGGGATAACAGCTGGAAACGGCTGTTAATACCGCATATGCACACGCTGCCGCATGGCAGAGGGTGGAAAGATTTATCGGTGCAGGATGGGCCCGCGTCGGATTAACTAGTTGGCAGGGTAACGGCCTACCAAGGTTATGATCCGTAGCCGACCTGAGAGGGTGACCGGCCACATTGGGACTGAGACACGGCCCAAACTCCTACGGGAGGCAGCAGTGGGGGATATTGCACAATGGGCGGAAGCCTGATGCAGCGACGCCGCGTGAAGGAAGAAGTATTTCGGTATGTAAACTTCTATCAGCGGGGAAGAAGATGACGGTACCCGACTAAGAAGCCCCGGCTAACTACGTGCCAGCAGCCGCGGTAATACGTAGGGGGCAAGCGTTATCCGGATTTACTGGGTGTAAAGGGCGCGTAGGCGGGGATGCAAGTCAGATGTGAAATCTATGGGCTTAAC
>JBGUHN010000006.1:0-42120 GCA_045112155.1 Lachnospiraceae bacterium
TTGAAGACGACGAGGTTGATAGGGCAGGGGTGGAAGTGCAGTAATGTATGGAGCTGACTGCTACTAATCGGACGAAGGCTTGACCAAAGGCGGAGAGAGCGGGCGACGTAAGCGGAGCGAGACGGGCATGCTGGCATGCCCGGAACAGAGACGCTTACGGCGGGCATTTGCGGAGCAAAAACACGAAGTTGACGCGGAGCGTCAACGAGTGACCGCTCGCAGATGACACGAAATTGTCGCGCAGCGACAATGAGTGACCGCCTGACCTGTAGATTTAGATTTGTATGTGCGGTTTTGAGGGTGTGTACTTGATTTTTTATAAAGTACATGATATACTCTCATATGTGGTTGTCACTATGACAGCTATTCCTCGATAGCTCAATGGTAGAGCACTCGGCTGTTAACCGAGTTGTTGTAGGTTCGAGCCCTACTCGGGGAGCTTATGGCCCCATGGTCAAGTGGTTAAGACATCGCCCTTTCACGGCGGTAACAGCAGTTCGAACCTGCTTGGGGTCACTCGATTTGGCGACATGGCCAAGCGGTAAGGCACGGGTCTGCAAAACCCTTATCCCCGGTTCGATTCCGGGTGTCGCCTTAACTCCGAATCATTTTGATTCGGAGTTTTTCGTTTTATGAAAAATCCGGTCCTCAGGGACCGTTTTTTTATTGCAATTATATGAGTTTGTAGTATTATCTAAAGGGAATACTTAACAACTGTTAAATATTTACATGTGTAAAGAAAAATGAAAGAAAAAACTAATCAAAGTATAAAAGAGATGATCGTTCTCTCAAAAGAAATGAGCAGGCTGACCAAACAAGCCCTTGAAAACTCGCTGTCGGATTTCCCCGACAGCCATTTTGCTGCGCTTGAGCGCTTGTATATGGTAATTAACGAGTCCGGCGCAAACGGATGTATTTCCGCCTCCCTGCTGGCTCAGGATCTGTGTATGGCGCCGTCTGCTCTGTCACGTGAATTGAGGACCCTCGAAACCGCAGAGCTTATAATTCGCCGCCTGGATCCGGCTGACAGGAGAAAGACGCTGATCTCGATTAGCGAAACCGGTGAAAAGCTCAGAAAAGAGTGTGAGAGCGCAGTGATATCTTATTTTGCGTCTGTTGCATATGATGTCGGCGATGAAGACATACAGGATCTCTGCAGGATCCATAAGAAAATCACAGATGCCCTTATGAGACGAAATGCCAGATGGCTGAGAGAAAGTGCAGTAGAGGTCTGAAGAATCTGAAAGCGTAAAGAATCTGACGGTGCAGCTTATAACGAAGACTCGAAGCGGCTTCAGATATGATTGGGAATTAATAAAGACTCAAGACTGTCAATGTAAGCAACAAGAAAGTGCAAATAAAAGACTCAAGATTGACAATATAAGGAACAGGAAAGAGCGATGGTAAAATACAGCGTTAAAAAACCATTCACTGTTCTGGTGGCTGTGATAGTGGTCATAGTGCTGGGATTCATTTCCGTTACCAGAATGTCGATGGACCTTTTGCCGGAACTGACACTGCAGTATCTGATGGTTATAACGCCTTATCCCGGCGCCAGTCCCGAAAAAGTTGAGATTGAAGTGAGCAAGCCGATGGAAGATGCCCTCGGCACTATTTCGCATGTCGAAAATATATATACGATAAGCGCTGAAAACTTTGCCATGACTCAGCTGGAGTTCGAGGATGACACGGATATGGACAGTGCCATGGTCAAGGTGTCAAGTGCTTTGGACCAGGTAAGGGCTTCTCTGCCGGATGGCTGCGGTACGCCGAGCATTCTGGAACTCTCAATGGACATGGTGGCGACAATGTATATTGGTGTAGAGAAGGACGGCGCGGATGTCTATCAGCTGTCTGACTATGTCAATAATGAGTTGGTCCCTTATCTCGAGAGGGAAGAGGGCGTTGCGTCTATCACTGAAATCGGACTTGTGGAGAAGACAGTCCAGGTCGAGCTGAACAGAAGCAAGATCAACGAGGTCAACGACCGGATCCTTGAGAAGACAAATTCCGCCCTTGAGGATGCCAGACGCAAGCTTGTCGATGCCCAGAAGAAAGTCGATGAAGGCCAGGATGAACTGGAAAAGCAGGAGAGTGGGTTCGGTGATCTCCTTGCGGAAGGAATTTTCGGGGGTATTAAGCCGGGAGTTGCGGAGCTCACAAAGAATCTTGGCGATCAGATCGACCAGCTGACTAAGACTATGAATGATGTCAGGTACGTCATCGAAGCCTATGGAGCCGAAGCCAGGGCTACTGTCGAGGATGCGGCCTATGATTTTGCCGAGGCAAGAGGGGAAGCTCAGGCCAAAGTTGAGTCAGCAATGGCAACAGCTTATGAAGCTCAGGAAGCGTACAATGAGCTGGTAACACAGATGCAGAATGCTGCGGTAGCGTCGTCGGATCTGCGGGATGAGGCATTTGCAAATGCAGTTAACGCCTACAGCGCAGCCGAATCCGCTCTGTCCGATGCCCAGACTGCCTACAATGAGGCCAGGATGGCATACGAATTTGCCGATGAGGAGACGAAACCGGAGCTTGAGGAAGCCCTGTACTATGCGGAGCGTGCTCTTGACGACGCCTCTGTAAGCCGTGACGCTGCATATGCAGATCTTGCGGCGGCTCAAGCTGCCCTGTCGGATGCGCATGCTACAGTACCTCAGCTGCAGGAAATGCTCGCGCAGGCTCTCACTACGATGATGAATGCCAACTCGGATCTTCAGAATGCGCAGATAGAACTTAGTAACGCAATCATGAACGAGCAGGGAGCACTTGTGCAGGCAAGAAGCGCGTTTGATACAGAAGCGCTGGCGGCTGAAACGGGGGACGTGATCAACGGACTCTATGAGACAAGATCCATGCTGAACGGGAGCTCTCTGTCTGCCCTAATGTCGGCTGTATCTAAGCTCAGCACGCTTGTGCCGCAGGCCAGGAGTTTGCTCACAGATGTAGCCTACGTCGTGTCAAGCAGCCCCATGGCATCCTCTGTCTCTGCTGCCCAGACCAATGTCGGAGACGTGAGCGACCTGATGGACAGGGTACCGGAGCTTCTAGACACGCTGCAGCAGGTCTACGCCGGATTGACGCAGGGTCAGCTAGACGCGGCAGTCGGATTCTCGACGGCTACAGTTCAGCTCTCTAGTGCCCAGACACAGCTCAAAGCGGCGAGAGAACAGTATGAGAGCGCGAGAAAGACGGCGCTTGAAAATGCAAATGCGGACGCTCTTCTCAAAGCCTCTACTCTTTCCCAGCTGGTTTATGCTCAGAACTTTGCTATGCCGGCCGGCTACATAGACGATGAGAATGACGAGTCCTGGATGCTTCGCGTCGGCGATGAATATGACAGCAGTGAAGATATCGCGGATGCCCTGCTCGTTGATATCGATGAGATCGGGCCTATTCATCTGACAGATGTCGCAGACATTACAGTTATAGATAATTCCATGGATGCCTATGCGAGATTGAATGGGCAGCCTGCGGTCATGCTCTCTGTATTTAAGAACTCCTCGACCGGCACCAACGAGCTGTCGCGGAATATTAATGAGGCAATTGACGAATATCACGAAAAGAACCCGGATGTCAAGATTATCAAACTTATGGATCAGGGCGACTATATCACCCTGATCGTGGAGGATGTTCTCTCCAGTATGATCATCGGAGCAATTCTCGCAGTCATTATCCTTGCTCTTTTCCTGAGAGATGTGAGACCTACGCTGCTGGTCGGAATCAGTATTCCGCTGTCAGTTCTTTTCGCGATCGTTCTCATGTATTTCTCGAATCTGTCACTCAATATTATGACTCTGTCAGGTCTGTCATTGGGTATAGGTATGCTGGTCGACAACTCGATCGTTGTCATTGAGAACATATTCAGACTCCGTGGCAGAGATGCGGCAGCTCCGAGAGCGGCTGTGCAGGGAACAAAACAGGTCGCGGGAGCTATCATAGCATCGACACTGACGACGATCTGCGTATTCTTCCCGATGGTATTTACCAGCGGAACTGTGAGGAAACTTCTTGTTCCCATGGCGCTGTCGATTTCTTACTGTCTTATAGCTTCTCTTGTCGTCGCTATGACAGTTGTGCCGGCTGCTTCCAGCACAGTTTTCAGGAATGTCCTGCCGAAGCACAGCAGGGTCATGAACGCAGTCCAGGAAGTGTATGAGAGAGCACTCAGATTCTGCCTGAAGTTCAAGCTTCCGACGATCGGTATTGCGGTCCTCCTGCTCATTCTCAGTATCATCAGGCTGGTCACTATGGGTGTCGTCATTATCCCGGATATGGCGGCAGATGAGATCCAGGTCTCCATAAGGACCCCCGAGGAGGACACGAGAGAGATGTCCTATCAGCATGTCGATGAAGCCATGGAGATTATCATGAAGATCGACGACGTCGAGGAGGTTGGTATCCTTTCAGCTTCCAGCGCTCTCAGTATGGTGACATCAGCAGTGAGCTCTGATGCTTACGGCGCCTACACGTGCTATGTTCAGCCTAAGGAGGGAACATCTCCCCGGGATGTGAAGAAAATTGTCGACAGGATCAACAAAGCGACGGAAAACATAGAAGCCGAGGTCCAGGCCTCGAGCGGCGCTATGAGTGATATGAGCGCACTGATGGCCAGCGGTCTCTCGATTAATATTTACGGTAAGGAGCTTGACACTCTGAATGAGATCAGTGAGGATGTCATGGAGTACATCGAGAGCGTGGACGGTTTCTATGATGTAACGAACGGCTCCGAGGAGGCAGCGAAGACGCTGCACCTGGTCATCGATAAAGACAAGGCAATGTCCTATGGACTCACTGTTGCGCAGATATTTGCCGAGATTGCCCAGAGACTCACGACTTCGGTGACATCCACGACGATCTCGAACGGAGGAGAGACGCTTGAGGTCGTGATCATCGACGAGACAAATCTTCTCACAAAAGAGAATATCCTCGATATGGAATTTGAGGAATCCGGGCTCACCGGTGCCCAGTCAGGAGGTATGATGGGAGGATCTTCTCAGTCAGGAGCCATGAGTGCCATGATGGGAGGAGCTTCATCGGGAAATATGTCGGCGATGGCGGCATTTGGAGATAGCTCTGACGACGACGAGGAGGAGGAAGAAGAGGAGAAGAATACGAAGCACAGGCTCGGTGAGTTCGCGAACCTGGAGGAGACTTACGCACAGGGAACGATCCGCAGGGAGAATCTGACCCGCTACATTACCGTGTCTGCGTCAACGGAGGAAGGCAGAAATACCGAGCTGCTCACACGTGAACTTCGCACTAAGCTCGCCTCTTACCAGCCGCCGGAAGGGTATCGCGTTGAGATAGCCGGCGAATCCACACAGATCAATGACATGCTGCGTCAGATGTCAGAGCTCATGGCTGTAGCCCTGCTGTTTATTTATCTGGTCATGGTCGCGCAGTTCCAGAGCCTTCTGTCGCCGTTCATTGTCATGTTCACGATTCCGCTCGCCTTTACGGGTGGTATGATCGGTCTGATCGTCACGCGGCAGCAGCTTTCAATGCTCTCGCTCATGGGATTCCTGATCCTTATGGGAACTGTCGTCAACAACGGTATCGTGTTCGTTGATTACACAAATCAGCTGAGAATGGGAGGCATGGAGAGGCAGGATGCGCTGGTGGCCACCGGCAAGACCCGTATGCGTCCGATTCTCATGACCGCGCTGACGACGATCCTGGCCATGTCGAAAATGATTATCGGAGACGGTCTCGGGAGCCAAATGGGACGCGGCATGGCGACGGTCATCGCCGCCGGACTCATATACGCGACATTTATGACACTTTTCGTGGTGCCGGTCATGTATGATATCTTCTTCAGGAGACAGCCGCTCAATGTCGATACAGGTGATGATCTCGACGAGGTACCGGACGATGCCGCGGAGTTCATCGAAGAGATGAAACGAAGACGCGAGCTGGAAGACGAACTTGATGATTTTGTGCCCGAACGCTTCAAAAATAAAAAGACAAAGCGGAAAGGTCTCTTCCGCCGCTGATCAGGCAGCGAATGCAGCCCGAAGATGCACGGCACTGTCCGGTAAACCCGGCCGGACAGGCTGATAAAGTGACAAAAGAACCCCCGTATACAGTCTGACTTTGATGAACAAATGTCAGCTGTATACGGGGGTTTACTCATATTAAAGCAGCTGCTTTTTATACTTGTATACTAGTCATAATTCGGGCGATTTTATCGCTCTTTTATTATGCGAGAATTGACTGGCAGGCTGCTGCAAGAGCATCCTTCTCAGCCTGTGCCTCTGCGAGGTCCTTGCCGAGTGTCGTGAAGTATGTCTTGATCTTCGGCTCTGTGCCGGACGGACGAACAACGACAGACGCGCCATCTTCAAGACCGTAGATGAGGACGTTGGCCTTCGGGAGACCTGTCTCTTCCGGCTTAGCATAGTCTGTGACTTTGACGACTGCCTTGCCTGCGAATTCCTTCGGCGGCTCTGCGCGGAGGCTGTCCATGATGCCCTTCATCTTGTCCATGCCGGACAGACCCGGGAACTCATAGCTGTCGACCTTGTTCAGGTAACGGCCATACTGTGCGTAGATCTCCTCAAGACGCTGCTTGATGGAGGAGCCGATGCTGCGATAGTAAGCAGCCATCTCGCAGATGAGCATGGAGCCGATGACGGCATCCTTGTCACGTACATACGGGCCGGCCAGGTAGCCGTAGCTCTCTTCGAAACCGAAGATGAAGCGGTCGACTTCGCCTGCAGCCTCGAGCTGTGCAATCTGATCGCCGATCCACTTGAAGCCTGTAAGAACATGGCGAAGCTCTACGCCATAGTTCTTAGCGACTGCGTCAGCGAGCGGTGTGGAAACGATGGACATAACAGCTACCGGATCCTTCGGCATTGTGCCCTTCTCGATGCGGCCTGCGCAGATATAGTCGAGAAGAAGAACGCCCATCTCGTTGCCGGAGACCAGCTCATAGCTGCCATCCGGGCACTTCATTGCGATACCAACACGGTCAGCATCCGGGTCGGTAGCGAGCATGAGGTCTGCGCCTTCCTTGATTGCAAGCTCAACACCATACTTCATTGCCTCGTAGATTTCCGGATTCGGATACGGAGCTGTTGTGAAGTAGCCGTTCGGATATTCCTGTTCCGGAACGATTGTGATGTCTGTGATGCCCATGTCGCCGAGAACCTTGGTTACCGGTACAAGACCTGTGCCGTTCAGCGGAGAATAGACGAGCTTCAGACCGGCTGTCTTGCAGAGACCCGGACGGACCTGACGAGCTTCGATTGCCTCATAGAAAGCTGCCTTGCAGTCGTCTTCGACATACTTGATGATGCCGGCATTGACGCCTGCAGCGAAGGACATCTTTGTGATTCCGGTGAGAATGTCTGTCTTCTGGATCTCATCATAAACGATAGCTGCGGCATCGTCTGTCATCTGGCAGCCATCCGGGCCATAAGCCTTGAATCCGTTGTACTTGGACGGATTGTGGGATGCTGTGATCATGATACCTGCGTTGCACTCATAATAACGAGTTGCGAAGCTCAGAGCCGGTACCGGCATGAGAGCGTCGTAGATGCGGACATTGATTCCGTTGCCTGCGAGAACGCCGGCTGCTTCTTTCGCGAAGACATCGCTCTTTAAACGGCTGTCATAAGCGATTGCGACTGTCTGATTACCGCCCTGAGTCTTAACCCAGTTGGCAACACCCTGTGTAGCCTGACGAACGACCCAGATGTTCATTCTGTTGGTTCCGGCACCGAGTGTTCCGCGAAGACCTGCTGTTCCGAAAGCAAGAGACACTGCAAAGCGCTCTTTGATTGCTTCGTCATCATCGGCGATCTTAAGGAGTTCCGGCTTCAGATCCGGGTCCTCGAGGTCAGCGGCGAGCCAGCGTTTGTAATCATCTAAATACATATTGCATCCCTCCATTCCGGGACAGTGTACTGCCCCTAAATTCTTATCATTTTCCAAAATACCTGCAGCTGTCAGACTATGAAAAACCTGCAAAAATAGTGATTTGGCCTGTTTTTTTGCATAGTTCTGGCTACAGACTTTCTACTATAAAATATAAAGGCTTTTGTGAAATTTGTCAATTACAGTAGAAAATTACTTTCAGTTTTAGTCAAATTGTGGGAATTTAATGACAACAGAACGCGGCTCTTATGCGCGAAAGTGGAAATGATAAAAGGGCTGCGCATTATTGCGACAGCCCCTTTGCGGAAGTCCTTATCCGATGCCGAGCAATACTCGGGCAAATGAAAAATAAATGAGAAGCGACACAGCGTCGACGATTGTTGTGATGAACGGTGATGCCATGACGGCAGGGTCAAAGCCGAACTTCTCCGCGATCATCGGGAGGGAGCAGCCGACGAGCTTAGCGCAGATGACCGTGACGAACAGGGTCACACAGACGGCCAGGTCGACCATAACTGTAATCGACGGATTGTGGAACAGAGTCCTGTCGATCAGGAAAATCTTGATAAAGTTGACCATGGCAAGCGATGCTCCGCAGAAGAACGCTACACGGAATTCTTTCCAGAGGACCTTAAGAATATCCGGGAACTCGACATCATTCAGCGAGAGAGCACGGATGACCGTGACGGAAGCCTGGCTGCCGCAGTTGCCTGCCGTATCCATCAGCATGGGGATAAAGCCGGTCAGGGCGACGCAGGCTGCGAGGGCATTTTCAAAGTTATTGATGATGACACCCGTAAATGTGGCGCTGACCATGAGGAGCATCAGCCACGGGATACGGGATTTCCAGGTCTCGAAGATGCCGGTCTGGAAGTAGGATTTATCTGTCGGGAGGATAGCTGCCATCTTTTCGATATCCTCTGTTGCCTCGTCTTCCATGACATCGACGATATCGTCGACCGTGACGATACCGACGAGACGGTTTTCCTGGTCGGTGACAGCCAGAGAGATGAGGTCGTATCTGTTGAAGAGTTCAGCGACCTCTTCCTGGTCATCTGTCGTCGTACATTTGATGATATTATCATCCATGATGTCCGAGATACGTGTCTCATAGGGATGCATCAGGAGATCCTTGACCGTTACGATGCCTTCCAGGTGGCGTTCATTGTCCGTGACGAAAAGAACGTAGATCGTCTCGGAATCCTGCCCGTGTGTGCGGATATAATCGAACGCGTTGAGTACGCGCATTTCCTTTTTCAGGGACAGGTACTCTGCCGTCATAATCGAGCCGGCAGAATCTTCCGGGTATTTGAGGAACTGATTAATGAGCTTTCGGGTCTCCGGCGTCGCATTCTTTAAGACTCGCCTTACGACCGTCGCCGGCAGTTCTTCCAGCATGTCGACCGCATCGTCGACGTAGAGCTCATCGACGATGGATTTAAGCTCGGTGTCAGTGATTGAGATGATGATCTGTGCCTGCACCTCAACAGGCAGGTTGGCGAAAACATCCGCCGCGTTGTCCTTGTGAAGCATGCGGAATACGAGAAGTCTCTGCTCCTGGTCGAGGTCCTCGAGGAACTCGGCAAGGTCGACCTCGTTGATATCGTTGATTTTTTCCCGCAGCTGTCTGTACTGTTTGGTCTTGAGAAGTTCATTCAGCTCCTCAATAGAGAACCCATATGTCTCAAAAAAATCTTCGTTATTCAATATCTTACCTCCGTCTTAATACACTGCGGATCCGGCGGTGTCCGCGGATCTTATGCAGCGCTTCGTTTTTTAGAACGGTTAGAGGCAGAACTAATCCGGTATTACCGATAAAGAGAAGACCAGACCCATAAAGGTTCCGGAGGTTCACCGATATCGCCGGAATCACGTCCGCTGCTTCTGCCGCCGTTTTCCATATTTGTCTGGCTCCTTTCTTTAGAATAACGGACCGATTCCCGGTCCAACCTACATTATATTTGCCTATCAGCGGAAAATCAACCGTTAAGCTGAAACTACAGGTTGAGAATCCGCCCGCAGATGATATAATGTAAACACCTGTCAAACGCATTCTGCGGAAAGCATGATCTTCAAACATGCTGTTTTATCTGCCTGCACACATATTAAGAAGCTCATTGGCTTCAAATATCAATATTAGGAGGATCAGCATGTTTATAACTATTGAAGACGATTTTGACCTTGAGAAAATCAAAATGAGCGGTCAATGCTTCCGCGTAAAAGAGCAAAAAGATGGGTGGTATCGCTTTATCACGGGCGACGATGTTTTATATATAAGGAAAGACGTCGATACGAGATATGAAGTTTCCTGTGATGAAATGACATTTCGTGATGTATGGCACCCATATTTCGACCTTGACCGCAATTATGAGGCAATCAGGCAGTCGGTTCAGACGGACAGCGAGTATATTCTTGAAGCGATGAAAGCCGGTAAAGGCATCCGGGTACTGCGTCAGGACCCGTGGGAGACGCTTATCACGTTCATTCTCTCGCAAAGGAAAAGTATCCCCGCAATAGCGAACAATGTCGAAACGATTGCCCGTCTCGGCGGACACCTGATCGAGACGGACCGTGAATCCCTGTTTTCATTTCCGACGCCGCGTGAATTCATGCGCATTGAGATGGGAATGCTGAAGGCAGCGGGAGTCGGCTATCGCCTTCCCTATATATGTGACGCAAGGGATAAGGTGATAAGCGGCGAAATCGATCTCATTGCCATGGAGGAGCTCAGCGACGAAGGACTTTTTGACACGCTGAAGACCATCTACGGTGTTGGCAATAAAATCGCCAACTGTGTATGCCTGTATGCCTACGGCAGGATAGCGCGGGTCCCGATTGATACATGGATTCGGAAAGTAATCAATAATACCTGTGAGGGGAGAAATCCCTTTCCCGGTTTTGGCGACGTGGCGGGAGTCATTCAGCAATATGTGTTCTACACGGAGCAGATGCGTAAACGCGGAATGTGGACGATTGAGATTGAGGATTCTGCCAGTTGCCGGGCATCCGCAGAGGCGAATGCCGGTGATATAGAGGAACCTGCCGGCTGACGAAAATCGGCAGGACAGAGTATTTCGCTTATATAGATGGAGAGGTGCCATGCGACTCGATAAATATCTGGCTGACATGAATGCCGGGACAAGAAGCGAACTGAAAAGAGATATAAGAAAAGGACTGGTGACGGTTGGCGGCTCGGTCGTAAAAGACCCCGGCAGGAATGTGGAGCCGCTGACGGAAACCGTGTGTTACCGCGGCAGAAAAATCGAGTATGAGACATATGTCTATTACATGCTGAATAAACCTGCCGGAGCAATATCCGCTACAGAAGATAAGAGGATGCAGACGGTCGTCGATCTTCTTCCCGAAGAACGCCGAAGAGATATCTTCCCTGTAGGCCGGCTTGATAAGGACACCGAGGGGCTGCTTCTCATCACGAACGATGGTGAACTGGCTCACAGACTGCTGTCTCCAAAGTACCACGTTGACAAGAAGTATTTTGCCCGGATAAGGGGGAGGGTGACAGATGAGGACGTGATCGCATTTGCCCGCGGAATACCTCTTATGGATTTCACCTGCATGCCTGCCGACCTTGTTATAGAAAGGAGCGGTGAAATCTCTGAAGTCACAGTCATTATCCGGGAGGGCAAGTTTCATCAGATAAAGCGTATGTTCGAGGCTGTGGACAAAGAAGTGATTTATCTCAAAAGACTCGAAATGGGGTCGCTCATCCTCGATCCAGAACTTGCTCCCGGTGAGTTTCGAAGACTGACGGAAGAGGAGCTCCGTAGTCTCTCCGCCCTTGCGGGGTTATCCCCGGGAAGCGGAGCGCGGCAAGAGTGAGATCGTTAAGCTTCTCTATGATCCAGTCGGGAGAGGCACCGGCATATTCGGGGAAGAATGGCCGGACAACGCCCCAGTAGACCCGGCCGGGTGAGATCGCGTTATAAGGTCTGTCGGTCATGTTGATGACGTACGGAACGCCCCAATTCTGGTGGTAGGTCGAGTAATCAGATTCGTAGACGGCGACATGACCGTAAGTTCCGCCGACATAGATGAGGATGTCCCCCGGCAGAGGGTCGGCGCCCTCGATGCGCTGCCAGCCCTGCGGAAGGAAATTGGATCTGTAGTCCTGGGCGTTCCCATGCTGGGCACCGACACCGAGATAGTCATAGTAAGCTTTTAAGAGGTCAACGCACTGCGCGCCGTAAGCACCGTCGAAATCGATGCTGACGCCGACAGCGTTATGGAGCCAGTTTAGAGCCTCGCTCTGAGAAATGTACAGCATGCCGGCGGGTCTCATGTCCTCGCGGGTGATATGGACTGTTTCTTCTCCGGGGCTCAGGCTGCTCTCGTCAGCCGGCGGGATAGAGCTGTCGTTTTCAGTGCCTGCAGAGACGGAGCTGTCGCTTTCCGCATTTGTGGAGACAGAGCTATCTGCGATGCTGCCTGTGAGTTCTTCACCGGCGGATACCGTTGCGGGGAAAGTGAATAAAGAGGCAAAGAGTCCACCGCAGACAAGAACTGCGGGAAGGACTCTTTTTATATTGGAAATAAGTGAGTGCATCATTGAAAAATCCTGTTAAGCCTGAATACGTGCGACGCATCCATTGTACCATAAAGTGTCTATATAATGCGAGTGTATAACAGCTCAGGAACTACCTTATAGCCTGACTGAACTGTGACGTGAGAAGGTAACAGCGCAGACAGGCTGTTCTTACATTGCGTTTCCGGCGGGAAGCATCCATCTTCGTGAGAAAAACATTGCAGGTCCGACTGAGAGATCGCGTAGAGGCGGCTAGCCGCCTCTGCGCTAGCTCGGAAGGCAGGACCTGCGTTTTTCGATGAAGATGATGCTGACGCCGGACCATAAACTTTGGCACAGCCTTGCCTGAGCTGTTACGCTTGAGGGACTTGAATGCGTTAATTTACTAAAACACAATGTTGACAGAAAGGGGCTTTGGTGCTAGTATGGGTGGAGTTATCAGAGGTAGAGGTTGCGTGATTCATGAGTAGACTGACAGATGCGTGAGGCGCAGAAGAAGCAGCTTGAAAGGGGATCATGCCGAAAGGTTCGTCACCTCGGGACGGATACTTGGGCGTACAGATAAGATCTGTGCGACTGTCATCAGTTTGATGGGGCGCTATCCGAAAGATAAGAGTATCTTAAGGTGCCGTTCCATGTGTGAACGGTAATTTTTTTTGCTTCAGGGAGTAGAATATGGCAATTTTTAAAGGCGCAGGTGTAGCAATTGCGACACCATTCTATGCGGACGGTTCAGTGAATTATGACGAATTCGGCAGATTGATCGAGTTCCAGATTGCAAATGGCACGGATGCTATCATCGTGTGCGGAACCACGGGTGAGTCGGCAACACTCTCCGAGGAAGAGCACGTTGATGTTATCAAATACTGTATCGATAAAGTCGCTAAGCGTATACCGGTCATCGCGGGAACAGGTTCCAACAGCACAGATACAGCAATCATGCTTTCTCAGGAAGCTGAGAAGGCCGGTGCAGACGCGGTCCTTGTAGTCACGCCGTACTACAATAAAGCGACACAGAAGGGCCTTATCGCGCATTATACACAGGTTGCGAATTCAATTACGATCCCGGTCATTATGTACAATGTGCCGAGCCGCACAGGCTGCAATATTCTTCCGGCGACAGCAGTATGGCTGTGCAAGAACGTCGAGAATATCGTTGCGATCAAGGACGCTACCGGCAATATCGGCCAGACGATCGAGATGATGTCCATGGCAGACGGCTGTATTGACCTGTATTCCGGCAATGACGATCAGGTCCTTCCGATCCTGTCCTGCGGCGGTCTCGGAGTTATCTCTGTGCTTTCCAATATCGCACCGCAGGAGACACACGATATGTGCCAGAAATTCTTCGACGGCGACATAGCCGGATCAAGGGAGATCCAGTATAAGGCTATCAAGCTTATTAATGCGCTCTTTATGGAAGTCAATCCTATTCCGGTAAAGACCGCGCTGAAGTATATAGGTATTGAGGCCGGACCGATGCGCATGCCGCTCACAGAGATGGAGCCGGAGCACGCAGAGGTCTTAAAGAAGGAGATGGAGGCCTTTGGCCTGCTGAAATAAAGTAATACAAAGAGGAGGGAAGGAGATAATGACCACATCACAGGTGCTGATCATCCTTACAATTATTGTGTATCTTGGTGCGATGCTGTTCATCGGCGCGTACTTCAACAGGCGCGGAAGCGGCAGCAGTTCTGCTGATTTCTATATCGGCGGGCGTTCGCTTGGACCGATCGTCACAGCAATGAGCGCGGAGGCATCCGACATGAGCAGTTACCTGCTGATGGGCCTCCCGGGTCTGGCTTACTTCGCGGGTGTTGCCGAAGTCAGCTGGACAGCTATCGGTCTTTCAATCGGCACATATCTGAACTTCCTGCTGGTCGCAAAAAGGCTTCGCCGTTACTCGGATGAGATCGGCGCCTTCACGATTCCGGATTTCTTCTCCAGAAGATATAATGACAAGCGCCACGTCCTCTCACTGATCGCTGCGCTCATCATTCTTATATTCTTCATTCCGTACACGGCTTCCGGCTTCAAGGCAGTAGGTACACTGTTCAACAGCCTCTTCGGAGTTGATTATCACGCTGCTATGATCTTTGGCGCGATCATTATTATAGCGTACACAGTACTCGGCGGATTCCTTGCGGTCTCTACCACGGACCTTGTACAGAGCATCTTTATGTCGATCGCTCTGATTATCATAGTCTTCTTCGGAATTGAGAAAGCCGGCGGAATGGCCAATGTCACTGCAAATGCAAGCGCGCTTCCCGGTTATCTCAATATCTTCAAAGGATATGACGCTTCTACAGGGACAGCAGGTTCCTACGGGTTCCTGCCTATAGTATCTACACTGGCCTGGGGTCTCGGATATTTCGGCATGCCCCACATCCTGCTTCGCTTCATGGCAATCAGAAAAGAATCTGAACTGACCATGTCCCGCAGAATTGCGAGTATCTGGGCTGTGCTCTCTATGGGTATTGCAATCTTCATCGGCCTTATCGGCTACAGCGTCTCCATCGCCGGCGAGATTCCGATGCTGACAACGAGCTCTGATTCAGAGACAGTCATTATTAAGATGGCCAACCTTATGAGTACCCACGGCGTTCTGTTCGCGTTCGTCGCAGGTATCATCCTTGCCGGTATCCTTGCCGCGACCATGTCGACAGCCGACTCTCAGCTGCTTGCAGCCGCGTCCAGCGTCTCGCAGGATCTTCTGCATGACTTCATGGGTATCAAGCTGAACCGCAAGGCATCTATGCGAGTAGCCAGAGGCACCGTCGCAGGAATTGCGCTTATAGCGCTTGTACTTGCATGGAATCCGAACAGTTCGGTCTTCCGCGTAGTCTCATTTGCATGGGCAGGATTTGGCGCGACATTCGGTCCTCAGATGCTGATTGCTCTGTTCTGGAAGCGTTCAACGCGTCAGGGCGCGATCGCAGGCATGACCGCAGGCGGAATCATGATCTTCGTGTGGAAATTCCTTGTCGCCCCGCTCGGCGGTGCATTTGCGATCTATGAACTGCTGCCGGCATTCCTGATTGCTCTTGCTGCAAATGTAATCGTCAGCAACATGACTCCGGAACCCGAAAAGACGATCCAGATGACATTTGACCGTGTGACCAAGGACATTTAAATAATTCAGCGTTAATTTATTATGACAAATGCGTTATAATAGATTAGCGCTTTTTTCATGGTAAAATTCCCGCAGTACAGGGCGGATAGAAACAGCAGAGGGAGGCCGTAATGGCACAGATGAATGAGACCCCATCCGGGGAGCGGACCCATATAGCTTTTTTCGGGAAGAGGAACGCCGGCAAATCCAGCCTCATGAACGCGTTCACCGGACAGCAGATCGCCATAGTTTCCGACTACAAGGGCACGACCACGGACCCGGTGCAGAAGGCCATGGAGCTTCTGCCGCTCGGGCCGGTTCTTGTCATCGATACACCGGGACTTGATGACATCGGGGAGCTTGGAGCCAAGCGAATCGAGGCTGCGGAGCGAATCCTGCGGAAAACGGATATTGCGCTTCTCATCGCGGACAACACAGGCACCGACGAGGATCTTGGGGAACTGCTGAATCTTGCAAGTATCCGTGGTATTCCCTACATAATTGTGCACAATAAATCAGATCTGCTGGATGCAGTGCCCACGGAGACTGAGCATGAAATCTGGGTCAGTGCGCTTACAGGTGCCAATATCACGCGTCTCAAAGAAAAGACCGCCGCCCTGATCAAGGGTGCGGAGGATGAAAAGAAGCTCATCCGTGACCTTCTGGATCCGGGTGATGTCTGCGTTCTTGTCGTGCCCATCGACAAAGCTGCCCCGAAGGGTAGACTTATCCTGCCTCAGCAGCAGACGATACGGGATGTGCTGGAGGGAGGCGCGTCAGCTCATATTTGCCGCGAAACAGAACTCGCGGACACCCTTAATAAGCTTGCCGGGGAACCGAGGCTTGTCGTGACGGACAGCCAGGTGTTCGGCGCTGTGAGCCGGATCGTACCAAACAGTGTCCCGCTCACATCTTTTTCTATCCTCATGGCGAGGTATAAGGGCGATCTGGGGGTGGTATGCCGCGGTGCTTTTACTGTTGACGGCATAAAAGATGGCGACAGGATCCTCATTTCTGAGGGCTGCACTCACCACAGGCAGTGCGGTGATATCGGCACGGAGAAGCTGCCTGCGTGGATCAGAAAACATACCGGAGCCGAGCCGCAGTTCGAGTTCACCTCGGGTACCGAGTTTCCGAAGGACGTGACTCCCTACAAGCTGGTCATTCACTGCGGAGGCTGCACGCTGCGGGAGAAGGAGATGAAATGGAGGATAGGGACCTGCGTATCGCAGGGAGTCCCAATCACGAATTATGGGATTCTTATTGCTCACCTCAACGGTATTCTTGCAAGAGCTACGGAGATGTTCCCTGAGGTCTTGACACCGTGATATGTCTCTGCGGCAGAGAATTCGGGGGCGAATTTTGTCCGCTGAAGCTGATATGAGACCTGCGGGGGTATTCTGACCTGGATTAATGAGAATTTTAGGGTCCGCGATATGAAAAGTTAAGAATTTGTACATAGAAATATCAAATATTGGGGTTAAAATTATTCCTACACGGCGAATGATGCAGGGACCCGGCATAGAGGATGTCAGATAATACTGACCCGGATCCCCGCGTTTCATCCCCTGGGCGGGAAATGAATTCGTAAATGGAGTGATAAGCATGGATCGTGAACAGATATATGCTGATCTCATGGAGAAGATCGAGCAGACCTTTACTCCGACGGATGACGAGCTTACTAAGCTGCATGCGAGACTTGACCAATATGATGATACGGAACTCATGCATTTCCTGGAAAATTTCGCAACGTTTGGAGTCGAGGCTGTACTTGAGTGCCTGTTCGGCATTCAGGGGACCAAAGAGGATGAAGAGTAGTTTTTAAAGATTCCTGCACCGGAGTTATAAGACCCGGCGCAGGATTTTTTGCGTAGGTAAGGAGTCAGGGTGCCTGAATCGTGCTTGCAAGCGAAAACTGTTAATTTATACAAAAAGACCTTGTCCGTTTAAGGAAAATTGTCGAATTTGCAAAAACATCTGTTAAATGTATACAGTTACATGGTATCATAAAAGCAGTGCAGCATGTGCAGCCGAAAGAGTGCATGCGCAAAGCGTGACCAAATAAGAAAGGATAAAAAGCATGAAAAAAGTATTTGCAAGCGATTTTGATGGTACTCTTTATTTCTATAAGGCAGAAGTAAAGCTTCCGCCCGAAAACGTCGAAAAGATCAAGGAATATCAGGCAGCAGGCAATTATTTCGGTCTCTGCACGGGCAGACAGGTCGGCGGTCTGACACCGTTCATCGGCGGTCTCATTGAGCCGGACTTCTGGATCACATCCACAGGCTCCAACATTATTGACCGCGACATGAAAGAAATCCGCAAGCTGTTCGTGGACCGCGATGTCATCGACAAGATCGTCAAGGATGTTAAGCCGCGCGGCAACAGAATCTCTATCGATATCGACGGCGTTATCAACGTCTTCGAGGAGATGGACTATCCGGGTGAGTACAATGTCATCACAGGTATGGACGACGCTCCACAGGGAATGGTCCACGGCGTCGGCATCCACTGCGAGACACTTGAGGAGGCAGCTGCCCTCACAAAAGAGATCAACGACAAGTACGGCGATTATCTGAATGCGTTCCAGAACGTCATCGAAGTTGACATCGCTCCGAAGGGAACTTCCAAGGGCGAGGCGATCTCTGTCATCAGAAAGCATTTCGGCGACTGCCGCGTCTACGGCATCGGCGATTCTCTGAATGATCTTCCGCTGCTCCTTGCATCCGATGTCTCCTACACATTCCCATATGCTCCGAAGGAAGTTCAGGAGAAGGTCACCAAGGTCGTCGACAATATCGTCGAAGCTCTTGATGACAGCATGAACGAAGTAATCTAAGCACTGATAAAGAGATTTACAGTTATCTGAATATGGTAGAAACCCGGCCGCACGGTCGGGTTTCTTTTTGCCGGGCATGCGGGGATGCGCAGGAATCTGAGCGTATTTCAGGCATTTGCTTTTCATCGGAGTTAGTGTATAATTTTTATGTATATCTCAGTGTGAGATGACCCGCGCCTCGAAAGCTATGGGCAACAAACCAGTCTCAGTGTGAGATGATTCCGCCCCTTAAGGAGGCGGACTGCAATTTACGGACTACGTGACAGCTTTATGAGGTAATATGGAAAAAAGAGAGTTATTAGCCCTGCTGAACCAGGTCGCGGATGGGACCGTGTCAGCGGAGGCTGCCGCAATGAAGTTCAAGGATGCGCCTTTCGAAGAACTCGGCTTTGCCAAGGTGGATCACCACAGAGGTATCCGCCAGGGAGTATCGGAGGTCATCTATGGGGCGGGAAAAACGAAGGAACAGATTGCCGGGATCGTCGATGCTATGCTGTCGAGAGGCCAGGACCGGATCCTTATCACGCGCCTTGCGCCGGAAGCATATGAGTATCTGAGCGAGAGACATGACGTGAAATATGAAAAATTGAGCCGGGTCGGAATCATCGGTGAACTTCCTGTGCCGGACGGTGCCGGAAAGATCGTCGTTGCCACCGGCGGCACGAGTGACATACCGGTGGCTGAGGAGGCTGCGCTTACAGCCGAAGTACTCGGAAATGAGGTCGTGCGCCTGTATGATGTCGGCGTTGCGGGCATCCACAGGCTGCTTGCCCACAGAGAAGAAATAATGTCCGCGAAGGTCATTGTCGCTATTGCCGGCATGGAGGGGGCACTTGCCTCGGTCATTGGAGGGCTTGCCGACTGCCCGGTGATTGCCGTTCCCACGTCGGTCGGCTACGGGGCATCATTCGGAGGCATATCAGCACTCCTCAGTATGCTCAATTCCTGCGCAAGCGGAGTGTCTGTCGTCAACATTGACAACGGTTTCGGCGCAGGGTATCAGGCGAGCCTGATTAACCATGTAAAATGAGTATCCGACCATCATTTTCGATTTCTGCTGCCTGAATATCGACAAATGGAAAGTTATAGTGAGTAATTAGAAAGATAAAAAGAATGAAGACTTTATATTTTGAATGCGGTATGGGAGCTGCGGGTGACATGCTGACAGCAGCCCTGCTGGAAATTGTTCCCGATAAAGATAAGTGCGTGAGAGAGCTGAACGCGATTGGTATACCCGGTGTCAGGTTCGAGACCGCACCTTCTGTCAAGTGCGGCATCACCGGCACTCACGTCAGTGTAAAAATCGATGGTGTGGAGGAGGCTGACCTGCTGAGTGATGCTGAGCATAATTATGAGCATGGCCATGAGCACGACCATGGCCATGACCATGAGCATGAGCATGGGCACGGCCATTACCATGGTTATGACCATGACCACGACCATGAGCATGGGCACGGCCATTACCATGGTTACGAACATGGTCACAACCATGACCACGAGCATGAGCACGGCCATCACCATGATCACGACCACGACCATGACCATAGCCACGCCCATGGACACCATCACCACGCCTCCATGGCAGACATCGAGGCCATCGTCAGCGGTCTGAACATCGAGAACACTGTGAAGGACGATGTTCTCGCGGTCTACCGGCTCATCGCGGATGCCGAGAGCCGGGCGCACGGCATGCCGGTGACGGAGATCCACTTCCACGAAGTGGGGACCATGGACGCCATCGCGGACATCACGGCCGTCTGCTATCTTGTGAGATTGATTGCCCCTGACCGCATCGTGGTCTCGCCGATTCATGTCGGCAGCGGGCACATACACTGCGCGCACGGAATACTTCCGGTGCCTGCACCTGCTACCGCCTACATCTTAAGGGGCGTTCCGATCTACGGAGGCAGGATCCGCGGTGAACTCTGTACTCCGACGGGAGCCGCTCTGCTAAAGCATTTTGCAAATGAATTCGGCGATATGCCCGTCATGACCATCAGCGCCATCGGATACGGCATGGGCAACAAGGATTTCGAGGAGGCCAACTGTGTCCGCGTCATGCTCGGGGAGACAGGCCGGGGAACAGATGAGATCGTAGAGCTCGACTGCAACATCGATGATATGACAGGAGAGGAGCTGGGATATGCCTTCGAGAAGCTGTTTACAGCAGGCGCGAGGGATGTCTTTTCAACGCCGATCACAATGAAAAAGAACAGGCCGGGAATCCTGCTGTCCGTCCTCTGCTCACCCTCAGAGAAGGATAGCCTGATCAGGGCAATCTTCAAATACACCACGACGATCGGCATCCGCGAAAAACTCTTAAAGCGATATGTGCTGGACCGCAGTGAGGACATTGAGTTGGCCGAAGGCGTCTATGTCCGCAGGAAAGAAGTCTCCGGATACGGCGTATCCCGCTCAAAATATGAGTTTGATGACCTCCGCAAAATTGCGGACGCAAAAGGCATAAGTCTTAGGGAGGCACTTATGCTTGTCGAAGATAAGCATGATTGAGCGGCGCCTTTGGCATATTGCCGAGAGTTCAGGCTGCGTATGCCAAGCGCCTTGACAACAATGCCGCAATTCCGTACAATTCGTAAATAGCAGTGTGCCGCGCGGTCTGACCCGCCGGCCACTGTAAACATAGTTCAACACCTCATGAGGAGGAGCAGATTTCCATGTCCGAAGGTGCCTTGACACCCTGGCTAGTCGCCGCGATTCTCATTCTGTTCGCGGATTATATTGCAATTACTGAGACAGCCCTCGCGTCTGTCTCCAAAGTTCGGATGAAGACCCTGGCGGACCGCGGCAACAAGCGCGCGGCTCTGGTCCTCGATTCACTTGAACATTTTGACCGAACGATAAGTACAATTCTTATATGCACGAACATAGCCCATCTCGGGGCCGCATCTATCGTTACTGTGCAGGTGACCCGCATCTGGGGAATCGGCGCGGTAACGATCAGCACGTTCGTGACATCCCTTTTTGTATTCTTTTTCGCTGAGATGCTTCCCAAGAGCATTGCCAAAAAATATAGTGAGAAGCTTTCGCTCCGCTGCATCCGTCCGCTTGTGTTACTGAATACTATCTTCAGGCCGGCAGCGGCGATTCTTGCCGCAATCGGAAACCTTGCGAGCAGGATGACCAAAGGTGATCCTCCGATATCCGTCACCGAGGATGAGATTCACGGAATCATAGAGGATATGACCGAGGCCGGCAGTATCGGCGCGGAGCACGGAGAACTCATTTCATCGGCTCTTGAATTCAATGATGTCACTGTGGAGAGCATTTTGACACCCCGCGTGGATGTCGCTGCCATCGATATAGAAAAATCTCCGGAAGAAATTCTGGATTTTATCAAGGAACAGAATCACAGCAGGATACCGGTCTACGAGGGCAGCATCGACAATATCATCGGTGTACTCAGGATCAGGCGCTATATCCGCGCTTACATTGCCCACGGCAGCGATCTGAGTGTGAGCAAGCTGCTCGACGAGCCGATGTTCGTCACCAAGAGCGCGAAGATCGACGAGCTCCTTGCCACCATGTCGAGGCAGAAACAGAGCCTTGCCATTGTCTCTGACCACTACGGCGGAACAGCCGGTATAGTGACGATCGAGGATATTCTGGAAACACTGGTCGGCGAGATCTGGGACGAGGAGGACGAGGTCGAGGATCCCTACATTGACCTGGAGAACGGAAGTTATCTGGTGGATGCGGAGGAGACGGTGTGGGATGCATTTGCTGAAATAGGCTTCAATGATCCTGCAAATGACGATTCTCTCATCAACAAGCGCGTCGGCGAGTGGGTCTATGAGCACTTTTCGTCTATTCCCAGCGTCCGCGAGCATTTTGATTATTATGGCCTGCGGGTCTACATCGCGAGCATGGAGCACAACAGGATCCGGAAAGTGATGATGAAAATCGTCGACAAGTACCCTCCTGAGAAGACGGGAGGTGAGAAGCGATGACGATTTATTTTGTACTGGCCGGAATCGTTATATGCGTTTATCTTTCAAGCTTCTTCTCGGGCTCGGAGATGTCTTATTCATCCTGCAGCCGCATGCGCCTTGAGAGCGAGATGGAGGAGGGATCGAAGAAAGCGAGAATCGCGCTGTATATCGTCGATCATTTTGACGATGCGCTCGGCGCGATCCTGATCGGCAACAATTTAGTCAACATAGCGTGCTCATCGCTCGGCTCCGTAGCTGTCATTCTGATCACCGGCACGGACAGATACGCATGGGTTGCGACAGTTATACTGACGATTGCAGTCATCATTTTCGGTGAGACGATCCCCAAAATTACCGCGAAGAAGGGGGCAAATAATTACGCCAAGAAATATGCGTTCATTATCCGCTTCCTGATGATCGTTCTGAAGCCGCTGGTCCTTATTTTTGTCGGACTGATCGCGCTGATCACCGCGCCGATGAAGGGCGAGCTCATAGAAGATGATTCCGACGGTAAGGTCGAGGAGCTGCAGACGATTATCGAGACAGCCGAGGATGAGGATGTCATCGACGAGGAGGAGAGCGAGCTTGTGCAGGCGGCCATCGAGTTCCCGGATGTATCGGCCTCGGAGGCTATGACTGCCCGTGTGGATGTTCTCGCTATTGATATCGAGGACACATGGGACGAAATTATCGCCACGATCGCAAAGTCCCACTATACCAGAATACCGGTCTATGAAGGCAGTATCGATCACATAATCGGTGTGCTCCACATGAACAAGTTCCTCAAAGCGATCGTCGATTCTGAAGAGGTCGATATCAGAGCCCTGCTCATGGAGCCGTGTTACGTTTACAAGACGATGAAGCTCCCGGAGGTCCTTGCCGCTTTCAGAAAGCACAGACAGCATCTGGCAGTGGTCGTGGATGAGTACGGAGGGACGCTCGGCATCATCTCAATGGAAGATGTTCTGGAGCAGGTCGTCGGTGACATCTGGGATGAGACCGACACCGTTGAGGATGAGGTCACGAAGAAGAGCGAGAGCGAGTACGAGATTGACGGCGATATGCCGATCTCGGATTTTCTGGATCTCATGGACATAAGGGAAGAGGACTTTGATTTCGAGAGTGAGACCGTAGGAGGATGGACGATCGAGAGCTTCGGACGATTCCCGGAAGCAGGCGAGTCGTTCCGCTATGCGGACTTTACAGTGACTGTGCTTGCAATGAACGAGCTGCGCGTGGAGCGCGTGCTGGTAAAAATAGATAGATAAGAAAAGTAAGGTAAAAAGAACCGGGGCTGCCGCGCCTTAATGCGACAGTCCCGGTTTGTTCATAGAATAAGTTTCGCTTTTCTCGTGCCCGACGACAACACGGGTGTGATGACGCATACCCTTTAAACAGGATTGCGCAGCCGGTGCAAACTATCAGATAGCTTCCACACCGAGCTCCGCGATACTCTCGATATGGTTCGCGATGCGGGTGAGGGAGTTGACGCTCTCGACGAAGGTGAGGCCAAGCTCGGAGGTGCAGACACCTTCCTGCATTCTCTTTACGTGGTTGGCCTGCGCTTCGCTGCTCATACGGCCGATCGCCTTTTCAGCTCCGCGGGCCTCAGCCAGCAGACCGTCATCCGGCACGCGCTCGACATAATGGCGAATCGCGCGGTCGAGAAGTCTCAGGTCTTCAGTGTAAATGATATTGAACTCATTTATCGCGTCTTCGGAGAAGCTCTGCTTGGTCTCGGCTGTCTTTTCCGCATTATTCAGGATCTTGACAGCATGGTCTCCGATCTGCTCAAGCTCGTTCATGATCTGGAAGACGGAACCCAGATAGTTGGATACTTTTTCCGGCATTTCGTCACCGCTCACCTTAGTGACAAAGTCGATGATTGCTCCGGTCAGGTAATCGATAACTTCTTCATTGTCTGTAATGTCATGGGCCTTTTTGACATTGCCTGTCATGAGGGCCTCAGCCGCCTGGGAGATATTTTCGCGGACCAGATTGGCTGTACGGCCGATTTCCTTTGCGACCTGCAGTGCCATGACGGACGGATCGCCTGCGAGATGCTCATCAATGTACTCGAAGCGGAATGCGCTCTCGTGGGCCTGCTTCGGGAGGATCCTGTAAGTGATCTGTACAATATATTTTGTGAGCATGAGCAGGATGACACCGGTGACCAGCTTGAACATAATGTGGAAGAAGGAGACCTGGAAGGCCGCGCTTTTTACATTTGCAACAATAGTCTGTGTCAGAGGCGTCAGCATGACCAGCGGTATGAACAGCAGCGCGCCGAAGCAGTTGAAAATCAGATAGATGATCGCGGCGCGTTTTGCGTTGTTCTTGGCTTTCAATGCGGAGAGAATAACGGGCATCGAGGAGCCGACGTTGATACCGCAGACGATGAATGCCGCAAAATAAAGCGGCATAAGCCCCTGCATAGCGAGGGCCTGCAGGATACCGACGGCAGCGGAGGAACTCTGGATGACTGCGCAGAGAACAATACCGATGACAAATCCGAGAATCGGATTCTTGGCGTTCAGAATAAAGTTCTGGAACATGACAGAATCCTTGAGAGGAGCCATTGAGCTGCTCATCGTGTGAAGTCCCTGGAACAGGAGACCGAAGCCGAGGATGACCTGACCGATATACTTCTGTCTCTTTTTCTTGCTGTAGAGCATGAGGAACGCGCCGGCTGCGATACATACCGGAGCGATGCCGGAGACATCGAGAGCAATCAGGATACTTGTGATGGTCGTACCGATATTTGCACCGAAAATGACGCCTGTCGCCTGTGCAAGATCCATGATGCCGGCATTGATAAAGCCCATAGCCATAACTGTGGTTGCCGATGAAGACTGAATACATACTGTGACCAGCATGCCGACGAGGAAGCCCATGACCGGATGCCGCGTCAGTTTTTCGAGCAGGTCTTTCATTTTTGAACCTGCCGCAAGCTGAAGACCGTCACCCATAAATGACATTCCGAAGAGGAATGCGCCGAGACCGCCCAGAAGTGAAATTATACTGCCAATGCCCATTTCTAACCTTCTCCTTTATATAGGTAATAGCAAAACTTTCTACAAGCTACTGTAAATATCTTATCAGTTTTCATAGACATATAAAAGTAGAAAGTTTTGCAAATGATAGTATCGGAACCGCTTCGCGAACCCGATAGAATATATTATCTCATATAATCGAATCTCGTTCCCGCAATCTTGGAAAAAATCCAGTAATATAGTGTCATAGAAAGACGTTGCCCGAAGCCATTTTTAAATTTTTGTAAAATTTGAACGAAATCCACTGGATTTTGAGAAAAATTTCTACCCGCTAATTGGAAGAAAACTAGTGGCAAATACGTAAATATAGTGTAAAATATCAGGCAAAACCTATAACTGGATATAGATTTTCCGTGAAGACTGCGATTAGACATGGGGGAATGAGTATGTACCGGAAGAACATCAGTCCGAACGATATCATAACAGGGATGGAAGTAAATCACACTGATCCGGACATCGTGCTTGTCAGAAAAGCCATACAGTTCGCTGAGGAGAGACACAACGGTCAGATGAGGAAGGGGGGAGAGCCCTTCGTGAACCATCCGCTCCGGGTCGGACGGAGCATGGCAGAATGGGGGTTTGGCAGTGAGGCCGTATGCGCGGCTATACTGCACGATACGGTGGAGGACTGCAGCGTCAGCCTGAAACAGATTGAGGAGTTATTCGGAGAGGAGACAGCGGAGCTCGTCAACGCGATGACTGCGGTGGACGAGAACCTTTATAAGGATGTGTCAAAGACGGAGATCGATATCATGTCGGATGTCCGGTTCCAGCAGTATGCGAGCAGGACAGCGCTCTTTATCAAAGTCGCGGACAGACTTGATAACTTGAATACGATCGACGCGATGCCTGAGAAAAAGCAGATCCTGAAAGCCAGGCATACAAGAGACATCCTCATACCTATGATGCTGGAGGTGGGTGCCAATTACCTTGTTGACCAGCTGGAGGAACTCTGTTTCCTGATCGAACACAGGGAACGGTTCGATCTCATCGAGTCCTATGCGCTTCAGATGCGAAGCGAGAAGGCTCACGACGTGGCGGATACACTTGCTTTTATGGAGAGAGCATTTTCAAGACACAATCCGTTCCTTCCCCGAAAAGCGCGCGCATGTCAGAAATATATTGTACAATTTACATACGAACCGCGCTACAATTTCAGCATTTACAGGCAGGTGAGCCGCAAGGCCGAGAATATGAAAGAGGATTTTGACCGGCTCATGGACAGCAAGGTCATGCCTTACTATGACCTGACCCTGATCGTCTCGGATGTTACCGAGCAGAAAAACGCGAAGAAGCGGTCTGAGGATGTGTTCTATGCCTACTATGATTCAGTCTTATGGAAAGAAGGTATAAGCATAGTGGAAGTGGGAAAGACTACCCACGGTGATTACACATATTATATCTTAAGGGGCAAACACGGGAACCTGTATAGGTTCTTTGTCCGCACGGAACAAAATTACAGGGAATACCGTCAGGGAAAAGACATGCCGGAACACAAGCAGCTCATGAGGCGGCGCAGGATCGACGAATATGATCCGCGGGACACCTACCGCAAGAAGATCAAGATATTCAGCCGCGACGGGGAGGCTTTTCTTATCGATGACGGAGCTACAGTCCTTGACTTTGCGTTTGCACTGCACAATGAAATCGGCCTCCATTTTAAATACGCGACGATCGATGAGACAAAAGCCTGGATGCCGGCCCACACCCGTCTGAACGAAGGTGACATGGTCACGATCGTCACAGACGAGGAGGCGAAACCTTCATTCAAGTGGATCAATTATGTCTGTACCAACAAGGCAAAATCAACCCTGGCAAAGTATTTCGAGAGAGTGTACGGAGGCCAGTGAGGTATAATAATGGAATACTATAATCGCGATAAAGAGATCCGGGAAGCAATCGAGGCAGGCGAGCGGGCTCTGGCAAGCCTGCACAAAGCGGATGAAAAGCTCGGCAGCGCTCGTAACTGGGGGCTTCTGGATATAATCGGCGGAAATTTCTTCACCGGGATGCTGAAGCATGCCCGTCTGGCAGGAGCCAGCCGCTGCATTGAGGACGCCAAGGTCGATCTGCGGAAGTTCCAGCAGGAGCTGAATGACGTACAGGGGCTCGACTATATTAATGTGGATGTTGGGGAGTTTATGGCATTTGCCGACTTTTTCCTTGACGGATTCATTGTTGATTTTATGGTCCAGCAGAAGATCAGCGACGCGCGCCGCCAGGTGAACTCCGCGATAACGCGCACAGAGTTCCTTCTTTCCCAGCTCAGGGAGGCAAAGTATAACTGAAAATGACAGACAAAGCGAAGATGACACAATACGAAAAGATGACCGCGACGCCCATCCCGCGGCTGATCGCGACCCTTTCGGTCCCGACGATCATCAGCATGCTGGTCACGAACATATATAATCTCGTTGACACAGCTTTTGTCGGGAGGCTGGGGACGAGCGCAAGCGGCGCTGTCGGCATAGTTTTCGGATTTATGGCGATCATCCAGGCTTTCGGCTTTATGTTCGGTCAGGGCTCGGGCAGCATCATCTCGAGGGCCCTCGGCAGCAGGGATACGGAGACCGCTTCCCGGACAGCTTCAACGGGATGTTTCGGCTCATTTATGTGCGGAGCCGCTATCACGGTCATTGGATTTGCAAATATCGACCGTATCGTCGTCGCGCTCGGATCCACGGAGACGATCGCGCCTTACGCAAAAACCTACATATCTTTTATTCTCGCGGCTGCACCGTTCATGGCCATGTCATTTACGATGAACAATATACTCCGTTACGAGGGCAAGGCCGCGCTGGGCATGATCGGTCTGATGACCGGGGCTATTCTCAATATGGCAGGTGATCCGATTTTCATGTTCGCCATGCATATGGGCATTGCGGGAGCGGGGCTTTCGACCTGCCTCAGCCAGATCGTGAGCTTCGGAATTCTTCTCGGAATGTTCATGACTAATCGCACCGAGAGCCGCCTGTCCTTATCCAATGTGAGTTGGCACAGTATTGCTCTGCCTGCCAATATCATGGCGACGGGCTTTCCGAGCCTTCTCCGTCAGGGTCTTAATTCTTTTACCACGGTACTTCTGAATACCAATGCCGCCGTGTACGGCGACGCGGCTGTGGCCGCCATGAGCATTGTCTCGCGAATTTCCTTTTTTGTCGTCTCCGTCGGACTTGGCATCGGTCAGGGCTTCCAACCGGTCAGTGGTTTTAACTATGGCGCGAAAAAGTACAGAAGACTTCGCGAGGGATATAAGACAACGATTATTATGATGACCTGCGTCATAGCCGTAGGCGCATCCATAGTGCTGCTCAATCTTGAAAATATGATCGGTCTCTTCAGGGATGATCCGGAAGTCATTGCAGTAGGAACGAGAGCACTTAAGCTTCAGATGTTTTCGCTGATCTGCCTGCCGCCCTGCATGTCGACAGAGATGCTCTATCAGAGCACCGGGAGAAGGCTCGGGGCGACGCTGCTCAGCGCGCTCCGGAACGGTCTCATCTTTATCCCGGCCCTGCTTATTCTCGCACAGCTGAGGGGTCTTTCCGGAATTCAGGAAGCTCAGCCTGTCTCTCAGGTGCTTGCCCTGCCGCTGACGGTCCTTCTCGGCTTTCTGTTCTTCCGAAAGCTGCCGGATGAAGATATGTAAATGGAAAAAGATTTGATATAATTTGAGGCGGCCGCGCTATTTGACGCGGCCGCCTCTTCCTTGAAGCGGGCTACAATGTGCAGCCTTTTGTTATACCCGGATAAATCCGAATGTGAACAGGACGATCATGACTATGATCGGGATCAGCATGCTTCCGAACATTCCCATCGCAGCTGCGATAACGAAAAGCAGCGGGCAGAAGAAGAAAAGTCCTAAGCCGAAAACGAATTTCAACGCGCTCCACGCAAGCTTTAATCCGATTTTTACAATGCTGAATAATAAAATAATAAGAATGATTGCTCCTAACATGTCTTTGTCCTCCTTTATTTGCCTGATTCCTGCGGCGAAAGCTGTGGTCATGATATAGAAAAAGACCTTTATCATGATCACATGTCATGATAAAAGTCTCGCTGTCAATGCTCACCGGGTGCTTTAGGCACCGTCCTGACGGTATTCGCTCCGGCGCTGCCGGCCGCTACTCCCTTTTATCTAGGAGCATAATATCACAGCCAAAGTCGGTATTCAAGTACTGAATTATGAAATTTCTGTGTATTTTTGTACAGTGAAAAAAACGTGATATAATGGTAATGACAAAATCTTACCGCAAACATATCTTAGGCTGGCGCCTCTTATATGAATGGGGCTGCGCCCTTGATTCTCAAGTGGAAGGTTTAAGTCAATAATAAAGGAGGAGAATATTATGGATTTTAGAAAAATCGTTCGCAATCAGAATCTCCTTAGCGGAATTCTGCTGGTGCTTATTGGCATCATGTTCCTTCTGACTCCTACTTACTCTCTGGCGAGTGTCGTCAGAATTGGAGGATGGCTTCTGGTTATCGGCGGTGTCATGGGAATCATAAGCAGCATGCGCTTCGGCGTGGACGCGCAGATCATCGGTCCTGTCCTCATACTTCTCGTAGGGATATGGTTCGTGCGCAGCCCGCGCTCTGTAATATCGTATGTCAATATCCTGTGCGGTATCATTCTTTTGATCAGTTCGATCTCCGCGCTTGTCCAGGAAGGCAGAAGAACAGCGGCCCAGACGATGCTCATCATTGCCGGCATCGTCTTCGGCGTGATGATCCTGCTCGATCCCTTCCGGCTGACCAATATTATCGTGCGTCTGGTCGGGATCGCTCTGATTTATCAGGGCGCGGTGAATATGTCCATTGCAGGTAGGATGCGCTGATATACTTTATCGTGTGTCAATTCCCTGCACAGTGTTTCGCCGAAAGCTATTACAGTGAGTGAATTTGTCTGCTAAGTCCGGACTAAGATGTAAAGCTGCCGCATCATGGTGTTTTATTATGGAGGAGATACTATGACGCGGCATTTTTTTGCGCGCAGGATGTGAGGCAGCTTTTTTTATACGCCCTTGCAGTATTTCTCGTTTTCGTCTAAACTAAAAGAAGCATTTTCCGGGAGGATATTCTTTATGATCAGATTTACAGGATTCGATTTCGACGACACCGCCCGCTACTCAGAGTATCTGGGCAAATGCATCCAGATCCCGTCTGACCTTTCACCCCTTAAGATATTTGCTCTCAGGGTCATCACCGAGGAGAACGACAACATGGACATTCTTCGCGGCTATGAGGCAGACCTGTGCTGGCATAAGGTCCTGTTCGGTGACAGCGAGTACTGGGCAGCACCGATGGGCGACTGGGATGCTGTGGACTGGAGGGATGTATTTGAAAAGAATGTCCCTGCCGGAACGACGTTCAGACTGGTGCCGGAATATCTTGCCAATCTGTGGAAGAAGAAACTTGGCGGTGCGGTCACGATTACTGAGGACCGGGACAGCTGGGACTATATTCTTTCGATGGACAGGCTGAAGGACCCGGAGAGCGGGACTCTGGAGCAGTTCCGCCGCTACCGCAATGTCTTCCAGGAGAACTATGAGTACACGATTGAGGAGTTTTCGCCTGATGTATTTGATGAACTCCGGGAATTCCAGACAGAGACGGCGGAGGACATAGAGAACCGTATATCGGACAGCGAGGCAGCCAATTTCTTTGAGAACGGACTGCTCTTCGTGCTGGATTCCTGGGATGCGTTCCCGGAAGCTTTTAAGTCCCTGTACGGTTTTTTGATTAAAGTCGACGACGAGTGCGTTGCCTATGTGATAAATGAGCGGATTGACGCTTCCAATGTCATCGGAACATTCTACGGGGCTAAGTCTGAGTATGAGGGTATAAATGAATTTGCATACTGGCTGGACGCAAAACGCAACTCCGAGAGGGGAATCCTTACAGTTAACATAATGAATGATATCGGCGAGCCGCATCTGCGCGATTTCAAGGAGAACCTTTCACCGCTCGTCATGCTGAGAAAATACACGGTGACATATGATCCCGCGGCGGCAGACAGTGAGCCGATCGTGCATACGGTCGCGGCCAAAGGTCTCTGGATCTCCGCTTTGAAGGAGGGCAGCAAGCTTATGGTCGCTCTCTCGGGCCGACTGGATACACCTGCAGCACCCAGTGCCCAGAAGGAAATCATGGGCGCGCTCGGCGATGTTACGGAGCTTGTCTATGACCTTGAGAATCTTGAATATATCTCATCGGCCGGTCTCAGGATCCTGATTGCGTCGCTGAAGGAGATGAAGGCGAAGGACGGCACTATGACTTTGATCAATGTGAGTGAAGGGGTGCGTGAGATTCTTGATCTGACAGGTTTCGGGCTTATACTTGATATACAGTGATGAATTAGGGACGGTTCTTTCCACGTGGGATTTTACACGTGAAAAGAACCGTCCTTTGCTATATAATTTATATGAAAGAATGACTTGACTCCGTTTTGCTGTACTCTGTGCGGCGGAGCAGATGGAGTCGCCCCGGCTTTTACAGATACTAGAATATTTACGGAGAAAGATGATCATGAAAGAAATCCAAATGCTGAAGGATGGAAACAGGAAATATCTGCAGGCAAAACGGGAAATCGGAGATATATCCCAGGCTATTCGCGAAGACACCTGCCGGAACGGACAGCACCCATATGCGCTGATCGTCACATGCTCAGACGCCAGAGTGGTCCCGGAGGCCATTTTCCAGGCCGGGATCGGCGATCTCTTCATTATAAGAGTCGCCGGCAACGTAATTGATAACCATCAGCTCGGCAGTATCGAGTATGCAGCCCTTCACCTTGGCGTGAATCTGATCGTCGTTATGGGGCACACGCACTGCGGGGCCGTCGATGCCGCCATTAATCACGCTCCGGAAGGGTATATCCGTTTCATTACCGAAGAGATCAGAGCTGCCATCGGCGATGAGACGGATCCTTATAAGGCGAGCTGCCTCAATGTCAGGCGGAGCATTGACCTGATTGAATCAAGTATTGTCATCCAGCTCGACGAGGAGGAAGAGGGTCTCAGAGTCATCGGCGCTATGTATGATATAGAGACCGGTGAAGTAACGTTTATGGATGAGTGAAGTGCTAATGAATCTGCTGACAGGAAAGGATTGGCTTATTATGAATATTTATAAAGCTTCGATTGACCATGTTACCCGCTACGGTGAAATCTATGCCGCAGCATTTTCCGGCGAGCCGTGGAACGACCCATGGAGACCGGAAGATGCCGAGATCCACGTTCGCGAACTGTTGGAAACGAAGACGGCTTATGGTCTGGAGTATGTAGAAAACGGAAAAGTCGTAGGTTTTCTCGTCGGCACTTCAATGCTCTTTCACTACGGTCGCACTTTCGAGATTAATGATCTGGCAGTGGACCCGGCGTATCAGGGACGCGGAATTGCGAGGCAGCTCCTTGAACGGTGCAAAAAGGATCTGAAAGAGCGCGGGATTGTAGGAATACACCTGATTACCAGCGGTGACGGCTTCCTGCCGGAATTCTATGAGCGGCACGGCTTTAAGCGCGAAAATGAAGTGATTCTGATGGGAATGGAGATGTAAAGATTTCTGATGCAGAAAAAATATGAGTTTGATGCAGTCCTTCATGAGGTCCCGGATAACGGTGGAGCCTATGTGATTTTTCCGTGGGACATCAGGGAAGAGTTCGGAAAGGGACGTGTAAAAGTTCATGCTGAATTTGATGGTATTCCTTACGATGGGAGTATTGTCAACATGGGTGTTAAGGACAGAGACGGAAACGTGTGCTATGTGATTGGAGTGCTGAAGGCAATCCGGAAACAGATGAAAAAGGGCGATGGAGACAGTATACACGTTGCGATTCGGGAAAGGGATTAGAGAAAGATATGTGGAAATGTCCAAAGTGCGGACGCACATTCAAGAATGAGAATCAGAGCCATTATTGCGGAAAAGCTCCGGAAACGGTTGATGACTATATCAATGCGCAGGATGAAGGAATCCGCAGCCAGCTCCAAAAAGTCCGGCAGGTGTTGATCGCGAGACTCCCCGGCGCGACAGAGAAGATATCATGGTCGATGCCTACATACTGGAAAGGTCATAATATCATCCATTTTGCAGCCCAGAAGAAGCATATCGGTCTGTACCCCGGGCCGGAGGCTGTGTCTTTTTTCTCTGAGAAGCTGAGTCAGGCAGGGTTAAAATTCAGTAAGGGATCGATTCAGATTCCTTATTCAGATACACTCCCGTTGGAACTGATTGCTGAAATAGCGGTGTGGTGCAGGGAGACAGGGAATCACGCATGACTATTTCCGGGTAATACAGGAAGGACGTTTGTTTTTGCCCATCATACAGCGGAACCGAAAATAGATGGCTATGATGGGCATTTATTATATCGGAAGGTTAGAATAAACTAATCGGAGAGTTCAAGTCTCGCGAGCGAGACTTGGCGCAGGATTTCAGTGCCAGCTGAAGGAAAAGAAGGCGTGAGCGAAGAAAGGAGCCATAAAAGTGGTGAATACGGCAGAGAAGATACTTAAGAAGAAGGCTGTTTATAAGGCAGAGATGGATAAAATTATGCCCAGGAAACAAAGGAAGAGGCTTTGGAAAAAGGCGGCGTTAAAACTGGACTCAATCATGAATCAGTATGGTACATTACCCAAGGGTGTTCAGATGCATACGTCAAGAATCTTTCCCGCAGCAGCCATTTATTTGACGGCAAAGGATGTTGTTGGAGAAGAGAAAGCCTATCACATCATTGAGGATGCTGCCATACATGGATGTGAAGGGATTGCCGGGAAGCTGAAGAAGCTGATGAAGGTGCCGGGTATGCGTAGCCTGTTCGTCGCAGCCTGGGACCCGATGACAAAAAAGATGTTTGGAGAACGAAACGGCTTTCAGAACCGGTTTTATCCGAAGAAAAAGGGCGAATATCGCATGGACATTATCTCCTGTCCTTACAACCGGTACTTCACAGAACTTGGTTGCCCCGAACTGACAAAGATTTTCTGTGAGAATGATGAGAGAACTTATGGAAATCTGCCGGGGCTTATATTTGAGCGGAAAGGAACACTTGGAAAAGGTGCAGCATGCTGTGATTTCTACATAAGGAAATCTGAAATCTCTCAAGCCGGAGCACATTGTCATAAAGTTCAGGCAGAGGGATCTACGGAACATATTCAGGTAAATGAGCTGCCTTATTGCAAGCCGGTAAAGAAATGGCTGATCGACAGATATGGAAAGGAAGCAAATCAGATTTGGAATGAAACGGCACGAAACTACAATGAGTATCTGTCGGAAATCCCCGACTATGGCGGAAAAAAGAACGGACATGCCAGGGCAATATACGGCGGGCTGCTGGTCTTTGCGCTTTACCCTGCCCTGCCGGATCAGCCACCGATTACCGAATTACAGGACTTTGTTCAGAATATGTTCATGGGACCTTTTACAACGCTGGGAAAAGTATTCAATCTGAACAGATCTTTTGACATGTGGCTGATTGATAAAGTTTTTCGAAAAACCGGAAACCGGGACAGGAAGGATATTAAGCGGTATCCGGACGGCTTTATTAATATAGACGAGCCTTATGACAGGAAACATCACGCCGCCCGCTATTCATTCACGCAGTGCCCGAATGCTGAGTTTGCCAGGGAACATGATTTGCTGCATGTCCTGCCGCTGCTCTGTAACAGTGATTTTTTCGGAATTCATGAGATTCACGGCCGGCTGATCCGCTGCGGGACCTGCGGCAACAGTGCAAAATGCGACTATCTCATCGTAGGAAACAGGAATGAGCTGGCTGCCGAATATGAGACGATCACAGACGCACAGGGATTCTTGATCAGCAGGAAAAGGAAAGATGATAAATGAAAAGTACCTGAAGCGCTACAAGAAGTATTTCCGGGACCCGGACATTCGGGAGTTTAGCATGCAGCATGAGCAGTGGCTATTCGGTGGCGAACAGTATACTGCTCCGGTGCTGAAGGTGATTGACGAGTTCATGGAAATGGCGGCAGTGGAATAAAACATGTTTTTATCTTATAATTAATTCGGATCCGTAGAGCTAAGAAGAACAGGTCGGGAAAGGGGTCATGAATATGGATCAGCCAAAGAAAATCGAAGTCCGTGGAGCGCGTGTCCATAACCTGAAAAATATCGATGTGGATATCCCGCTGCATGGAATTGTCGGAATTGCAGGCGTATCCGGCTCCGGCAAGTCTTCTCTGGCATTGGGGGTTTTATACGCAGAGGGCTCGAGACGATATCTGGAATCTCTTTCTACCTATACCAGACGGCGAATGACACAGGCCTCCAGAGCCGATGTTGACGAGGTTCTGTATGTTCCGGCATCATTAGCTCTCCATCAGAGACCGGGTGTCCCCGGTATACGGTCAACCTTTGGCACCGGAACAGAACTGCTGAACAGCCTTCGTCTCATGTTTTCACGGCTTGCTTCGCATCGCTGCCCGAACGGTCACTATGTGAAGCCGGGCTTTCAGGTAGCCCTCATGCAGGAAATCATTTGCCCGGAATGCGGGGAACACTTTTACGGTCCCGGCGCTGAGGAGCTGGCCTTCAACTCACAGGGGGCCTGCAAGTGCTGCGGAGGCACCGGCACGGTCAGAACTGTAGATCGAAGCACGTTGGTCCCGGATGAGAGTATCTCAATCGATGACGGGGCTGTTGCGCCGTGGAATTCTCTCATGTGGTCACTAATGACCGATGTATGCCGCGCAATGGGTGTGCGTACGGATATCCCGTTTAAAGACCTGACGAAAGAAGAAAAAGAGATCGTCTATGACGGACCCATGGTGAAGAAGCATATCTTTTACCGGCCTAAGAAAGCGGACACGGCGACTGCCGGGGAGATGGATTTCACCTATTACAGCGCAACGGCTACGGTGTTAAATGCTCTGAATAAAGTCAAAGATGAAAAAGGCATGAAAAGGGTAGAAAAGTTTCTCAAGGAGGAAGTCTGCCCGGAGTGCCATGGCACAAGACTGTCGGAAGCAGCAAGAGCTCCGAGGATTTTGGGCATATCCCTCGACGAGGCTTGTAAGATGACCCTGAAAGAATCTGTCCGGTGGGTGAAAAACGTGCCGACTTCCCTTCCGGAAGAAATGCAGCCGATGGCACAGAACATCTGCGAGTCTTATCTGGAGGTAGCAACGAGACTGATGGATCTTGGTCTTGGCTATCTCACACTGGACAGAGCATCTTCCACCCTGTCCACTGGTGAGCGGCAGCGCATGCAACTGGCCCGCGCAGTGCGCAACAGGACAACGGGGGTTCTATACGTTCTGGATGAACCTTCAATCGGTCTGCATCCCGCAAATATTGTCGGACTGAACGGTGTCATGCACGACCTGGTAAGGGACGGGAACTCCGTTCTGCTGGTCGACCATGACACGCAGATCCTGAAGGAATCGGACTGGCTCATTGAGATGGGACCGGAAGCCGGGGCAAAGGGAGGCACGGTCATCGCTGAAGGAACTGTAAGAGAAATTGAAAATAACGACAATTCCGTTATTGGCGTGTATCTCTCCGGCAATCAGAGCCCTGTGCGATGCAACAACGCAATAAATGCATTTGCAAATGGTGAGATCCGCCTGGAGACCGATCAGATACACACGGTCAGACCGCTCTCAGTCCGCATTCCTAAGACAGGACTTACCGTGATCACCGGAGTGTCGGGATCAGGCAAAACGACCCTGATTTTGGAGAGTCTTGTTCCTGCGTTGGATGCTCTCTGCAACGGCAAAAAGATGCCGGAGCATATAAGGTCGATCGAGGCAGAGGGTATTAAACATATCAAGCTGATTGACGCAACTCCGATTGGCATTAATGTCCGGTCTACCGTGGCTACTTACGCAAATGTTCATGATGAACTGCGGAAGATTTACGCAAGGACTAAGCCCGCAAAGCAGCACGGGTATAAGGCAGGGGATTTTTCTTATAACACGGGATCGCTCAGATGCCCGGTCTGTGACGGGACGGGGCAGATTTCTCTGGATGTTCAGTTCCTGCCGGATGTGAATATTCCATGTCCCGAATGTCGCGGCACCCGCTATGGCAACGAGGCTAAGAGAATCCGTTATAAAAACAAATCCGGTCAGGAACGTTCTTTGCCACAACTCATGGATATGGATGTTAATTCCGCAATTGACTTCTGTAAGGACATGAAAACAGTAATGCCGAGGTTGGAAATTCTGCGGGATCTCGGTCTCGGCTACCTGACGCTCGGCGAAGAAACACCGGGACTTTCCGGAGGCGAAGCGCAGAGACTGAAGCTTGCGTCTGAAATGGGACGGCAGCAGGATGATTCCGTTTTCGTTTTTGACGAGCCGACAATCGGACTGCATCCGAAAGATGTGGAAACACTGCTCGCTGTATTCCGGACTCTGATTGACCACGGCGCTACTGTCATTGTAATTGAGCATGATCTGGATGTGATCCGCCAGGCAGACTATATCATTGATATGGGACCGGGAGGCGGCGAAGACGGAGGACGGATCGTTGCGTGCGGCAGGCCGGATGAAATCAGGCAGTGCTGTGATAGTATAACAGGAAAATTCATTTGAAACTAAAGTTCGGGGCTGAATTATGTTTGTAAATATAAAAGAAGAAAAGAAAGTCGAGTATCTTGAGCTGATCTATGATCTGATATTTGTATATATCATCGGTCGGAACAACTCTCTGCTGCATCATGTTGAAGGCGGATTTATCAGTCTTGAGACATTCCTTACGTATGCCCTGGCGACTCTTGCCGTGATACAAATCTGGAATTATTCGACTTTTTACATCAACATGTTCGGACGCAACGGACTCCGGGACCATATTTTCCTGTTCCTTAATATGTACCTGCTCTACTACATCGGAGAGGGGACCAGAACGGACTGGTACAGGTTCCAGAATCAATACCATATCGCCTGGGCACTGATACTTATTAACATTGGCGTGCAGTATCTGATCGAAAGACGGAATCATATGGATGAGCCCGGCGTGCTGAAGTCAATACACAGCATGCTGATACCGCTTTTTGGTGAGACACTTATTGTGCTCACAGCGATACCGATCTTTAATGCTACCGGTCACCAGATCGCTTTGGCCGCAGTGTTGTTCGGCGTAATTATCACGTGGATTCTTGCAAATGATGAAAAAGCCGAAATGATTGATTTCCCCCACCTGTCCGAAAGGGCAATGCTGTATGTGGTCTTTTCCTTCGGCGAGATGATTATTACGATATCGGAGTATTTTGAAGGCGGCTTCAGCCTGAATTCGCTGTATTTTTCGCTGATGTGTTTTCTAATTGTTGTCGCGCTTTTCCTCTGTTATGGTTTTCTGTACGACAGGGTGATAGACAGAGAACGCAGAACGACAGGACTGCTTTACATGATCATTCATATTTTCCTGATATTTGCAATGAACAATATTACGACAGCCCTTTCATTCATGAGGGAAGAAGAGATTTCTTTGACACCGAAAATAGTGTTCCTGACGGGATCGATGCTTCTGTATTTTTTCTGCATGTTCGCGTTACTTGGATTTGCTAAGCAGACTCTCTCGGTGTGCCGGAGACTGCTTTTAAAGGTAGTGCTTATCTCTGCGCTGTTTGCGGCTTCGATGATAATGTTCAAGACAAATATGCGTCTAAATATTGCAATATCGGTGGCTTATGTATTTGCCATATTTATTGCGCTGTATATATTTAGCAGACAGGAGTCATTACCGGCCAAAAACGTAAAATAGAAGCGGCTGGATATTGACATTCCCCCAAAGCCCTATATAATAGGTTTTGTGAAGATTAGTTAAACAATTTTCACAAAAACCAATACAGGAATTCTTCGGGGCGGGGTGCATATCTCCGCCCCATTTTTATTGATTTTATGCGGTTTCTGGGACCCGGTAATGCCGCTGCTACACAGTTACTACACAATTTTGATAATCAGGCAGTCTGATTATGATTCAACTAAGCGGATACGGATGTATTCGCTTTTTCTTTTACAAGGAGAATTTTATGTATTTGACGGGCCTCAGAAACGTAAAGAGACAAATGGATAAGACTGGAACTAAGGTCGAACCTATTCCGTTTGAGTATAATAAGAAGAGGTTTTCTTGCCTTTTCGAGGTTAACGTTATCCCTTATCGGTTGATTATGACTACACTTGGAGCACATCCTCAGTCGTTTTGGTTTGACGTTGTATCCGGCTATTTGATGGTTCCTCATTTGAGTGATGAGGAAATGATGCAGTTAATCAGGTATTTGGAATTAAAACCGAGTCCGGATCACAAATTTACGATTGAAGATCTGATGCTGGTATTCAATCGAAGAGCAAGAGTACATGTAGTTAAGCCCAAAAGAGACACCTATCATAGCAAGGATAAGAAGTACGATGATAATGAGAAGAGATATTTCTGTGGATGGAAAAATCATAAAGTCAATCATGTGACAGTAGAAAATCTTGCTAAAACAGAAAGGTATATGGGGAGGCAGATGAGGGAGCACTGTGAGGAGAATAATATAAGTTCGTGTTGGAGCGGTGTGCCCAAGATAAAATAATAGAATATCGGTAAATTGAAAAGAGATACGGAGAGTATCTCTTTTTTGATGAGGTCATAATAATTAGTACTGGCAAGGTGGAATAAAATGTGTTTTTGCTTTATAATAAAAGAAATTTGTCGAATTGCTAGGAGAAAATTATGTTGGAAATTATTATAAGTCTTGCTGTTTCGGTTTTGTTCGGTACAACGACGGATACTATAGAATTATTGCGTGATATACTTAGAAAAGATTCTAAACCAAAAGAGAAAGATGTTATTGAAAATATTGATGAGGTAAAGAAGAAATTAGAAGAATCACAATTAATAATTTCAAAAGCTATATCAGATATTGAAATACAAAAGGAAGAATTTGAGAGTCTAAAAAGAGAGGCTGAAATAAGTCAAAATGTTGCTCAGTTGACGGAAGAACAACGAAATGCAGTTGAGGCTATGTTAAATGGTGTATTAGATGATAATACTAAAAAATCATGGTGGATTAATATTGGAATAAATTTTTTCTTTTGTGTATTGGGTGCTTTTCTAGGATTCTTTCTGGGAAAATTTTTAGGATAAGAATATGTTGCATTTAGAAAAGGATAGAAAATGGTTACCGGAGTAATTAAAAATAAAGTTGATAAAATTTGGACGGATATTTGGGCAGGAGGTCTCACAAATCCTCTGTCAGTTATAGAGCAGCTTACTTATTTAATGTTTATTCGATCACTCGATGAAAAAGAACTGGAAACAGAAGAATTCGAGAATATGACCGGAGAGAAGATGCAGAAGATCTTTCCGCAGACTCCGACTGGCCAGGCTATGCGTTGGAGCAAATTTAAGAATAACGATCCTCGTGATATCTTTACGACCATGATTCAGCGGATATTTCCAGCGATAAAGAATATGAGAAATGGTGTACTGCCAGATTTTAACCAGATGGGAGAGATGGTATATCCCGAAGGTGCAAGTGCTGATGAAGCGAAGAGTGCATTTGCAAGGTATATGGAAGACGCCACGTTCCTAATTCCTACACCGCAGGTGCTGCAAAAAATTATTACAGGTCTAGATGATCTATATGAGCATGATATTGCGGATCTTGATATGCAGGGAGATCTTTATGAGTATATGCTTGGTAAGCTATCGACTGCTGGTCAGAATGGACAGTTTCGAACACCGAAGCATATTCGAGAGATGATGGTGGAATTAGTACAGCCTACACCGGATGACATTATTTGTGATCCTGCATGCGGTACTGCGGGATTTCTCGTATCTTCTGCCGAGTATATTCGTAAACATTATGAAGATGAAATGACGGACGAGCAATGGGACCATTACGGGAGCACTATGTTCACCGGATTTGATACTGATCGCACTATGCTTCGTATTTCTGCTATGAATCTCATGCTCCATTCGATTGCAAATCCAGAAGTGGATTATAAGGACAGTGTTTCTAAACAGAATCAGATTTCGGGGAAATATACCATTTGCCTTGCAAATCCCCCCTTCAAGGGAACTATCGATGCAGAAAGTATCAATGATAATCTGAAGGCAATTACAAATACAAAGAAAACGGAGTTGCTATTTGTAGCGTTGTTCTTGCGTATGCTGAAAAAAGGTGGAAGGTGTGCCTGTATCGTTCCTGATGGCGTTCTTTTTGGTAGTAGCAAAGCCCATAAGGCAATACGACAGGAACTGGTGGAGAATCATCAGCTCCGGGCTGTTATCTCCATGCCGTCAGGTGTCTTTAAGCCATATGCAGGTGTTTCGACAGCGGTCCTTGTATTTACAAAGACCGGTGCAGGTGGAACAGATGAAGTATGGTTCTATGACATGAAGGCTGACGGTTTCAGTCTCGATGATAAGCGTTCGGAAGTCAAAGAAAATGATATTCCTGATATTACAAATCGTTTCAAGAATTTAGAGGCAGAGCATAATCGTAAAAGAACAGATCAGAGCTTCTTTGTTCCTAAGAAGGATATAGTCGATAATGGATATGATCTCTCAATCAATAAATACAAAGAGGTCGAATATGAAGCTGTTGAGTATCCTCCAACAAGTGATATTGTGGCAGAAATAGAGGCGCTTGAAGAACAGATTCAGAAAGAGTTTGGCGAGCTGAAAACGCTATTGGGGCTGTAAAGATAAATCGTTAAGGAAAGAATCGAAGATGGTGCAAACGAAAAAGCAGCATTGCGCTTTCCGATAACTGCTCTTTCGTTTGCATCAATTT
>JBGUHN010000007.1:0-21368 GCA_045112155.1 Lachnospiraceae bacterium
CCAGTAAGTTTGATCTGGCATTCACCCACGCCCATGCGGTGCGGCAGCTCCTATGGACGTGGTACTCTGCTGCTACGCTTCATAGAAAAAAACAGTCAAAGAAAAGAGGGACTGACGCCGTTATGGCTCAGTCCCTCTTGCCGTTATCAAATGAGAGTGCAGGGATCCGGTTCGGAGTTCTGTCAGCTGACTCCGCGACGTGATTCGGATTACTGCAGGTTTGTCTTCGTCTCCTGAAGCTTCAGAGCACGGACCTTCAGCGGCAGGCCGAAGAGAGTGATGAAGCCGTCTGCGTCATGATGGTCATACATGTCGCCGGTCGTGAAGGAAGCGAGAGATTCGCTGTAGAGGCTGTACGGAGAAGTCGTGCCGGCCTTGATGATGTTGCCCTTGTAGAGCTTGAACCTGACTTCGCCTGTCACATACTCCTGTGTGGATTTTGCAAATGCAATCAGTGCGTCGCAAAGCGGCGTATACCATTTGCCTTCATAGACGACCTGAGCAAGCTTGTCGCCTACGGTCTTCTTGAATTCCATTGTAGCACGGTCGAGGACGAGCTCCTCGAGCTGCTTGTGAGCCTCCATGAGGATCGTGCCGCCCGGTGTCTCATAGACGCCGCGGGACTTCATGCCGACAACACGGTTCTCAACGATGTCAACGATGCCGACGCCGTTCTCGCCGCCGAGCTTGTTCAGCGTGCGGATGATGTCAGCGACCTTCATCTGCTTTCCGTTGACGGAGGTCGGGACGCCCTTTTCAAATGTCATTGTGATCTCTGTCTCCTTATCAGGAGCCTTCTGCGGAGAGACGGAGAGGACGAGCATGTGCTCATAATTCGGAGCCAGGGACGGATCTTCGAGCTCGAGACCTTCGTGGCTGATGTGCCACAGGTTGCGGTCACGGCTGTAGCTCTGGGAGTGGTCGAACGGAAGATCAATGCCGTGGGCTTTGCAGTACGCAATCTCGTCGTCGCGGGACTTCATTGTCCAGAGATCTGTCATACGCCACGGGGCGATAACTTTGATATCCGGAGCCAGAGCTTTGATGCCCAGCTCGAAGCGGATCTGATCGTTGCCCTTGCCGGTTGCGCCGTGGCAGATCGCGACAGCGCCTTCCTTGCGCGCGATCTCGACCAACTTCTTTACGATAGCTGGGCGGGCCATGGATGTGCCGAGCAGGTATTTGTTCTCGTAGACAGCGCCTGCCTGGACGCAGGGCATGATAAAGTTCTCGGCAAAATCATCATTGATGTCCTCGATATATAATTTTGCAGCTCCGGAAAGCTGTGCCCTCTCGGAGAGACCGTCCAGCTCACTCCCCTGTCCGCAGTCTACGCAGCAGCAGATGACTTCGTATCCGAATGTCTCTTTAAGCCACGGGATGACAGCTGTCGTGTCCAGACCGCCTGAGTAGGCAAGTACCACTTTCTCTTTGCTCATAATAAAATCCTCCTGGTATTTAGTACAAATGGGACCGTATGCCGGTATCTTTACATTGTATATGATTTTTCGCGTAATGCAAATCTTTTTCTTTGCGACCCTGCAACGAGATATACTATACACCTTATGCATCCATTATGCAAGTGCCTGCATAAAATTCGGAAATATGTTGCATAATATGCAAATGAAATGTATAATTATGCAAATAATAATGAGGTTTACTTTTTTTAACTGTTGATATATTATTTATAAGGTTCGGACAGATAGAAAATGTGCCGTAAAAATATCTGAGGAGGGCATATGAAAGTTATAGATGGCGGTATTACATCCGCAAAAGGTTTTTTTGCCGCAGGCGGTGCGGCAGGCATCAAAAAAAACGGAAGCGCTGATATGGCGATGATATATTCGGAAGTTCCCGCCGAGGCAGCCGGTACATTCACGACCAATGTGGTCAAGGCGGCTCCGGTCATCTGGGACCGCGATATAGTAAAATCCGGCGGTCTCGTACAGGCGGTCGTGATCAATTCCGGTGTTGCAAATGCATGCACCGGTCAGCTCGGTCTTTCCTACTGCAGACAGACGGCGGAGGCAGCTGCACATAACTTCGGCATCGACCCGCTCGAGGTCCTGGTCGCGTCCACAGGTGTCATCGGCCAGCAGATCCCGATTGAAAAGATCACAGCCGGCTGCGGCATGCTGAAGGAAAAACTCGGTTCCACGCGTGAGGACGGACTTTCATGCGCGAAAGCCATCATGACTACAGACACTGTATCCAAGGAAGCTGCCTGCGAGATTACCCTGTCTGACGGAACGACGGTGACGATCGGCGGCTGCTGCAAGGGCTCAGGCATGATTCATCCGAATATGTGCACGATGCTCTGCTTCATCGGAACCGATGCGGCTATATCCAAGAGAATGCTTCAGAAAGCGCTCTCGGATGTTGTCCCCGAGACGTTCAATATGGTCTCCGTTGACGGCGATACGTCTACCAATGACACATGTATTCTGATGGCCAACGGTCTGGCCGGCAATGCGGACATTATTTCAGAGGATGAGGATTATAAGGTTTTCCATGACGCACTCCATGCTGTCATGACATCTCTGGCCAAGCAGATGGCAAGGGACGGCGAGGGCGCTACCTGCCTCTTTGAGGTGAAGGTCGTAAACGCTGACACGAAGGAGAACGCGCGTATACTTGCCCGTTCAGTCGTGTCATCTTCTCTCACTAAGGCTGCAATCTATGGCCACGACGCGAACTGGGGACGTATCCTCTGCGCGCTCGGTTACTCAGGCGCGATGTTCGATCCGGAGAAGGTCGATCTGTATCTTACGAGTGCAGCGGGAGAGCTCAAAATTCTTGAGAATGGTGTTTCGACCGGTTACAGTGAGGAATTTGCAACGAAAATTCTCTCTGAAGACGCAATCACGGCTACCTGCGATATGAAGATGGGCGACGCCTTCGCGGAAGCCTGGGGCTGCGACCTCACACACGCATACGTGGATATCAACGCGGACTACCGCTCATAATTTATCTCAGCGGGGTCTTCCCACGTTGAGATAAACGCTTCGCGAGGATGCGGCACCAAAAGGTGCGGAAACATGGCGGGAATATAAAGCTAAGGAGGAGAAGAGTATGGCAGAAAATATGGATCTATGGCTGGAAAAGGCGCAGGTACTCATCGAAGCGCTACCCTATATCCGCGAGTTTAACGGAAAGACGATTGTAGTCAAATACGGTGGATCCGCAATGACGGATTCCCACCTGAAGAAGAGTGTCGTCAAGGATGTGACGCTCCTCAAGCTTGTCGGTATGAAGCCGATCATTGTTCACGGCGGAGGAAAAGAAATCAGCAAATGGGTCAAACTCTCCGGACAGACCCCGGAATTCGTGAACGGCCTCCGTGTGACAGACGCAAAGACTATGGAGATCGCCGAGATGGTGCTTGGCAAGGTCAACAAGGGTCTTGTTCAGTATATGGAAGGAAACGGCATCAAGGCCTGCGGCATCTCCGGCAAGGACGGCGGAACGATGCGTGTTAAGAAGAGAGAACTCGCGGACGGCCGCGACATCGGTTTTGTCGGTGAAGTCACAAAAGTCGATACGACCCTGATCAACACTCTGCTCGAGAATGATTTTGTCCCGGTCATCTGCCCGATCGGTCTCGGTGAGGAGGACTGCAAGTCGTATAATGTGAACGCCGACGATGCGGCATGCGCGATCGCGACGGCAATGCAGGCAGGCAAGCTCGTATTCCTCAGCGATATAGAGGGCGTATATGAGGATCCGCACGATCCGTCGACACTGATTTCTGAACTGACAATTGATGACGCGGAGAAGTTCATCGCCTCTGGGAATGCGGGCGGCGGAATGCTGCCGAAGCTTCAGAACTGCATTGAGGCAATTAAGCAGGGCGTTTCCCGCGTCCACATCCTTGACGGAAGAGTGGAGCACTCGCTGCTTCTTGAGTTCTTCACTGATAAGGGTATCGGAACGGCAATCATTGATGAGGAAGGCAGCCGGTATTATCACGGCGATAAGTAAAATACAGAGAGGTACAAATAATGAATCAGCAGGAGATTATGACCACTGTCGATGAGTATGTGCTGCACACATATAATCGTTTTCCGATTTCCATTGACCGGGGAATGGGGACTCATGTCTGGGACTCAGAAGGCAAGGAGTATCTGGATTTTATGGCAGGTATTGCTGTCTATGCTCTCGGCTATCACTATCCGGAATACGATGAAGCGCTGAAAGCGCAGATCGATAAAGTGCTCCACACGTCGAACCTCTATTACCATGAACCGCTTGCCCTGGCAGCCAGGGCAGTCGTAGAGTCCACCGGGCTCTCCAAAGTTTTCTTCACCAACAGCGGTGCGGAAGCGATCGAGGGCGCAATCAAGTCCGCGAGGAAATACGCGTGGATGAAGGACGGAAAGAACAACCATGAGATCATCGCGATGAAGAGCTCCTTCCACGGCCGCTCCGTCGGCGCTCTGTCCGTCACAGGCAACGCCCACTATCAGGATCCGTTCAAGCCTCTTATGGGCGGAGTTGTATTTGCGGAATTCAATAACCTGCAGAGTGTCCTTGACCTTGTTAATGACACAACCTGTGCGATTCTTCTTGAGACAGTTCAGGGAGAAGGAGGCATCTATCCGGCAACTCCGGAATTCCTTCAGGGAATCCGCAAGATCTGCGATGAGAAGGATATCCTGCTGATTCTGGATGAGATCCAGTGCGGCATGGGACGCACCGGGACTATGTGGGCCTACGAGCAGTACGGCATAAAGCCGGATATTGTGACCTGCGCGAAAGCTCTCGGCTGCGGTGTTCCGGTCGGAGCATTTGTCCTTAACGAGAAGGCGGCAGCCAAAGGCCTCATGCCGGGTGACCATGGCACGACTTACGGCGGGAACCCGTTCGTATGCGCTGCTGTTGCGGAGGTCTTCAGCCTGTACGAGAAAATCGGCCTTATCTCACATGTAAAGGAGATTTCGGAGTATCTGGCGGCTTCACTCGACGCGTTTGCCGAAAAACACGAATGTGTTGCCGCACATCGCGGTCTCGGTCTTATCCGCGGACTTGAGTTTATAAAGGAAGTGCCCGTTGGGGAAGTGACAAAGAAAGCGCTCGAGAAAGGTCTTCTTATTATCAGTGCCGGATCGAACGTGCTGCGCTTTGTCCCGCCGCTTATCATCACGAAAGAGGATGTGGATGAGGCAATGGCGATTCTTGAGGAATGTATCTGAACAACTGGAAGGTTTAAAAGTTCACACAGGCTGCTCCGTTATTTCTAAAACCGGCGTAAGCATCATCTTCATCGAAAAACGCATATCCTTCTCTGCGAACTAAGTAAATGCATTCGCATTTACTGATTTCTCGGTCGGATATGCAATGTTTTTCTCACGAAGATGGATGCTTTACTGCCGGATACGTAGAGGAACAAGCAGCATGTCTGAACTTTTGGCAATTCAAGTAAATATTGGATGAATGAGAAAGAGCTGTCGCGATGCGGCAGTTTTTTTTTATTTTAAACCAGCGCAGCCCAGAATAAAAGTCAACATGACTAAAATTGTTATTGACAAGAGCTGTGGTGCATGATATTGTAATTATAGTCATAGTGACTATAATTACATTTGCAGAACGGAGGTTACAATATGGGCGGCGGATATTGGAATAAAAATGATTTTGTAAAATACTCCAGGACAAGAGGTAGAAAAGTGACATTGGACGGCAGGATCGATATCAGCATGGTGCGGGACGCAAGGGAGATGTATACAAACGGGTATCTTGCAGACGAACTCGACCCGAAGAATGTCATGCGGGAGTGCTGCGACAGCGAAGAGCATCCGGAAACGATTCCCGTGATTCTCGCGCTTGATGTGACAGGATCTATGGGGAACTCTCTCATCAAGACGGCTGCCAGCCTCAACGAGATCATGCAGCACGCGCTCAGGGAATTCAAGGACGTTGAGTTTATGATCATGGGCATCGGGGATCTACACTATGATAAGGCTCCGATCCAGATATCCCAGTTCGAATCCGATGTAAGGATTGCCCGGCATCTGGATAAGATCTGGTTCGAAAGAGGCGGCGGCGGGAACACCAGTGAATCCTATTCTGCCGCGTGGTACATGGGACTTCTGCACACATCTCTGGATTGCTGGAAGAGGGGAAAGAAGGGAATTATTATCACACTGGGAGATGAACCGCTCAATCCAAATCTTCCGGCACGGCAGCTTCATCAAGTTACGGGTGATGACCTCAGACAGGATATTGATACGAGGGCGCTTTATATGGCGGCAACTGAGAAATTCAATATCTTCCACATCGCAGTGGACGATGCCGGCGACTGCTACCATATTTATAAGAACCATATTGCAAGGTCGTTCGGTCCGCTGCTAGGGGACAGACTCCGCATTTCCACGATCGACGGTCTTCCGGCAACAATTATCAGCTGCCTGAGGGAATGCGGTGCCAGGGATAACGATGAGGCTTATGGGAGAGGAATAGAGTATGCAGGAAATAAAAATTGTGTCCGGGGCTACCTACGGTGACGAAGGAAAGGGGCTCGCAGTAGATTTCTTTGCCTCCGAATCTTCCGGAAAAACCGTAAATGTCCTTACCAACGGCGGCCCGCAGAGAGGCCATACGGTAGAGCTTGAGGACGGAAGGCGTCATGTCTTCAAACATTTCGGAGCCGGAACATTCCGCGGAGCGGAGACCTACTTCGCGGAACAGTTCATGGTGAATCCGATGGAATTTGTAAGGGAGTACGACATCCTTGCGGACATGCAGGGAGGACCTGTTTCTTATGCGGCGCCGGGATGCAGATTTACTACCCCGTGGGATATGCTGATCAACCAGTTCCTTTCCTTAAAGAATGGCAGGCATAATACATGCGGATTCGGGATATGGGAGACATATCTTCGGTACATGCGGGGACAGGGAATCAGCCTCGGGAGATTTGCAGGATTGTCACGGGAAGAAAGGCATGCGTACCTGTGCGGACTCAGGGACGGCTACTTCATTTGCAGAACTAAAGAACTGGGACTCAATGAGTGGATGTGCGGCGAGAGAGGAGACCTCAGCGATGTCTTTTTTGCAGAGGGGCTCGTCCGCCATTATGAAGAAGATTTCGATACGATGCTGAGGCTCTGCCCGATCAGGGAGGAGGAGTTCCTTAGGGGATTCAGAACAATAATCTTCGAAAATGCGCAGGGTCTTCTGCTGGATGGAAACCGGGAAGAGGAGAAGGACAAGACGACGCCGTCCACTACAGGAATAGGAAGAGTACTCCGGATAGTTGAAAGGCAGTTCCGCGGCGCGGATGTGGAAGCCATATATGTGACAAGATCTTATCTCACAAGGCATGGAGAAGGGACCATGGAAAACGAGCTTTCGGCAAGTGACGTCAGGAAAACGCTCCCCTGCATCCTGACGGACAGAACGAACATAGAGAACTGTTTCCAGGGTTCGCTGCGTTATGGTATACTGGACGAGAAGAAACTGGCGGACAGAATCGTGACGGATTTCAGAAAAAGCGCTCCGGCACGAAATAATGCATACCGATGCTCCGTGATGATGACCCACCTCAATGAATACGGAAATATTGACACGCACATGCTGGCAGGCATGATCGGAGGAAGTGTCTATCTTTCGGATGGTAGGACCGCCAAAGACATATGCAGGGGATGAGCAAATGGAAGCAAGGCTGGAAGAGCAGTACCTCAGAGAATACGACCCGTCACAGTTCGACAGGCCGTCCGTTACAGTCGACATACTCGTATTCACGATTTATCAGAAGAAGCTGTGTGTTCTCCTTATCAAGAGGGATATGCCTCCGTATATCGGGAAATGGGCAATTCCGGGAGGATTTATCAAAATGAGCGAGTCTGCCGATCAGGCTGCAGCGCGAAAACTGAAAGAAGAGACAGGAATCGAAGGGGTAAAGCTGGAACAGCTGTACACGTTCTCAGACGTAGACAGGGATCCGAGAACCAGGGTAATTTCGATTGTTTATTTTGCGGCGGTTCCGTATGACAAGCTGCAGTTCGGGGCCGGCAGCGGTGTTAAAAGCGCGGAACTCTTCACTGTAGGACAGATACAGGGGGACAGCGTGTCCGGTTCGCCGGAGGAAATGGATGTAAGCGACGCAGCGGATATTCTCCTGACCGGCAGGAACGGGGAGGAGGTCCCTATTACCGACATTGCTTTCGATCATGCGACGATGATCCGTTATGCAGTGCGCAGGATGCGCGGAAAACTGGATTATACGGAACTTGGATTTGATTTTCTTGAGGACAGTTCCTCGTTTACGCTCCCCGAACTCAGGGAAGTCTACGAGGCGGTCCTGGACAGACCGCTTGACGCGGGCAACTTCCGCCGCACGATCTTGATGAAATATGTATCCGGAGGACGAGTAAGGCAGGTGGGAGTACAGAAAGAATCGGTCGGAAGACCTGCCGCTGTTTATTCACGAACTACATAAGGAACATATCGACTTGTAAGGAAGAAAGGGCTGTCATAGTGACGGCCCTTTTATGGCAGTTCAGGCGGGCTGTTCTCATATTACGTTTCCGGCAGCAAACCATCCATCTTCGTGAGAAAAACATTGTTGGTCCGACCGAGAGATCGCGTAGGCAGCTTGCTGACTGCGCAAGCTCGCAGGGCAGGACCAACGTTTTTCGATGAAGATGATGTTTGCGCCGGATTCTTGATCTTCGCTACAGCCCGCCTGAACTGTTACACTCTTTCCTGTTGGCCTTGTTAAATTCATAAATCTATCTTGTATTTTGAAAACAGATTCGTTAAAATTAAATCGTGCACGTGCCGGTACAGCATAGACTGGAGGTGCACTTATGTTGAGAAAAACTGCGAAATCCATGGCGGCACTTGTCATGGCTTTTCTCTTCTTATGCGGCTGTACGCATAGCAGGGAAGAATCCGTAAATACACAGAAGGATATAGCCCAGGAGTATTTTGGGACGGAGTCCGTATCGGGCGACAAGACATCGGAAGGCGGAGAAGACAGTCATTCAAGCAGTTCTGTCCCGGACGGTGCCGGAGGAACCTCTGATTCGTCTGCTCAGAGCGTAGAAGAGACCGGCAATATCTTTATCTATGTCTGCGGCGCGGTCAAAGAACCCGGAGTGTATGTACTTCCGGAAGGATCACGTGTCTATGAGGCGATCCGGATGGCCGGCGGGATGACGCCGGAAGCCAATGAGGCATTTGTGAACCAGGCGAGAGTCCTCGTTGACGGGGAGCAGATCACTGTCTTCACAAAGGAGGAGACGGAGGGGCTGGATCCGAAAGCCTTTGACTATGATGTTCCGGCTATGGATCCGGTATCGCAGGGGAAAATCAATATAAACAAAGCCACAGCGGAGGAACTCACATCCCTTTCGGGAATCGGCGAAGCCAAAGCTCTGGCAATTGTCGAGTACAGAGAGACAAACGGTGCATTTCGTGAGACCGCCGATATCATGAAAGTCAGCGGAATCGGGGAAGCGCTTTATAATAAAATCAAGGACGACATTGATGTCAGTTAGGAGTTATAGATGGCACGAAGAGTATTGGTCGTAGATGACGAAAAATTGATTGTTAAGGGCATACGTTTTTCACTGGAGCAGGATGGATATGAAGTCACATGCGCGTATGACGGTGAGGAGGCTGTACAGTACGCCAAGCAGACGGAGTTCGATATTATATTGCTTGACCTCATGCTTCCCAAGCTTTCAGGCCTTGAGGTCTGTCAGCAGATCAGAGAATTCTCATCAGTCCCGATTATTATGCTCACTGCCAAGGGAGAGGATATGGATAAGATCCTCGGTCTTGAGTACGGCGCTGATGACTATATAACAAAACCGTTCAATATTCTTGAAGTGAAGGCAAGGATCAAGGCCATTCTTCGCAGGTCCAAGAGACCGGCGGACGAAAAGGCGCAGACAAAAACTGTCGAGATCGCCGGTCTCAGGATGGACTGTGACAGCCGCCGCGTCTATGTGAACGGTAAGGAGATTTATCTTACAGCTAAGGAATTTGATGTCCTCGAGCTGCTCGTATTCAATCCGAATAAGGTCTACAGCCGCGAAAATCTTCTGAACATTGTCTGGGGATATGAATACCCGGGTGATGTCCGCACGGTTGATGTCCATATCCGCCGTCTGCGAGAGAAGATCGAGGAGAACCCGTCAGATCCGAAATATGTTCATACTAAGTGGGGTGTAGGTTATTATTTCCAGAGCTGAAAAACAGCCGAGAGGGATATTTGTACGGAGCCTTCGGTTCCGGTTCATGGTCATTCTGATCCTGATCGGTATAGTACCGTGTATAATCGCGACCAATGTCGTAAGCAGAAGTTATAAAAATCGCGCTGTTTCTTTACGCGAGTCGAGTGTAAAGAACCAGTGCGACATTTTGCGCGCAAATTTAGACTCGGAGGACTATCTGAACAACTTAGATTCCAAGGTAGTCAACAGCGAGCTCGCGCTTCTTTCAAATGTCTATAACGGACGCATAGCCATTATCGACGAAGATTTTAAGGTCGTCACAGACACCTATGACATTGATATAGGAAAGACGTCCGTATCCAAGGAAGTAATCAGCTGCCTTGAGAGCGGCAAGGGTACATCGCAGTATGATGACCGCAATGACTATATTATCATGACCTTCCCGATCGAGGTCAAAGGTCAGGTCAAAGGGGTCATGCTCATTTCTGTCTCCACTAACGAAATCGCGCAGAATGCCAGACTTCTTGAAAACAGAGGTCTGACCGTCACGGTGATCGCCTCACTTGTCATGCTCATTCTCGGCTACATTCTTGCAGGCATCCTCGTCCGGCCGTTCATGAGAGTTACTCATGCCATTGAAGACGTCACTGACGGATATCAGGATGAGGCAATATCTGTTCCGGATTACACCGAAACTATGCAGATCACAACAGCGTTCAACCAGATGCTGTCCCGTGTCCGGGCAATGGACAGTTCGCGTCAGGATTTTGTCTCCAATGTCTCTCATGAGCTGAAGACGCCGCTTACATCCATGAAGGTCCTTGCGGATTCGCTGAACGGACAGGACAATGTGCCTGTTGAGCTGTATAAAGAGTTCATGCAGGATATTACCCAGGAAATTGACAGAATGAACTTTATGATCCAGGATCTTCTCACTATGGTACGTCTCGATAAGAAGGCGGCTGTGCTCAATATTGAGAGGACCGATGTTGCATGGATCATAGAAGCTATACTAAAGAGACTGAAGCCTATCGCGGATAAAAGAAGTATTACCCTCACATTTGAGAAGGTCGTTCCTGTCGTTGCAGAGGTCGATGCCAGCAAGCTGGAACTCGCTCTCAGCAATCTCATAGAGAATGCGGTAAAGTACAATGTTGACAACGGATGGGTGAGTGTCAACCTCGACGCCGACCGCAAGTATTTCTATGTGGTGATCTCCGACTCCGGTGTGGGAATTCCCGAGGAGGAGCAGGAGCATATTTATGAGAGATTTTACAGGGGAGATAAATCTCATTCTACGGAAATCGAGGGTACAGGACTTGGCCTCGCGATTACCAAGAGCGTGATCGTACTCCTCCGCGGAGTAATCAAGGTGAACAGCAGACCCGGTGAGGGTTCAACCTTCCAGGTGCGAATACCGCTGGTAAGACAGACATAAAGCTGAAGGAAATCAGATGAAATCTTTAAAAGCATTTGCAGAAAAGTTCATATCGCTGGCATTGCTTGTATGTATCATGCTGTCCTTTGGCGCCTGCGGAAGTAGCCAGGAATCGGGCAAGAGCACATATGCCTATTTTATTGACGAGGACGGTGATTCTCTTGAGTCCGAAAAGCTGAATATGCAGGGGCTTACGGGTGAGGAAGCGATCTCCCTTGTGCTCGACGCGGTACTTGCCGGACCATCCAATGAGAAATATACAGCCCTTCTTCCAAAAGAGACAGAAGCCCTCGGTTACACATTCAAAGACGGGCTCGTAACTGTCGACTTTAACGAGAATTACAGCTCACTGACGAGGCCGCGCGAGGTTCTTGCAAGGGCAGGAATTGTCCGGATGCTGATGCAGATCAAGGAAGTGAACGGTGTCGTCTTTACTGTAAAAGGCAAACCGATCAAGAATTCCAAAGGAGATGAGATCGGTGTCATGACAGCGGACACATTTATCGAGGATACCGGCCGCCAGATCAACAACTATCAGCATACATCGATCAATCTTTATTTTGCGACAGAGAATGGAAAGGGGCTCAGAAAAGAATCCCGGTCGATTTATTATAGTGCCAGCATGCCGCTTGAGTGGGCTGTTGTGGAACGGCTGATCGCGGGACCGAAGAGCCGTGGAAACTATGCGGTAATTCCGGTCAACACGCACATAATCTCTGTGGTTTCCTCCGATGGTGTGTGTTATGTGAATCTGGATGAGGCGTTTCGTTCCAAGGTGCTTGCTGTCGATGAACGGGTCACGATCTATGCAATCGTCAACTCACTGATTGAGGACTGTAATGTAAATGCGGTCCAGATTTCCATCGCAGGCGAGACCGATGTTGATTTTGGCAATGGTATCAGACTGAATCAGCCGTTCACGGCGGATCGTTCACTAGTCGTTGAGCAGGTGGAGGAAAAGGGATAAGGAAGACGGGTACAGGAGGCTTTTGTGAAAGGACGACCACTGTCAGTCCTGTGTCTGCTGGCCGTCGGCATTTTGATGATCATAGCTGCCTGCGGGCTGCCGCTCACGGCGGAGCTTCCGCACACGGACGCAGCGGACTCTTATGCCGAAAAGACTATGTCGGTGACCCTTACCGGTGATGTCAGACAGTCGGAGATACAGGAAGATTTTTCCTATATTTTAATCGGCAACGCAGTTCTTTACGGCAGTGAGAGAAACTATAAAATCCATAATGTGAAAGTATATTTGACGACTCCAAAGCGGTATGCTGTGGGGTCGTCTTTATGTTTTCGGGGGAAACTCAAACGAATCAAACCTCCAACGAATCCCGGTGAGTTCGACCGGGAGCTGTACTACCGGATCATGGGTGTGAGGTACACAATGTCGGATCCTCTGATTGCGGTGACGGACGCTGATTTCAATTATCCTCTGGAAATGCTTGCCGGGATTCGTGAAAAACTTAAGGAGCGTGTCCGGCATGTTTTTCCGGAGGATGTGAGAGGTATTATTTCTTCGATGTTGATCGGTGATAAATCAATGCTCGATGACAGGACCAAAGCCATGTTCAGAATCGGAGGCGTCTCACATATGCTGGTAATCAGCGGCCTCCATGTGACCCTTCTCGCTGAAGGATTATACCGTATTCTTCGAAGGCTCCGCTTCCCTGTGAGGCGTAAGGGCAAATGGAGGCTCGCCGGAATAGGTGATGCCGCATGCGTACTCATAAGCATGTGTCTGCTTATCTTTTATGCCGGGATAACAGGTCTTTCTGTCTCCACGACCCGCGCGGTCATCATGTATGGCCTTGTTCTTGGGGCAAGACTTATGAAGAGGACCTATGATCTGCCTACTGCCATGTCTGTGGCTATGATTCTGCTCCTTTTAGAGAATCCCATGTACCTGCTGTATTCCGGGTTTCAACTAAGCTTTCTCGCTGTTCTGGGAATTCATCTTGTGCAGGGGAGAGGAAAGCTCATGTCAGGTTTCATACTCATGCTGGTGACCCTTCCGGTCGTGCTGCATTGTTTTTATGAAATACCACTTTTCGGGACATTCATCAATTTGATTGTCATACCGTGCCTGCCTCTTCTTCTCGGGTTTGTCCTTTTTGGGCTTCTGCTCGGCGGCGCGTTTGCCTATCCCGCTATACTGCTCACAAGAGGTCTCCTCATGCTTTTGAATGCGACGGCCGTGATTCCGTTTTCGTCTGTAATTCTGGGCAATCCGGGAAAATTTCAGACGGCGCTGTATATAATAGTTTTGGTTCTGTTCCTGTACCTTTCGGGCAGAGCGGGGACAATCAGAAGGAGATGCGCTGTCAGTATGCTGATACCTGTGATGATATATGTGCTCGGTTTTCATCCGCGGACGGGTCTTGAGATTCACTTCCTTGACGTGGGGCAGGGAGACTGTATAGTGATTGAGGGCGCTGACGGTGCAAATATCGCAGTCGATGGAGGCTCAACGTCAGTACCCGATGTAGGAAACTACCGTATTCTGCCCTTTCTGAGGAGTGAGGGCATCCGGCACCTCGAGTACATGGTGCTAACCCACATGGATGAGGATCATATAGGTGGCATGAGGCAGATTTTGGAAATGATAGCTGACCATCAGACGAGTCTCAGGGTTGACACGGTAGTGATGCCCTATCTCGCTGATCGGGACCGAACATACATGGAAATTGCAGATCTGGCAGGGCGGGCAGGGGCGAGAGTGCTTTTGGTGTCGGCCGGGGATTCATTTGCAAGAGGAGAGCTGGGAATTACTGTTCTCGGACCGGATCCTGCTTTGGAGGATCGACCTGCTGAACCGAACGCGCAGTGCATAGTGCTGGCTGTAAGCTATAGAGAGTTCGACTGTCTTCTGACCGGCGATGTAGTCGGCCGGGGGGAGGACAATCTGACGGAACTCTTAAGACGGGCAGGAAAACAGTTCGAGGTGCTAAAAGTCGCTCATCACGGATCAAAGTATTCGACCCCGGAAGAGTTCCTCGATATTGTCTGGCCGGAGATCAGTATTATTTCCTGCGGCGCGGACAACCGCTACGGCCATCCTCATGCAGCGCTTCTCAGGAGACTTCGGGGCAGCGGGACCCGGATTCTCAGGACAGATGAATGCGGCGAGATTGCCGTGCAGACGGATGGGGAGTCTGTGCGGGTAAGGACCTATGCGGATGGATAGTGTAAGGGCTGAAAGACTGAGCGACGACCGAGAACCGGAAGAAAGGATGGAGTGCTGACTGTAAATAAGGGTATAAAAAAAGCCGCTGCAAGCGCGGCTTTGAGAGGTATAATTATTTCTGCTTTACGCGACCAGCCAGGAATGTTTCTTCACCGAGTAAATCGGTACGAAGGGGATAATGATCGGCACAGTCTTTACATATTTCTGATATCTCGGGTTGTGACCGTAATTCCTGTCCTGCCGGAGCTCCAGTCTGCGGGCTCCGCTGAACATGACATAGATGATTCCGATATAGCCAAGGAGCGCGATGACCCACATGAGAACTGAACTGTAAATATTGAGACCGGAGATGAATACGCCTGTCCAGAGGAGCAGTTCACCGAAATAGTTGGGGCAGCGCACGATGCTGTAAAGTCCGGTATCGACGAACATGTGCGGATCCCTTTTCTTGGCTGCGTTCTTCTGCGCGTCCGCAAGCATTTCTATGATGATACCTGAGGCCATCAGGATAATTCCGATGATGGAGAAGGCGTCTGCGCCGGCTCCCGCCTCCATTCTGAAAAGGACGGGCGCGGTCTCGCAGAGATAGAGCAGCGCGCAGGCAAGCCAGATACAGATCTTTACACCGACGGGCACATTGGACTTTGACTCTCCCTTCAGGAGCTTTTTATATGCAGTGCTCTTTAGCTCGCGGTAGAGAAGATATCCGCCCAGCCGGGCACCGTAGATGATAAAGAGCAGACACATGATGAGGGTGGCGGGAGTAATATTTGCCCTGAGCATGATGAGCAGTACGATGCCGATCCCCGCGATGGAAAATCCATAACCTACGGAGAAGAAGTAGACATACATGATAAAGCCGACGGAGGCTATAATAAGAGCGGTCAGAAAAACTATTAAAAGATGCATAGCGAGTCCTTTCGTGATTATTATATGGAATATGCACCTACAGAATACCATTCTTTGTCGCTTAGGAAAAGCCCGACACTCACTATTTTAATCTCTGACGCGGAATTCATGATTCGCAGTGACTGCTAATATTCATGTGCGGAGTTCACGTGGCAGCACCATCATAGCAGTTCAGATTACGCATAGCCCGCATCGGCAGACGGGAAGTCTCAGGCGATAAGGAGTAAATAATGCGGTAAATACAGGCGAATAATAAATAAGACCATATACAGATGAGAAATATTGTAGTATACTCAATTTTCGTTAGTGGCTTATAATGGTAATCGGAAATTGAGTATTTCATTTTGACACCAGGGAGGAATTATCTATGTCGGATTATATTCTTAGCTGCTGCTCGACCGCGGATCTTTCAGCAGAGCTAATGGAGGCCAGGGATATACATTATATATGTTTCCATTATGAAGTTGACGGGACAACGTATCCGGATGATCTCGGACAGTCGATCCCGTTTTCAAGGTTTTATCAGATGATGCGTGACGGAGCTATGACCCGGACCTCGCAGGTCGCAGCCGGTGAATATGAAGAATACTTCGAAAGCTTCCTCAGGGAAGGAAAGGACATTCTTCACCTCACATTGAGTTCGGGAATTTCCGGAACGCTCAATTCCGCTATGATCGCGGCAGAGGATCTGCGGGAGAAATATCCGGAGAGAAAAATCTATATTGTCGATTCTCTTGCCGCTTCATCGGGCTATGGTCTTTTCATGGACCGTCTTGCGGATCTCCGGGATTCGGGTATGAGTATTGACGAAGTTCATGATTGGGCTGAGGACAATAAGCTGAAGTGTGTGCACTGGTTCTTTACCTCCGATCTTACGTTTTTCATCCGGGGCGGGCGCGTATCGAAGGCATCGGGGATGATCGGACAGGTGCTCAATATATGCCCTCTCCTGAACGTCGATGCTCAGGGGAAACTGATTCCCCGGGAGAAACACCGCGGAAAGAAAAAGGTCATTCATGCCATCGTTCAAAAGATGAAAGAACAGGCGGAGAACGGTCTTGATTATTCAGGCAAATGTTTCATCTCCCAGTCAGACTGTCTTTCTGACGCCCGTGCGGTAGCGGATGCAGTCGAGGCGACATTCCCGAAGCTGGACGGAAAGGTCCGGATATTTGATATCGGAACCACGATCGGCAGCCATACCGGCCCCGGCACTGTCGCTCTGTTTTTCTGGGGGCAGGAGCGCAGGGATTAATCTGGACGGAGATCTGCACAGGCTGAGTAATATGCACTATGCATTAGATTAAAACGTTTATTTCGTGTATAATGGGTGCGAGTGACAAACGCTGCAGAGACTGATCGGGAGCTCATAGTGTTGCAGGGCGGGACTCAGTTCCCGCAGTAATACAAAGCGAGAGGAGTTATACTATGGAATTTACAGAAGTTGTAAAAAACAGATATTCTTGCAAGAAGTACGACGGAAGTGCGATTACGGAAGAACAGCTTGCCGCAATCCTTGAAGCCGGCCGCATGGCACCTACAGCGAAAAATCTGCAGGAACAGCACATTTATGTTGTTCAGTCTGCGGAAGGTCTGGCAAAGATAGATCAGGTGACACCGTGCCGCTACGGTGCCTCCACGGTACTGGTGGTGGCATTTGATAAGAATAACGTTTTCACTTACCCTGGCGGGAAGCGTGATTCCGGTATCGAGGATGCTTCGATCGTGGCGACTCACCTTACACTCGCTGCGTACAATGCGGGTGTTGACAGCTGCTGGGTCAACTTCTTTGATCCGGAGGCGCTCGCTGCGTCCCTCGGGCTGCCGGAAAACGAGGAGATCCTGATGCTGCTCGATCTTGGTCATGCGGCTGAAGGTGCCGGGCCTCTTGCAAATCATATGAGCCGTAAGCCTCTTTCTGAGACGGTGAGCTATATCTGATCATTCCTGCAGAAGCATAAGATGGTGTTTGCGCCTATTTTAAACTTTGGAACAGCCTGTATAAACTGCTTGAGATTAGCGGCGGAATAGAGTCTGAAAATGCATAAAATTAGTGCTTGACATTTCACCTGCTATCGCATAGAATAACAAAGTGTGTTCCGCCCATGCCGCTATTCGTGTCTCTAGGCTAAAGGCAGAGCAGCCTATTTAGATAATAAGATTGTTCATTTTAGTTTAGATGGAGGGTAATGATTTGGCTAACATCAAATCTGCAAAGAAGAGAGTTCTCGTAAACGCAAAGAAGGCGGCTCGCAACAAGTCAATCAAGTCTGGTGTCAAGACTTCTGTCAAGAAGGTCGAAGCAGCAATCGCAGCTGGCGACAAGGCAGCAGCAGTATCAGCTCTTAACGCATTCAAGGCTGAGATGGGCCGCGCTACATCCAAGGGAGTTTATAAGAAGAATACAAACTCCAGGAAAGTTGGCCGTATGTCCAAGAAAGTTGATGCTATGGCATAACTCATTTAAATACGTAAATAAAAGCTGTCGCGTGTGCGGCAGCTTTTTTATTTTCTGGCCGAGAATCTGATGAGCAGCAGTTCGACGCTGAGCCTCTCGGCAATATTGCCGGTCTTTACAGCCTCCTCCATCTTTGTGCAGTAGGTGATGTGTTTCCGCAGTTCGTCGGTGGAATAGTTCCTGACGGTGTTCATGGACCGCCTCACAACAAAATCCCGGATCCCGGTCTTCTGGGCGATCATGGGTACTGAGTTTCCGACGACAGCCAGCTCCTTGATCATGAGGAGCTGGTTGAACTGCCTCGCAATCAGGTAGAGTATTCGGAGGGGCGGTTCTTTTAAGGCAAGCAGATCCGCGTAGAGATCCAGGGCTTTCTTCTGATTTCTCGCGGTCACGGCGTCGATCATTTCGAATATATGATTTTCGATCTGAGTCCCGGTTACCGCCTCAATGTCTTCCCGGGTGACAGAACTTCTGCCTTGACAGTAGGAGACGACTTTGTCGATCTCGAGCGCGAGGTGATTCATATCCGGACCGGTCCTGCTGAGAAGATATGCCATGTCGGAGGATGTGATCCGAAGCCCCGCATGTCCCAGAATGCCAGCACCCCACCGCATAAGCTGGTCATCCTTCTGGGTGGCGAATTCAGAGACATAGCCGTATTTCTGTACTGCTTTATACAGCTTATTTCTCTTGTCTGCTTCGGTCTCGGAGAAGACAATAACGGCATAATCCGGTATGCGCGACATGTAATCGGGCAGGAGCTCCACCGCGCTTTTGAAAAATCCGCTGTCTTTTACTCTGATGAGCCGTCTCTCCGCAAAGAAAGGCATGGTCTCGGCAAAATCGATGATTGCGGTCTCTGTGGTCTTATCCCCCTCGAAGCTGACCCGGTTCATGCTGTCGCTCTCCGGAAGGATAGCGTCGCACAGCTTTTTTGTGTAGGACAGCCGAAGAAAGCTCTCAGGTCCGTAGAGCAGGTAGACTCTGCTATAAGTATTGTTTTTTATGGCTTCGTTTATGCGTTTCATATAATACAGTTTCTCATCTGGCTATGGCACAGTTTGAGTCGTTTTTTCCTACAAGGCCATGGCACAGTGCGGGCAGCTTTTTCTCCCGCAAGGCTATGGCATTCAGCCCATCTCCAATTTATTCAATTTTCTGTCAAATGTCAGCAGACCGTTCACTTCCTCCTCAACATCCGACACCTGTGTATAGACCGCACCGCTGAGACCTTCTTCCGCAAGCTTTTTGACAGTATCCTGCAGATTGCGGAATTTCTCATTGAACTCCTCCGCGCTCTCGCATTGCCCGTAACCGTAGACTTCTGGCGAGTAGCTGTGGCCGTGGACAAGGAGGGTGAGCCCGCCGTACTCTGTGATGCAGAAAGCCCGGCGGTCTTTCTCGACGATCAGTTTCCGGAAGTAGTTGTGTACGGAGCGGATATCCCCGCCTCCCTGATCATACCATCCCGACGCGTGGTCTATGAGTCTCGTGCTGTCGAGTTTCTTCATGCGGGCGGCAACTGCATTTGCGTCGAACTGACCCCAGCCCTCGTTGAACGGTGTCCAGAGAACAAGAGACGTAACGCTCCGCAGATGTTCGACAGTGTCGCGCATCTCCCTGAGCCAGACTTTTCTTCCGAGCTTAGATGAGCGGGAGAAGATGAAGTGATGACGGTCGGAAATATGTTTTGTGATTGCCGGGAAAATCGTCGGCAGATAGAGGGTGAGAGGCGTCTTCGGCCTTGTGCCTCCGTTTATGATATCCTGCCAGACCAGCATTCCGAGCCTGTCACAGTGATAATACCAGCGCATCGGTTCGATCTTGATGTGCTTGCGGAGCATGTTCATGCCGGCGGATTTCATTTGCACTATATCATAGATGAAGGCTTCGTCGGAAGCAGGAGTGTAAAGTCCGTCCGGCCAGTATCCCTGATCGAGGACGCCGTTCATAAAATACGGTCTGTTATTGAGGAAGATGCGTGTGATTCCGTTTTCGTCAGACTCGAGGGACACTTTGCGCATGCCAAAGTAGGAGATGACTGTGTCGTGCCCCGCAGTCATTTTTACCGGATAGAGCCAGGGTTCCTCCGGGCTCCAGGGCTTAACGTCCGGGATATCTATGCTCAGCTCCTCGAATGGGATAGCCGATGCTTTAATCGGAGGACATGCAAAGATGCCGGATTCCGATACGCGGTCGGCATCGTACTCTTTTGTCGGCTGCGCGATAAGAATTTCGACCGGAACTCTGGCTGACGTCTCTATGCGGCATTTCACTTTGTTGCTGTCGAGATCGGGCGTAAATACCGCGCGGGTGATATAGGTCTCCGGGACCCATTCCATCCAGACGGTCTGCCAGATGCCGCTCTGGGCTGTATAATACATGCCGCCGGGTCGGAGGGACTGCTTTCCGCAGCTGCGCCATGATGTGTCGGACAGGTCGGTCACGCGCACGTGGAGTTCATTAACATCCGGGACAAGGTAGTCTGTGATATCGACTTCGAACGGGAGATAGCCCCCATGGTGGCGGACGATGCCGTTACCGTTCATATAGACCTGGCAGGACTCGTCGACTGCTCCGAAGTGCAGGATGAGCCTCATGCCGGTCATTTTTTTGGCTGTGAAGATCCGGTGATACCAGAGGACTTCATCCGGCATGAGCTGCCTGTCCACGCAGGAGAGAAGAGATTCCGGCGAGTACGGGACGATGATGAAGCCGTCGTAATTGACCGGGCCGGGGTAGCGGGACTCGAGAGAGGTCTTAGGCCTTATCGCATACTCCCAGCATCCGTTCAGGTTGATATAGGAGCTTCGAACAAGCTGCGGGCGCGGGTATTCCGGGAGCACGCTGTCCTCCTTGAATTCTTCACCCCACGTTGTATACATTCTTATCGGATCCGCCTTCTTCTTGCAGAGCTGAAGCGAACCGATCGCGTTTTTAATATTCATTATGCTGCCCTTCCTTTGTGGCTGCTCACGATACTATCTTATATGTAATTTTACCTGTTTTGCCTTTTGATGGCAACTGTCTAAAAGCAGTTCAGACGGGCTGTAACGGAACTCCGAGTCCGGCGCAAGCATCATCTTCATCGAAAAACGCAGGTCCTTTCCTGCGAGCTGTTATGAAGTGACCTTTGTCAAGGTAGAAATCCGCCATCCGACAAACTTTTTTCCTGATGATCACATTTGTCTACGC
>JBGUHN010000008.1:0-22358 GCA_045112155.1 Lachnospiraceae bacterium
CCTGTTACCATTGATCTTGACAATCATCAGTATACAGGTAAATCCACGATGCTACAAATGTGAGGTCACTTCATATTATCTTAAAAAGCTAAAGCTTTTTGATCTCACAGGGAAGGACCTGCAATGTTTTTCTCACGAAGATGGATGCTTTGCTGCCGGAAACGTAACATAATTGCAGCCTATCTGAAATGTTACGGATTTTTTCACGTAAAAGAACCGTCCCCTACTTCACCATTTTCCACTTTTGTGAGATACTAGAAGCAGTTCCTTACTATTCAAATATGAGGAGGTTTATTATGGAGAAACTATTCAAACTCAAAGAACATGGTACCGATGTCCGGACCGAGATCATGGCCGGCATCACCATATTCATGACCATGGCCTACATCCTTGCCGTCAACCCCGGAATCCTTTCCGCGTCCGGCATGGACAGCGGCGCTGTTTTCACGGCCACCGCACTTGCGTCCGCAATCGGCTGTGCATGTATGGCATTCTTCGCCAACCTGCCGTTCGCGCTTTCCGCAGGCATGGGCCTGAACGCGTACTTCGCCTACACCGTTGTTATAGGAATGGGCTATTCCTGGGAGATGGCACTGACGGCCGTCTTCGCAGAGGGACTTCTTTTCATCATTCTCTCTGTTACCAATGTCCGCGAAGCCATCTTTAACGCCATCCCCGGCACGCTGAAGATCGGTGTCTCTGTAGGCATCGGACTTTTCATCTGCTTTATCGGTCTGCAGAACGCGCATATCTGCGTGGACGGATCCACTCTGGTAACAATGTTCTCCTTCAGCGGATCCCTCAGGAATGGGACCTTCAACTACGAAGGCATCACAGTCCTTCTGGCCCTAATCGGAATCCTGCTCACAGGATATCTCGTCATTCACCAGGTCAAGGGCAACCTGCTGATCGGTATTCTCGCAACATGGGCCCTGGGCATTATCTGCCAGCTCGTTGGACTGTATGTTCCGAATCCGGATGCCGGCTTCTACAGCCTGATTCCATCCGGCATCATCGCGGCTCCGGCTTCACTGGCTCCCACATTTTTCAAGATGGACTTCTCCATCATCGGCACAGTTAATTTCTTCGTCGTCATGTTCTCCTTCCTGTTCGTCGACATCTTCGACACACTGGGAACATTGATCGGTTGCGCCTCCAAAGCGGAAATGCTGGATGAGGAAGGCCACCTCCCGGGCATCAAGGGCGCTCTTCTGGCTGACGCTGTCGCTACAACAGTCGGCGCGGGTCTTGGAACATCTACGATCACAACATTTGTAGAGTCCACTTCCGGTATCGCCGAGGGCGGCCGCACCGGACTTACGGCGCTGACGACAGGCGCATTCTTTGTGCTCTCACTGTTCTTCTCGCCGATTTTCCTGACGGTGCCTTCATTTGCCACCGCTCCCGCACTTATCATCGTCGGATTCATGATGATGCAGCAGGTCGTCAAGCTTGACTGGTTCGATATGATCGAGGCTATTCCGGCATTTATCGCCATCATGGCAATGCCGTTCCTCTACTCAATCTCCGAAGGAATTTCGCTGGGAATCATCTCCTACGTCATTCTTCACCTGCTCTCCGGCAAGACAAACAAGATTTCACCGCTCATGTATGTGCTGGCGGTCGTATTCGTCCTGAAATATATAATGCTGTAAATGCAGTTGTCCTAAGTCCCTTACAGCGCAAAAGCCCCTGCCTTATACCGTTTTTGACAGGTCAATAAGGAAGGGCTGACAGTAGCAACACCCTGAAATCACATAAGCTGCATATGCCCGGTCACGTGTGCAAGTGCCGGACATATGCAGCTTTTTTGACGCTATATTTTCCTGTCAATTCAAGTCTCGAACGCGAGACCTGGCTCGAGATTCAGTTCCTCCTCTCAACAGTTATACATCTTCTTTACAAGCTTTATCATATCCCTGCCGGTGTCTGTCAGCGGGGTCGTACTGCTCGTGGCAATATAAATCTGGCGGTAGCTTCCGTCAGCCCCCAACGGATGGATCAGAATATCTCCCCGACGGGCTTGTGACTTTGCGGCAAGGCGCGAAACGATCGAGACGCCGCTGCCCTGCGCGACAGAAAGCAGGATCGCGCCCGTATTGCTGAAACGGGCGAGAACGTGCAGCTGATCGCTGCGGATCCCCATCTCCTCAAACAGGCGTAGAGTCTCTTTATAGGTTCCCGAGCCGTCCTCCCGCATGATCCAAGGTTCGTTCGCGATCCAGGCAAGGTCTGCCTCCTGCTCCATGAGCTTCCGATATCTTTCATTGTTCTGCGTGACCAGAACAAGTTCATCCATACAGAACGGCAGGAACGAGATTTCCCTGTCCTTAACAGCTGTGCCGACAAAGCCGAGGTCCGCGCGGTGTTCCCGTATGTCGTTCATGACACCCACGCTGTCTGTCTCCTGGACCCTCAGTTCAACATTTGGAAAAGCGCTGCTGAACTCCGCCAGGATCCCCGGCAGCAGATAGGTTCCCGGGATAGAGGACGCGGATATGACCATTCGGCGCGGTCCCTCCTCGGGTGACTCCTTGAACGCGTTTTCTATTTTTTCCGCGAGTTCAATGATGTCTTTTGCGTAAATGTATATCTTTTTGCCGGCCTCTGTTAGGGCAACCTCTTTTGTCGTTCGATAAAAGAGCTTTTCACCCAGTTCGCTTTCCAGCTTGCTTATGTACGCGCTCACCGTAGGCTGGGTCAGATATAGTTTTTCGGCGGTCAAAGAGAAACTCTTGTTGTCCGCAATCATGACGAATGCTTCCAGTTGTTTCAGATTCAAATGTATAACCCTCTGTTTCATTTAGATTATTGAAGCGCTGCGCGAACTCCCGCAGCGACTTCAATGGCACTGTCCGCCTCTGCCACCGGTCGGAAGGCTGCCATCAGTATGAGTATACCACAAGGTCAAAAGTCAAGACCACCAGCTAAGCTGGTGGCTTGTTCTGCCCCTATAAGGGGCTGGTACCTGCTTGCGCCTGAGGGCGCACTGACGGTCCGCCAGCTGCACCACATTCACAGCGGCCCCCTCACGGGGGCTTTTTCAGTGCTCCCCTCTTCCGGCTCAGCCCCCTCGGGGCTTGCTGGTTTGCTTTGATTTCCAACTTCCGCTTAAGCGGTTATTTCTTGTTTTTCCTCACCGGCTCACCCGTGAACGGGTCAATATACTCAAATAAACTCATCTGGTCATACTGGACATCTTCTTTCAATTGATTTCGGATATATTCCTTTATTGCAGCAGTATTCTTCCCCACCGTATCAACATAATATCCTCTACACCAGAAATGGCGGTTTCCATACTTATACTTCAGGTTGGCATGTCGTTCGAATATCATTAGCGAACTTTTTCCTTTTAGATATCCCACTATTTCTGATATGGAATATTTCGGTGGTATTCTGACCAACATGTGAATATGATCCGGGCAGCATTCTGCTTCTATTATTTCTATACCCTTTCTTCTACATAATCCGCCCAGTATTTCTCCTACATCAGCCTTTATTTGCTTATATATCACCAGCCGACGATACTTTGGTGCAAAAACAATATGGTATTTACATTCCCATTTTGTATGCGCTAAACTATTTATGTCCATTATTTGGACCTCCTGTGCTATATATTTGTGGTTTGCAGACCTACTTTTATACTAGCACAGGAGCTCTTTCTTTAATCTGAAGATCTTTCATCCCCCTGCATAGCAGGGGGTTTATTTTTGTCTGTGACACAATAAGGGACGGTTCTTTTACGTAAAAGAACCGTCCCCAAATCCCCTATAGCCCGGAATAAGCCAGATAGAGCAGTTTCATCCTCTCTTCGTTGTGCACATACGTATGATTGTGCTTTTTCCCGACATACACCAGATCTCCGTCCCTAAACACCATGAGCTGATTCTGCGGAAACTCTTCCCATCCATCTTCGGTAAGAGGCTGCGTCGCAAACAGCATCCCCTCTTCCAACGTTTTCTGGTGGAGCGTTCCCCTCTCATTTTTATGCACGTAAAACAACTCACCGTCATAAATGAGCAGATTCACCTTATTGCCCGGGACGATAGTCTGCACCGTATCCTCAACAATTCGGATCCTCTCATCGGCGCTCAGAACTTCTCCCTTTCGCCGATACGTCTCGCCCATCCGGTCAATTATGTACAGCAATATCCTCTCGCTGTCAGTCGACCCCTCCTGCACAAACCTATAAGGGGCAAGCGCCTCGGAGTCGAATATAGTCCCGTTGTGCGCTAGCACCCATTGTCTGCCCGAAATATCATATCGCGCAAATGGATGCGTATTCTTTATACTATCTCCGCCTATCGTCGCAAACCGGATATGCCCAATACATTTTGAGGTCTCAATGGTGCCTAAAAGCCGGTCTTTCAGATACAGGCTGCTACTCGCCATCACTGGTTCCCTGTCAATAGTGATCGGGTCCGTATCAAGCACAGCTAGCCCCCATCCGTTTCTGTGATCGACGCTGTGACTGAAAAAAGTAGCAAGCAGGTCATTCATAATGATTTTTCTTTTAGCCGTGACGCCTAAAAGCTCACACATATTTTAGATATCCCTTCTCGTGTTCAGGCAGTGCGTTCCCTGCCAGTCCGATAAGATATGACGCCCACTCCGCAGCCGTCATATTATGATAAATAACTGTCTGATCTCCGCCTGCCTCTATCCGCTCGACAGCATCCTGAATTTCGTCAAGTCCGTCAATGTCCGCCAGCTCTTTCTCCAGCGCATCAAGATTGCGCTCCGAATAGACAATGCCCTTCAGCAACGCGGTATACCCGAGCGCTTTTTTGATTGGAACACTGTCGGCGACACGCACTTCAATGTACTTCTTGATGCGGAAATGGAAAAATCCCATGGAGAGAAAATGCTCGACGAGCTTCGTCCTTCTCTCCTCATCAAGCCCCTCTTCAGAGATCATGTGCTCAGCGAACAGATCCTCCGCGGTCTTAGAGCCCACATATGTAGAGACATCATTATCCGTCAACAAAATCAGCGGGGTGTGATAGACTACGTCGGCAACCTTCGCATACCCGAAGTCATCATCAAATGATCCCGGATAGAATCCGGTCCTCGCAGGATCGAGGTCTTCCCACTCCTGGATCCTCAGCAAATGCGGCTTCTCCGAGGCACCCGGCAGCACCGAGTTCGCCTCCGTCTTATTCTCCATCATGATCATAAAGATCGGTGATAATTTCTCCAGCAGGCGCAGTTTTCTGATCAGATCCGCCTCTGATCTGTAATCAATCGAGACCTGCGTGGAGGCGGATGCCCGCATCATGTATTTGCCGTATTTTCCGCTGGTCCTGAAATAGGCGTCCATAAATTCATATCGCTTTTTGGGCGACAGGGGGATCTCATCCAGTGTAATTATACCACACTCGACAAGCGGCAGGTTGCCCTTGGCCACAAAATGATAACCTCTCCCGGCAAAAATCGGATCCCAGATACCGCGAAATTCCTGATAGACTTTCTCTATCTCTTCGAGGGCAGAGTACGGATTTATACTAATCTCGAACTGACAAGACGGCTCAAGGGTGACCGAGTATTTGTCATTTGCATAGCCGACAACATGGCCGTCTACATATAAAAGCTTTGCACCTGTTTCTCTGCCGACTTTTTCAATCAGAGGAGTAACCTCTTCAAATGTAATCTGAACGCCCACTTCATTTACAATAAAGTGTTCGATTTCGAGTCCCAGTCTCTCCTTTTCAGTTTCCCCGCTTCTTACATATTCATATATATCGTGTAAAGTGCCCATAATTCCATATCCTTTCATAAACATACCATTCCTATAGGATATGTATTATATCATGGCATATACACATAATCAACAGTTTTTCTGATGGAAATCTGTCCCCGCCAGTCAAAGTAGGGCTGCCGCATTAAGGCGGGCCACCATTATATATGGCAGACGTTATTTGCAAATGTCTGCCATATATAATGGTGACACCGTATAATGCGGCAGCCCCATAAATTACTTATTCAAATTAAACATCGACCGCGGAATGTGACAGTAACCACCCGGATTCTTTACGAGATATTTCTGGTGATATTCCTCCGCGGAAAAGAAGTTCACAAGCGGTTCAAGCTCGACAGCCAGCTTCGCTCCGACCTTCTTCTCTTCGGCCTCATAGACCGCTTTCGCCTCCGTGAACTGATCATCATCTGTGTAATAAATCCCCGTGCGGTACTGAATCCCGATATCATTCCCCTGTCTGTTGACTGAGAGCGGGTCGATCACCATGAAATAAAACTTAAGGAGCTCCGTCAGGCTGATTACGCTCTCATCGTAAATGATTTTGACCGTCTCGGCATGTCCGCTGCTTTTGCACACATCGCGGTAGCTCGGAGCCGTATCCGGTCCGTTGGCGTACCCGACCTCAGTAGATATAACTCCGTCGAACTGGTCGAAGAATTTCTGGACACCCCAGAAGCATCCTCCGGCGAGATAAATTGTTTTCATGTCTTCCTCCTTTTGAGAACGGTTCATTTCACATGAAGCAGTTCAGGCAGGCTGTTTTAACTGTCCGTTTCCGGGGCAAAGCATCCATCTTCGTGAGAAAAACATTGTTGGTCCGACTGAGATATCAGAAAACGCATAGCGTTTTCTAAGATCGCAGGGAAGGACCAACGTTTTTCGATGAAGATGATGTTTGCACCGGACTCTGAAACTTCGCAACAGCCTGACTGAGCTGCTTCGCGTAAAACCATCTCTAATTCGTGAGCAGCCTCCGCAGAATCTGCTCACGGTGATTGATGAACATGGACGTCACCTGGTAACTGTCCGTCTCCTCATATGCGCAGGGATGAATCGGTCCGTCGTCAAAGCTCAGAATCTCCGCACCCGGCATCCCGAGAAGAATCGGCGAATGGGTCACAATGATGAACTGGGAACCCTCCATCGCACACCGGTCGATCTCCACGAGCAGGGTCAGCTGCCGCTGCGGTGAGAGGGCTGCCTCGGGTTCGTCGAGCAAATACAGCCCGTTCGCCTTAAAACTCTTCTGGGCAAGCGCCAGAAAGCTCTCTCCATGCGATTTGTGATGGTAGTACTCGGGCATGACGCCGCCCTCCCTGCTGTACTCCTCTTCCTTGGTCGCTACATTGTAGAAGCTTTCCGCCCGCAGAAAATATCCCCAACCGGCACGGCGAAAGCCCCGCGAGAGCCGGATCGCATTGCAGAGTTCAGAGTGGGAGTCATACGTCGAGAAATTATAATTCCGCGTTCCGCCCTCCGGGTTGAAGCCGTAAGCCACGGCGATCGCTTCGAGCAGCGTCGATTTCCCGCTGCCGTTCTCGCCGACAAAGAAGGTCACTGGGTGCGTGAAGCTGATTCTTTCGACATCACATATGGCGGGAATATCACGCAGATAGCTCCCTCGGCCAATCTTTTCCCAGTCGATGACGACTTCATTAATGAGCTGTGTGCTGAGCATAAAACACTACCTCCACCGGATTTGCCGCAGGTGTCTTACTGCATTGTAACACAGCGGCTACTGGCTTTCATCCCTTTCACTTACACGAAAATGGGACGGTTCTTGTGAAGCAGCTCAGGCAGGCTGTTTGAACTGCTATTTCACGTAAGAACTGTCCCCAAATCACCGGACCAACATCAAAGGACTTTCTCAAAATCCATTTCCGTCAACGCGTGTGGTAGCAGCTCCTCCGGCTTCGCACCCGGCCGGATCCATTCGTTCACCAGTTCCTTCGGCATAATGAGGGGCATACGGTCATGGATAAAGCGGATCTTCTCACCCGGCTCTCTTGTCAGTATTACAAACACCGGCAGGCCACCCTCGATCCGATACAGCCCGCAGAGCCAGGTCATGGCAGGGTCTGTCCCCTGTGCATCGCCCTTGTTCATGGCAGTATATGCCCCCTGCGGTCTGATCATATATTTATCGCCGGTACGCTTCCTTCCGCCCTTATCAAGGTAGTGCTCCCACTCAAAATACCACGATGCCGGCACTATGCAGCGATGCCTTGCCCAGTCCTCCCGAAAGGTCGGCTTCCCGGCCGCTGTCTCAGAGCGGGCGTTGATGAGCAGGCTTCTCCCGGTATAGCCCCATTTCATGGGATAGACAGTTCTGGCTCCATAGCGGTTCGGCGCAATCACAGGTACGACGTCGGTCGGGCGGATCTCGCCGTGCGTTTTGACAGAAGCTTTATCCTTCCATCTGCCCACAAGCGCAGAGCGCATCATTTCTTCCGCAATCTGTCTCTGTTCCAGAGTATCATCAATCCAATATCGTCCGCACATATCTCATCTCCCAGACAAAGGTCTTGCATACAAGTCCTGGCGCAGGGCTCGTGTCTGCGTCTCCTGACATAATTCCAAATCGGATCCCGGTGGTCTCGTCTCCTTCAGGCAATTTAATCATATCATATTATCAAAAGAGGTGCTGTCGCAATCGCAGACCAAAAAAGGCTGCCGCAACTCAATGCAACAGCCCTTTACCGGTATTCTTATCTGTCTCATACGTCAGCGCACGCGCTGCGTCGCCCTTTACAGAGCGCTCTTATAGTGATCCTCATCCGTCTTGCGGATCAGAGCTCTCTTGATCTTGCCGCCGACCGTCTTGGGCAGTTCATCCACGTATTCGACCACACGCGGATACTTGTAGGGCGCAGTCAACTTCTTGACATGCTTCTGCAGCTCCTTGGTCAGTTCTTCCGACGGTGTATAGCCCTTGGCAAGCACGATCGTCGCCTTGACGACCTGTCCGCGGATCGGATCCGGGACACCGGTGATGGCACACTCAACGACTGCGTCGTGAGCAATCAGGGCAGACTCGACCTCGAACGGTCCAATACGGTAGCCGGAGCACTTGATGACGTCGTCATTTCTTCCGACAAAGCGGTAATAGCCCGCACTGTCGCGCCAGAGGACGTCGCCGGTATTGTAGCCGATGCCGCCCAGCTTCTCTTCCGTCATCACCGGATCCTTGTAGTAGCCTGTGAAGAGGCCTACCGGCGGATGATGCTTTACATCCATCATCGTCAGGGAGCCTTCTTCACCGTCCTCACAGATCTGTCCGTCAGAATTGAGCAGCTGAATGTCGAACAGCGGGTTCGGCTTTCCTGTTGAGCCTTCGATCGGCTTGAACCACTCGCTGCCGAAATTCGCGATCAAGACCGGGCCTTCTGTCTGGCCGAATCCCTCGTAGATCTGGTGGCCGGTCAGCTCTTTCCAGCGCTTAACGACTTCAGGGTTGAGCGGTTCGCCTGCTGTCGCGCAGTGGTGCAGCGCGGAGAGGTCGAACTGTGAGAGATCTTCCTGAAGCATGAATCTATACATAGTCGGCGGCGCGCAGAACGTCGTCACCCTGTACTTCTCGACCTTGGAGAGAAGATGCTTCGGATTGAATCTTCCAACCATATCGTAGCAGAAAATGACAGCCCCGCAGATCCACTGACCGTAGATCTTTCCCCAGCCGAACTTCGCCCAGCCGGAGTCAGATACGCTCATATGCAAATGATTCTCCTCCACATGCTGCCAATACTTCGCGGTAACGATATGGCCGAGAGGATACGCAAAATTGTGCTGGACCAGCTTCGGCATGCCTGTGGTGCCGCTGGTAAAGTAAACCAGCATAACGTCATTCCACCTGGTAGCTTCCTCGCCGGTCGGACGCTCAAATTCATCAGAGAAGTTGTCAAAAGCGTCATGGAGCCTATTCCAGCCTTCTCTCGGTCCGCCCACAAGGAACTTATACTCCAGTGAGGAAATTTCAGGCTCTGCCAGCTCTGTCTGGGTCATGACGAAGTCATCATCGACACAGATGATTCCCTTAACGGAAGCCGCATTGCCGCGGTAGACGATATCCTTCTTGGTGAGCTGAAGGGTAGCCGGGATCAGGATGACGCCGAGCTTGTGGAGCGCTGTAGCGCATACCCAGTACTCCCAGCGGCGGCGGAGGATCATCATGACAACGTCACCTTTCTTGAACCCCAGGCTCTTCAGGTAATTGGCTACCTGATTGGAACGCCTGCTGATCTCGGTAAACGTGAAGATGTGCTCCTCGTCCTCTTCATTCACCCAGACAAGGGCTTTTTTATCCGGTTCCTCTTTTGCCCACGCGTCTACGACGTCATAGCCGAAGTTAAAATCTTCAGGTACATTTATTTTCAGTTTCTCTTTGAACTCCTCATAGCTTGAAAACTCAATCTGGGGAAGATATTTGTTCAGTAAGTAATTCAAAGCCGCTTCACTCCTTTTCTTTCAAGTCTTTCACATAAGGTGCGAAATCCGGAATACCGGATCTCGGCCGGAGACTTTTTAATCTCATTCTGTTATAACTGTCAGGAAACGCGCCTTAACGTCTCCGCCGCAGCGCTGTCCGTGAGGAATAGTCGGGTTAAAGTAAATGGAATCTCCGGGATTCATGACAAACTCTTTATCTCCCAGAGTGACTATTACCGTGCCCTCCAGTACGAGGTTGAATTCCTGACCCTTGTGAGTGATCAGCTTAGCCACTTCATCCGTGGGCTCCAGAGTGACCAGGAGCGGCTGCATGATTTTATTTGCATAACGGAAAGCGAGATCCTCAAAGTGATACTCCGGATTTCGGTTAATGACCTTGCCGCCTCCCCTGCGGATCAGGTGGTAGGTGTCAAGCTTGGCGCTCTGTCCGGTGCAAATCTCGGTGAAATCCACTTTAAACATATTGGCGATCTGATAAATGACACTGATGGGCACGTCTTTGCCGTTCTCCTCGTAGGAGGCATAGACTTCCGGGTCCAGCTCCAGTTCTTTTGCCAGTTCTTCAATTGTATAGTCGCTGGCTTCACGCAGTTCTCTCAGTCTTGCGCCAATCTCGTTATATTCATCCATTGTATCGTCTCCTTTCGCAACATTTGCAAATTCAAGCCGCGTGCCCCTCTAAAGCACGCTTTTTCATTGCGGCCTGCTTTTCTAGTGGGAAGTTTTAATTATTTACGTCTAAACATACCTAAATAAGGATATAACTTGAAGAATGATACCACATTCTTTTATAAATGTACAACTTTTTTAAAAAAGCAGCCGCCCGGGGATGCTAAGTTGAGACACACCTATCTTTCAGTTCGTTTACGGGAGCAAAGCATACCTCTTCATGAGAAGAACATTGTCGGTCCGACTGCGATATCAAAGTTTATGCTCCTTGCCGGTATCGTCAGATCATAATTTGTTGCCTCTAAAAACAGACTCAAAAACGAAGGCAGCAAATTCTTCATGAAATCCAAAATCAGCTGCCTCTGGAAAATGCGGTCAAAAACATAGGTGGCAAATTCTTTATGAAATTCAGAATTCCCCCTCAAGGATCGCATCGATGATGGTTCTGCCGACGATGAAATTATTTTCCCTCGCGGTGGCGAAGATATCTATGTACTCTTCGCTGTTCTCATTGCTCACATCACTGTTGTCATGCTCAGGATCCCACAGGCTCTCCGGCGTTGCCCCCAGCATGAACGTGTCCATGTTCACGCTGTCGCGGAGAATGATCAGGCGATCCAGCATTCCCAGCTGCTTCGCTGTCCTGGCAATCGCAATATCCTCCATCTCCGTCGTCGCATATGGGTCGGAGCATCCGTAGGTCTGAGTCATGAGGAGTGCATTTGCATGACCATACCGGCCTTTCCAGTAGTTGTCGCCAGTGACCGTCGTCCCCCGCAGCACCTTCGGGTCTCGCACTGCCCAGTCGGCTCCGTCAAATGCGCGTGTCATGAAATCCCGCGTGCGCTCAGTCGTCTCCAGCGGAATGTCCTTAACAAGGGAATAGACGCGGTCCATCAGGTCCGAATCAAGATGAACGACAGCCGCGGAGTCGAAATCGGCGTCGTGGAACCATGTGGCGGCAGTGTCGTCCTCCATATCCCGGGGATCCGCATGGTGGCCAAGATCATAATCCACGGCGGATGTGATGACGAACACATCTCCCATGACGCTGTTGTCCATCGCAGAGCCGGCACAGCCCGTGGACAGAATATAGGCATCGGAAAAATCGAACCGGCTGTCTGTCAAAATTGCCATCGTGTTCAGCGCGGCATTTACTTTTCCCATACCGAGCACGCAGAGGGCAACCCCGTCCTTCAGGTACAGTGTGCATCCCTCGGCAGCATTTGGGACCTCATACTCTTCCGCTCCGTCCAGATAGTGTTCGTAATAGAGCTGGGCTTCGCCCGGAAAGTCACCGCTCATCTCATCCACCTCAAATTTCGGCAGGATGAGGACCTTCACGGGGATTTTTTCCGCGCCTTCAAGGTTGGGCTCCTTCCCCGCGGTAGTTGGGCTCTGGATCTTTAAGGCTGCGTAAGTGAGCGGCAGCAGTAAGACAATTGCAATGATAGCGATCAGCAGTTTTTTTCCTTTTGACATATAAATTTCCTCCAAGTCTTTTGGGACGGTTCCCTAGCGCCCTTCCACGCAGCTCATGCCGCTCATCTCCGGGCCGGTCTGGCCGGACACATAGCGGGCAATAAATTCCCTGTTGACCTCCCGCAGCTCCTTCTTGCCATCGATGTAATCATCGTACATCTTGAGCAGTCCCGGGCTGCACCCGTCACAGAGGCCCTCAATGTTTCCGATGGCCTCGTCGACAATGTGCGCTCTCTCCTCACGGGTCGTGTCTTTGATTAAAATAGATGCCATGTTTATTTCTCCTTTCCGTTCCGCTATACGCAGTCTTCTGTATTCAGGACACTTAAGTCCGCAAAGAAATCCACTGCGGTCTCAAGGATCCGGTCGTTAAAATCATATTCTGCGGTGTGCAGCGGAGGATGCTCTTCTCCGCTGCCGATATATATGATCGCTCCCGAACATTCTTTCAGATACCACCCGAAATCCTCCGAAGCACGCCACATCTTATCCATGGGAATCAGCCGAAGGCCGATCCCCTCTGCCGCTGCCAGGGCCGCCTTAAGGCACTCCTCATCGTTTCTGGTTTCCGGAAAATAGTCATGAACAGAATAACTGATCCGGATGCCGCGCCTCTCCGCCTCTTCTCCGGCAAATGCTATTATCGCCTCCTCAAGACTCTTCATCCTGCTCTCCTCTTCAGCCCGCAGGGTCATGCAGATCTCAGCCTCGCCGGGAGATATCCCAAAGTCCCCGCTGCCGAGCCTGATCCCGGTCACGGTGCAAAGCAGCATCCCGGCTGACCGGTCCTTGGAGAGCTCTGCCGCGCGGAGGATGACATTTGCAACCGCCTCTGACGGATTGTTCCCGTCTTCCGGGGCACTTGCATGCGAAGTTTTCCCATGAAAGCAGATTTTGAGTCCCTCGGACGCCGGCTGGGTGAGCCCGGGGCGGTACACAATGCTCCCTTCGGGATATCCGCTCAGGTTGTGGAAGGCGAATATTCGCTGAATGCCCGCCTCTTTTATCAGCTCCCGGCATAGCACTGCCCCGCTGCCGGTCTCTTCCCCGGGCTGAAAGATCAGGTAGATGTCCGCCTCGGTTTCCCTCCCATCCAGTTCAAGAGCCAGACCGCAGAGGGCTGCGCAATGGCCGTCATGCCCGCATTTGTGGGAAACACCCGGATTTTTAGAGTGATAGCTGAGTGCCTCATCCTCGGCGATCGGGAGAGCGTCCATATCCGCCCTGAAGGCGATCCTTGTTTCGCCGCTCTTTCCTTTTTTGAACGCATAGAACCACTCGCCCCGGTCAACGATCGATAGGTTTGTGTTCGCGCCAATGAAATCTTTGATCAGCGCAGCGGTGACCGTCTCCTCCATGGAGAGTTCCGGATGCATATGGAGTTCATGCCGAAGGTTTACAATTTTAGAAAGATTGTCTGTCTGCATTTGCATGCACCTCATGTCGCGGTCAGTACGGTTCCTCACTCCAAGCCGCAGGAAAACCCTTGAACAAAGCGAAGTCCGGCACCGCAATCAAGAACGCTGAACCTCTTCCAGATACCTGACCGGCTTCCCGGCCGCCTCTGCATATACAATCTCGGACCTGGTACTGGACCCGATGTAGCCGCCGACATTGATAACGAAAATCTCATCTGCCATATCGATCTTTCTCTTATGCATATCGTCCAGCATCTCTTTCGTCCTAGTCAGCGTGCCCTCGTCCATGTCCTCCCAGACTTCATTGTCGCCGGAGTGGCCAAAGAGGCCTACGCTGATCACAATATTTCCCTCCAGCGTCAGGCGCTTCTGGGTTTCCATGAATTCATCCCTGAAGCGGGTGCTGCCGCAGAGGGTGATGACTTTATATTTTCCGACCATATACTTTCCCTCTTTCGGAAATAGTTCTTTTCGCGTATTCCTTCGGAGATGGTTCTTTTCACTTGTAATACCAGTTCAGCCAGGCTGTTTTATGTGTTCGTTTTCGTCGTAAAACATCCATCTTCGTTAGAAAAACATTGTCGGTCCGACCGAGAGACCAAAAATGTGTATACATTTTTTGGCTCGCAGGGTAGGACCGGCGTTTTTCGATGAAGATGATGTTTACGACGGATTATGGAACTTCACTACAGCCTTTTTAAGCTACCTCACGCAAAAAGAACCGTCCCTAATACGTCAAAATACGAAGTTCCCGTCCCTGAACACCGGAACCTCTGTCCCGTCTTTTAAAATGCCGTCTACATTCATGTCGGCAGTGCCGATCATGAAGTCCACATGCTGCATCGAATCGTTTGACCCGTGGGCTGCGAGCTCTTCTTTGCTCATCTCCGTGCCGCCCACAAGGTTCTCCGGATAAGCCCTTCCGAGTGCCAGATGGCAGGCCGCATTCTCATCATACAGCGTATTGAAGAACAGGATCCCGGACTGCGAGATCGGTGAATCGTAGGGAACAAGCGCGACTTCACCGAGATACGATGACCCCTCATCGAAGCTCAGAAGCTGCGCTAATGCCTCTTCCTCTTTCTCGGCGCCAAATTCGACAGCTTTCCCGTTCTCAAAGCGCAGCCAGAAACCGTCAATGACCTTGCCCTCATAATCCAGCGGCTTTGAAGCGTACACGATGCCGTTAACCCCTGTTCTGAGCGGCATGCAGAAGCACTCTTCTGTCGGCATATTCGGATCAAAAAAGATCCCGCCCGGCGTCGTGCTGCCTCCGGCGATCCAGATGTGATCCTTAACAAGTTCGACATAGAGATCTGTCCCGTTCCCGGCGGTAAAGTGCAGCTTCTCAAAGCCGAATTCGTTCATTTTTGATGCATGTTCAAGCATCTCCGCGTCGTGCTTATTCCACTCCTCGATGGGGTCATTATCTTCCGTGACCCTTGTCACTGCAAATATCGCGTCGCCGAGCTTTTCGTACGCTTCCTTTTCATCGAGCTCCGGGAACACCTTATTTGCCCACTCCACCGAAGGCACACCGATCACGCTCCACTGGCCTTCATTGTTCATCGTGTACGTCATAAGGTCCGCCATTTTGGCGTAGTAAGCCCTGTTCGCCGCTTTGATCTTTTCTCCGTCGACATCTGCCATGACCCCCGGCGGATCGGAGAGGACCGAGATATAGCATGCCCCGCGGTCGTGCTGGTGCTTAACCTTGTCGTACTTCCACTGTGGCACTTCCGACAGCGCTTCCACGCTCTCGTACTCATAGGCCATCTTTGTGATGTCATTGTCACTCCACTCGACGCTGACAGCTCCCGAACCCGCTTCATAAGCGCATTTCACGATCTTCCTCACAAAGGCCGCGTCACGGACATTCGCTCTGATCACGACCGGCTGACCCTTCTGGACGTTCACACCCTTTATCACCACAAGATTCGCAAGCTTGTCATACATTTTTTCTGATGCCATTTTGTGTCTCCTTAAAATCATGCTCTTTTGTCAAATATCTTATCATTGTGGGAGAACAGATTCAAGCACGCTAAAAGGCTGCCGCAATAGCGGTTGTGGCAGCCTTCGATAATTTATCTGGTTTAAACCTTGTAATCAAGAAGCCGGCAGTCGATCTTGCAAAATAATACACATGTGCAGTGCCACATAAAGGTCAAATCGAAGTGCATCGGCAGTCTCACTGACTCGTTTTTAGTTATATCAGCTTAGCACTCAACTAAATTTACTGCTTAGAAGCAGTCACCTTTATTGATTTTAATATCTGGTGATGGTAAGCCTTGCTTATCTCATGTTTGAATCAGCAGTAGCTTAAAGTTGATTTCATCGATAGCTACTGCCCTTCATGCCATTCGGGCAGTCAATGAACGCCAAACTGAAAAAGATGACTGAAAGCCTACTTTCTTGCTTTCAGTAGATTTATGCTGATTTCATCGATAGCTACTGCCTTCAAACCACCCGGGCAGTCAATGAACACCAAACAGAACCAAGATGACCGCCACCACTCAGCAAATGGACTGCCGCACTAATGCGACAGTCCCCAAATCACGCCGCTTACAAGAGCGGCCATGCATTCAATTTACTCTCGACGCAGGCAAAGTCGTCGCTACATTCAATCAGGCAGCCCGTGACGCGGTTCAGACCGCAATCACCACACTGCTTCCGTTCATGGCTTTCGTGTCCATGCTCATCGGTATCATCAACGGTACAGGCTTCGGAACATTCTTCTCAGGCGTGCTGCAGCCGCTCCTCGGCTCAATTCCGGGTCTTCTGATCCTCGGTATCATCTGCTCCATCCCGGGTCTGTCCGCGATCTTAGGCCCCGGTGCTGTTATCTCCCAGATCCTCGGCGGTATCATGGGTGCCGAGATAGCAGCAGGCAGAATTTCTCCACATCTCGCTCTGGTCGGTCTGTTCGCGCTTAACTGCCATGCAGCCTGCGACTTCATTCCGGTCGGTCTTGGTCTTGCAGAAGCTGAGACAGAGACAGTTGAGGTAGGTGTTATGTCCGTAATGTACTCCCGCTTCATCACAAGCTGGGTACGTGTGCTGCTTGCGGTCGCCTTCTCGATTGGTCTCTATACAGCATAAATCTCAGAAAAAAAGGACGGTTCTTCTCGCGAAAGAACCGTCCCCGATTCGTTATTCAAGAATCTTAATCCTTCCCTGTCCGTAAGGATCCGCGTACTCTTCGCTGACAACCCCGCCCATCGTATCAACAATGTAATCGATCAGCACCTGATTGTCGATCTTCACTCTGTCCTGAAGAACCGTTGCCCCGTTGAACGCGGTGTAGCCATCTCCGTTATTCAGAAGTGTGTAGTCCATGGCGGCGACTGTGTACGTCTTTGCCGGATCCAGCGGTTCTTCTCCGACAATAACGTTCTGCACCCGTCGCTCCCCTTCGATGCCGGTGTTCAGGCCGTTCTCGTCCTCCTTGCAGGGACTGTCGATGAGAGTATTGATCTCATAAGTCAGCCCTGACACATGCAGGAAGCCTCCGGTCTCCTGCGGAACAGCGCGGCTGCCCCACTCCAGAGCATCCAGCACCTGCTGCCCCGTCACTTCAGCGACGCAGAGCATATTTCCGAAAGGATTCACAGCGATAATGTCTCCATAGGTAATATCGCCCTTTTCAATGTTAGCGCGGACTCCGCCGCCATTTGCAAATGCAATATCTGCCCCGGTCTCAGCACGGCACGCATCCGCGCACAGGTCTCCAAGGTTCGTCTCCGCGCGTCTCACCATTCGGATGGGCTTGCCGCTTGCATCTTTAACTTCAGGGTCCTCTACAGTCAGCCTGACCGGTGTGGTCGCCACCACCTCGTTCATCACTTCAGCGGCTTCCTGCTTTGCCTGTTCAACTTTATCCCACATCTCATTCCGGATGTTCAGCAGCTGCGGCGCTGCGGCCTTGTTAGGCCAGCTCCAGATTCCCGTCTCGACGATCTCGCCTTCCGCGGAAATATGGCTGTAGCCGATACATGCCATCTTTGTCCCGACAGCAGACCTGGTCACATCCTCCCCGTCTTTATTCTTCATAACTACCTGGTCTACATCGTGGCTGTGCCCGTCCAGGAATACGTCGATCCCGTTCGTATGTGAAAGCACATCCGCATAGGTCCATGGGCTGAACTCGTCAATATTCCCAAGATGCCCCATCCCATAGACAAAATCTGCTCCATCCGCGCGCGCCGCGTCCACAGCTCCCTGAACAGCGTTATAGACGCCCTCGCCGGTATCATCCTGCATAAAGCCGTAGACAAATTCCCCATTTTCATCCTTAAAGTAGACCGGTGTTGAGCTGGTGATCGTCAATGGTGTCGTCACGCCTACGAAAGCGATTTTCTTCCCTGCTGCTTCCTTTATGACATAGGGCTCAAATACCAGCTCGCCCTGATGGGTGAAGTTACAGCTGATATACGGAAATTCCGCCTTCTCAGTGAGCTCGAGGAAGCGTTCCATACCGTAATCAAATTCATGGTTTCCGGGAATAGCCACGTCATATCCGACGTCATTCATAAGATCTATGATGGCTTCCCCTTTAGTAAGTGTTCCGAGCACCTCTCCCTGGATCGAATCTCCGTCGTCTACCAGAAGAGTCTCGTAGCCTTCTGCCTCCAGAGTATCTCTCACCTGCTTTAAGCCGGCATAACCAAAGCCCTGATCCACGCCACAGTGGACGTCACTGGTGTAGAGAATATAGATATCTCCGTTCTTTTCCGCCGGTTCTTCGGTATTCTCCGAAGTTTCCGCAGAAGCGTCTTCCGAAACTGCCGCCCCGGAATCCTCCGAAACCGCCGCATCCTCCGAGACCGCCGCCCCGGAATCCTCAGCGTCTACCGCCGGTCCGGCAGGCTGCGTCGTTTGGGTCACGCCGCAGGCGGTCATAGAAAACATCAGGACGAAAGCCAAAAGTAACGCCCATACTGTCTTTGTCTTTTTCTCCACGGTAATACCTCCTTGTTTCACTGTAACGAGAACGACTTGTTTCAGTATCTGTTCTTAATTGTAGCATATATACTGCACATATTCTGCTGCCGTGATACTGTCCCGGATAAAAAAGACAGGTCCTGTTTTAGACCTGTCTATCATTTATTCCTGAAGGTATCAATTATTTTCGTTAAGTTCTCTTTTTCATCGAGCTTCACAAGCAGCCTGTTTCGCAGTATCATAAATGCTGCATAAAAATCAGGAGGCACACTTATGTTTAATATCCTTCAGCCAATTGACAGCGATATTCTTTTATGGATCCAGAATTCTCTGCGGAGCGACATCCTTAATAAGATCATGATACCGTTCACTTCGCTCGGAAATCATGGCATTTTGTTCATAGCCCTGACGCTCGCAGCGCTTCTTTTTGCCCGAACGAGAAAAGCGGGGGCAGCTTCTGCAATTGCGCTTCTCATCGGATATATTCTGACCAGTATCCTAATAAAGCCGCTTGCCGCAAGGCCAAGACCGTATGTAATCACTGAGGGACTTAACGCGCTGGTCGACATGTCCAGAGATCCCTATTCCTTTCCATCCGGACACACATGCGCGGCGTTCGGACTGGCCTTTGCCTGGCTTAGGACCATGCCTTACATGAAAGTGCGGATGTCAGTCCTTATCATAGCAGTACTCATGGGTTTTTCGAGACTGTACGTGGCGGTCCACAACCCGTCAGACGTGATTGTCGGCGCTCTTTTCGGTGCTTTGTCCGGTCTTATCGCGACCATATTGATTAAAGCTTGGGATGAGCGAAAAAAAGCAGACTCACATTAACTACCGTTCTAATAATTTACGCGTCGATTTGGCTCCTTGTCAAATCGGCGCGTATTTGTCTCAATCTAATTATATGATGTACTGGCCTCAGGTTTTTCCACTGATGTATCAAAATAGTTAGCCCCGCCATCAATTGTCTCGTATCAATAAATGAAAGGGAAAACAAAACCTGAAAAAAGAAAACCATAAGGAGGAAATAAGCCGAATGCAATTTTCACAGGTTTCAGGAAACCTGCTGACCCGACACATACCAATTGAAAAATCACCTGAGTAAAGAAGGGGGGCTGATTCTTAGCGACGGTTCCTCTTTTTTCATTTCAAAAATTAAATCTCGCTCGCGAGACCTGGCGCGGGATTCGGGCCAGCGCTAGCTGACATAAGCCCCGACCGCCATCCATTTTGACAGCAGCCGGGGCATATTTTTCTCGTACTTTATTTCATATCTTATCCGATCTCGATGGACACTGAGCTTCCGGCATCTGCATGTGCGCTTATTCCGACACTGCTGCCTGAGCCCGATGATACGTCTATACTTCCCTCGAAATCCACAGACAGCGATCCGCCGTCCGATGCAGATGCTTCTATACCGACACTGCTTCCCTCGGATTTCACTTTCATACCGCTGCCGGTCTCAACTTCCGACGTCACCGATTTCCCTTCCGCTGACGCTTTTATACCCGTCGCGCCCTGATCGCCGCCGGTCACAGTGATATCCTCATCCACGTCGACGTCGCGGGCTGCTATGATTTCAATACCGACAGCAGGGTTATCGTCTACTTTGATGCTGTTGATGTTCAGTTCCTCGTCGTTCGCTTCTGTGATGCGGACCGTCTCCGTGACATCGGGACCGTCATCATTTTCATCGGTATCTTCGTCGTCCTCGTCACCGTCGTCCTCATCGTCTTCGTCGTCATCTTCTTCGTCATCACATTCTTTGCGCACTTTATGCCTGCCGCAGCGCCCTACACTGTCATCATCCCAGACAGCGGTGAACTTGACACAGTGCTCAAACACAAAAGTTTCTCCCGGCTTACTGACACGAACGTCCTTGCAGGATGAAGCCCATCGAAGGAAGCGGGCACCCGGCTTTTCCGGCGCGTCAAGGAGCTTATACTCTTTGTCGAGCTCAGCCTGTATGATGATCGGACCCTTGTCCCCATTAAGCGTTCCACCGTTCAGATCATAGATAATCCGGTTGCATTCGCTGGCCAGATCGCATATCTCACGGTCCCGGGGCTTGTCGGCATATTTGCAAATGTAAGCCATCCCCCCGTCATCACACTCATCATCGTCATCTGAGTCTTCTTCAAATTCAGCGCTTAAATATACTCCTCCGGCTTTGGGAACCACCACATAATAATTGCCTTGATCGTCCTTTTTCAGAGGAACCTTGTCACCGTCGCCATTATAGGCGCCAACGAGCTTATATCCGTCAGGCACGGAGATTTTCAGTGTGACCGTTTCTCCCTCCTTGGCAGTGTTATAGCCATGGCTTTTTTCCGTACCCTCAAGATTGATCAGTTTCTCCTGCGAAGGTTCTATTTTGATGATATACCTGATCCCGGCCTCGACCTTTTTTGAGTCGTCCGTGACAGCCTGCGCTTCTCCGAGTTTCCCCTCCAGCACAACATGCTTTTCGTTTTTTCCACCTGCCTGGACCGGGTCCTCAATTTTCCATACAGTAATGGACACGTTGTCAGGGTCGACGCTCTTATCAATCAGGATGGGCGTTCCTTCGCTCTTCAGTGTCCCGGTTACAAGGATATCAAACCCGCCGGCACCTTCAAGGACAATGCCTGCGTCTTTCGCGGTTATATTTCCCCGGGACTCTTCCTCATCCCCGGATTCTTTCTCGTCCTCGGAAGCTTTCTCGTCTTCGGACTCTTTCTCTTCCCCGGACTCTTTCTCGTCTTCGTCTGCGTCCTCGTCTCCGTCAGCCTTCTCGTTCTTGGCTGCTTTCCTGTTTCCGGCAGCCTTCTCAATCTTGGCCGCCTTCTCGGATCCGGCAGCTTTCCCATTTCCGGTCAGTGCTTCAGTCCCGTCACCGGTCTTTACACTATCACTGACAGTGTTGGCAGCTTCCGCTTCATTTGCCTGATTAGACAGTTCTGTGCGATCCGTGTTCATTTCTGATTTATCTGAAGATGACTCAGCAGAAAGCCCCTCATTGGCTGACGATTTTTGCTCTCCCTGGGATTGTGCATGCGATTCTTCGCTGCCTGCGGAAAATGTGTCTCCGCCTGCTGCTGAAGCCGCGCTTGCCGTGGACGCGGAAGCGCCGCCAACCGAGGATGCAGACTCTTCTCCTGCTGATGCAGAAGCGCCGCCAACCGAAGGTACAGACTCTCCTCCTGCTGATGCAGAAGCGCCGCCAGCCGAAGATACAGACTCTCCTCCTGCTGATGCAGAAGCGCTGCTCGCCGGGGATACAGACTTACCGCCTTCTACAGATACAGAAACAATGTCCGCAGCATGCACGGACTCCCCGCCTTCCAAAGCTGCCGCATCTCTGATTTCAGTACCCCTGCTGTTGGCGGCATCATCAGCAATTACTGCTGCGCCGCTGATCTGCAGCATCATACACAGAATCAAAACAGCTGCAATGACCTTTTTCGTTACTCTCATAGCTCCCTCCAATAATTAGGATATAATCCACCGCCTTAGAGGCGGGTGTCTTCTCCCACTGAAAAACTATCAATCATTGTCATGAACTACTCGGCAATTGAATAAGCGAGGATTCCCGCTTATTACCCGAGTCAAGACCACCAGCTAAGCTGGTGGCTTGTTCTGCCCCTATAAGGGGCTGGTAC
>JBGUHN010000009.1:0-68009 GCA_045112155.1 Lachnospiraceae bacterium
TTATCGTAAACAAAAAGGACCGCCAATGCAATGGCGGTATTAAGAAACAAGAAAGGCTTCACGCGCAAGCGTGATTGGGTTCAATTAAATTAATAAATGAGTCTAAGAAAAGGACTTTATATGAGATAATGATAGAAAAAAAATTAATTAATAAAAACTTATCATATAGGAAATTAGCAAAGAAGCTCTTTGTTTCAAAAGATACCATCAATAGAATGTCTAATTTCTCAGAGGTCATTATGCTAGATGATGCAACGGTTATGATAATACTCGCTGCTACTAATTGTTCATATAAGGATGCAGTGGACATAATTGAACAGTATTATGGAATCAGAATGGCAGAGGCAGGGTATTGGGGGATATATGATAAAATACTTAATCTTGTTTGTAACCTCGAATGTAACAAGTCCGTAAAAGTATACATAATGGCTTGCCTTCTATATAAATCTGGTAACAAGGGAAAAACCGTGACAAATATTCTTACCGAAATAGAATAGTTACATCCAAAATGGCGCAGTTACTGCGCCATTTTGGGTTCGTATTTTTATTATACTTAAGTTAACAACTAATTATATTCATGAAAGTATTTCATGAATCAAGCTAAGTACTATATGTACGGAAAGGACAGAAAATGATTAAGCTTAGTAATGTAGCAATTGATTCGAAGGGGACACTTGGTTCTGTATTATTACTTACAGGGATCTCGCCCGTGTATGAGTATGCGAATGGAGCGAGAACCGGCAACGTAACAGGTTATAAGTATGAAGTCGCTCTTCCGGAACGTCGTCTGGACAAGATCGATGTTGTCATTGCTGGTCCTCAGCTGATGGATGCGCCGGAGGGAAATCAGCAGGTCCATGTTGAGGGGCTGGAATTATACTTCGGGTGGGGGCGAAACGGCTACGAACTCAAGGCACGTGCAACTGGAATTGCCCCTGCTCCTACACGCAATAAGTAATTAATGGATTCAGGACGGGAGGCAGGGGCCGTAAGCCCCTGCTGCCCGGGCTGGTCCGTAAGGTTAGTATTACCCTTACGGATTAATGTAGCATGTAGCAAGAATTAAGAAAGTCAGGTGAATATGCCAAATAATTCGCAAAGTCGGAAGCATCACCTTGTGATTAATAACCCGGACTTGTGTGGATTTGAACATCGTAAGATAAAAGAACAGTTGAGAAAACTACACCTTGCATATTATTGTATGGCGGATGAAATTGCAGATACAGGAACAAAGCACACACATCTTTTTATCTATTCCGAATGTCCGATTAGATTTAACACTATCAAAAAATTATTTCCTATTGCACACATTGAAAAAGCATACGGCAGCGTTTCAGAAAACAGGGACTACATAAAGAAAGAAGGCAAATGGAAGGACACAGACAAGTCAGAAACGTCAATTCCAGGTTCATTTGAAGAAGAAGGTAGCATTCCAACAGAAAATCAAGAAAAAAGCCCGTTAATTGTCAAAGTAATGGAGGATCTTAAAGCTGGTCGTACAACCGCAGAGATTGTTGAGGAAAATCCTACTTTGGCTTTTAAAATCAAACATATTGAAGAGCTTCGTCAGACATTATTAAAAGAAAAATATAGTACAGAATATCGCGATATTAAAGTCGTTTATATTTACGGTGCTACCGGTACGGGAAAAACCTCATCTATTTATGCAGAAAATGATCCGAAAGAAGTCTGTAGGGTTACAACCTATAGGCTAAATCAGGTGAATTTCGACGCATATGATACGCACGATGTTTTAGTGTTCGAAGAATTTCATGGTCAAATACCGATCCGAGAGATGCTGAACTATTTAGATCGGTATCCGCTATTGCTGCCGGCAAGATATACAGACAGGGTGGCCTGCTTCACCAAAGTATATATTACTTCCAATTTACCGTTATCAGGCCAATATATGAACGAACAGACAAGAGCAAAACCTGTCTGGGAAGCTTTCCTTCGTCGAATAACAGAGGTAAGAGAGCAAGTGGGGTTTGATCAATATATTATTCATCGTAAGGAGGAGTATCTATGACCGACATTAATCGATATGAGTTGAATATGCAGGCCTGGAGAAGAAGAGTTTTTTTTCGCTTTAAGGTTGGAATAGAAGAACTGATTAATGATAGCACGAAACAAAAAGTAACAGTGGCATATATTCTAGTTACTCTCATTATAAGAGTTTTGTGGACGGGCATACTACATAAGCCTGGAGATGCTTTCGAGAATATTGCCTACGAGTCAAGAGTGATGTTTTATAGCATATTGACGATTTTGGGATTGCTGTTCTTGATTATTTCATATGGGCATCCTATGCAAGCGTTGCACGTACACAAAGCTTTGCTTCGAGCTGGGTTTATAAACTCTGTTGGGGAACCTCCGATGCTTATAAGAATAGATTACCGAGACGAATGCTGTATTTATGTTTTTAGAGCTACTGGCATTGCCTTGCAAGAATGGACGGATAATAAAGAAGTAATAGAGAATGCACTAAATATTACTATCGGCAATGTAAAAGAAGTACAGAACAAGCAAACCGTTCAAGTATATGCAGCACCTGGAGAGTATCATTTTCCTGATAAAATGGAATGGTTTCAAAAAGTGTCATCGGAACCAGACATTATTGTAGGAAGAAGTGTTTTTGGTAATGAGATAGTACCTTTGAAAGTTTATCCACATTTTTTAATTGGTGGTTCTACGGGATCTGGTAAAACAGTGCTTCTCAAATTCATACTAATGCAGTGCATATTAAAAGAATATTCGGTAATCATATCGGATTTCAAAGGCGGCGTTGATTATACTCAAGTGTGGCACGAGAAATGTACGTTCACATATGATTTGGATGAGCTAATTACAATCTTGGAAGAAGTGGTTCGTACTCTGGAAGATAGAAAGAAACTCTTTAGAGAAGGACAGAGTACAAATATCGAAGAATTTAACCACGATAGAGATGTTCCATTAAAACATATAGTTTTTTCTTGCGATGAGGTAGCGGAACTACTCGATAAGACAGGCATGGATAAGGTGACAAAAGAAAAGATTACCAGAGTTGAAGGCATGATTTCGACAATAGCCCGACAGGGTAGAGCGTTTGGTATCCATCTTATATTAGCGACGCAACGACCAGATGCAACAATTCTATCTGGCCAGATTAAGAACAACATTGATTATCGGATTTGTGGAAGAGCGGACAATGTGCTTGCGCAGATCATTCTGGATAATGCGGATGCCGCATCTCAGGTGCCAAAGGATGAGCCAGGTATGTTCTTGAATCAGGATGGATTACTTTTCAAGGGATATCTTTTTAATGAACAATTACTCATGAAAGGAGTTGATAAGCAGGTATGAAAACGAGTGAGGTTAAGATTGCAGACAAACCGTTACTCACGGTGAAGGAAGCATCTGCGTACTTTGGTATTGGTGAAAATAAAATACGCCAGCTGTCAGATGATGAAGATTGTGATTTTGTTTTATGGGTCGGCACAAAGCGCATGATTAAGAGAATAGCATTTTGCAAGTATATAGATCGAAGTTATTCAATCTAAAGACATTCACCCTATATTAGGAGCCTGAAGAATGATATACTTAATGTGAATCATAATCAGGCTCCTGAGAAAGGAGCGATATGAAACGAAGAGTTGATAAAAACGGGAGGGTTTTGAAGAAAGGCGAAACCCAGAGAAAAGATGGCTTGTATATGTTCCGCTGGGTCGACAGTAGAGGAAGACAAAAGTATATTTACGCATCATCTTTAGAGGAGTTGCGGAAAAAAGAAGGATCCGTTCAACAGGAAATGATCTTGGGCATAACGCGCGATAATGTTACTTTGAACGAGCAGATTGAATGGTATTTATCGACACGTAAGAATTTGAAGAAGTCTACAGCCTCCAATTACATGTATTATTATAATCATGTAATAAAGGATAGCTTTCTTGGAAAAATGAGATTATGCGATATTCGGAAATCCCACATTCTCAGATTCTATGCAGACTTAAAAGATGAAGGGATGGCAAATGGGACGATTGCCATTATACAGAAAATCCTTCATCCGGCATTTGAGCTTGCGGTAGATGATGATGTCATCCGTAAAAATCCGACGAAAGGATGCATGAAGGACTATGCAGAGTCTCAGGAGAAGAAAACTGCGTTGAATGTAGAACAGGAGCAGGAATTTCTCGAACGGGTAAAAGTGAGGTCAAGTATGAATTGGCTTTATCCGTTTTATGCGATTCTGTTGATAACTGGGATGAGACTTTCGGAAGCGCTTGGACTCACGTGGGAAGACATTAACATGAATGAGCGGACGATAAATATTAATCATCAGCTGTTATATAGAAAGATCAATAACAAGATGTTGCTTTATTGCCAGGATTCGGCAAAGACAGAAAGTGGCAATAGAATCATACCGATGAATGATGAGGTATACAGGTTATTTATACAGCAGAAAGAGTGGTGGTTTCGATTTTGCCGGGGAGCAACAGCTGAGATTGACGGTTATACCAATTTTGTTTTCATATCCAAAATGAATAGAAATGGTCTTCCTATATATCCAACGAGTGTCAGGCGCAACATAAACTTATTAGTACAAATGAACGAGGAACGTGACATTCAGCTTCCCCCTATGTCTCCGCATATTCTAAGGCATACCGCAGCAACGAGAATGGCTGAATCGGGAATGGAATTAAAGACTATTCAGTACTTGCTTGGCCATAGTGACACACGGACAACATTGCAGGTATATAACCATGTTGATCTGGAACGAGCCAGAAGAGAGCATAAAAAGTATGATACGCTCAGAGAGTGTTTAGTTACACAAAATGCTTGATTAAAACTAAATAACAGAACGTCTGGAAACCGCTGAAATGAAGGATTCCTGGGCTATGAACGGCTACACATTTACTGCACATTTTTGAAGATATGTTATGTGAACAAACGTGAACCTATAATGAATTTGTATCCAAAAATGAGCAGATATATGTGTTGACATTCCCCAAAAGCCCTATATAATAGGTTTTGTGAAGATTAGTTAAACAATTTTCACAAAAACCAATACAGGAATTCTTCGGGGCGGGGTGCAAGTCCCCACCGGCGGTATAGTCCGCGACCACCTTCGGGTGAATGAATCGGTGACGCGCGTGCGCGAATTCCGATACCGACAGTATAGTCTGGATGTGAGAAGAAGCATATTTTTGAGTGTGCACAAAGCCCCGGGTCTTATGATCCGGGGTTTTCTTTCGTAGAACTCCTGGGCAGCAAAAAGGCCGCATGGCCGTACAATCGTTTAAGGAGGAGCTATCTATGTCAACAAAGGAATCAGTTATGCAGAGAAACACACAAGCTACCCGTGTACGCACTTTGTCAGCCTGCGGCATGTTCGCTGCCATCGCTGCTGTACTCATGTTCATCGAATTCCCGCTTCCGATTGCGCCGTCTTTCTATAAGCTTGACTTTTCTGAAGTCCCGGTCATGATCGGCACTTTCTGCTACGGCCCGATCGCAGGCATCGCCATTGAGTTCATCAAGATCGCGGTCAAGACAGTCATTAAGGGAACCCAGACCGCGTTTGTCGGTGAGTTCGCCAATTTCGTCATCGGCTGTTCACTTGTCGTTCCGGCAGGTATCATTTATCAGTGGAAGAAAACTAAGAAGAGCGCGATCATAGGTATGGCGACAGGTACGATCATCACTGCCATCGTAGGCTGCTTCATCAATGCATTTGTTCTTCTGCCGACATACGCGACTGCATTCGGCATGCCGGTCGAAGCAATCGTCGGAATGGGAACGGCAATTAATGCGTCCGTTACGGATCTTGCAACATTTGCAATCCTGCTCGTCGCGCCGTTCAACATTGTTAAGGGTGTGCTCGTGAGCTTTGTTACGTTTCTTCTCTACAAGAGGATCAGCGGCCTTGTCAAGGGCGCGAAGTATTAAAAAGCGTGGGCTTGTCCCGCCCGGATAAGATAAAAGAATCTGAGGGGTCTCTTTCGGGGATACATCTTACGGTGAGGTTCTGCGTGCTGAGAATTAAGCATGCAGAACCTTTTCCGTTTGCGTAACAAAGAATACGTGTCGGTTCAGACAGGCTGTTATTATGTTTCATTTCCGGTTGCAAAGCATCCATCTTCGTGAGAAAAACATTGCAGGTCCGACCGAGAGATCAAAAACGCGAATGCGTTTTTATAGCTCACAGGGTAGGACCTGCGTTTTTCGATGAAGATGATGTTTGCGCCGGATCTTGAAACTCCGCAACAGCCTGTCTGAACTGTCACAGAATACAGCTCTCCATTGCAATCAAAACTTAAAACAATTGCCGAAATTTTCAGTCTATGATAGACTATCAATATGGGAAACTATGCGACAAAACAGGTGAGGCGCACTATGCCAAAACGAAAGAAAATGTCAAAGAAAGCGCGTATAGAAGGACTCAGGGCATACCGGATCCGGGCTATACGGCTGCTTTTCCTGATGGTCATCCTTGTCGGACTTGTAGGCATCATAGAATACAGGGTGCAGGCCATCACGACGGTAGACAATTTAACATTGAACTATCAGACAGACCCGACCGGCGTTGAGAGTGACGGCGAGCTTGTTTTCGGATGGCGGCTGAATTCCGTACATCGCGGCGCGGTGCAGAACACCTACTGCATTAACGTCTATGAAGGCAGCGAGCGCGGGCCGCTTGTCTGGACGAGCGGTGTGGTAAAGAGCAGCGAATGCGGGCTGATCAGGGAGAGCTACCTCGGTCTCGAGAAAGAGAAGAAGTATGTGTGGAATGTCACAGTAGAGCCGAGTGAGGGCTGGAAAGTGACATCCGCCCCGGCCACATTTATCACAGACACTGACTTCGCCGAAGCAGGCTGGATCATTCCCGAGCAGGGCGGCAGAAATGAAGGCGCACCGCTCCTTAGGACTGAACAGAAGCTGAAGAACAAGCGGATCGAGGGAGCCTATCTGTACGTCTCCGCGATGGGCGTGTACAATGCCTACATTAACGGTGAGAGAGTGCTCGGACCGAATGGCACGGAATACCTGATGGCACCCGGCTGGACAGATTATAATTCCTACGTGAACTACCAGACATATGATGTCACTGATATGATTGGCGGGCGATTCCGCGGCGGCGATGTAGTCATCGGAATCGAGCTTGGCAACGGTTGGTACGCAGGAGAGATCGGTCGACTGGCCAACTACGGACCGGTCTTTGGTCACGATAATGCTGCAAATGAACTCGGCGCCATCGCAAGGCTCATGATCCGCTATGCCGACGGCACCACTCAGGTGGTCACCACCGACGAGACCAACTGGTATTCGAGCACAGACAGCCCGACCAGGTCCAATGACCTTTATTCCGGTGAGATATATGACGGCGTCGTTGTCGAGAGAGCGAAGGGCTGGAACGAGCCGGATTACAAGATGGGCGTTGCAGCGTGGAGCGGAGTTGAGGCCGGTGAGTATCGGGGCGATCTGAGATCCTCACAGGCAGGGCTTATCCGCGTCGCCGACGAGCTTGAGAGAGAACCGGTCAGCGCATATACCTACAATGATTCCGAAAATGAAACGAAGGTAACTTCCGGAACCGACTTCGGAGCAGTTGTACCGCACGAGACAGATCCCAATAAGGATATTACTCTGACAGCCGGAGATAAACTGATCATTGACTTCGGTCAGGTAGCGTCCGGCTCCGTCGACATGACAGTGAGCGGAACACCGGGGACGATGATCAACATCCGTCATGCCAATATGCTTAATGATGGCATGGCGAGAGCAAAAACGACGCAGATCACACCGGATGATGAAGCCCTCTCCGGCAGCAGACAGGTGACGGAATATGATGAGGTGACATTTGATAACGCTCCCCTGATCGGATCTTCGAAGGAAGAGAGTAACGAGGATATGCCGGTCAGCTCGACCGAAGAAGAGCAGTATGAAGAAGAACTTGTAGGTTCTACTGAAGAAGAGCAGTACGAAGACGAAATGGTCAGCTATTCTGAAGAAGACCGGTATGAAGATGAGATAGTCGGTTCTTCTGAAGAAGAGCAGTACGAGGATGAGACTGCCGGTTCTTCTGAAGAAGAGCAGTACGAGGATGAGACTGCCGGTTCTTCTGAGGACGAGCTGAATGAAGAAGGAACTGCCGGTTCTTCTGAAGACGAGCAGAATGAAGAAGAAACTGCCGGTTCTACGGAGGATGAGCAGTACGAAGACGGAACTTCATCAGAAATTGCCAATGAGACTGAATCCGGCCTCAGTGATACGGAATCCGGGCTTGCCGCACCTGACACGACCGGCGATACGAACGATGCGGAACTTGCGGCATACCTTGAATCGCTCCTTCGTGAAAATGAAGTCGATACGACCGGTCCGAGAGGATCGCTGTATATAGGTGACTACGGCAATGCATCCGCGACCGATATCTACCGTATCGGCACGAAGAAAGATGAGAGATACCGCTCAGTCTTTACGTATCAGGGATTCCGTTATGTCGAGATCACCGCGGATGCTGATATAACTATTAAAAAGATTTCAGCAGCCACCTACACCAGCCTCGGTGCAAGGACCGGCTATATTGAGACTGACAACGAGCAGGTGAACCGGCTGTTCGAGAATGCGGCATGGAGCCAGCTCTCATCGTCTCTCTCGGTCCCGGTGGACAGTCCGCACGGAGATGCGAGAACAGCCTATACCGCAGATGCGGAAGTCTTCTCGGTGACAGGTCTCTACAACTTTGATTCGTACGCCTTCTACAATAATTATGTGGATATTCTTGCGGACGGTGACAAGGGAATCGAGGCTCCGAACGCCAATGCAGCTATCAGTCGGATGAAAGCTGCAGGCTACGGCGACGCAGTGATTATTATTCCGTGGCAGATTTATCAGCAGACCGGTGACACATCTCTCATTGAGAAGTATTTCAATGAGATGGACAGCTACATGGATACGGTCAGTCAGCAGGGCTATGACACGGGCATACTTGCCGAGCGGCTCGGTATCCGCGGAGCTTCCCTGCAGTGCGTAAATCAGATTTACCGCTTGTACACATCTCTGATCATGCAGCTCATGGCTCAACTGAACGGCAGCGGCAACAAGCTCGGCAAGTACCAGCAGATGTTCGGACAGGGCCGGGAGGCTTTTATAGAGAAATATGTGGATGTGAGCGGCAATATCCTGTCCTCGACGGCGGACGGGGTGACACGTGCGGCTGACGGCAGCGCTGTCATTGACAACTCTCAGACTGCTATCATATGGGCTCTGAAGCTGTCCCTTTACAATACGCCTGAACAGAGAGATCACATGCTTGGTATCATCGCTTCGGATTTCAGGAATACGAACCATGCGATGAGAAACGGAGAGCCTGAGAATTCTCTGACAATCGGAATCACGGATCTGCATGTACTGCTGCCGGTGCTCTCTGACAACGGACAGACCGATCTGGCCTATGAGATCCTTCTGAGGCTCGGAGAGGATTCCTGGCTGAATGAGGTAGAAAACGGTGCCACGACCATGTGGAACAGGAGCGGGGCATACACGAAGGATGGCGGTTTTGATGAATCCGGAGAACTTTCCTTCAACAGCTACGCGCAGGGATCATTTGCCGAATGGATGTATCGCTACATGGCTGGCATCACGCAGGAGTCATCGCAGCCGGGCTTTTCCAAGATCATTCTCCAGCCGCTTGTTGACGGCCAGGGAAGAATCAACCACGTAAAAGGCAGTTTTGATTCGCGATGCGGCACTATTGTCTCCGAATGGTCAGCGGAAGGCGGAAGAATGACGGAGTATAAGTGCAGCATTCCGGCAGGCAGTGAAGCGGTCCTGTATCTGCCGGTCAGCGAGGCGGAAGCGCAGGGCATCAAGTTGATGAAGGGCGCGTCTTTCACTGAGGTGGAGGTAAGGAACGGTATCAAATGCTCGAAGTTCGAGCTGAGGCCGGGCGATTACACATTTACTGTCAGCAAATGATAATTAGCTAAGTCCAAGCGCACTCACCGTGCACTCTGCCAACTCAAAATTAGATGCTGCTTGACACTAAGCGGCGGTGGTCGTACAATAAAGTCGGAACGAAGGTGTTTCAGGGTCTGGGACTCTGGCACCTTCTTTTTTTAAATCCGGACATACGAAGCGGACCTTGCGCGGTCCGGTGTCCGGCAATCGGGAGGAAATATTATGGGTCGTTACACTGCGAAAGACATAGTCAATATGGTCAGGGAGGAGGATGTGGCTTTCATCCGTCTCCAGTTTACGGATATGTTCGGGACATTAAAGAATGTCGCGATCACTCCGGCACAGCTTCTTCGGGCTCTGTCCGGCAAGGTCATGTTCAACGGATCTTCAATCGAGGGATTTGCGCGTATTGAGGAGTCGGATATGTTCCTGGTGCCGGACCTCGATACATTTGCAATTTTTCCGTGGAGACCGCAGCAGGGCAAGGTCGCGAGAATGATCTGCAATGTCAGGCGCACCGACGGGACGCCGTTCGAGGGCGACTCAAGATATATTCTGCAGAAGGCGATCGAGGATGCAGCGAGGGACGGATACCTTCTCAATGTCGGTACAGAGTGCGAGTTCTTCCTGTTCCAGACGGACGACGAAGGAAATCCGACGACGAATACCCGGGAGATGGCAGGATACTTCGACCTCGGACCGATCGACTTTGGGGAGAACGCGAGGCGCGATATCGTGCTGACGCTGGAAGACATGGGGTTCGAGATCGAGACGAGCCACCATGAGGGCGCTCCCGCCCAGCATGAAGTGGATTTTCACTATGATGAAGCGCTGAAGACGGCGGATAATATTCAGACTTTCCGTCTGGCGGTCAGGACGATAGCGCGGCAGCACGGACTGCACGCGACTTTCATGCCGAAGCCCAGAGCGGGTGTGGACGGATCCGGCATGCATCTCAATTTTTCCCTGCATGATATGAACGGGAAGAATGTATTTGCCAATCCGGATAATCCGGAGGAGATTTCAGAGGAAGCCATGTACTTTATCGGCGGTATTATGAAGCATATCAAGGGCATGAGCGCAATCCTGAATCCACTGGTGAATTCCTACAAGAGGCTTATTCCGGGCTATGAAGCTCCGGTCTACATTTCGTGGGGCGAACAGAATCGCAGTCCGCTCATCCGTATTCCCTACGCAGATTCGGAGGAGGGCAGGCGCATTGAGCTGAGAAGTCCGGACCCGGCAGCCAATCCATATCTGGCGCTGGCCGTATGCCTTAGGGCAGGACTCTGGGGGATACGCAACAAGATCATGCCTCCGTCGCCCGTCAGAGGAAACGTTGCAGCTCTATCGGCGGCAGAGCGCGCGGAGCTGGGCGTAGAACAGCTTCCTGCGACACTTATTGAAGCCCTGAATGAATTTGATAAAGATGATTTTATCAGGGAATCGCTCGGTAATCACGTGTGCGCTAAGTATATCGAGGCCAAGAAGAGGGAGTGGGAAGAGTATTCCGAACAGGTTTCCGAGTGGGAGATCAGGCAGTATCTGAATAAGATCTGAGGTGCTTTTGTGAAGTGACCTTGAGATTTTTGATGTGATCGGGGGGACTGCCGGTGGTTAATATAATAGTGGTTTTTCGCAAATTAGATGACGCGAAGAAAATCAGAAGTATTCTTCAGCGTCACGGATTTACGGTCACCGCATGCTGCAGCACCGGATTGCAGGCAATCGGTCTTTTTGATGACCTGAGGAACGGAATTGTGATCTGCGGGTATCAGATGACGGATATGCTGTACACGGAGATTCGGGAGAATCTTCCCGAAGATTTTCAGATGCTGCTGATGGCGCGGGAGAACCTTCTGCCGCAGCTGGTGGATAACGATCTGGTATGTCTGCCGATGCCTGCCCGGGCGGGCGACCTCGTGCAGACGGTCGCGATGATGCAGAACGCGGTGGAGATCCGGATAAAGAAAAGAAAATCCCGTCCGAAAGCGAGATCAAAAGAGGATATGGAGGCTCTTTCGGCTGCCAAAGCGCTCCTCATGGCAAGAAACAATATGACGGAGCCGGAGGCTCACAGGTATATACAAAAAACAGCGATGGATACGGGAACATCGCTGGTGGAGACCGCCCAGATGGTGCTGGATCTCTTCAGTCTGTAATAATGGTGACGGTTCAGACGGGCTGCAACTGAGTTCCGTAAACCGGCGCAAACATCATCTTCATCGAAAAACGCAGGTCCTTTCTGTAAGCTTAAAAAGGCTAAAGCCTTTTTGATCTTACAGGGAAGGACCCGCGTATTTTATTCATCCCATCCTTCATAGAATCTCACGTTGACGGCGATCTCCCGCTTGATCTCGCCCTCCGCAAGCTCAATGTCCTCAATGTCCGTGATGAGAGGCATCTCGGGCTCGTCCTCCGAGAGCTCCAGCCGGATCCAGTCACCTTCCTCAATAATTGCGTTGCGGATCGCGTCGTCAAGGCTGTAGCCGGTCACTTCGAGACCTGCCAGGTCGACAAATCGACCGTGCCAGCTCCCATCCTCAAGCTTTTTAAATACTGCAGGGTATGTGAATTTCATAGTATTACTCCTTCCGAATTCAAGTCTCGCTGTCTTCTGCTGTGATGTATGCGGTCACCTCTCCTTTTACATATGACCGGGTGCGGCGAGCCTGCCCTCAACATTATATAGCATAGTGGTGTCCCGGTCAAAGATAGAGGTGAATTTTTACATGGATATGGTAAAATGGTAATAACAGTCACAGAATCCTGAAATAACCTGCATAAATGAGTAGGGCATAGGCTCTGTCAGTACGTACATGAGAACCTGCCAAGTGGACATGAGTCTGAAAGATGGTGAGCAGCAAATGATAGAACTGGCTATAGTAGAAGACGAGAAAGCGTATGTCGACCAGCTGCTGCAGTTTGTCGACCAGTATCAGCGTGAATATGGAGAAACTATACACACGACCTGTTTTAGAGACGGCGATGAGATCGTGAACGGATATGACGGATCATACGATATTATCCTCATGGACATACAGATGAAATTTATGAACGGTATGTCCGCGGCGGAGGAGATCCGCAAAGTGGATCAGAAGGTCATTATTATGTTTATTACGAACCGGATCGACTACGCAGTCCGGGGATATGACGTCGACGCGCTGGATTATATAGTGAAACCGGTCAGCTATTTTTCATTTGCCAAAAAACTGAGACGGGCAGTAAGTCGGGCAGAAAAACATGGCGATGAAATGGTAGTAATCAGTATAGCCCAGGGTATGCTCCGCATCAGGTCTTCGGATATTTACTATGTCGAGAGTGAAGGACATAATATCATTTACCACACGGCTCAGGGCGACTATAAAGTGCGCGACAAGATGAAGAGTGTGGAAGATGCACTTGTCCCCCACGGATTTTTCCGGAGCAACAAGGGATATCTGGTCAACCTCTGTCATGTGGACGGAGTTCTTGACGGGTGCTGCCTTGTCCGCGGGCAGAAGCTTCTGATCAGCCGGGCGAGAAAGAATGATTTCATGACTGCTCTGACCGAATACATCGGAGCCAGATAGTAAAGAGGTGAGAACTTGGCATTTCAGGATATTCCGAGATTATATACCGGGATTGCGGAGTGGATGGCGGCTTTGGGAGCCTGCTTTGTGATCATAGGATTCCCACGTGACCTTAAATTTTGGGTAAAGGCTGTCTTTTTCCTTCTGTTCCAATCGACGTTCCTCATACTGACAGACGACGTACCGGTCGCCCTGTGGGTACCGTGCATGTGTCTGGCAGTCTTTTTTATGCTTATTTTTATTTATAGCGCATGCAGGATTCCCTTGATAACAGCGGGATATTACTGTGCAGTGGCGTTTCTCGTCGCGGAGTTTGCCGCGTCATTTAACTGGCAGATCACGTATTTTGTTTTGTCCAGATTTGATACGAACGGCAACCACAATATATTGGATGATTCAGTTTTCCATATGGCATTTTCCTTCAGCCTGATGCTGGCTATTTATGTCCTTGTGAATTTAGTCATGATATCGCTGGGCAGGAGAATGAGTTCCGGCGACACTGTGAAGGACGTATCCTGGCAGGAACTGGTCTCTACTTGTCTTACAGCCGTGTTTGTATTTGCATTCAGCAACCTAAGCTTCATTCTCCCCGGGACTCCTTTCAGTGCTACGTATGCCTCGGATATTTTCAATGTCAGAACAATCATCGATTTGGTGGGTCTCACAATCCTCTATGCCCACCAGACCAGGATCCGGCAGCTGCACACGGAAGCTGAGCTTGTGCAAATGAACGCCGTGCTGAAATCCCAGTATGAACAGTACAGGAATTATCTTAACAGTATTGAGATGATCAATATTAAATATCATGACCTGAAGCATCAGCTCGCAGGTCTCCGCGCGGAGATCGACCCTGAAAAGAGGACAGAGTGGATCGACAGGATGTCCAGAGAAGTTCAGGCCTATAAGCCGGAACAGGAGACAGGCAATCCGGTCCTCAACACCATGATCGCAGGCAAGACCCTGACAATGAGGAACCTGCACATTCAGTTCACCTGCGTCGCGGACGGGCGGCTCCTTGGTTTTATGCACGTAACTGATATCTGCAGTATTTTCGGAAACGCTCTGGATAATGCTATTGAATGTGTCGCACTTATTCCCGAACCGGCCAAAAGGCTTATACACCTGCAGGTCAGCGAACGACAGGGTTTTCTTTTTATCATGCTTTCCAATTACTGTGAGACCCAGATGGAATTTCAGAACGGCATGCCGGTGACTACTAAGACTGATGTGAAAAATCACGGCTACGGAGTCAAGAGCATCAAAAAGGCGGTGGAAAAGTACGGCGGAAACGTGACCTGGACACAGCGTAACGATGAGTTCGAGATGAAAGCCCTCATCCCTATGCCGGCATAAAATGACGTTTATGCCCGATTTCATACATTTTATGCCAAAATCCGTCTGACTTCATGATATTTTGCTAATATCACAGTGTGAGATATTAGCCTGCTCGGGCTCATATCCCGAATGAGGTCCTGATACACGACCTCGATATGTTAAGCTCGATCTGTCAGATGATACTGACTGCGGATCTGCCCGTTGGAAAGACAAAAGTGCTGCGGTTCCGCGAATAACTGCAATACAGAGGAAGGAGATTTTCATGAAACACAAGGATTTGATCGAACGGATGACCCTTGAAGAGAAGGCCGCTATTCTCGGCGGACAGGGCGAATGGCAGACCTGGCCGATTCCGCGCCTTGGCATCGAGTCCATGTACTGTTCCGATGGACCTCACGGAATCCGCAAGCAGGCGGGAGCCGGTGATCACCTCGGCCTCAATGAATCCCTGAAAGCAACATGTTTCCCGACAGCGGCAACTGTGGCCAACAGCTGGGATGAGGCACTCGGCGAGGAAATCGGAAAAGCGCTTGGCGAAGAGGCTATGGCGGAGGACGTTCACATCCTTCTCGGTCCGGGCATGAATATGAAGAGAAGTCCGCTCTGCGGCCGCAATTTCGAGTATTTTGCGGAAGATCCGTATCTTGCGGGTAAGATGGCCGCGTCCTACGTGCGCGGTATCCAGAGCAAGGGCGTGCGCAGCTGTATCAAGCATTTTGCGGTGAACAGCCAGGAAGAGCGCCGCATGGCTATGGACGCCGTCGTCGATGAGAGAACATTGCGCGAGATTTATCTCACGGCATTTGAAATCGCTGTAAAAGAGGGTGGGGCCAAGGCTATTATGACTTCCTACAACGAGCTCAACGGCGAGTACACCAATGAGAACCGCCACCTCCTTCTCGATATTCTCCGCGGCGACTGGGGATACGAGGGAATGGTCGTTACGGACTGGGGCGGATCCAACGATCACGTTGAGGGAATCAGATGCCGTTCCAATCTTGAAATGCCGAATCCCGGTCTCGATTCTGCCCGCCAGGTCGTGGAGGCCGTAAAGAGCGGCCGTATGACACAGGAGGAGCTGGACATCTGCGTGGACGACCTTCTGGACGCGATCCTTGAGACAACAGAGGCAGCCAAGGGTCATTCCTCTGAATTCGACATTTCCGGGCATCATGCGCTGGCAAGGCGCGCTGCGTCAGAGTGCGCAGTCCTTCTGAAGAATGACGGTGATATCCTGCCGCTCGGAGTAGGGACAAAGGTCGCTGTGATCGGCGATTTCGCATTTGCACCGAGATACCAGGGCGCTGGTTCGTCTGTCGTCAATACGACCAAACTGGAATCGTTTAACGATATTGCGGCAAATGAAACCGCGCTTGAAATCGTCGCCCAATCCCGCGGTTACACAAGAAACGGAGATCCGGATGACGCATTAAAGAGCGAGGCTGTGGAAGCCGCAAAGAAGGCGGACGTTGTCCTCTATTTCTTCGGACTTGACGAGATGAGCGAGTCGGAAGGTCTTGACAGAACGCATATGAGACTTCCCAAGGTCCAGATCGAGCTTCTTGAGGCCATCTACTCAGTCAATCAGAATGTCGTCGGCATCCTTTCCGGCGGATCTTCCATCGAGATGCCATGGGACGCAAAGCTTGCGGCGATCCTCCACGGATATCTGACTGGCCAGGCAGGCGGAGGGGCTATTTATGATATTCTCACCGGCAGGGTTAATCCGTCAGGTAAGCTGGCCGAGACCTACCCGATGAAGCTTGAGGAGACCCCGGCATACAATTATTATCCCGCAAAAGAGAGAACATCTGAATACCGCGAAGGCCTCTTTATCGGTTACCGCTACTATGACACAGCGGGTGTGCCGGTGAAGTATCCGTTTGGCTTCGGTCTCTCCTACACGACATTTGAATACAGCGGACTTACAACCAGCCGGGATGGAGTCAGCTTCACGGTAAAGAACAGCGGCGGAGTCGATGGCGCGGAGATCGCTCAGCTCTACGTAGGACTTCCCGGAGCCAAGGTCTACAGGCCTGTAAAGGAGCTGAAGGGATTTGCCAAGGTCTTCCTGAAAGCGGGAGAGAGCAGGCTTGTCACGATTCCGTTTAACGAGATGACATTCCGCTACTGGAATACGAGTATCAACGGATGGGCAGTAGAGGGCGGAAACTATGAGATCCTTGTCGGTTCAAGTTCGGCGGATATAAGACTTTGCGGAAATCTGGACGTTACAGAGCAGGGAGCACCGAGCCCGTATGACGAGTCCCTTATGCCGTCCTATTTCAGCGGAAAGATTACCAAAGTGCCGGACAGCGAGTATGAAAAACTTCTCGGCAGACCTATTCCGGACGGGTCCTGGACGCGCGAGCTTACTGCCAACGACGCGATCTGCCAGCTGAAGTACTCGAAGAGCTGGCTCTGCAGAAGGGTTTACGGCGTCCTTGAAGGCAAGAAGAGGAAAGCGGACGCTGCCGGCAAGCCGGACCTCAATATTCTGTTCATCTACAACATGCCTTTCCGGGCAATCGGAAAGATGACCGGCGGAGCAGTCAGTCAGGAGATGGTTGCCGGCATGGTCAAAGTCGTCAACGGACATTTCTTCGGCGGTCTCGGTCAGATCATCGGGGGTTATTTCAGGAACGGCAGATTGAATAAGAAGTACGAGAAGAAGCTGAAGGGCTGATGAATCACATTGGTTCTGCCGCTTCATGGCTTTAGAATAATTGGAGGATTATATGGGATTTTGGAATAGTTTTGCGGAAAAACATCCCGGCGCGGCTAAGTGGATCCGCGAGGGCGGTCTTTTCGTCATCGTCAGCAATCTGATAACGGTATTCAAGTACCTGATGCTTCAGTTCCTGCCGAAGCTTTTTACGAGCCTTCCGAATGTGGATTTCGGATTCCCGGGCATTGATGTCACTCTCTTCGGTGAGACTTTCAAGTGGAACATCATCGGCTATGACGCTGCTCACGGCGGACTTCCGTATTTCTGTGCCTACATGGTGGCCATGGTCATCGGCGAGGTCATCAACTTCCCGATCCAGAGAAACGTCGTGTTCCGCAGCAAGGGCAATGTGGCCTATCAGATTTTCTGGTATTTCATCGCATTCTGCGTGATTACCTGCATCGTTAACTCGATCAACTGTGTCTGGGTCGCGGTGGCAGGAATGTTCGTGCCGGATTTCGTCTACAACATCGGAACGACGGTCCTCAACGGCGGCGTCTCCATGCTGATCTTCTTCTTCGTCAACAAGATCATCTTCCCGGAGGGTGAGCCAGCGAAAAACTAAAGTCGGCTACAGTTAAGACAGGCTGCGCGTGGGTTAATGAGCTGGCAGCAAACATCATCTTCATCGAAAAACGCAGGTCCTATCTGTGAGCTTAAAAAGCTAACGCTTTTTGATCTCACAGGGAAGGACCTGCAATATTTTTCTCACGAAGATGGATGCTTTGCTGCCGGCAGCGAACTGCAAGAGCAGCCTGTTCGACTGTCTTAAATCCGTGACGCAAGTCCATATTGGATCCGTAATGAAGTACTTTGCTGCCGGCATCGAAGCGCAAGAGCAGCCTGACCGAACTACGGCAAACTGATTATGTCGTTATTATGACCGTTCATGACAAAAATTGTGAACGGTCAAGTTTTTTGATATAATTTACTAAAACTTCCCACTTCAGATTGAGAGCGAAGCCGAGCGGGAGCGTCCCTGAGAGTACATATTTATGAGGCGGCTAAATTGAGATAGGGTGTGGGAAGTTCTAGGCATTTGCGCCAGATTCGTGTCTGGCCTAACGGCACGGTGTAATACATTCCGGAGTGGAAGTAAGCGGCCATGAAGGAGTGAAAAAGAAAAGGAGGAAAATGTATGTTATCTATTAACATGGATGATGTCATGAACGTCATCAACTCGATCCAGTCTTACCTGGTAGCGGCAGGCGTGATCTTAGTCGCGGGTTTATTGCTGCTGATCCTGGCAGGCATGATCAGTAAGAAGCACGCAGGCAAGATCCGCGGCGTAGCCGGAATCGGCCTTCTGGCAGGCCTTGCTGTCGTTGTCAACATGATCTGCACAGGTCCGATGAGCACGATGCTCGACCTTATCAGCGGATCCGGCACGATCACGGAGGAAACATCCGATGCGGCGCAGGAGCTTGCGGTCACAATCGGCGAGGAGGGCATTGTCCTTCTGAACAACGATGATGATCTGCTTCCGCTGGCGTCCGGTTCCAAGCTGAACGTCTTCGGATGGGCATCAACGAAACCGATCCTCGGCGGCGCCGGTTCAGGTGCTCTGAACGATGCGTATCCGACAACGGACATTCTCACAAGCCTTGCGGATGCCGGCTTCGAGACGAACACAGAGCTGACATCCTTCTACACAGAGTATCAGCCCGAGCGCCCGGTCGTCGGTATGTGGGCACAGGACTGGACACTTCCGGAGCCGAATGTCTCCAAGTATTCAGATGACCTGATTGCCAACGCGAAGGCATTCTCAGACACAGCTATGATCGTCATTTCCCGCTCCGGCGGTGAGGGTGCTGACCTTCCGGCTGACATGCCCGCTGTCGTTGACGGTTCTTACCAGGACGGCACGACATACACGGCAGGTGTCTATGATGATTCCATGAACGAAGGAAACGACTGGGACGAGGGTGACCATTATCTGAAGCTCTCCAACAGAGAAGAAGAGATGATCGATCTCGTATGCAAGAACTTCGAAAAAGTCGTTCTTGTATATAACGGCGCAAATGCATTCGAACTTGGCTTTGTCAATGACTACCCGCAGATCAAATCCGTTCTCTGGACAGCAGGTCAGGGCCACATCGGCATGAAGGCTCTCGGCATGCTCCTGAATGGTGAAGTCAATCCGTCCGGCAAGATGATTGACACATATGTATATGACCTCAAGGCTACTCCGTGGTGGAACAACTTTGGTGACTTTAATTATACGAACATGGATGACTTCGCTTACACATCCGTCGGATTCACAGGCACCGAGTCCACAGCAACCCCGGGCTTCGTCAACTATGTCGAAGGCATTTATGTCGGCTATAAGTTCTACGAGACAGCTGCAGCGGAAGGCTTTATCGACTATGACAAGGTAGTACAGTATCCGTTCGGCTACGGTCTTTCCTACACGACATTTGAGCAGAAGATGGGCGAGATTACCGAAGCGGACGGCAAGATCAGCTTTGAAGTTGAAGTAAAGAACACCGGCGATGTCGCGGGCAAGGACGTGGTAGAAGTCTACTATAATCCGCCTTACACGAACGGCGGTATCGAGAAGGCATCCGCTAACCTGATCGCGTTCGAGAAGACATCTCTTCTTGAGCCGGGCGCATCCGAGAAGGTCAAGATCACATTCAATGCGGAAGACATGGCTTCCTATGACACTAAAGACGCCGGCGGCTATGTTCTTGAGAAGGGTGACTATATTATCTCCATCAACTCCGACGCTCACAATATCATCGACAGCAAGACATATAAAGTCGCTGATACAGTTAAGTACACAGGCGACAACAAGAGAGAGAGCGACCTCATTACAGCGGAGAATCAGTTCGACTATGCTGAAGGCGATATCACATATCTCTCCCGCAAGGATAAATTTGCAAATTACGACAAGGCCACAGCAGCTCCGGCTTCCTTCGAGATTTCCGAAGATGCCAAGTCCACATTCTACAACATCAGCAACTATCTGACAGCGGAAGCAACAGCAGAGGATGAGGATCCGGATGCTGAACCGATCACGACGGGCGCTTCCAACAACCTGAAGCTGAAAGACATGGTCGGCCTTGCGAAGGACGATCCGCAGTGGGATGCTTTCATGGATCAGCTGACTCTTGATGACATGAATGCAGTTATCTCTCTCGGCGGCTATCAGACGAACTCCATCGACTCCGTCGGTAAGGTCCGTACAAATGACTGCGACGGCCCGGCCTCCATCAACAACAACTTCACGGGCGTTGGCTCCATCGGCTTCCCGGTAGGCGTTGTCGTTGCGGGAACATGGAACAAGGATCTGGCTTATGCATTCGGCGATTCCATCGGCAAGATGGCGAACGAGATGGATGTTTCCGGCTGGTACGCACCGGCTATGAATAACCACAGAACTGCATTTGCAGGACGTAACTTCGAGTACTATTCAGAGGACGGTGTCCTCTCCGGATACATCGCAGAAAAGGCTGTCCAGGGCGCTCAGGAGAACGGCGTTTATGCTTACATGAAGCACTTCGCGCTGAATGATCAGGAGCAGAACAGATGCGACATGGTCTGCACATGGTCCAATGAGCAGGCAATCCGAGAGATCTATCTGAAGCCGTTCGAGATGTGCGTAAAGGATGCGAACTGCCTTGCAGTTATGTCCTCCTTCAACTACATCGGTAACCGCTGGGCAGGCGGCAGCAGCTCGCTCTGCAAGACGGTCCTCCGCGACGAGTGGGGATTTGAGGGCTTCGTAGAGACTGACTACTTCGGTGTTTACGGATACATGAGCTCCGACCAGGCGATCCGCAACGGTACAGACCTCATGCTGGTCAACTATCCGACAGCCACCAATGATGTTCAGTTCCGTGATACCAACGGCGCTCAGCAGGCAATGAGAACAGCAGCGAAGAATATCCTCTACGTTGTTGCCAACAGCCGCGCTTACTATCCGGAGAACCTGAACGAAGGCATGGCTTCCTGGAAGAAGATTATGTACGGCGCAGATGTGGTCGTAGGTCTTCTGTGCTTACTGATCGCGATGAAGGCTTTCAAGAAGAAGGCATAAAACGTATTGTACCGTGAAACGGTAACGATGCTGAGCCGGACTTGAACTGAATACAGGATGAAAAAAGCGCCGCGGGATATGATTTCCGCGGCGCTGTATTTTCAATCGGTGCGGATCCGAATCCCGCACCACATTTATTTATTTCCTGCTGCCTTTGGCCTCACAAGCTCATCAGAGTCGAGCATGACTGTGAACGGTCCATCATTGACAAGCGAGATCTTCATGTAGGCACCGAAACTTCCTCGCTGTACATTTGGAAAATGTTCGGAACACCTTTTTATGATGTACTCATACAGCCGATTGGCATGTTCGGGTGAGCCGGCCTTGACGAAGGACGGCCGGTTGCCTTTTCTGCAGTCTGCGTAGAGCGTGAACTGGGAGATGAGCAGCAGATTGCCCCCGACTGTATCAATATTCAGATTCGTTTTATCATTTTCATCCTGGAAGATCCGAAGACCGGTCATCTTCTTTATCAGTACATCTGCAATCTCCTCAGTGTCGGTTTCCGCAATTCCGATCAGGACGCAGAAGCCGCCTCCGATTTCTCCGATCACCTCGTTGTCTACTGTTACTTTGGCCTCGGAAACTCTCTGTATTAAAAATCGCATGTGGTAACCTCGATATATGTTCTTATGTTCATTTTCGCCGGCGTTCCTCTAGAATCCGGAAGCGTCGCGTATTATTATACTGATATCGCTTCCGGTTCCGCAAGAGTATCGCGGCATGCCGCGGTATGGCCGGCATTTAGTGCGAATATGTAGAGGAAAAAGCTAAGATAGCGCGGCCGCCGGAGGCGTTCTTGAAACAGGCAGGCGTTAAAGTACCGAGTCATGACGATACTTTGGCGCCTTTTTACGTCTCATCCGGGCAGCTCGATTCTGCCCCGGCTTCTTCTGTGATAGACCTCACCGGTCTCCACATCCTTCCAATAGAATTCACCGTCTTCCCATGTCATATAGCTGTATCTGGACCCTTTTTTGGGGATGCCGACCGAGCCCGGATTCATATATGTGTAATTCTCGTATTCATTGCAGGCGGGAATGTGTGTATGCCCGCACAGTAGTATATCCCCTTTTTTGAGCGGCGGAGGTGTTTTCTCACCGTGATGGTGCCCGTGGGTCACAAAGAGTTTTTCGTTCCCGACTGACACGAAGGCGTACTCCGCCATGATCGGGAAAGTAAGAACCATCTGGTCAACTTCAGTGTCACAGTTGCCTCTCACGCAGAGAAGGTCGCCTGTGAGTGAATTCAGCATTTCTATGACACGTTTAGGCGCATAGTCCCTCGGCAGGTCATTTCTGGGACCGTGGTAGAGAAGGTCACCGAGCAGCAGTATGCGGTCAGCATTCTCCTCTTTAATTCTTTCCATAAGTTTTTCACAGTAGTAAGCGGATCCGTGTATGTCGGACGCAATCAGTAATTTCTTCATGGTTTTTCACCTCACATTCAGGATACATTAAGTGTACCATACAAAGCTTTCGTCCGCAAACCGGTCGCTTCGGTGTCGGCTATTATATCGGATGCCTGCGAAGCCTGTGCAGTTGGCTGCCATAGGTCTGACGCTGCGCTGGATTTTGTTTATTATCTGTATATTTATTGCGAAAAAGACGAAAAAAAATTATAATTAATATATCATTTTTCGCCGGAACAACAGTGGCGGAATACATATGAGAGTTACTGGAAAATAAATATGGAGGTACATATATGCTGGTAAAATGTCTTGTATGCGGAGCTGTATTTGACGCGTCTATTGAAACATGTCCGGTCTGCGGGGTCGGAGAACAGTACTTTGTCCCGGTGGATGAGGACGATAAGCCCAAGGTAAAGGACACCAATAACCACTATGTAATTCTCGGCGGCGGTATCGCAGCGCTGTCCGCAGCCAAAGCGATACGTGAGCGCGACCGCACAGGCCGCATTCTCATGATCTCTGCCGAGAAGGAGTATCCGTTCAACCGTCCGATGCTCACCAAAGCACTCAACGAGAATCTTTCGGAGGAAGAGCTCGAGGTCGAGCATGAGGACTGGTACGATGAGAACATGGTAAGGATCTATCTGAATAAATCGGCAGTCTATCTCGACACGAACAGCCAGACCGTGAAGGCGGGACCGCTCGAGTTCCTGTATGACAAGATTATCATTGCGGTCGGCGCTGAGTGCTTCGTTCCGCCGTTTAAGGGCGCGGACCAGGATCATGTTGTCACGATCAGGCATCAAAGCGATGTGAAGAAGATCCGCGAGATGGTTCCGAATATCAAGGATGCTGTCGTTATCGGAGGCGGTGTCCTGGGACTCGAGGCCGCGTGGTCGCTCCGCGAGTCCGGTCTCAATGTGACTGTCCTTGAGACAGCTGACAGGCTGCTGCAGCGCCAGCTGACGGCGGATGCCTCCGAGATACTGGCTAAGAGTGTTGCGGATGCCGGTGTGAAGGCCCTGACGGGCGTAGGAACGCAGGAAATCACGAAGGACAGCGTAATTCTCACAGACGGCACAGAAGTGCCTGCACAGCTCGTTGTGGTCTCCTGCGGCGTTCGCGCGAACACAGAGCTTGCCCAGACTGCGGGCATTGAGGTCCAGAGAGCCATCGTCGTCGATGACAGGATGAGAACGAATCAGCCGAATGTATTTGCAGCAGGAGACTGTGCGCAGTTTGAGGGAATCAACTACGCCCTCTGGAGCGAGGCTATGGAGCAGGGACGCGTTGCGGGCGCAAATGCAGCCGGCGATGTAGTTCGCTACAACTTCGATACTCCGGGCCTCACATTCAACGGTATGAATACAAGCCTCTTCGCAATCGGAGATCAGGGCTCGGCGGATGACGATTCCTACAAGATTTTCACCAGCAACAAGCCCGGAAAGTATGAGCGCTTCACCTTCAAGGACGGCGGCCTTGTCGGCGCTATCCTGATCGGCGATACATCAAGGCTTGTCGAGATGATGACCAAGGTCCCGGCCCACGCTAAATTCGAGGAAATCTAATCTTCTCGTGCGTAATTTGGTATTGTTTATCGCGGTAAATCGTGGTTTAATAGTACCGTACGTAATTTAAGCACGGGTCTTTGGGGATAGTTTATAAAGCATATGACGCAGGACCCGTGAATAATGAGGAGGTAGTGTAACATGGAAAAAAAGGGTTTAGTTGCTGAATTCAAAGAGTTCGTCATGAGAGGCAACGTTCTTGACATGGCAGTCGGTGTTATCATCGGCGGCGCTTTCGGAACGATCGTTTCCTCACTTGTCGATGATGTCATTATGCCGATCATCACACTGATCACCGGCGGCATCAATTTCGACAACTGGTTCATCGCTCTGAACGGCCAGGATTACGCAACTCTCGCAGCAGCCCAGGAAGCCGGCGCGTCCACGCTCAATTACGGCGTGTTCATCACAAAGGTTATCAACTTCCTGATCGTTGCGTTCTGCATCTTTATGATGATCAAGGCTTTCAATAAGGCAAGCAGCCTTGCGAAGAAGAACGAGGAGCCGGCTCCGGAAGCTCCGACAACAAAGGTCTGCCCGTTCTGCAAGTCCGAGATCCCGATCGATGCTGTACGCTGCGGATTCTGCACATCTGTTGTTGATCCGGAAGGCGAGAAGACAGTTCTTGCATCCAAGTAAATACAGATAGTTTTGAGGGCTGCCGCCGATAGCGGCAGCCTTTTTCAGACTCAGATGAGCAGTCATGAAGTAGAACAAGTCATTCCGACAGAAGAATACGCTGCTTTTTGACCGGAATAATAATAGACAAAGGATGGAGTAGAAGCATAATGACAGAATCACAGAAAGCCGCTTTGATAGAAGAGTTCATGCCCGAAGCCGTGAGAATTGCACTCGAGATGAGTGACGGCTCGGTTCCAATCGAGGACCTTACTCAGGAGGCCTATGTCGGGCTTCTTATGGGCCTCAATATGGTCGCTGAGTCGGAGGATACATTTGACGCGCTGCCGCTCACACAGACCGTGGAGGAGGCGATACGGGCGCAGATCGCATCTGCACTTGAAGAGCAGAGGGAGCTTGATAAGAGGGATAAGCAGCTGATCGCCCAGGTGGAGCTGCTGTCGAAGAGCATTGACGCAATGACGGAGGAGCTGGGAACTAAGCCCACAGTCGACGAAATCGCGAACTACATGGGTGTTCAGCAGAAGACGGTCCTTGAGATACTGAAGCTCAGCGGCGAGGAGCTGCCGGAGGGCGAGTTCTACAAAGAAAACCGTCTGTGGATCGATAATCCGGACGCGAGAAAGTTTTCGAATTGACGCGGGGGGACGGTTCTTATCATGTGAATGAGATCAGAAAGGCTGTATTCACACTTCGTTTACGACGCAAAGCATCCATCTTCGTGAGAAAAATATTGGGGCTGTGAAAAAACGTTAATTCGTCTTCACAGCCCCATTTTTCGATGAAGATGATGTTTGCGGCGTATTCCGGAACTGCGCTGCAGCCTTTCGGACTTGTAATTTCACGTGAAAAGAACCGTCCCGCTTTCACTTTTTACCGGTAATCTTACCGGCGAGCCACTTCGCATTTCTCACGAGCACCTGGCGGAACGTGAGAGAGCGAACGATCTTTTCCGCCGGGAAATGATTTCTGCATGCCCGAAGGAATGCTCTCGGCTGGCGGATCGCAAACGGAAAATCACCGTTCTTCTTAGTTCGAATGGCAAGCCTCGGTATATAACGGCCGCCGAAGTAAATCGACGCGATGATGAGTTCGACCTCTTCCCAGGGAATCTGGATGTAGTCCTGGAGAGTCCGCTCGTTATAATACTCTATGCCCCGGTCGCCGACCATTACGACCCCATAGGTATTGATCCCGTGGAAAGCGGTCGCCTTGGCAGTGAAGTCGACCTGCGTGTTCAGGGATTTCAACTCGCCTGCATCGGCCTGTTTCTTTTTCTTGAACTTGTTTGCCATGTATTATTCCTCAGATGAAAAAAGGGACCCGGCATACTGCCGGGTCCCCCGTATTGTTGATTACAGAAGGCCGATGATGTGGCCGACGATACCGACAACGAACAGTGCAAGAATGATAACGATCGGGGAGACGTTCTTCTTCAGCAGTCTCATGCAGAGCAGAGTGAGAAGAAGCGGAACGAGACCCGGAATCAGAGAATTCAGGTTGTCCTGCAGAGTTGTGACAACGGTCGGCTCAAGGCTGAGGCCGCCGGCGAACTGAGACAGTGCCTGATGGATTCCTTCTGCGCCTGCCGGAAGGGCATCCCAGTCAATGTAAGCACCTGCGGCACGCTGTACTTCGGAGACCTTGAGAACGAAATTGATGGAGACCCATCTCATAACAAGGGCGCCGAGGATGAACATACCGAGGATGGAAGCAGCCTTTGTGACCTTGCCGAGAAGACCGCCGGAGAGGTCCTTGGTGATAGCCATACCGACATTATAGCCGAATTCCTGTGTATACCACATGAATGCCATACGGGCAACGTTCCAGAGCACGAAGAAGAGGATCGGGCCGAGGAGGTTTCCGGAAATAGCAAGGGATGCGCCGAGAGCAGCAAGGATCGGACGAAGGGTGAACCAGAATACCGGATCGCCGACACCGGCGAGCGGTCCCATCATACCGACTTTAACACCCTGGATAGCCTGATCTTCGACCGGAGCGCCGTTAGCGCGGTCTTCCTCAAGAGCGAGGGTAACACCGAGGATCGGAGATGCAACGAACGGCTGAGTGTTGAAGAATTCAAGATGTCTCTTGAGAGCTGCGCACTGCTGATCTTTCTCAGGATAGAGCCTCTTAATAGCCGGGATCATAGCGTAGCACCAGCCACCGTTCTGCATACGTTCATAGTTCCAGGAACCCTGGAGGAAAGTGGAGCGAAGCCATACGCTTCTGCGGTCGGCTACAGTTAAACTAACCTTTTTTTCAAGATTTTCTGCCATTTTTTGGTTCCTCCTTATTATTCGTAATCGTCAAGGATGTCGCCAAGCGGATCACCTGTGCCTGCGGCAGCGCCGGCAGCGGCACCTGCGTTCTCTGTGAGACGCAGATAGATGAGAGCCATAGCAACACCGATAACACCGAGTGCAATCAGTGTCAGATCGCCAATAGCTGCAAATACGAAACCGAGTGCGAAGAACGGCCATACTTCCGGAGTTGCCATCATGTTGATAACGAGCGCATAACCTACGGCAACGACCATGCCGCCGCCGATGGCCATACCATTTGTCAGCCATTCCGGCATGGACTGCAGAGCGCCCTGAACGATTTCAGCCGGGATGACGCAAAGTGCTGCAGCGGGGATCGCGATGCGGAGACCCTGCAGGCAGATAGCGATGTACTGCCACATTTCGATAGCACCGAAATTGCCTTTCTCAGCGGCTGCGTCCATCTGATGAACAACAGCGACGGAGATTGTACGGATGACCATTGTAAGGAAAAGACCTGCAACAGCAAGCGGGATAGCAACAGCGATAGCTGTACCAACACCTGCCTGGCCCTGGCCGCCGACAACAAGAATGATAGCGGAAGCGACAGATGCAAGAGCGGCGTCCGGGGAAACAGCGGCACCGATGTTAGCCCAGCCGAGAGCCATCATCTGAAGAGAACCGCCGAGGACGAGGCACGGACCGAGCTGGCCGGTCACGATACCGATCAGTGTGCAGGCAATCAGCGGCTGATGGAATTCGAACTCATCGAGAATACCTTCGATACCGGCCAGGAATGCCACAAGAATAACTAAGATCATAGAAATGCCAGACATTTCAATTCCTCCTGTTTGTATAAAGATTCAATTGTTACTTTATGCCCAGACCGTCTTTTGCAATCTGGATCAGTTTGTCCATGTCTTCCGGAGCATCTGCCGGGACCTTGCGGACGTCGAAAGTTACACCGTGTTTCTTGAGTTCCTCGAAGCACGCAATATCCTTGGCGTCAAGGGAAAGGACCTTGTTGACCGCGATCTTGCCCTGGCTGTGTGCCATGGAGCCGATATTCAGTGACTTGATGTCAACGCCGCCTTCAATTGCCCTGAGTGCATCCTGCGGTGTCTCGAACAGAAGGAACGCCTTGGTGTCGCCGAAACGAACGTCCTTGGAAACTTCGATCATCTTCTGGATCGGAACAACGTGAGCCTTGATTCCCGGAGGTGCAGCTTCGATAATGAGCTGCTTGCGGAGATCGTCATGGGATACATTGTCGGATACAACGATGATGCGGTCCGGAGCGATTGCCTTGGACCAGTTTGTTGCGACCTGTCCATGAAGAAGACGGGTGTCAACACGGGCATGCTTGATCTTGATGTGTCCGTCGCCGAGAACTGTTCCCGGAGGAATAGCGCCTGTCGGAGCGTTAGTTGCCGCGACTGCTGCCTTTCCTGTGTCTTCCGGCTCGAGGTCTTTCGGATAGACCTTGATGCCGTCACGGGCCTCTTCAAGAATGCTCTGTGCAAGTTCATGCGCAGTCTCGCAGTCATCACGGTTGGCATATGCGGTAATAAGCATCGGAGCGTTAAGGCCTGCTACGATCGCCCATTTGTCCTCATGGCCGTCAATGATGAAGTTGGACTGGTTGAACGGCGTGCCGCCCCACAGGTCAACAAGGATCAGAACGTTATCAGGGTCTTCGAATGTGGATATAGCATCCAGCATCTTAGCTCTGAGATCGTCCGGGCCCTCGCTTGGCTGTAAGGTAACAGCTGCTACGTTTGGCTGCTCACCGAAGAGCATGTTGCCGGTCATTGCAATACCGTCAGCAAAATCTCCGTGAGTAGCGAGAAGAATACCTACCATCTACTCTTCCTCCCTTTCTTAATTAATAGTGTCATGTGTGTTTGGTGCTTATGCACAAAGCTCGCTCAGAAATTATTATATCTGAGGTAAACTTACATAAATTATAGCCGTTGAGGCTCATAAATTCAATATAATTTGATTAGAATTCTTTTAGAATCTTTATGAAAATTTTACTTTTGTACATAATCCACTAAACGAAATAATGATTATTGTATATTTCCAATGTAACAAAATTCTTAGTGCTGAAAGTAACAAAATTCTTAGTGCACAGATTGCATTTGCAAGTGTCTCCTGATTATTTATGTAAGCAGAGAACAGGTGGATAGCCCGGCAGAAATACCTTAGTCCCGCTTTTGTTCACAAGTCGGCTTTACCGAAATTCTTTCAAATGGTATAATAAAGAGGTTTGGTACGAGCCGTACCGTAATCCGGCAGGGAGGGGACAGTATGGAGTCTTCAGACAATATCGAAGTCCGGCTTGCGAACAGCCTGAAAGCGCTTGCGGTCAGAGAGCCTTTTGAAAAAATAACGATTAAGAAGATCACGGACGGCGCCGGCGTCATCCGTGTGACTTTTTATAACCATTTTCAGGACAAATATGAGCTTCTTGAGTGGATCATGCGCACGGAGATCCTGGATCCTGTCCGGATCCTGATGCAGAATGAGATGTTCAGGGAAGCAATCGTCCTCATATTTACGAACATGCAGAAAGAAAAGGAATTCTATACGCATGTGGCCAGGATGGAGGGACAGAATTCATTTGCCGAAATCGTGGAGAAAAGTATCGGGAGACTGCTTCTTGCCATTATCACGCAGCACACGGGCGGACGAAAGGGCGAACATGCCTGGATGACACCGGAGTATATTGCGAGGTATTATGCCAGAGCGATGACATTTGTAGTCCTGGAGTGGATCGGATCGGGTATGGTGATGCCGCCGGAGGAAGTGGCGACAATGTATGAGTATATCGCAACGAGGTCGCTTCGGGATGTAGTTCTGGAGCTGCAGTGAGCGCGAAGTTTTCCTGTAGTACATTCTTCAAAAAATGAACAGGGAGGATATACATTTTCTTCCATCTGTAAAAATTGGCTTGACATAGCTGAAGGGTTGAATATTACGGTATTCAGCTCTTTTTTTTATACTTTTCACCGAAAAATGAGAAAAAAGTGAGAAGGGGTGGAACATGAAGGAAATCGGTAAATGGGTCGTAAAGCTGAGGCATGTGATCCTTATCGCAGCGCTCGTGCTTCTTATACCGTCCGGAATCGGGTATCTTAACACCCGGATCAATTATGACGTGCTGACGTATCTTCCGAAAGATATTGAGACGATGGTCGGTCAGGATATCCTGCTTGACGAATTCGGTCAGGGAGCGGTGTCCATGGTCGTCGTTCAGGGAATGGAATTTAAGGATGTGGCTTCTCTCAAGGCGGAGATTGAGGATGTGCCGCATGTGAAAGACGTCATCTGGTATGACAGTTTTATTTCACTGTCAACTCCGGTGGAGATGCTTCCGCAGGATGTTCGGGACGCGTTCCTAAGCGGCGACGCGACGCTGATGGCGGTCACTTACGATACAGGTACTTCCGCGGATGAGACAATGGAAGCCATCACGGAGATTCGGAAATTAGCCTCGAAAAATGTATATCTGGCAGGCATTTCCGGCATTGTCACGGACACAAGAGATCTTGCAAATGCAGAGGAGCCGATCTACGTGCTTCTGGCAGTGATATTTGCGACTATCATCCTGGGAATATCAATGGATACGTTCCTGGCTCCAATCTTTTTCCTGCTGTCGATCGGAATGTGCATCATATACAACCTCGGTTCCAATTGGTTCTTCGGTGAGATTTCTTATATTACAAAAGCGCTGGCAGCAGTTCTGCAGCTCGGTGTCACAATGGACTATTCAATCTTCCTGTGGCACAGCTTTAAGGAGAAACAGCAGATGTATCCGGGAGACAGTCAGTCAGCCATGGCTGCCGCGATCAACATGACGCTGCAGTCTGTAATCGGTTCATCCATCACAACGATTGCCGGATTTATCGCGCTCTGCTTCATGAGTTTTACACTCGGTCTTGATATCGGCGTTGTTATGGCGAAGGGTGTTATCTTCGGTGTGATCGGCTGTGTCACGATACTGCCTTCCATGATACTCACATTTGAAAAGGCAATCGAGAAGACAGCACATAAGCCGCTGCTGCCGAAATTTGAAAAAATACCTGACTTTATTCAGCGTCACTACAAAGCTGTCCTTGTGCTCTTTGTGCTTATCTGGATTCCGGCTGTCTGGGGCTACACGCACACGAGCGTCTACTACAAGCTGGACGATACGCTGCCGAAGGATCTGCCTTCGGTCGTGTCCAACAGGGTGCTCGATGAGGATTTCCACATGGGCGCAACACATATGATCCTGGTCGATTCCGATGTTGAGTCGTCGAAGGTATCTGCCATGTGCGACGAGATGAAGAAGGTCGATGGCGTAAAGAGCATTATCGGCCTGGACGCTCTGCTAGGTCCGGGCATTCCGAGGGAAGTTCTGCCGGAGAAGATTACGAGCGCGCTGGTCTCAGAGGACTGGGAACTCATGCTCATTAACAGTGAGTATCCGACTGCTTCCGATGAAGTCAACCGGCAGGTCACGGAACTTGGAAACATTCTTCACCGGTATGACAAAAACGGCATGCTGATCGGCGAGGCCCCGTGCACACTGGATCTCATCCGGATCACAGACCACGATTTCCGGGTCGTCAACTGGGCGTCGATCGGATTGATCTTCATTATCATTTTCTTCGTCTTCAAATCGCTCAGTCTGCCGGTGCTTCTGGTCCTGGTCATAGAGTTTGCAATCTTTATCAACATGGGCATTCCGGGGTTCACAGGGACAAAGCTTCCGTTTGTCGCCTCGGTCGTCATCGGTACGATCCAGCTTGGATCCACAGTCGACTACGCGATTTTGATGACGAGCCGTTACCAGACAGAGCGGGCAGCCGGAAAAACGAAGGAGGAGGCCGTCATGATTGCCCACAGGACGTCGTTCACCAGTATCATCGTCTCCGCGTTCTCGTTCTTCGCGGCGACGTTCGGCGTCGGTCTATATTCCAATATCAGCATGATCTCGTCGCTCTGCCTGCTTATGGCGCGCGGCGCAATGATTTCTATGGCTACAGTCCTTATTGTACTGCCATCTGTTCTTTTGTTCATGGATCCGGTCATTGTAAGGACGAGCATCGGCTTTTTGCCGGAATCGTTAAAGAAGCATAATGGAAGTAAGCATACAGCTGATCCGCAGCCGCAAGGGTAAGACCTGAAACGGCTGCATGGGCAGCGGGTGATACATATGGAGAAAAGTTATGAAAAATAAAATTGTTAAAAGACTTCTCGCAGGTACGCTGGTCTTAGTAATGGTAATGAGTACAGCGGGCTGCGGCACAACAAAGACTACAGTAAAAACAGAGACAGTGGCGGAGACAGAGACGGAATCCGAGGAGGAGAAATCCGAGGAGGAGAAGCTCCTTGCCAATACGATCGCAGCCGCGGTCGGCACCGGATCAGTCGAGGGTGTCGATAAGGAGGAGACAGTCTACGTATTCACAGACGCGAGCGGCAACACGGAGAATGTTAAAGTCAGCAACTGGCTTAGAAACACGGACGGAAACGAGGCTGTCAATGACTCGACTTCGCTTACTAATATCAGCAACACCTCAGGTGACGCCGTCTACAGCGCAAGCGGGGAGGAGTATACCTGGAGCACCGGCGGCGAGGATGTTTACTATCAGGGTGAGACCACGAAGCAGCCGCCTGTCAGCGCCGGCATTACCTACTATCTGAACGGGCAGGAGATTTCGCCGGAGGAAATTGCCGGAAAATCCGGTAAAGTGACGATTCGCATCAAGTATGAAAATCATGAAAAATATAATGACGTCTATGTGCCGTTCACCGCGGTGACGGGGATGACATTTGCAAATGAAGACGTAAAGAACGTCACCGTCGACAACGGGACGGTCATCTCTGAAGGCAGGAATACCGTTGTTCTCGGCATGGGTTTCCCGGGACTCATGGAGAGCCTTCGGGGTGTAAAGGAAGACTCCAAAGAGCGGGTGAAGACCCTTGGCGCAGACATAAAGGAATTAAAGAGCGAGCTCGGAGACGACAGTGGCACAGAGGACAATAAGGCGGATGAGATTGAAGACAGGATCGATGACATCGAGATCCCGTCGACAGTCGAGATCAACATGGACGCGAACAGCTTCAAAGTCGGTATGTGCATGACCATGGTCTTTTCGAATTTCCCGGGCAGCGAGGAAGAAGGACAATTGGAAAAAGATCACGCAGCTCTGCTCGCCGACATGGACGAGGCTGTCAGCGACATCACAAAGACCGGCGACAAAGTCGCGGACGGGGCATCGGAACTTTCGGACGGCATCGGGACGGCAAATGAAAATATGCCGGCGCTGACGAGCGGTACGAAGCAGCTGCTCGACGGTATCCGCGAATATACAGACGGAGTCTCCCAGGTGAACAATGGGGCTAAGCAGCTGAGTGACGGCGCGGGCAGCGCCGAGAGCGGAGCGGCTCAGCTGGCATCCGGAATAAAGACGTATACGGACGGGGTATCTGCTGTAAATGACGGAGCCGGGGAACTTCTTGAAGGCGTGCAAAGCGCCGGGGACGGAGCCGGAACGCTGCTGTCCGGTGTACGCTCTTATACTGACGGTGCGGATCAAATCAATGAGGGCATGAAAGCTCTGGCGGCCGGGACAAGGGAACTGAACGAGACAGTGAAAAATTTCCCGGATGACTCCGCAAAGCTCCTTTATATAAGTGACGCAGCTGCAAAGCAGGCCGGAGACGCTGCGGAAGCGCAGGCTAAAGAGCAGCTTCCCGCTCAGGTAAAAGCTGCCGGTGAGGCGGCACAGCAAGCTGCAATGGAAGGTCTCGACGAGCAGGTATCAGGTATCGTCTCTAAGGCTCTCGGAGCAGTTCAGGAGAATCTGGACGCGCAGGCGAAAGGCGCAGGAGAGGAGGCAGTAGCTGCCCTTAATGAGACACTGGATATGCAGGCGGAGAATGCCGGTAAGGCTGCGCAGCAGGCTGCACAGGAAACTTTGGATGAGACCGCGAAGGCCGCGGGCGATGCCGCTGTAGAAGCTGCCCATGTGGATGAGGCCGTGAAAACTGCCGGAGAAAGCGCCGAAGCTTTTATAAATGAGACACTGGATGAGAGAGCTGCCGACATCGGTCAGGCATCTGCTGACCTTGTGCGGAGCCAGCTTCAGGCAATGGCGTCGCAGGCCGGCCAAAAAGCCAGAGCTGATGCGGAAGCCTCTATGGACACACTCGCTCAGTCTGTCGGAGAGCAGGCCGCAGCGGCAGCGAGACAGGGTATGGCAGAGAACGCTGCCATGGCAGGTGAAGAAGCTGCCCGGAAGGCCTCGGAAGACATTGAGAATTCCGCTGACGCAATCGGCCAGAGTGCCGCATCACAAGCCGCATCGGCGGATTTCTCAGGTGCGGCAGGTGAGCTTACAAACGGACTGGCAGCTGCCGCGGCGGAAGCTGTGAGAAGTCAGATCGCGGCACCGGAAGTCAGCGCGGAATCATCGGATGTGGGTGTCAGCATAGAGCTGCCGGGAATGGATGCTATATATTCCGCCCTGTATGCAGGTTATATTGCCGAGGGCTGCAGTGAGGAAGAAGCCCAGAGCATGGCGGCAGGCCTCGTCGGAGATTACACGAGCTCCGCAGTGGATTCGGCCAACGCTCAGCTGTCAGGACTCGTCGGTGAAAAGATGCAGGAAGCGGCTAGAAGCGGTGCGGAGCAGGCGGCGGAAGCAATCCGCTCATCTATCTCAGAAGATACGATTGCCTCCGCTATCAGCCAGACCGGTGCGGTAGAAGGAACTCTTCGAAATGCGGCATCGGCGGCTGCGTCGGGAGCAGCATCGGAAGCTGTCCGTACTGCAGTTCCGGAAGCTGCCAGAACGGCAGCCGAGAGCACAGCGGAGGCACTTGCGGAAAATGTAGCCAGAGAGGTGGCAGCAAGCACTGTGCAGTCTGTAGCTCCGGAAGCTGCAGCCAGGGCGGCAGAGGAAACTGTTCTAAGCGCTGCCGGGGAGATCGCCGACCAGACAGCGGAATCCGTTTATAAGCAGGTGGCTCCGGCGGTCGCACGCCAGACGGCAGAGAGTGTCGCAGGACAGATTCTTCCGGACGCCGTTCGCAAAACGGCAGAAAATGTAACGAAACAGGCGGTCACACAGACGGCGGATTCTGTGGCGCAGAGCGTTGTACGGCAGGCAGTGCCGGAAGCTGTAAGAACGACAGCTGAAAATGTAACGAAACAGGCAGTGCCCGCGGCGGTCCGGCAGACAGCGGATTCCGTCGCAAGGCAGGTGATTCCGGAAGTCGCAAAGCAGACGGCGGAGAGTGTCGTCGGCACATCGGCGGTGTCTACAGCTAGATCGATAGCAGAAAAGACAGCATCTTCTGTTGCTGTATCTGTAGCTAAAAATGTTGTCGACGGATTCGGGGAAGGGACGGCAGCCCTTGACAGCGGCGCAGCCAGACTGCTGGCCGGTACGAATGCTCTGAGCGAAAACTCGGGAACGCTTACAGACGGTGCGGCTGCACTAGCAGACGGCCTTGGAAAACTGACTGACGGAACAAAGACGCTGCGTTCAGGTACAGCCCGGCTGGCCGAAAGCAACGGAACACTGACCGGCGGCGCGGACGAACTTGCAGCCGGACTCACGACCCTGGCAGACGGAGCTGACACACTTTACACAGGGACGGCAGCATTGACAGCCAATAACTCGAAGTTGGTCGATGGGACACAGGAGCTCCTTGATGGCTCTGACAAACTTGCAGAAGGAATGCAGAAGATTTCTGACGGATCAGTTGAACTGAAGGACGGTCTCGTAAAATTTAACGAGAAAGGTATCCGCAAGCTCGCCGAACTCTATGAAGTCGATGTGAAGGATCTTGACGGACGCATTGAAGAACTGAAAGAAGCCGCATCTTCCTACCGCACATTCAGCGGTGCTCCGGAAGACATGGAAAGCAGCGTGAAGTTCATTATCAAAGCGGAAGCGGTCGGCTGAGCCTTCCGATGCTACAGCCGGCGCCGCGTCCGCGGCTTGGATAAAAGGGTGTCTGGGAGGTTACAATGAATCAATTTGCTTTCATATTTCTCATAGGAGCTGCGATATCCGCAGGTATTTTCGGGAAAGTCACGACGCGGGGAGCCCAGCTGGTGAAATTTGACCGCAGGCTGGTCGCTATGGCAGCGATCTGGGGTGTGTGCGCGTTGGGAGAGACCTGGCTCGGGCATCTGACCGGCCGTTCAATCCTCAGTTTTGATCTTAAGGAGCGGGATATACTTCTTGTGCACATCATCGCAGGTGTTATTTTGGTCGTGGCAGGGATGAGAATGCTGTTCCTTGCGTTCGAGCGAAAGACCCTGATTGAGCATCGGATGGATGAAATCGACGTCAGGCATGACGCAATTCTCGGAATCCGCCTCTGTCTTCTCAGCCTTACGACTGGGGTTGCTCTGGGGCTTCTTGAGTACAGCCTTAAGGAAGTTCTCCTCGTGATCGGCTGCATGTCCGTCTGTTTCACTGCGGCGGGCTATTTTGCGGGCCGGGCTTACGGCGTTGGACTCTGCCGCAGGGCATACATGGTCAGCGGCGCGCTTCTGTGCGCGGCAGGAGTGCTGGTGCAGCTGCCGGGTGCCTGATACATTACTGAGATAAAAGTCTTGCTTTTAAGAGGGAAACCGTATAAACTGAATGTTCGAGAAAGTGTGGGAATGCAGGAGGTTTTTATGCCGCCTGCATGACCTGAATTATGCGGGAAATCTCAGTAAAGAGATTTTGCGCTGACATGGTAAGGAGAGCCAAATGAAAATAGTAGTTTTATGCGGCGGAGTTTCAACGGAGCGGGCGATCTCCATCGTTTCCGGTGTAGGAGTCTGCAAGGCTTTGCGGAGCCGTGGCCACGAGGCCATTCTCCTCGATGTATTCTTCGGCAATGAGGACGCGGATCTGATGGATGCGTTCCCGGCAGATTATGACGTTGACGGGGCAGCAAAATACATTCATACATTTGACAGCAGAGTAGCCAGCGCGGTCGCCAACAGGTCGCGGAGTTTTTTTGGGGCAAATGTCATCACTCTTTGCCGCATGGCTGACATCGTATTTCTCGCTCTTCACGGTGAGAACGGCGAGAACGGAAAGGTGCAGGCAACATTTGATCTGCATAAAATCAAGTATACAGGCACGGGCTATATAAGCTCAGCCCTGGCCATGGATAAGACACTGACCAAGATCATGCTTGAAGCCGGAAATGTTCCGGTCCCGCACGGCACGACCATGCATAAGGGCTGTGATTCCGTAGACATCAAGGATATCGGGCTCGTGTATCCGGTCGTTGTCAAGGTGGCTAACGGCGGCTCATCCGTCGGCGTTTATATTGCACACGATGAGGATGAGTATTTTAAATCACTTGACGAGGCCTTTGAGATAGAAGATGAGGTCATTGTGGAGCAATATATCGACGGCAGAGAATTCTCAGTCGGTCTGATCGACGGTAAGGCGCTGCCAATCATAGAAATCGTTCCTAAGACAGGCTTTTATGACTATAAGAACAAGTATACAGCCGGTGCGACGGATGAATACTGCCCGGCGCGTATCTCACCGGAGCTTACAAGAAAAATGCAGCACTATGCCGAGGAAGGCTATCGTGCCCTGTTCATGAAATCTTATGCCCGCCTTGACTTCATGATGGATGCGGACGGAGAGATGTTCTGCCTTGAGGCCAATACTCTGCCCGGTATGACTCCGACATCGCTGATGCCGCAGGAGGCAGCTGTCCTGGGTATGGATTATCCGACATTCTGCGAGAAGCTGATCGAAGTATCAATGGCAAAATATAAATAAGGGATTGAATACATGAAGAATATGACAATAGAAAACATCGCCGCATCCTGCGGCGGTGTTCTTCATAACTGTGATGAGATACTAAAGAATGAAGTGACAGGAGTCACGACGGACAGTCGCGCGGTCACCGCGGGAAATCTTTTTATAGCCATGCGAGGGACCCACGACGGTCACGATTTTGTGCCGTCGGCTATCGATAAGGGCGCAATGTGCGTCGTCGTAGAGAAGGCTCCGAAAGACGCAGCCTATCCCTACATAAAGGTCACAAAGACCGCGATCGCAATTCAGAGAATCGCTGAATTTTATCGCGTCTCGCTCGGTATTCCGGTCGTGGGAATTACCGGTTCCGTCGGCAAGACTTCCACCAAGGAAATGATCGCCTCTGTCCTCGCGCAGAAGTACAATGTTCTGAAGACTGCCGGAAACTTCAACAACAATCTCGGGCTCCCGCTCACGATCTTCAGAATCACGGATGAGCATGAGATCGCTGTCCTTGAGATGGGCATAAGCCATTTCGGAGAGATGACAGACCTTGCCCGGACAGCCCGTCCGAATACTATGGTCATCACTAATATCGGAACCTGCCATCTTGAATTCCTGAAAGACCGCGACGGCGTCTTCGAGGCCAAGACAGAGTGCTTTGAGTATGTTGACTTTGAGGACGGCATTGTCGTGCTGAACGGTGAGGACGACAAGCTTGCCCGGGTGGACCAGGTCCACGGCAGGGCACCGATCTTTTACGGCTGTAACGACTCCTTCAGAGTCTACGCCGATAATATTCAGCCGAGAGGCATCGAAGGCATTTCCTGCACGATCAACATGGATGACAGGTCTTTTGACGTCCTGATTCCCGTGCCCGGAAGGCATCAGGTCATGAATGCGCTGGCCGGCGCAATCGTCGGTTCTGTCTACGGTCTCACGGATGAGGAAATCAAAGCGGGCATTGAGAGCCTCGAACCGCTCGGGGGCCGCTTCAAGATCCTTAAAAACATCGGCATGACTGTCATCGACGACTGCTATAACGCAAACCCGATGTCTATGAAGGCTTCCCTGAGTGTGCTCTCAGATGTGGAGGAGAGGACAGTCGCGATCCTCGGCGATATGGGTGAGCTGGGAGAAAATGAAGCTGCCCTTCACCGCGAAGTCGGCGAAGCTGCAGGTGAGATGTCAATTGATACCTTTGTCCTCATAGGAGAGCTCTCCAAGAACATTGCGGAGGGTATCCGCAGTGTAAAGCCGGATGCCGAGATCCTGTGGTTCCCGACCGTCGATGAAGCCCTCCCGGAGATCAAAGACGTGGTCAGAACGGGCGATGTCGTGCTTGTCAAGGCATCACACTTCATGCATTTCGACCGGATCGTATCGGAACTTACTGTATAATAATAGGGGCTGCCGCATTAGACGGTGTCACCGCTGAATATGGCAGACATTTGCAAATATCTACTGCCATATTCAGCGGCGGCGCCTTAATACGGCAGCCCCTTTAGGTTTTTCATATGCTTTCATTGCCGCATGATCACAGATCAGGCGGCATTTTTCTTATCTGTAAGAGTGAGAGGCTGATTTTTTCTGAGCATCTCGAGGATGACCTGCTGGAAATGGTCACCGATGTGTTTTCTTGTATCTTTATCGAGTTCATCCCAGGTGACCGGTTTGCCGTACTCGATCACGACACGTGTGGCTTTGATCCACGGAATATGATTTTCGAATATATTGGCAGTGTTCGTGATGGCTACGGGAATGATCGGACACGGACCTCTCTGCGCTACCTTGAAGCTGCCGTCGTGGAATGTATGAAGCTTAAGCTCATCACCGTTTGTGTTGCGCATTCCTTCCGGGTAAATAAAGACCGAGATGCCTTCCTTTGTCATATCAGCAGCTTCCATAATCGTCTTTACACCCTGCCGCATATTTGTGCGGTCGATGAAGAGGCAGCGGAGAAACTTCATATTCCATGAAAGGAACGGGATTTTTTCCAGAGATGCCTTTCCGATGAAAATTGTCCGGTTCTTCATCTGGCTGTAGGCAATGACAACGTCGAAATAGCTCAGATGGTTGCCGACAAAGAGGACCGGCTGGTCATCAGGAATGTTTTCGAGGCCGATCGTCGTCAGTTTGACACCGGATACATGCCAGACGACCCATAGCGCGAACTGCACGATGCGCTGCATAAAGAGTTCGGCTTTAGGAGTTATGAACTTTCGGACGAGCCACAGGATGCCCATGATCGGCAGCGAGAGAATAAAATAGATCCCGAGCAGCAGGGCTACCAGTATTAATCTAATCATATATACCTCCGTACACTCACGTCCCGCCTGCGAGATCCGGGTGGGTATCGGCTGACAGGAATTAAAAGCCGAATTTCTACGCATGCCCGCGGGACAAAGTATGTTTCCAAAAGAGTATAATTCATAATCAGGTCCATTTGCAACCCGATTTCCCGAATCCCCCAATATTACTGTATACAAAATTTCGAGATTGTATTAAAATAAATACACGATGCTCGGATACAGACAAATTTTGCGCTTCCTGCATAAACCGGGGATTCAGGTAATCCTGATCAATGTATCTGGCCTTTAAGGATATGCGCAGCATGATCCGACGCAGCTTTGTTCAAGTCTCGCTGTGAGACACAGTACGTGATAAGAAGGGACAGATATGGAATTAAAAGCGACCGCAAAAATCAATCTGGGGCTCGATGTTCTGCGCAAGCGGGAGGACGGATACCATGATCTGCGTATGATCATGCAGATGACAGGCATGTTCGATCGGATCAGCATGTTTCCGAGAGCCGGACGGCCGGGGATCTCATTTCGCACGAACCTGCCATATATTCCGACAAATGAGAATAATCTTGCATACCGGGCGGCAAAAATCCTCATGGATGAATTCGAAGTAAGTGATGGGCTGTCTATTAATCTGCAGAAGTTCATTCCGGTCGCGGCAGGCCTGGCGGGCGGCAGCACCGATGCTGCGGCGGTCCTTATAGGCACGAATAAATTGTTTCATCTGGGCCTCAGTCTGGAAGAACTGATGGTGCGCGGCAAGAAACTGGGAGCCGATGTACCCTACTGCCTGCTCGGGGGAACAGCGCTGGCGGAAGGGATTGGTGAGGTCCTGACCCCGCTTCCCGACATGCCGCCATGCAGCATCCTGCTCGCGAAGCCGCCGGTCAGCGTGTCGACGAAGGAGGTTTACGGCGCTCTTCGTGCCGATGAGATTGAGGTCCATCCGGATATCGACGGCATGGTGGAGGCATTGAAGGCCGGAGATCTGCGCGGTGTCTGTGACCGATGCGCAAATGTTCTTGAGGATGTGACGGCTCCGTCCAGGCCGATTATCGGAGAGATGGAGCAGGATATGAAAAAAATGGGAGCGCTATGTTCCATCATGAGTGGCAGCGGACCGACCGTGTTCGGTATTTTCGACGATGAGTCGGCTGCCAGAAAATGTCGGAATCATATGCGCGATAAGTATTCGGGATCAAGGATCTTTTTGACCAGACCAAGCAACAAAGGAGGACATCATGGTTAACGAGAATGAGATTAATGAATTTATGCCGCTTCGAGAGGTAGTGTTCCTTACCCTGCGGAAGTCAATTCTGAGGGGAGAACTTCTTCCGGGCGAGAGGCTTATGGAGATATCACTTGCCAATAAACTTGGCGTTTCCAGAACGCCGATCCGCGAGGCCATCCGCATGCTCGAGCATGAAGGTCTTGTGGTCATGAAACCGCGCAGAGGCGCTCAGGTAGCCAAAATCACTGTACAGGAACTGAACGATGTGCTTGAAGTGAGAAAGAGTTTGGAGACTCTGGCTATTCTCAAGGCCTGCGAGCGCATGACGGAGGAGGATATTGCTGCCATGCGTCAGGCGGAGAAGAACTTTGAAGCCCTCGTGGCTGATAAGGACAGCGATCTCACAGCGCTTGCAGAGGCCGATGTCGCTTTCCACGATACGATTTATCAGGGAACAAAGAACCGCAGACTTATACAGATACTTGCAAATCTTCGTGAACAGATGTATCGTTTTCGCATTGAGTATCTGAAGGATGCCGAAATGAGATCGTCACTCGTCAGCGAGCACATAGCCATCATTGAGGCGGTATGCAGCCGGGACGCGGACAAAGCGGTCAAATTCATAACCGAGCATATCGATAACCAGCAGAGGGCGATTAATGCGAGCATCGAAGCGAACAGCGAGGTTTAATGTATGACAGAAAAAATAAATGAGGCACCGATCGGGGTATTTGACTCCGGACTCGGAGGCTTGACGGTCGCGCGAGAGATCATGCGCAACCTGCCCACTGAGAGGATCGTGTATTTTGGAGACACGGCCCGTGTTCCGTACGGCAGCAAGTCAAAGGACACGATCGTGCGCTATTCAAGGCAGATCGTGAGGTTTCTTAAGACACAGGATATCAAAGCAATCGTTATCGCGTGCAACACCGCGACCGCCCTTGCGATCGACGAGGTCAAGGAGGAGGCGGGGATGCCTGTCATCGGTGTGATCGATCCGGGCGCGCACATGGCGGTGAGGGCGACAAGAAATAAAAATGTCGGCGTCATAGCGACGCGGGCGACGATCCAGGCAAGGACATATACAACATTCATCAACAACCTCGACCCGGAGATCAATGTAATAAGTCAGGCATGTCCGCTGCTTGTCCCATTGGTGGAAGAGGGCTGGCTGCACGACCGGATCACAGACGAGATCCTGATGCGCTATCTTGATGATGTGCTGGAGCACGATGTTGATACACTGATATTGGGCTGCACTCACTATCCGCTTCTTCGGAGCGCTATAAAGAAGCTGCTTGGTGAGCAGGTCACCCTGATCAATCCGGCTTATGAGACAGCCAAGGAGCTCGAGAAAATGCTTGCGGCGTCGGGTCTGGCAAACGACAGACCGATGGATAAGAATGAGCCGTATCCATATAAATTCTTTGTCAGTGATGACGCAAAGAAATTCAAGGATTTTGCCAATTCCATTCTGCCCATCGATGTCACTAATGCCAGAATCGTGCCGATCGAGGAATATTGATCCGGATTAGTGCCGGTCGGGGAGTATTGAAATGAATTTTATGCCGGAGCAGATGAACGGGCTCCCGGCAATAAGGAGTATAAATAATTATGACAAAAGACGTAATCGTCCGCGTCCGCGGTGTTCAGTTCATTCCGGACACACCGGACGAGGAGGAGCCGATAGAAATCGTGACGCCGGGCGTTTATGAGTACGCAGATGGCGTGCACAAAATCGTCTACGAGGAGACTTTCGAAGGCTTTGAAAATGAGCCGACTGTGAATACAGTTACCATAGCGGATGACTCTATCATTGTTCAGAAAGTCGGAGCAATCACTGTAGACATGGTCTTTGAGCCGGGAAAAAGGTCTCTGGCCTATTATTCGACACCGTTCGGGACCCTGGATATGGGAATTTCAACGACAGATGTCGATGTGGTAGAGACCGAAGAACGTATCGATGTAAAGGCAGAGTATTCGCTCAGCATGAATGACGAGCTGGTCGCCGACTGCATGCTGGACATGTCGATTGACGCGAAGTAAATTTTTCGCTTTACATTTGCCGAAAACTGAGATATTATAGAGAACAGCTTTTGAATTTCATACAAATCTGTGATGAGGAAAGTAGGAAATGGAAGATCCCAGAGAGGAGCGCCAGGGCTGGAAGCGCTCTATCGGAAATTGGCTGAAGACCACCTCGGAGAGGCCCCAATACGGCACGGTGATTCCGTTATAATCAAAAATGAAGTGACTGCCACGGCAGTAAACAGGGTGGAACCGCGCGATTAGCGTCCCTCGTTTTCCGAAAGGAAGATGAGGGGCTTTTTTATTTTCATATGGCGTTGAAAATCCCGCACTTTGATTTCGAAAGAGAGAACTGAACCAGTATTCTTAAGGAGGAAAAAGAAAATGACAGAAGAACTACTTGAAGTCTACAGACATTCCCTCGCTCACATTTTAGCCAAGGCAGTGATCGAGATGTTCGGCAAGGACAATGTGCAGTACGCGATCGGCCCGCAGATCGCAGACGGCTGCTACTATGATTTCACTCTGCCGCGTCCGATCACAGAAGACGACTACAAGACGATCGAGGATAAGATGGCCGAGATCATTAAGCGCAAGGAAGACTGGACCCGCAAGGAGATCAGCCGGGCTGAGGCTCTCGAGCTCTTTAAAGATCAGAAGTATAAGACAGAGCTCATCGAGGATCTTCCTGAAGATGAAGTCATATCCATCTACTGGACAGGCGATGACTTTGTGGACCTGTGCCGCGGACCTCATGTAGAGAATTCCAAAGAGCTGATGCAGGCGGCTTACAAGATTAAATCTGCTTCCGGTGCTTACTGGAGAGGAGACAGCAGCCGCGATTCTCTGCAGAGAATTTATCTCTACGCATTTCCGGACAAGCAGCAGCTGAAAGCACACCTCAATCTGGTGCGCGAAGCTATGGAGCGCGACCATAAGAAGCTGGGTCCGGAACTGGATCTCTTCATGTTCAATGAGACAGCGCCGGGCATGCCCTACTGGCTGCCGGACGGATGGAAAGTCTACCAGGCTCTTATCGCTTACTGGAGAGCGGTCCATGCGCGCCACGGATATTATGAGATTTCCGCTCCGGTCATCAACAACAGAAAGCTCTGGCTCATTTCCGGCCACTGGGCACATTATCAGAACAACATGTTCGTCATCCCGTCGATGGCAGGCAAGGAGATCCGTGAGGACGATCCGGACGTATTTGCAGCAAAGCCGATGAACTGCCCGAACGCAATGATGACATACAAGAGAACAGTTCACTCCTACAAGGAACTGCCGATCCGCTACAATGAGCTTGATGTCGTTCACCGCAAGGAGAAATCCGGCCAGCTGAACGGTCTCTTCCGCGTACAGGCATTCCGTCAGGATGACTGCCATACATTCGTCATGGAGTCCCAGATCGAGTCTGAGATCGCTGATATCATGAATATCGCTGACCAGATCTACGCGACATTCGGCATCACATACAGATGCGAGCTGTCCACACGACCGGATGATTTCATGGGTGACATTGAAGTGTGGAACCGTGCGGAAGCAGCTCTTAAGCGCATTCTTGACAACAAGTACGGTGAGGGCAACTACGAGATCAACGAGGGAGACGGCGCATTCTACGGTCCGAAGATCGACTTCCAGATCAAGGACGCGCTCGGACGCGAGTGGCAGTGTGGTACTGTACAGCTTGACTTCCAGCTGCCGCATAACTTCGGTCTTACATACCGCGACAGCGACGGTCTCCAGAAGGAGCCGGTCGTTATCCACCGCGCGATATTCGGATCCCTTGAGAGATTTATGGGTATCCTGATCGAGAACTACAAGGGCGCTTTCCCATTCTGGATGGCCGCTACACAGGTCGGTATTGTTCCGATCCGCGAGGAGCACAACGAGTACGCGAAAGAGATCGAGAATATGCTCATGGATATGGGCATCCGCGTTGTCTGCGACTGCGATGACAAGAACATGAATGCCAAGGTCAAGGAGTTCCGTCTCCACAAGGTCCCGTATATCGTTGTCGTCGGCGATAAGGAAGTAGAGGAGAGAACAGTATCTATCACAGTCCGCGGCAGCAAGAAACAGCTGCACGGCGTCCCGCTCGATAGGCTCGGAGAGATGGTCAGGACAATGAATGAGGAGCATTCTCAGGAATTGATCGCTGAATAAGAAATGAGACTTAAATAGTAAGAAAGGGGCTGTCGCATTCGGCGGTGTCACCACTATATATGGCAGACATTTGCAAATAACGTCTGCCATAGTGGCGGCGCGCCTTAATGCGACAGCCTTTTTTTGGCTATGTGGTGATTCACTGAGCCTTGCGCAGATCTTTCACTGTATCGCGTATGATTAGTCTCGTCGGCAGCTGATTCATGCTTTTCTCAACTTCCATTCCCTTTAGGAGGCGGATGAGTGTTTCGGCCGCGACGATCCCTTTTTTCTCCATATCCTGATGAACAGTTGTTACGCCGGGTCTGTGATACTTGCTCATAGCATTATCATCAAAACCGATCACTGAAATATCCTCCGGGATTCTGACGCCGATGTCACTGAGTTTGTCAATGAGCTGTACGGCATATAAATCGGAGGTGCAGAAGACTGCTGTGAATTCCCGGACTGTCTCACAGATACAGGAAAGTGACTTCTCGACCTCTTCTTTCCAGGGATTCAGCTTCAGGAAATTCCTGTCTTCATATTCGATCCCTGCATCAGCCAGTGCCTTCTTATAGCCGCGGAACCGTTCACGGTCAACACCTATGATGTCATCTGACATGAACGCGATTTTGCGGTGACCGAGGTCTGTCAGATACTTGACGGCTTCATACGCTCCCGCTTCGTCCTCAAGGCCGACTGTGTATACCGGAGGATCGCAGACCATATTATAAATATCAATGCATACGACAGGCTTTTTGTACTTGCGTCGGAGCGCTGCACCGTCCTCGCCCAGCAGACCGAACAGAAGAAGACCGTCAACATTCCAGGTCGAGACCTGTTTCAGGATATCGTTCATCTCGTCGGACGCGTAGATCATCATAAAGTAACCCGCCTCACGTACTGTCTTCTCAATACCGCCCACGATCTCGGAGATGAAGGGATCTATAAAAATATTAGACGACTTGTCTGCCCGGGGCTTCATTGCGAGGCCTATAATTTTGGATTTATTCTGAGCAAGATTTCGGGCATTGATATTTGGTACGTAGTCATATTCAACGAGAGCTTTTTCGACACGTTCAATTGTTGAGGCGGAGACCTCATGCGTCTTGCCATGGATGACATTTGAAACAGTTGTGGTGCTGAGATTCAGTTTCCTGGCAAGTTCTTTAATTGTTATCATGAATTACCTCATCATTTGCATTTATACAAGCAGACTCCTACACAATATAACATAGAAGAATGCAAATGCATACAGCCTTAAAGTGCCTACTAACTTTTTCGGCGCTTATGCGCAAAAGATGAAATACTATTTCTTTCCTTGCGCACATCTGCAAATCATGGTACTATACCTTGTAGCGAAAAAATCAAGTTCGGAGGATCGAAAAGTGTCTACTTGGCAGATTGTATTATGGGTAATTGTTATTGTTCTCGCCGCCATACTGGTAGCGCTGTTCTTTATCGGCAGACGCCTTGAGAAGAAGCAGGCGGAACAGCAGGAGCAGATCGAGGCAGCTAAACAGAGCGTCACATTTCTTGTACTTGACAAGAAGCGCCTCAGGCTCAAAGAATCGAAGCTGCCGCAGCAGGTCATTGACGCGACACCGTGGTACCTCCGCCGAAGCAAGCTCCCGATCGTCATGGTCCGATTCAACGGACAGGTCATGCGCATGATTTCCGATGAAGCCATCTTCGACCTGATTCCGGTCGGAAAAGAAGTCCGCGCGACTGTTTCCGGTCTGTACATTACAGATGTAAAAGGACTTCGCGGCGCTCTGGATTCAAAACCGGTCAAGAAGGGCTGGTTCCAGAAAGTTAAGGATAAGGCTTTCAAGGCCCGCGATGAGCAGCGCGCTGAGCAGGCAGCGAAGAAAGGTGAGCCGGCACCGAAGAGCATTTCTACTCAGTCTTCGGGCAGCGGCGGCGGAAGCCCGAGAAAGCGCAAGGCTACGAAGAAAAAGAGAAAACACTGATATGATAAACGAAGGGACTGCTGAAACAGCGGTCCCTTTCGTAATTATTTTGTTATGTGGTGTGAGAGCATTGCAAGTGAGGAGGCGAGGTTCTCATTCTGGACGAGAACGCCATCCGGGACATTGAGCCGTACAAGCGCAAAGTTCCATATCGCTCGAATACCACACCTGACCAGCGCGTCGGCAATTTCCTGAGCCGCGTCCATGGGAGCGGTGATGATCCCGATCGGAATACCATGCTCTCTGCAGAAGGGCTCCATCTCTGATATGTCAAAAATAGGTATGTTATTGACGGTCCTGCCGGTGATGTCTTTATTTATATCGAAGGCAGCCGTGATGCTAAGACCATATTCCTCGAACTCTCTGTTGCCGAGCAGAGCGCGGCCAAGTGAACCGGCCCCTACAATTATTGCCTCTTTCCTGTCGTTGATTCCCATATAGTCTTCAATATCGCTGATGAGCTCATCGACCGGGAAGCCGGATTTCGGTTTTCCCTTGGTCGAGCAGACTGCCGCGATATCCTTGCGGACAAGAACGTCGTTGAGCTTTAATTCATTTGCAATTGAAGTTGCAGAGATGGTCGTCTCACCTTTCTCTTTGGCTTTTTCCAGGCAGTGCAAATAGTACGGCATCCGCTGCAGAGCCTGAATTGTCAATGTATCAGCCTTATCTCCTGTGTTTTTTCTGTCCATAGCCATCATCCTCGTAATAAAAATGAAGTGAAAATCATGATGGCACCCCCCGTGCCCCTATGATCCGTAGCGTTATTTAATTTTAGTATATCATATTCCAACTTTATTTGTAATAATTCTTAGCTATAAGACAATTAAGCGATAGAGTTATAGTATCTGGCCGGAGTAAATGCCTGTGCATGTCGAGAGGCAGTACGTTACATCGGGTGACTGCCCTGTCCGGAAGGCATGAAGCGCTTGACACAGCGGGAAAAATCAAGGATACTTTATATCTGAGCGGAAGCTGCCCCGCCTGCACAGGCGGTGAGGTCAATCAGGCCGGATTTGAAATGCAGCGCTTAGGAGAACAAGCGGGAATTCTCGGTTATCCAATTGCCGGGTAGTTCACTTGGGGGAGTACAATGGAAGAAAAAAAGAGAAAAAATAGAAAACGCCGCCTGACGCCGGAAGAAGCCGCTAGGCGGAGAGCTGCGCGCGCTGCCAGGGAACTGCGCCAGGCTGACCGGGAGGAGCAGCAGATTACCGGGGAGATGCGGCAGGCTGCCAGAGGCAATCAGGGAGAAGTGCCTGATGAACAGCGGGAGGCAGAGGAGCGCAGAATAAAGAACAAAGAGCGGAGTGTGAGGAGGGCAAGGAAAGAAAAGCATCAGCAGATCCTCATACGTGCCCTCGGTCTTGTGGCTGTCCTCATGGTGCTGACAGTAATTATATTTTTCGTTGTGAACGATCATGTGCATGACCGGCAGGAACAGGAGGCCTACAAAGCCCAGAAAGAAGCTGAAATCGCTGCCGAGGAGGCCGCGCTCGCAGCGCGCAGGGCGTCGATTGCCGAGGCTGAAAAGCTTGCCGTTATCTATGACTATGACGGAGCTATCGCTCTTCTTCAGTCACAGGAAAACTATGACACGGACAATGATCTGATCAATGCAATCGCTCAGTATACAGCAGAAAAATCAGCTCTCGAAGCCAAGGACGTGACAACAGTTCCGCATATCTTTTATCATTCGTTGATTGTGGATCCGGCCAGAGCCTTTGACAGTTCCAAGTGGGCTGCGGACGAAATCGCCGGCATCAATGCCTGGATGACCACTGTCGAGGAGTTTGATAAGATCACCCAGCAGATGTACGATAACGGCTGGGTCCTCATTCGCATGAGAGACCTGGTTGTTGAGACAAAGAATGAGGACGGCTCGGTGACATTTTCTCAGAATAAGAATCTTCTTCTGCCGGCTGACAAGCATCCGTTCGTGCTTTCAATCGATGACTGGAGTTATTATCACTCCTATGACGGCAAGGGCTACGGCGATAAAGCTGTTGTCGATGAGAACGGCAAGGTTAAGATCCAGTACACCGATGCGGACGGAAATGTTTCAGTCGGGGATTACGATGTGCTTCCGAGACTGAATACGTTCCTTGAAGCCCATCCCGACGGCGCTTACAAGGGCGCGCGCGGCATGGCTGCCATGACCGGCTATAACGGCGTATTCGGCTACCGCACGGACGTTGCCTACAAGACGGGGGAGCGACTCGGAAAAGATCAGGCAGCATGGCTTGAGGCCCATCCGGATTTCGACTGGGACAAGGAAGTAGCTGAGGCGACGAAAGTAGCGGAGGCAGCAAAGGCCAGCGGATGGGAGTTCGCCTGCCACACGTGGGGACATCTATCCGTCACAGGCAAGTCTGTGGATACGCTCTCTACTGACCAGCAGAAGTGGCAGAACACAGTGGCCAACATAACCGGAAAGACGGACACCATTATATTTGCCCACGGAAATGATATTGGAACATGGCGTGACTATGATGCCTCCACCAATGACGTCTACGCTTACTTCAAGAGCATGGGCTATAATTTCTATGCCAACGTAGACGCGTCCAACCAGTACTGGGTACAGATTCGAAAGGATTATGTGCGCCAGGGCCGAATCGACTGCGACGGCCTCCAGATGTGGAGAGCTAAGGCGGGAGAGGCCAAGACGAATGTATTTGAAGCGTTCTTCGATGTGAATGATGTGTTCGATTCGAGGAGACCGACACCGGTCAGTGCGACCGGAAAGGCATAAGAAGATAAGATGAGAAAAATGGGCTGCCGCATTAAGGCGCGCCACCACTTTATATGTCAGACGTTATTTGCAAATGTCTGCCATATAAAGTGATGACACCGTCTAATGCGACAGCCCCTTAATTTTGACAGGTGTTTTATCGGATTTTAGAAATCTACATCCAGATCATAATATACGCAGTCGAGAAGCTTTTCCATCTCTTCTACAGACGGCTGACGCGGATTGGAACCGGTGCAAGCATCGCCGATCGCATTGACAGCGATGTCATGCTTTCTTGCCATAAAGACGTCTTCCGGAACAAAGCCCTGCTCTGTCGGATAGCTGTCTGCGCCGTAGTTTTTGATGCAGTGAGGAATGTTCAGATCGTCGTTCATTTTGCGAAGCATTGCGATGAGGTTGGCAATCTTCTCATCCTGTGTCTCGCCGCCGAGCTTCATATAGTCAGCAATGAAAGCGTAGCGCTCTGCAGCTCTCTCATCCTTTGCGTTGAACGCGATGACTTTCGGGAGATACATGGCATTGGCAGCACCGTGAATGATATGTGCGCCGTAATCAGCGAAGACAGCGCCTGTCTTGTGTGCCATCGAGTGGACGATGCCGAGGAGACCGCTTGAGAAAGCGATACCGGCAAGACACTGAGAATTATGCATGCGGTCGCGTGCTGCCATGTCGCCGTTATAGGATGCGACAAGGTCTTCTTTAATGTGGTCCATAGCGTAAAGTGCCGGCGCATCTGTGAAATCGGAGGCAACTGTAGAGACATAGGCTTCGATCGCGTGTGTGATGGCGTCCATACCTGTGTGAGCTACGAGCTTCTTCGGCATTGTCTCAGCAAGTTCCGGATCTACGATAGCGATGTCCGGTGTAATTTCGAAGTCAGCGATCGGGTACTTGATGCCCTTGTCATAATCAGTGATGATTGAAAATGCCGTGACTTCCGTAGCTGTGCCGGATGTGGAAGAAACCGCGACGAATTTTGCCTTCTTGCGAAGCTCCGGGATTCCGAAGATCTTGCACATATCTTCAAATGTGCACTCCGGATACTCATATTTGATCCACATTGCCTTAGCTGCGTCAATCGGTGAACCACCGCCCATAGCAATGATCCAGTCCGGCTGGAACTCAAGCATCTTCTGCGCGCCGTTCATGACTGTTGTGACAGACGGGTCGGGCTCGATGCCTTCGATGAGAGCAACTTCCATACCGGCTTCTTCAAGGTAAGCCTGAGCTTTCTGAAGGAAACCGAATCTCTTCATGCTGCCGCCGCCGACGCAGATGACAGCTTTCTTGCCTTTAAGAGTCTTAAGAGCTTCGAGAGCGCCCTTGCCGTGATATAAGTCACGTGGATTAGTAAATCTTTGCATAGTGAACCTCCAATTATTGTAGACCATAGGGAGTCATTTTGTAGCCGGTGAAACTGTCTGACTTTCAACAAATGTTATCGGCCAGAAAGAATCAACCATTAATATGATATCACAATATCGATATTTTACAACTGATAAATTAGGGAATATCTGGAATTGTGATGTATCCGCTAAAAGCTCACACTGCTCATCGGATTTTGCGGCTGAAATCCGGAAAGTTCAGCACTATTCAAGATAAAGTACTTGAAAATATGTCAGGAAATGTTATTATTTATATAAAGTAGTAATTAATACTATATAAAATGGTATTAATAATTCGCAATGTGATATTGAACGAAAAAACGGAAAGAAGACAAGGCCGAACACCAAATGTGAAAATCAGAGAAAGGAGACCCCATGGAAAGCACAAAACGTTTAAATGCAACTAAATACGGCTACATGCCCTGCTCGATCACCATCAAAGTACGGGAACCCGGGTCTGCCTTCACTCATCTTGCGGGTTTCCTCGGTGTGCTCGTCGGTGCCGGTCCGCTGCTCATGAGGGCGAGAGAGTTCGGCTCCGCATTCACTTATGCAGGGATGATTATATTCATTCTGTCAGCCCTTGTTCTATACGGGGCCAGCACCTCCTTCCATTGGATTGTTGCCGGTGAGAGAGTGACCAATGTCTTCAGAAAGCTGGACCACATGAGCATCAGCATTCTTATCGCAGGCACCTACACGCCGGTCTGTCTGACTGCGCTGCGAGGGCACGGAGGTCACATAATGCTTGCCGCCATATGGGGGCTTGCGATCTCCAGTATGATCATAAAAGCCTTCTGGTATTACTGTCCAAAGTGGATATCATCTTCTATCTATATCGGGATGGGATGGTTGGCGATCTTTTTCCTGCCGACGATAGTGCGGAGCCTGCCCCTTTGCGCTTTTCTTTGGCTTCTTATCGGTGGGATTATGTATACGATCGGCGGTGTGATCTACGCTCTGAAACTGCAGGTCTTCAATGAAAAACATATACACTTTGGGACCCATGAGATTTTTCACCTGTTCGTGATGGCCGGGACGTTCTGCCATTTCATGCTGCTCTACAGATATCTGGTATTTGTGGGATGAGAGATCAAAATTTAGTTTTTCTCCGGACTTCTATCTGCTATAATCACCTATTATAAAAGTTGATAAACAGCGTCAGTATGGATTTGACGAAAAACGGTGTGTTCCGGAAAAAATCGACAATGAGAACTGGTCGCGATACCGGTGCGAAAGTGTCAATAAGCAAGGCGGAGCAAATTACTGCCGCCTGATTTATAACATCTGAGAAAGGAGTCCTGATGAACGAATTTGTTGCGATTCTCGATTTTGGTGGACAGTACAAGCAGCTGATTGCGCGCCGCGTGCGCGAGTGCAACGTGTACTGCGAGATTCTCCCGTACACGACTTCGCTGGAAGCTCTCACAGCGCGAAATCCCAAGGGCATCATTCTGACCGGCGGTCCAAACAGTGTCTATGATCCGGAGTCGCCCACATATGACCGGAAGCTCTTTGAACTCGGTATTCCGGTGCTGGGAATATGCTATGGGTCTCAGCTGATGGCATATAAGCTGGGCGGTGATGTAAAAACTGCTCCGACGAGCGAGTATGGACATACCAATGTGATCATCGATGCAAAGGATTCACTGATTTTCAGCGATGTATCGGGTGAAACTCAGACCTGGATGTCCCATACAGATTATATCGCGGCTGTGCCGGAAGGGTTCCGCATCTCCGCTCATACGGCAAATTGTCCTGTCGCCGCGATGGAAAATCCAGAAAAGAAACTCTATGCGACCCAGTTCCATCCGGAAGTCTCCCACACCAAAGAGGGAACCAAAATGATCAGGCACTTCGTGATGGATGTCTGCGGGTGTGCGGGGGACTGGGAGATGGCTGCATTTGCAGAAACCACCATCAAGGAACTCAGAGAAAAAATCGGTGACAAGCACGTCATCCTCGGTCTTTCCGGCGGTGTCGACTCGTCAGTCGCGGCAGCACTCCTGTCGAGAGCGATCGGCAAGCAGCTGCACTGTGTGTTCGTTGATCACGGTCTCATGCGAAAGGATGAGGGAGACGAGGTCGAGGCTATCTTCGGACCGAAGGGTAATTTTGATCTGAATTTTATCCGGGTCGACGCGAAGGAAAGATTCTTTATGCAGCTCATGGGCGAGTCGGACCCGGAGAGCAAGCGCAAGGTCATCGGCGCTGTGTTCCCGCAGGTCTTCGGTGATGAAGCCAAGAAGGTCAGGGGCATAGTGAAATATATTGCTCAGGGGACGATTTACCCGGATGTGGTCGAGAGCGGAGACGGCAAGACGAGCGACGTGATCAAGTCGCATCACAATGTCGGCGGGCTGCCGATTGAGCTCGTGCGCGAGCTGGGGTTTGACGAGAAGCCGATCGAGCCGCTTAGAATGCTCTTCAAGGACGAGGTCCGAAAAGTAGGTCTTGAACTCGGAATTCCGGAGGAGCTGGTCATGAGGCAGCCGTTCCCGGGTCCCGGACTCGGTGTCCGTATCATAGGTGAAATTACGCCGGCTAAGGTCAAAATCGTTCAGGAAGCAGACTACATTTTCCGTGACGAGCTTGCCCGCGCCGGAGTCGATAAGGATCTCGGCCAGTATTTCGCCGCGCTTTCCAATATGCGAAGCGTCGGCGTCATGGGTGACCATCGGACATATGGTCTCGCGGTCGTGCTCCGTGCGGTGCTGACTTCCGATTTTATGACAGCGGAGGCGGCGGAGATTCCGTGGCCTGTGTTGCAGAAGTGCATGAACAGAATAATAAACGAGGTGCCCGGGGTAAACAGAGTGCTGTACGACATTACGTCGAAGCCGCCGGGGACGATCGAGCTGGAATAATGGGAAAATGCCGAAAAGCCGCTTATTTAGCGGCTTTTTCAATGTCTGTGCTTGCAAAATGCTTGCATTCTATTAATATGCAAAAGGAATATTGCTTTTTAACAAAGGCGCTTCATCTTCACGATATGATTCATACCAGTTATCATATTCATTATGAAGTCTTTTGTACTTTTCTACATCTATTATTCTAGGTCTAATTTCTACAATATCGTTATCTATTTGATAATGATATATATAAAGAAATGCATTTTTTATGATTAAGCTCCGTACTAAAATAGCTTCATCAAGCGTCAGAGTAAAACGTGCAGGATATCTTCCGCATGTTTTTGTTATGAGTATTTTTTTAGGTGAAATAGGAAATAGGAGAATTTTATCTTTTTGATCAAGACCTGCTCGCCCATTTAACAAATGCTCTAGCTGATACGTGCCATTTTTGTTTTTGGTGACATATAAAAAAGGATTGTCACTGGTTGGCCATTCTATTCTTTCAGGAGCATCTGCTATGCTCCAGTGAAATGATTTTAGTTTTTCTCGAAATTGACTGTTCTTTGATAGAGCGTGTTTAATTGAAAAAAGCCAGGTATTCTTTCCAACTACTGTTCCTGCTTCCAATAATGCTTTTTCTGGGTCTTCGACTAAAGGAGTGTGCCTTATCGAAATAGGAATCAAGTCGCCATATTCCAAGGGCGAAGTCTTGCCTTGTGGTGGTTCTTTCAGATTAGCCAGTTTTTCTAAAGTGTCTTCTAATACCTTTGGCACTAATTCTTCCAAAAATGGCTTTGATTGGTGATAAAAAGCAGGCGTTCGCACTGCTTGTGCTGCCACATAATCAACAAGGACCTCCCATTCAGATGCACTTATTCTCTGATTTGAACAGGCTTTATCTATAACAGATTGTGCATTTGCCTCAAATTGACTATCGAATTCTTGTTCTATATCATCTAATTCTGCATCGTCTTTTATATGCAGGTATAAATTATCTAATGAAGCGGTTCGCGAGATTGCCTGTTCCTTCCAGATGGGTACATTTTCATTTGACACAAGAAGATTATACACGAATATTTTGAATGGATCGTTGCTATGCCATCTTTTTAAATACATTTTTGGAACATAATGGTTATGACGTTTTAGACTCATAGATTTTTCCGTTATGCGATCTAAGATTTATTCGTTAGTTTCAAACAATTTGGTTTTAATAGCATCTATCAAACTTTTATTTGTATTCTGTTTTTGCACATCAACATATTCTGATATAGGCACATTATAAATACTAATTAGTTCGTTTATCTTTGTATCATATTCTCCGTGTGTAATTTTTGAGGATTCCAGTTTATGATGTAGATCCTTTAGTACAAGCGCGATTGTTCCTATTTGGGTTTGGTCTATTTTATATACGCCTGTCATACTACCGGGCGTAACGTTTTCAACATCATAGTCTATGTCGATTCCGTGATCTTCTAATTCTTTCAACATATAAAGCCATTGTGAAAAATGAGTAATGGGAGTATAGCCTGTCGTTGGATCATTTATTCCTAATAACTCTGGTATTGTCACATGAACCTCTTTGCAAAAAATCTCTAGAGATTCTATCGATGGCTCAGCGATGCCATTCTCATATCTAGAATATGATTGTTTCGTAATACCCATTTTATCGGCTATATATTTCTGGGACATTCCAGACTTAGTACGAGCATCATACATTTTTTTTGGAAGATCTAAGTATTGTGAAATTCTCATAGCGTTCCCCAAACAATAATTAAATCACGAGATATTCATCGGTGAATTATGTATATTATATCATTTTACAAATACTCGCTCAACGTCACAAGTCATATTGACAAATGGTAAATTATTTAATATACTGTAGAAGTCAGCAAATATGGTGACTATGAGACATATAAAATAGTGACTAAATTAGGCGCATTTTATTAGAAGGAGGTGTTTTCCACGACATAATAAAAAACAATTCAAAAAAAATGACACGAGTTTACAAAAGGAGGTGAAAACGATGAACAAAACGATGTACGTTAGTGTTGAGGAGGTTTGCCGGGACTGGGGCGTCTCAAAAGCGCAAGGATATAAAATTATCCGGGAATTAAATCAGAAACTGTTAGCAATCAGTCCGAATTACATTGTAATTTCAGGGAAGACTAACAGGCGTTTCTATGAGGAAAACTGTTATGGGAAACAGAAAAACTGATAAAAAAAGGCCCTTCCTGGTCAGAGGAAGAGCCCTGGAACATATCAAAGCGTATGATATGCCCGCTTGCGAAATACAGCTTATCATACTCTTTAATAATTCACAAGGGAGAGTTTGATTATGGCAAATAGAAGAATGTTTTCAAAAGAGGTCGCTGAAAGCAGTAGGTTTTTAAAAATGCCGATGACCGCTCAATGTTTGTATTTTCACTTAGGATTAAATGCGGATGATGACGGTGTTGTTGAGGCATATAATGTGATGAACATGATTCACTCAAATATTGATGACTTGGAAGTTCTACAAGGCAGAGGATTTGTAAAGATTTTAGATAATGATTACGTGACGTATATAATTCATTGGCTGAAACAGAATCAGATTCGAGCTGATCGTAGAAAACAGAGCGAGTACAGAGAATTATTGATAGAAGTTATACCGGAACTCGAACTGCGGTTCATCAGCGAAAATAATACAGGCAACCAAAGGATAAATAAAGGAAATAAGAACATAGCTGATACCTATAGTAGATGTGTGTTAACAGATAATGGACAGTCGATTGACGGACAAATGTCTGCCAAGTGTCTGCCAAATGACGGACAAATGTCTGCCAAGTGCCTGCCAAATGACGGACAAATGTCTGTCAAATGTCAGTCAAGTGACGGCGAATTGTCCGCACAGTATAGTGTAGTAGAGTGTAGTATAGAAAAGTTTAGTAAAGGAGAGTATAGAGTAGTAGAGTGTAGTGAAAAAAGCAGCACACTTACGGCAGATGAATATAACATTCTTGTTAAAGAGTTTCCGAAGGAGATTGTTGATAGCACCATACAGAGGGCACAGACTTATAAAAACTGTATGAATTATGAAACTATTGCCCAATGGTGCAAGGAGGCATACGAACGGAAAAGACATATAACTTCCAAACCTAAGCCGAGCTTTTATTGCTCTGGTCATCACAATTATGATTATAAAGCCCATGAGAGTTATATGCTCAATCCAAGAATGGACTCTGAATAACATGCAGGAGGAATACAATGTCAGTCAGCAAAGATCAGGAGCGTGGCACTTGGAAAGTATATATCCGCTATAGGGACTGGCAGGACAAACTTTGTATCCATACAAAAAGGGGCTTCCCAACCAGGAGGGAAGCCCTTGGATATGAACGGGAGTTCTTGCAAATGAAGTCCAGAGACATAAATATGTCTTTTTCAAAGTTCGTTGAGATATATCTGGCAGATAAGAAACCACGCTTAAAATACAATACATTCATGAGCAAAAAGCATGTGATAGAAACGAAGATCCTGCCTTATTTTGGCGAGAAGGCTCTGGTAGATATTTCGGCTGCCGATATTATTCAGTGGCAGAATGAACTGATCGGGATTAAAGACGAGGAAGGGAAACCTTATTCGCCTACATACCTTAGAACGATCCAGAATCAATTAAGCGCAATATTTAACCATGCCAGAAAGTTCTATTCGCTCCCTGTTAATCCGTCGGAAATTGCAGGGAAAATGGGAAAATCGAAAGCCAAGGAAATGCTTTTCTGGACAAAGGACGAGTATCTGCTATTTGCAGAAGTAATGAAATCGAAGCCGATTTCATACTATGCATTTGAAATACTATACTGGTGCGGTATCCGGGAAGGTGAGCTTCTTGCTTTGACCCGAAACGATTTTGACCTGGAGAATAAAACGCTGACCATAAATAAGTCTTTTCAGCGAATAAAAAAAGAGGATTATATCACCGAACCCAAGACAGAAAAAAGCAATCGAATAATCAGCTTGCCGGATTTTCTTGTAAAGGAAATGGAAGATTTTTTCGCGTCACTTTATAAGTATGATGATAAAACACGCCTGTTTCCTTTCTCGAAATCATACTTGCATCATGAGATGGATCGTGGCGTTAAGGAATCCGGTGTTAAGAGAATTCGAATTCATGATCTCAGACATTCTCATGTCGCGCTGCTCATTGAATTGGGGTTTTCTCCGGTTGCTATCGCTGAAAGAATGGGGCATGAGAGCATTACGATTACATTAGGATATGCGCATTTGTATCCAAGCAAACAGTCTCAACTTGCTGATAAGTTAGATGAACTGAAACATGACGAAAATGGTTAATAATTATGGAGTAAGCGATGACAAAGATATTTCGAAGAGATAATCTCATACGAAACACAAAACCAAAAGAGCGGGTTTCAGACAAGCGTAGAAAGAAAAATATCACAGTTGCATTTCGAGTCTCCCCTGAAGAGCACCAGAAAATACAAACCAGAGTAGAATTATCCGGTCTGAAAAAACAGGAATACTACCTGCAGGCGATTCTGAATCAGAAATTATATGCTGTCGGTAATGTCCGGACATTTGATGCTATGTGGAAGAGAATCGAAGAGGTAGATGAACACCTGCAGTCTATTGAGCGGGTTGATGAACTGGATCCAGAGATTCTTCATACTTTGGAAACTATAGTTGAAATTCTTGATAGCCATGACAGGAGAACCGAAATAATGAAGGACAAGGATTGATATATTCTTTGTCGGTTACTGAAGGCGTTAAATCGGTCATATATGCGAATTATGAGGTGACGAATGGCACAAAAATCATATGATGAGAGATTAGCTGATATTCGTAAAAAAAGAGAGCAGCTTATTGCCCAGGAAAGGGCCATGAAGAAAAGACATTCGGCAGAGGAACGGAAGAAACGGACAAGGAGACTGATTGAGCTGGGGGGCATCATAGAGTCTGTTTTGGGACGTGAGACAACAGATGATGATAAGAAAAGGCTGCTTAACTTTCTGAAGAAACAGGAAATGAATGGAAAATTCTTTACGAAGGCTATGAATTTTAATGACTCTCAAGAAGAGACATCTTTGTTTTAACACAACAGTTGCGGCTTCCCTTAACTTGTTAAGGGCGCACTTATAGACGGGCGGAGCCCATCTTTATAAGTTCCGAACTATGTTCGAACCGGTCTGCATGTGCCATAAATGGCACATTTGCCGGGCGCGTTCCGTCGGCGGGTCTTGCGCAGACGGCGGTCTCCCGACGGGTTTATCATGCAGGCCGGTCCATTTGCTACATGATTATTGCCATTCTGTTCAGTGGCATATCTTTCGTCGAAGGTATTCAACATGCCAATATATCATATGTCAATTAAGATTGGCAGTCGATCCGCAGGGAAAGGCGCAGTTGCTTTCTCCGCGTATAGGGCTGGCAAAAAATATTTTGACCAGGAGACGGGTAAACTGCGCGACTTTAGTAAGAAAAAAGCTGTTGCTTATCATGAAGTTTTCCTGCCGAAAAACGCACCGCCCGAATATGCGGACGCAGAGATTCTTTGGAATGAGGTTCAGAAGGTCGAGAAGCAAGCCAATGCACAGCTTTACAGAGAATTTGAAGTGGCTCTTCCCGCGGAATTGTCCCTGCAGGAAAATACAGAATGCATTCGCGAACTTTGCAAATGCCTTTGCGACGAAGGAATGGCTCTTCAGCTAAACATTCATAACAAGAGAGGGAATCCTCATGCACATATCATGTGTACGACCAGAGGATTTAAGGCTGATGGCACATGGGCTGTAAAAGAACGGAAAAGCTATCTTCTGGATGATAACGGAAATAAGATTCCGGTCATAGATCCGGTCACAGGTAAACAAAAGGTTCGTGAGAGAAAAGGAAAAGGCATAGAAAAATTATGGGCGAGAGGCTATATAGAAAGCAATGACTGGAACAAGAAGCAAAAGGCAGAGGAGTGGCGGTCCTTGTGGTCTCAGATCTGTAATAAACATATCGACCGGCATAATGCTTGGATACAAGATACTGTTACCCACATTGATCATAGGAGTTATGAGAGGCAGGGAATAGGACGAATGCCTACCCTTCATGAAGGTTATGTCGCCCGGAAGATTGAAGACAGAGGAGGTGTTTCCGAACTCATGGAGATGAATCGCCAGATCCGTGCAGGAAACCGTTTATATGAAAGGAAGCTGTCAGACTACATCAACGCAATAACTATTCTTATACAGGAGATAAAAAGCCAGGTTAATGAAATCGGTGAAAAGATACGAGGACTTGCTGAAAGAATTAGAAATACTGCAAAAACAGGTGTCGGAGCAGCAGCAACAGGTAAACAGAATGGAGTCCTACCAGAGAGAGAGGGAGACGACAGTTACCGAAAACCATCGGTTGCGGCAAAAAATAGAAGAACAGAAGAGGATGCTGAAAGCGTCGGAAAATTTATTAGAAGAGTCACAGAGAGTAGCGGACAATTGGAGGAGTCACGCCGAGAGCTCAGTCAGTGCTGCAAAGAAATTGAGAGAAGATCTGAACCGTGTGAGCTTGGAGAAGAATGGATTATTAAAACGAAACACTCAGATGGAGAGCATGATTACGCAGCTTCAACGGGAGAACCAGAGACTGAGGACTATCACACAGGAACAATCAGACAACACGAGAAGATTGACAAGTATGATCGACAGATCTCAGACGCTTCTTGGCGATTGGAAGAGTCATGCCGAGAACTCAGTGAACTCTGCCAGAAAGATGAGGGTCGAGTTGAGCAATACGGTCAGAGAGAAAGAGAAGCTTGCGGCAGCGAACGAAGAATTAATGGGACGAATCGAACAGCTACAGCAGAAGAACAAGGAACTGACAAATACATGCTTTCAGTGGAGCAACAAATTCAGCGAATTGAGCAAGGCATTAAGTCTGCTAGATCATTGAAACAGAAAACCATTTCTGAAAAAGTTGAGGTATCGAAGAGAGCACTTCCTTCTAAAAAACGAATCAAGAAAAGAGGAAGATGAGGTAATATTGAACAGGCCTTCATTCTCAACATATAGACACTGCATAACACCAAACAAAAAGCAAAGTGTTGTGCAGTGTTTTTGATTATAGGCATATTTCAAAAAATAGCATTTTTGGGGACAGATGGTAATTGTAGGCATAACTGATTCGAGACAAAATCAAAAAAATTTCAAAAGCTATTGAAAAATAAAAGAAGTTATGTCAACTATAACGTATGCCAACTCAGGAAAAGGGAGGGTGCAAAGATGGCAGATTGTTATGGAATTCATGGGGAATCGATGGACGGTTATACCGCATTCAGAGCGGATAACGTGGCAATGGTCTACTACGAAAAATACCTGGAGCCGGGAAAGACATACCGTATGTATTGTACGGAAGAAGAACTTCAGGATCTTAAAGAAAGGGAAGAGATGGGCGCTGTCCGAATCCGTAATACTTATAAAGTATGACGATGTCACCATGTATGGACGAGCTTATTTTTATGGAAGAACGCCGAAGAGAGGGCAGAAGAGGCAGAAGCAAAAGTCAATCAATTCCGGAATGCAGGATTGTTTGGAAGGATTTTTTGGAAAGGATAATAAGCATTGAAAGTACATAAAATCGAAATCGATGAAAGCAAGACAGCTCGGCAGTGGGCTAAAAAGGGATACCTGCCTATGGAAGGTGCGACGGGGACGCTGATGTGGACAAATTATTATTGCAATCATTCGAAGGAATACTTTTCGTCTGAACAGGTAACAAAAGCTTCCGAGGCGCAGATCCGAGCATTTTTTCGTCCGGAACGGGAACATCGAAACCTGTTGGAACGCGAACGCAGAGCGAAGAAGCGCACGGAGCTTCTGGCGAAAAGGGAGATTGAGCGAAAGCGGGAAAAAATAGCGGAGACCCGCGAAATATCGCTGCCTTATTTAAAACGTGTCGCAGAGCTAAGCAAGACGTTAAATGGAGGAAAATACAGCACCGTTGTCATTGATACAGAGACGACCGGACTTGTTCCGGAGTGCGATGAGTTGCTACAGGTATCTATAATTAGCGGCGATGGCGAAAAGATTTTTGACAGTTATTTTAAGCCAAATATAGACTCCTGGCCGGCAGCCGAAGCAGTAAACCACATCAGCCCTGAAATGGTGCAAGATGCTCCCTTAATAAATGAGAAAATCGTAGAAATCAACGAGATCCTGTATCAGGCCGATATAATCATCGGATACAACACATATTTTGACATCAAATTCCTTGAAAATAGCGGAGTCATTTTCAGAACAGAGACGGATGTCGTTGACGTTATGAGAGATTTTGCAGTCATCTATGGGAAGTGGAGCGATTATTTCGAAGAATATAAATGGCAAAAGCTGACGACGGCAGCCCGGTATTACGGGTATGACTGGAAAAGCATTCCGGAAGGGGCGCATAACAGTCTTGCCGACTGCTATGCTACATTGTTTGTATATCGTAAGATTAAAGGCGTGGAGAAAAGCGAAACTTAAAGAAGAGGACGGAATTCCGTCCCCTTTCTCAGTTCTGGCAGCTGAAGTTATAGTATTAAAATAACCCTATAATCTATACATACCAAAATTCCAACTGGATAGATGACCGTCATCTGGTATATAATATACCAAGATAGACGGTCGTTTTTTATGGGATAGCAAGGAGTTCATAATGATATATGGCTATTGCAGGATTAGCACCAAAAAGCAGAATATTGAGCGTCAGGAGAGGAACATTAAGGCTGCCTATCCGGATGCGGTGATAGTCAGGGAAGTCTACACAGGCACACGCTCAGAACGCCCTGAATGGCTCAAAATCATGCGCCAGGTCGAGAAGGGGATGGTTGAACGAATCGTATTTGACAGCGTTTCTAGAATGTCAAGGAACGCCCAGGAGGGCTTTGAACTGTATAAGGTGATGTTAAATAAGGGCGTCGCCTTATCCTTCCTGAAAGAGCCGCAGATCGACACGGAGACATATCAGGCAGCCATTGACAACAGGATAAGCATACCCGGGACGGGTGACGAGGCAACTGATGAGCTGATGGACGGCATTGCGGAATCAATTAACAGATACATCCTGCGTCTGGCAGCGAAGCAAATCCAGCTCGCCTTTGAGCAGTCAGAGAAAGAAGTGCGGGATCTGCACCAGAGGACAAGGGAGGGAATCGAAACAGCACGGCTGCAGGGCAAGCCAATCGGCCGGCAGAAAGGCCGCAGATACCGCACCAAGAAGGAACTGGAGGCAAAGAAGCTGATCAGAAAAAACAGCAAGTCCTTTGACGGGATTAATTCGGATGAAGAGGTCATGAGGATTGCAGGCATAAGCAGGAACACGTACTATAAGTATAAGAAAGAAATGCTTAGTGAGGGGAATATGCCATGACAGATGCAGAGAGAAGAGAAGCTGCAAGGAAATTTATCAATGAATGGCGTGGGAGAGGTAACGAGAAACAGGACAGCCAGCGCTTCTGGATGTCCCTCCTGCAGGATGTTTACGGCATGGAGAATGCCCTGCAGAAGGTCCAATTTGAGCGCCCTGTCCGTGTGGGCGGACAGCAGAAATACATTGACGCATATCTCCCGGAGACAAGGGTCATGATCGAGCAGAAGGGCATGACGCATGACCTCACGAAGCCGGAGCCGCAATCTGGCGGGATTATGCTCACTCCGTACCAGCAAGCGAAGAGATACGCCAATAACATGCCTCTGGACGAGATGCCCCGATACATCGTCACATGCAATTTTCAGGAGTTCCGTATCTACGACCAGAACAAGCCAGGACAGGATCCGGAAGTCATCCTGCTGGAGGCCCTGCAGGATGCCGCCTATCGGATGGAATTCCTTGTAAAGAAGGAGCATGCATCCCTCTCCGAGGAGATGAAGATCTCCATGCAGGCAGGCGAGATCGTCGGCAGGCTCTATGACGCTTTCTACAAACAGTATAAGGATCCTGCAAATGAACACTCCCAGCAAAGTCTGAACGCCCTCTGTGTACGTCTTGTATTCTGCCTGTACGCCGAGGATTCAGGCCTTTTCGGCACGCATGGCATGTTCCATGACTATTTGGCTTCCTATCCGACAAAACACATGCGAAAAGCCCTGATCGATCTGTTCAGGGTGCTGGACCAGCCTGAAGATGAGCGGGATCCGTATCTGGATGAAGATCTTGCTGCATTTCCATACGTTAATGGCGGCCTCTTCTCTGATGAAAATATAGAGATCCCGCATTTTACTGATGAAATACGTTCCCTCCTCCTGCAGAACGCCAGTGAGGATTTTGATTGGAGCAGCATATCTCCGACCATCTTTGGCGCTGTCTTTGAGAGCACGTTAAATCCGGAGACAAGGCGTTCCGGAGGCATGCATTACACGTCGATTGAGAACATTCACAAGGTCATAGACCCGTTGTTCCTAGACGAACTGCGGGCAGAACTGGTTGAAATCGAGGATATACCGGTCGTCCGTACACGTAAGAACCGGCTTGAAAAGTTCCAGGAAAAGTTGGCGTCGCTGACTTTTTTGGATCCGGCATGCGGCTCCGGAAACTTCCTTACGGAGACGTATCTGTCGCTCCGGAGGCTAGAAAATGAGGTCATCAGGCAGCGGATCGCCGCTGATCGGAATGAAGTCGCAGGACAGATAATGCTGGATTTCGGTGGTACGTATTCCATCAAGGTGTCAATCGGCCAGTTCTACGGCATAGAAATCAATGACTTTGCTGTGACTGTCGCAAAGACAGCTCTTTGGATTTCCGAAGAACAGATGATTCGGGAGACGCAGGAGATCATTCATACAAATATTGATTTTCTACCTCTAAAATCATATGCCAATATCATAGAGGGAAATGCTCTTCGGGTAGACTGGGCAAATGTAATATCTCCAGAACGCTTGTCCTATATTATGGGGAATCCTCCCTTTATTGGACATCAGTGGAGGACTAAAGAGCAGACAGATGATATGAAGATGACTTTTTACGACTTGAAAAAGCATGGAAAGCTAGATTATGTTGCATCTTGGTACCAGAAAGCCGCTGATTATATCCAAGGAACAAATACTAAAGTAGCGTTCGTTTCGACAAATTCTATTACGCAAGGGGAATCCGTTGGAATACTATGGAAACATTTATTTGCTGAGAAAAAGATTGAGATTCAATTTGCCCATAGAACATTTGCTTGGATAAGCGAGGCAAAGGATCAAGCAGCAGTTCATTGCGTTATCATCGGATTTTCATGTCACTTGTTGGTAGGAGAAAAACGGATATATGATAATGGACAGTACAAAGTTGCAAACCATATCAATGGCTATTTGTTAGATGCACCGGATGTATTTATACAGTCACGTGGAAAACCGCTTACAAAAGGTTTTCCAGAGATGAGCAAAGGAAGTCAGCCAACAGATGGTGGATATCTTATACTTACTCTAAATGAGAAAAATGATTTGGTTTTGAAATATCCATCTTCAGAAAAGTTTATAAAACGCTTTGTCGGATCGAGAGATTTAATAAACGGAGTGGAGAGATATTGTTTATGGCTAAAGGATGTTCCGCCAAGAGATTATAGGACTATACCAAGCATTATGGAAAGATTATCCTTAGTTGCACAATCACGCCAAAACAGTCCCACAGAATCTGTTAGGCGTGCTGCTGATACACCTATGCTTTTCACACAAATTAGACAACCAGAAGGGAATTATTTAGCTGTCCCAGAAGTATCTTCTCAAAATCGTCGGTATATTCCTATTGGTTTTTTGACTTCAGACATAATTGCGAGTAATAAGCTATATCTAGTCCCCGATTCAGACTTGTTCATGTTTGGGGTGATAACTTCAAATGTACACATGGCATGGACACGTATTGTATGTGGAAGATTAAAAAGCGATTATAGCTATTCTCCTGCTGTTTATAACAATTTTCCCTGGCCTTCTCCAACGTCAGAGCAGAGATTAAAGATTGAACAGACGGCACAAAGAATATTAGACGCTCGTGCACTCTATCCTGACAACAGCCTTGCAGATCTATATGATCCTCTGACTATGCCACCGGAGCTTCGGAGGGCGCACGATCTTAATAACGCAGCCGTTATGAAAGCTTACGGCTTCCCGACCAGTATGTCAGAAGCGGATTGTGTGGCGGCGCTCATGAAGATGTATCAGGAACTGACAGAGAAAGCATAAAGAAGTTTTCGGTGCTGCCGTTATACCGGAAGGAGAGTGCCGTTAATGCCACACTATAAGGAAAAGGAAATGAGTAAAAGTGATTATGATAAAACGCTCTTATTTTGGAAGAGCAAAAACATTTAGACAGATGCGGAACTTGCGGAAGTTCTGAATGGTTACAGAGTCTCCTTTGCATACAATTCCGGAAATCTTGAGAACGAGCATATCACTTATAATGACACCAGAGAGATATTTGATCATGACGGCGTCACTTCATATACAGGCGATCTTCGGACCCTCTTTGAGATCCGGAATCTGAAAGACGCACATGAGCTTTTTCTGGAAGCTTTTCAGGAAAAGAGATCTCTGGACGAAACTCTCGTCAAAGATTTTCATAAACGCCTTACCCGGAACACTTATGACACGAGGCGCTATCAATTGGGCGAGCGTCCCGGGGAATATAAGAAACATGATTATGTGACCGGCAGGAATGAAATCGGTGCTTCCCCGGAAGATGTCCGGGATGAAATGCGGGAGCTGCTCGATGAAATGCATGACATTCCATCCGATAAAACACTGCTTGCCGCCGCTTATTTCCATGTGAAATTTGAGAATATCCATCCTTTTGCGGACGGTAACGGACGTGCCGGACGTCTGGCCATGAACTATTTCCTTGTCATGAACGGGCATCCCCCGATTACAATCCATCAGGAGGACCGCAAAGACTATTATTCTGCTCTGGAAGCCTGGGATGAATCTCAGGAATTAACGCAAATGGTGCAATTCCTGAAAGAACAGACTGTCAAAACATGGGAGAAGCAAGTTTTAAGAAGTGAAAATGTCAGGCTTAAACATTCCGCAAAGCTGAGTCAGTTTTAGTTAAGAGGGTATTTCCTGCAGTGCTTG
>JBGUHN010000010.1:0-34617 GCA_045112155.1 Lachnospiraceae bacterium
CCTGTTACCATTGATCTTGACAATCATCAGTATACAGGTAAATCCACGATGCTACAAATGTGAGGTCACTTCATATTATCTTAAAAAATGCATCGCATTTTTTGATCTCTCAGTCGGACCGACAATGTTTTTCTCACGAAGATGGATGCTTTGCTGCCGGAAACGAACTTCGGGAGCAGCCTGTCTGAACTGTTGCCGACTGAATGCGCAGCTTTGAAAGCCGGATTTTCTTACGGGGCGAAAATGCCGTATTATTCGCCTGAAAAAAGGACCCGACCGTGCTTTTTGCTCGGTCGGGTCTCTTATGATGTTCTTTATTTGCTCCCGGTTTCAGGATCTTCGCTGCAGCCTGCCGGCTTTAAGTGTTTCGCTGCAGCCTGCCGGCTTCAAGTAATTCGCTGCAGCCTGCCGTGTTGTTTATACGATGAAGTTGTCCTCTACAGACGGCTTCAGCGTCCAGATCTTTACTGTGCCGTTGTCTGTGATTGTGTAGTTATGCTCGTCAGCTTCCGGATAAATGTGAGCCGTGAATGTCTCCTCGCCGTCATTGGCGAAAATCTCGAAGGAGCATCTGTCGATCATGATGCGCAGTTTCCTCAAATCGCTGGTCAGCGGCATGTCGAGTGTCTCGCCGACGTTTTCGTTGAAGCGCTTGTTCATGCCGGATTTGCATACAGTGATGACCTTGGCTGCTGCGTCATAGTGGAGTGTAACACCGCCTGTGCCGTCAGCTTTCGTGAAGAGATTGAAGTCGGCGTCGCCGCCTGTAAAGTTGGCCTCGACCTCGCAGAATGCCGGAAGCTTGCCTTCCGCTGCGATCTCCTCATCACGGAGGGATGTGATTTCCGGAATCGGGTTCTGGATCAGGCGGTCACCGCTAAGGCGTACCTCACGCATAAGGCTCATGCTGCCTTCCCACTCTTCCGGCTCTGTGCAGTAATGGTTGTCCGGGAGACCGATCCATCCGACAAGGATGGCTTTTTCCGGATCGCCGACATTTGCAGCGAACTGAGCTGCGTAGAAGTCGAAACCGAAGTCGAGATACTGATAACCGGATTCCGGTGTGAAGGTCAGGGTATCGTAATCCATCTTGCCGACGATGTATACGTTGTGGTTCGTGCTCTCTGCACGGCCCGGAAGTTTTGTATACTGCGGTGAGAAGATCAGGACATCCTTGCCGCTGATATTGACGATGCACGGGCATTCCCACATACCGCCGAAATCTTCAAATCCCGGTACGTTCAGCTGGCCGGCGAATTTCCATCCCTCAAGGAGCTTGTCGGATTCATAGATCAGAGCGGTGCCCTTCTTGTCGAGGGTCTGTGCGCCGATGAAGATAAAGTATTTGTTTTTCTCCGGAACATAGATGACCTTCGGGTCTCTCTGATGTTCGCTGTAGTCGTCACGCGGTCCGAAGAGCGGCTCCGGAAGCTTCTTCGGCTGGCCGTCCGGTCCGAGAATAGCGGCGCATGTGTAAGGTGTTCTCACCCAGTTCTCATCTCTGTGATTACCTGTGTAGAACATGTAGAGATCTTCACCGTCAGAAATAGCGGAGCCTGAATGGCAGCCTTTGTTGTCATAGATCGTGTCCGGCCACATGCCAACACCGGCATTCTTCCAGTGGACAAGGTCTGTAGAGACTGCGTGATACCAGTACTTAAGTCCATGTACCGCACCCCACGGGCACCACTGATAGTACAGATGCCATGTTCCCTTGTAATAAGCGAAACCGTTCGGGTCACTGGAAAGACCGGTCATCGGCTGTACATGGTATTTCTGGCGGTAGTTAGATGTCTGGATACGATCATAGAGATCTTTGATTTCATCCGCGCTCTGCAGCACTCTGTAGCGCTCTTCGAGAGTCCATTGTTTCAAGGTAGCCACCTCCTAAGGATATTTTTTTACGTACGCGTTCAAGGACAGCTGTTTATGCGGTCCTGCTATCTTATATTTTATATGAGTATGGCAAAAATGACAATAAAAACAGTTTAAAAACGGCTGGGTTTGTGGAAAAAGACATGGTAAAAGACATGGTAAAAAGAGACACTTTTAAGGTTTTTTGAGAATAAATACAGTTCTTTGATTGAAATTCTTCAGTTCTTATACGATAATGGAATAGAGAATAACACTTAAACGCAGAAGTGTATTCATCATATAGTTGAGAGAGGGGTTCACTATGATAATAAGCGAGAGAATTTTTCAGGTCCTGAAGGAGAAGGGAATATCCCAGAAAGACTTTGCAATGGCGACGGGCATCCCGCAGAGCACGATCAGCGATTGGAAAGGCAAGCATGTTAACCCGGCAGCGGATAAGATCATGATCATCTGTGACGTTCTCGACATAAGTCCGTCAGAGCTTTTGACGGGGACTGATGACAGCAGTAAGTGGAAAGTCGATTACGTCGTACTGAGGCGCGACTCTGCTGAGTACAGGCTTCTTCGTGACATTAATGAGCTTCCCTCGCACTACCGCGAACGAGTGGTAGGCTATGTTGACGCATTGAAAATGACAGCGGAAGAATAATTCGGAGATTTTAATGGCAACGCAAAAAAGAAGAAAGAAAAAAAAGAAGAACCTGACCGGCGGAGAGTTATTGGCGTTCAGGGTACTTATGACTGCCTGCGCAGTGCTTCTATGCGTCTCGACAGTCCGAAATATGACGGCGGGCGGGGCAAAAAAAGCCGCCGGCAGCGTATCGGAGGAGACAGAGCTTTCAGGCAATAATATGACAGGAGCGGATGAGGCATCGGCGCAGTTGGAAGCAGGGGACGCGTCTTCTGCTTCTGCAGTGACTCCGGAGCCGACTGCCACGCCGACTCCCGACCCCTATGCCGATAAGCCTGATATAGATATCAATAGCTGGGAATATGTGCTTGCAAATCCATGGAATTCGATAGAGGACTATTATCCCGATGTTGTCCCGATCGAGGATATCGAGGTCGATTACCGGATTTATGACGCAATGGAGGCCTTCGTGTCGGACTGCCGGGATGCGGGTAATACAGTCTACCTGTCATCCGGCTACCGCAGCTACGATCTGCAGAAGTATCTCTTTGAGAAGAAATGCGAGGAGTATGACGAGGAGACTGCCGCAACGATTGTCGCACGCCCCGGCACGTCGGAGCACCAGACCGGACTTGCGGCTGACATAACCGAAGAGTACTACGAGTATAAGAGCGCAATCCTCGAAGATACGGCAATGTACCAGTGGATGGAAGCTCACTGCCAGGATTACGGTTTCATCGTCAGATTCCCGGATGGAAAAGAAGATATTACGGGTATCATATATGAGCCGTGGCATTTCCGTTATGTCGGCGTTGAGGCAGCGACCTATATTATGGAGCATAATCTGACCCTGGAGGAGTTCGTTGCTCTGTACAAGGATGATGTTGCAGGAGCCACTGATACGAATGACGCCGGAGAAACTGACAGTTCGGACTCTGCTGACGAGGCTGGATCCTCCGATTCGGCAAATGACGCTGATGCCGTTCAAGATTCTGTATCTGAAAGTTAAAAATTTTCTAAAGAAAATAAATAATTAGTAATAATAGATAAAATTCTGTGAACGTTTTAAGAAATAATTGCTAATTTTACGTGAAAGGTATTCCTTTTTTATAGATTTCAGATATACTTTGATTTAGGGTTTTTTGCATTTGCATTTTTATCTATGTGGAGAAAGGCAGGTAACAAAATGAAATTAAAGGACGGTTTGAGAACAATTTTTCTTGCAGGCGTAGGCGCAGTTGCTATCACAGGAGAGAAGGCTTCCGTCATCATCGATGACCTTGTAAAGAAGGGTGAGCTCACAGTGGAAGAGGGCAAGGTCCTCAATGAAGAGTTCAAGAAAAAAGCAAAAGAGAACCTGAATCCGGAAAATATCCAGAAGAATGTCAAGGAAGTGATCGCTTCTATCGACGAGATGACGAAGGAGCAGCGCGACGCGATCCGCTCTATGCTTGACCGCCTTGACAAGAAGGAAAAGGAAGAGGCCAAGGAAGAGGCTGAAGAACTCGTTGATGCTATCGTTGAAGATGCAGTTGGGGATGACACAGTCGATGCTCCTGATGCCGAGATCGATCAGCCTGTCGTTGACGCTGTAGCTGAGGGTGATGCTGAAGCTCTGGCAGATGCGCTTGAGACTGTTGATGAAATCGTAGAGGAAGCTGTCGCTGACGATGTCGTTGCTCCGGCAGAAGATGTAGACCTTGAGAAGCCGGTCGCTGATGCAGTCGCTGAAGAATAATACGATATAATCTGACTTAAATTGATCCTATAACCGCTGCCTGCGGTCCGACCATTGATATGGTCTGATCGCAGGCAGCTTTTTTGCGCCGGATTCTGAGACACAGATGCCGCCCGTCTCTTCTGTTACGGCCATGAGGGAACGAGACTTATTAATAAAGTATGAAGTGCTTGACAAAAATTACCTTTGATGCAATAATAGCACTCATACAAGCAGAGTGCTAACAAAGGAGGTGAAACCATGGCAGTAGTACCGGTTTACAACAGCATTCTTGTGCCCGAGAGCACATTTGTATTGCAGACAGATTATTATAAGAAGATGACAGGCAAAGTGCCGAATCAGGGTGAGAAGGTCACTGTGATCCTGTGCCGCGAGAACCTGCCGCGTGAGGAGCTTACCGAAGACAGTTTTTATCCGATCGGTGTGCAGGGTTCTATCTCCGAAGTTAATCAGAACGGATATATAGTGATCCGCACAGGAAGTCGTGTAAATCTCAATGAGATCACGATTTATAATGACCACAGTATAGATCTTGATATAACTAAGAGAAAGGATATTGACGACCTCGACCCTGATGTGGCGGAGGAGAGACTGAAGAAACTCAAGCGTCAGCTGTTCAAGTACGCAGAGAACTTTGAGAATGTTCAGATATCGAGGGCTTTTATCGCTCAGTGGCACTCGGTCGGAGAAATCGTCTCCGCTATGGGTCCATGGCTCATGAACTCAAGCAAGGAGCGCTATGCTGTTCTCGCTGAAGACAGCAGGGCAGCGCGCCAGGAACTCATGGAGAACATGATCTATGAGAACTTTGAAGCTTACAAGATCAACAACGAGGCGGAGAATGCTCAGGAGGAAGAACACAAAAAGATCTACCGCGAGGCCGCAATAAAGAAGCAGATGGAATATCTGCAGAAAGAGCTGGATGAGATGCATCCCGAGGAAGTGACCGAGCTGCGCAAGTTCGAGATCAGGATCCAGGAATCCGGGATGAATGAGACTGCGCGCAAGGAAGCGGAGAAGGTCCTGAATCGCCTGAAGCAGGAAGGCCAGGTCGGCCCTGAATCCGGAATGCTCTATGATTATCTTGATTTCCTCCTCAACCTTTCATGGGTGAAAGAGAAAGCCGTAAATATTGACCTTGACGAGGCGGAAGCCATACTCAACGAGACTCACTACGGTCTGAAAAAAGTCAAGTCAAGGATCCTTCAGCAGATTGCGGTCATGAACCTTAAGAGACAGCAGTCGGGTTCGATCCTGTGCTTTGTCGGTGCTCCCGGCAGCGGCAAGACATCTATAGGTCAGGGTATTGCAAATGCACTCGGCCGCAAGTATGTCAGAGTCAGCCTCGGCGGTGCCCGCGATGAGGCGGATATCCGCGGTCACAGGAGAACGTACATCGGAGCTATGCCGGGTCGCATCATGGACGGCATAGCCAAGAGCGGTGTATCCAACCCGGTCATGGTGCTCGATGAAATTGACAAGCTCGGGGTTTCCTATAACGGAGACCCAGCCAGTGCTCTTCTCGAGGTTCTTGACCCGGAGCAGAACAACACGTTCACGGATCATTATATGAATGTACCGTATGACCTTTCGAATGTTCTCTTTATCTGCACGGCCAACACCCTCGATACGATTCCTGCGCCGCTTCTCGACCGTATGGAAGTCATTCAGTTCCAGGGGTATACTCCGACTGAGAAATATGAGATCGCGAGAAGACATCTTCTGCCCAAGGCAATGCGCGCGGTCGGAATCCGCGAGGAGAGCCTTTCTGTCACCGACGATGCCCTGAATGAAATCATTAGCGATTATACAAGGGAAGCAGGTGTGCGAGGATTAAAGAAGAGACTTGACACTCTGTGCAGAATGGCAGCGGTCGATATTGTCCGCGGGAAAGATGAGGGGCTTGTGATCGACACAGATAATCTGAGGGATTATCTGGATATGCACCCGATCCGCCACGGCCTTGTGAAAAATGAGGCCAGACCGGGCGTTGTGACAGGTCTCGCCTGGACCCAGGTGGGAGGTGAGGTTCTGTTCATTGAGACATTGTTCACCAGAGGAAGCGGTAAGACTGTTGTCACCGGTCAGCTGGGAGATGTCATGAAGGAGTCAGCTCAGATCGCGGTGAGCCTTGTGAAGTCAATATTCCCTGAGAAGACTGAACTCTTCAAGGAGAGTGATCTTCATATTCACGTACCGGATGGAGCGACGCCGAAGGACGGACCGTCTGCAGGCATTACTCTGACAACAGCGCTCTCATCTCTGGTCACAGGTGTGCCGGTGAGCCCGCAGGTTGCTATGACGGGTGAGGTATCCCTGCAGGGCGACGTGAAACCGATCGGCGGACTGCCGGAGAAGCTCATGGCGGCACAGAGGGCAGGGGCAACGCATGTCTTTATTCCTAAAGACAATGTTGAAGATCTCAGAGATGTGGCCGAGGAGGTCAAGTCCGTGCTTGAGATTACACCTGTCAGCACGGTGGAAGAGGTGCTTCAGGCTCTTGGAATTCTGAATGACGTCAGTGAGAATGTCAGTTGATAAATGAAAAATGACACAGACGTAGGGCTGCTGCATTAAATTGCGGCAGCTCTTCTTTATTGTGCTCAGGTCGGAACGGAGATGCCTGTGGCTCTTGGTCGTACATACATTATTCGATATCGAAGGCTGACATATTAATTGACACTGCGAACGTTAGTTCGTATAATGATGTTCAGGGATTCTGTCAGTAAATATGTCATTGCGCACTGATTCCCGCGGTCTTAAGACAAGGAAGCGGGTAAAAAAATCGGGGGATTTATGGAAGAATTAAAAGGACTCAGTCAGAGCCAGCGGGAGGCGGTGACCTCCACAGAGGGATTTATAAGAGTGATCGCCGGTGCAGGAAGCGGCAAGACGCGGGCTCTCTCGCACAGGTTCGCGTTCCTTGTAAATGAAATCGGCGTTCTGCCGTCCAATATTCTGTGCGTGACCTTTACCAACAAAGCCGCCAATGAAATGCGCTCCCGCATCCGGCAGCTGACCCGGGATAATGACACCGGTTATATAAGCACATTTCACAGCTTCTGTGTATCTGTTCTGCAGGAAGATTCCCACGCGATCCAGTATCCGGAGAGCTTTCTGGTGCTCGATAATTCTGATATAGATGCCATGCTGCAGATCATCTACAGCGAGAGGAACCTGACACTTCGGGACAAGACTTTCAAGGATGCCAGGGATATGTTCGAGATGAGGAAGTGCAAGTTCGAGCCTGAGTATTATCGCGATATGATTGCTATGCCGATCGACCTTCTTAGGCAGAAGTATTTGAAGGCGGAAAAGGTGGACGACATACTGTTTTACGGGTACCTTTACCAGCAGAAAAAATGCTTCGGACTCGACTACAATGACCTTATCAAGTTCGTCCTCTACATATTTGAGAGCAGTGAGGAAATAAAACTCAAGTGGCAGAAAAGACTCGAATACATCATGATCGATGAGTTTCAGGACATTGATGATCTTCAGTACAGATTGATGGCAGTCCTTTGTGATTATCATAAAAATCTCTTTGTCGTCGGTGATCCCGATCAGACGATTTATACGTGGAGAGGTGCCAACATTCGCTACCTTCTCGATTTCGATAAGAACTTTCCGAATACGAAGACCATCATGATGATGGATAATTACAGATCCACCGAGTCTGTTCTGAGCGCCGCCAATTCCCTGATATCTAAAAATGTGAACCGCATGAAAAAGGATCTGCTGCCGACTCTGGATGTGGGAGAAAGACCCGTCTGGCACCATGCGGGAAATGCCCGTGACGAGGCGGAGTGGGTCGCCGGGAAGGTGCTGGAACTGGAGAAGAGCGGTGTACAGCCCTCCGATATCACGATTCTCTACAGGTCTCATTTCGTCACACGGACTTTTGAGGAGGTCTTCCTCAAAAAGGAGATCCCGTATATGCTCTACTCAGGCGTGCAGTTCTACAACAGGGCGGAAATCAAGGATGTCCTGTCGTACTTGAGGCTGATCGCGTTTCGGGATGATCTGTCATTTGCAAGAATCGTCAACCAGCCGAAACGAAATATCGGCGAGCAGAGGATGCGGTTCCTCAGGGAGTACGCGGAAAAGAATAACTGCCTGCTCATCGACGCGCTCATACAGACTGCGGACCAGGAACTTTTCAGAAGGACCGGAGCCCGGAAATTCCTCGACATGATGGCGGATTTCGAAAAGCGATGCCACGACATGACGATCTCGGAGCTTGTCGCAGCGGTTCTCGAAGAGAGCGGCTACGAGGAAGCTCTGCGGACGGAGGGCAGCCAGGAGCGGCTCGATAATCTTGCGGAGCTTCGGCAGTCGATTTATGAGTACGAGACGACATGCGGGGAGGAAGCTCTGCTGGCTGATTACCTGAACCATGTCGCGCTGTTTTCCAATGCCGACACGGCCGCAAGCCGCAAAGCCGTCAAGTTCATGACAGTTCACACTGCCAAGGGCCTTGAATTTCCGCATATCTTTCTGGTGTCCATGGAGGAGGGGGTGTTCCCGGCCAAAAAGACAGCCACCAGAGAGGCTATGGAGGAAGAGAGGCGCCTTGCATTTGTCGCAGTCACGAGGGCTGAGCGAGGCCTCTATTTCACTGACTCTGAGGGAAGGAACTTAGATGGATCTTTCCGCTACCCATCGCGGTTCATTCTCGAGATTGATAAAAGGTTTGTTGACTGGGAAAATGAGCCTGCACCTGATCTGGTGAAAAAAGCATGGAGAGATATCAGCTGGAGCGAGGATTATCTGCGGTCCATGGCGGAGGAAAAGCTGCCGGAGGGAACGCGTGTCATGCACGGTGTGTTCGGGGAGGGCAGTATCCTGCGTTACATTGAGGAGAGGAACGCCTATGAGATCAAGTTCGATGCGCATGAGACATCCAGACTGATTTCTGCCAGGGTGAAGCTCACATGCATATGACGTTTTCCGACCGGAAATATCGGTCGTAGAAGACCGAGGCGTTCCTGATAGATTCTAACGGGCGCAAAATCCGTACTTCGTTTTGCGGTGGAATCGTCAAGATTTTCCCGGCTGAACGCTTTGACACTCGAAAATTCGTTAATCTGTCGATATATTTTCCGTGCTGTGACAATGTTTTATTGAAATCAACAGTTCTGAAATTTACTGAGTACGAAACAGAAAACTTTTGATATAATGTACGCGTTTATTGGATAGATTAAGAGAAAACAGCGAGTTTTGAATAACTTGAAGAAACGGAGAGCATATGGGAGGATTTTTCGCGTCAGCACAGACTGAAGACTGCGTTTTTGATCTGTTTTTCGGTACAGACTATCATTCGCATCTGGGAACCAGAAGAGCCGGCATGGTGGTCTACGATGAAAAAGACGGTTTCAACAGAGCAATACACAATATTGAGAACAGTCCGTTCAGAACAAAGTTCGAGCGAGATGTAAATGAGATGCATGGTTGCATGGGAATCGGATCCATTTCCGACTATGAGCCCCAGCCGCTGCTCATCCGTTCTCACCACGGCGCGTACGCAATCACGACGGTCGGACGCATCAATAATAAAGAGGCGCTGATTGATAAGATCCTAAATCAGAAAAATATACATTTTATGGAGATGAGCGGCGGTGAAATCAACTCAACGGAGCTCGTTGCTGCCCTCATCAACACAAAAGACAATCTGATTGAAGGTATTCGCTATGCGCAGGAAGTCATTGACGGTTCAATGTCATTCATGCTCCTCACTGCTAAAGGAATCTACTGCGCGAGAGATAAAGTCGGCAGGACTCCGCTCGTCATAGGCAAAAAGGAGACAGGCTACTGCGCAAGCCTTGAGTCATTTGCCTACCTCAATCTTGGATATACTGATTACAAGGAACTCGGACCGGGCGAGGTGTGCGTCATCACAGCCGACGGTGTCACAACACTTGCGGCACCGGGAAAGAAGATGCGTATCTGCACCTTCCTGTGGGTCTACTACGGATATCCGACGTCCAGCTATGAGGGCGTCTCGGTCGAGGGCATGCGCGTGCGGTGCGGAAAACTCCTTGCAAGGCGCGACGGAATGACGAAAAATGAAGTCGATGCGGTCGCAGGTGTACCGGATTCAGGCACTGCCCATGCGGTGGGGTACGCCAATGAATCCGGCGTCCCATTCTCGCGCCCATTCATCAAGTACACGCCGACGTGGCCGCGATCCTTTATGCCGACCATGCAGTCAAAGCGTGACCTGATTGCTAAGATGAAGCTTATTCCGGTCAAAGAACTGATTGAGAACCGGAGACTTCTCCTCATTGACGATTCAATTGTCCGCGGCACACAGCTTCGCGAGACGACAGAATTCCTCTACAGGAGCGGGGCCAAAGAAGTTCATGTGCGACCTGCCTGCCCGCCGATCCTTTTCGGCTGCAAGTTTATTAATTTCTCAAGGTCTACTTCCGAGATGGAGCTGATTGCGAGAAGAGTTATTGCAAAACTCGAGGGAACGACGGATGTTCCGCCCGAAATTATAGCGGAGTATACCAATCCGGATTCAGAGAGATATAAAGCGATGCAGCAGGGAATCTGCGAGGACATGGGCTTTACATCTCTGAGATTCAACCGGCTTGACGATATGTGCGAGGCTACGGGAATCCCGCGCGAAAATCTCTGCACATACTGCTGGGACGGCAGGGAATAAAACACTTGGATACCGATACCCTGATGGAGGCAGTAGCAAAGTGGGTATGTACAGGAAAACGGACACTTGTATTGTAACTTATGTCCTGATCGGGCTTAATGCCGCCGCATTTCTTATAAGCGAAGTGATGGGCGGAAGTCAGGATCAGGGAGTTATGCTGAAGCTGGGGGCAGCCTTTACGCCCTATATTCTTGACGGCCAGGTGTGGCGGCTCTTTACCAGCATGTTCCTTCATTTCGGAATCACGCACTTGACCAGCAACATGATCGTCCTCGCGGCTCTCGGAGAGAACCTCGAAAAGATGCTCGGGCATCTGAGATTTCTTTTGCTCTACCTGGCAGGAGGACTTTTCGGAAATGTGTGCAGCGTCATAGCGGATGTTGCGGGCGGGTCGGAGAGTGTCTCTGCCGGGGCATCCGGAGCGGTATTTGCTCTTTTGGGAGCTATCGTTATCCTTTATCTATTTCGCAGAGATATCTTCAGGATTCCTGTCACCAGGGTCATTTTCGGTCTGGCTCTTGCTCTGCTTCCGGGATTTTACACAGAGGGAATCGATCTGGTCGCCCATGTGGGAGGTCTCGCGGCAGGCGCGATTCTTATGCTGCCCATGTCACGCAGAATATAGACAGGTGAGTGCGGAAGAGCGTATTAAGCAATTGTAATAACATTAATTAAGGGGCTGTCGCATTAGACGGTGTCACCACTATATATGGCAGACATTTGCAAATAACGTCTGCCATATATGTGGTGACTCGTCTTAATGCGACAGCCCTTTTAGTGTGCAATTATAAGCTTATAAATACTGCTGCGTGTTCACATCAATGATGCCGCGCGTTGTGAGTCTCAGCTCCGGGATGACCGGCAGAGACATGAAGCTCAAGGTCATGAACGGGTCAATTCCGTGGGAGACGCCCAGCTTGTAGGCCGCATCTTTCGCGTTCTCCAGATCATCATTGACCTCGGTCAGCTTGCGGTCACTCATGAGGCCGGCAATCTCAAGCACAACATCCGCGACCGGCTCATTGTCCGCAACGACTGTGATGCCGCCGTGAATATCGACGATTCTGTTGACGGCAAGGGCGATATCCTCCTCGCTTACGCCCACTGCTATGATATTGTGGGAGTCGTGAGAGAAGCTGGTGGCTACAGCACCCTTTTTGAGTCCATAGCCCTTGATATATCCTATACCGATATGCCTTGTATTTCTGTGGCGTTCAATGACACAAATCTTCAGAATATCTTTTTCGGTGTCGACGTGATCTGCATAGCCCTCGTCTGTGGTGATGATTTCACCGGGGACCATACCTATGACGCCGCGCGGCCGTTTGTCCATAAAATCTTTAGCACTGAGCCTCCCGCCGACATGGAAAGTGTTCATGGCGTTTTCCTTCAGGAAGGAGTCGATCTTCGGCTCCGGGAACGGGAGTACTTCCCCGTCAGCATAGCGAAGAATGCCGCGCTTATAAACACTGTGAATTTTGAAGCTCTCAAGATCGTCGACAACGACGAAGTCCGCCAGATAGCCGGGCGCGATCGCTCCCTTATTATTCAGAAGGAAATAGCGGGCCGCATTGTGGCTGGCTGTCTTGACTGCGATGATTGGATCGACTCCGGCAGCTATTGCTCTGCGGATGTGGAAGTCCATGTGACCGATTTCCAGCAGATCATTCGGATGCTTATCGTCTGTTGCGAACATACATCTTGAATAGTACTTCGGTACAAGGAGCGGAATCAGCTTATCAAGATTGTGGGCAGCTGTGCCGTCGCGGATCATGATGAACTGGCCTTTGCGAAGTTTTTCCATCGCTTCTTCGACCTCCGCGCACTCGTGGTCAGAGTATACTCCCGCGGCTATATATGCATTCAGGTCACAGCCGGTAAGACCGGGAGCATGACCGTCTATCTTTTTGTGATGAGATTGGGAGCCGGCGATTTTTTCCAGACAATTGGCATCGCCGTTGATGATTCCGATATAATTCATCATTTCAGCAAGACCGAGGACACGAGGATGATTGTAGAAAGAATCAATGGCCCTGTAATCGAGATTAGCCCCGGCCTCGTCCACCGGGCTTGCAGGGACACAGGACGGAAGCATGAAATGCACATCGACCGGGAGTCCTTCTGTTGCCTCTAACATGTATTCAATACCATCGGTACCCATGACATTTGCAATCTCGTGAGGATCTGTTATGACTGTGGTCGTGCCGTGGGGCAGGACAGCCTTGGCAAATTCATAAGGTGACACAAGCGAGCTTTCGAGATGGATGTGTGCGTCGAGAAGTCCGGGTGTGATGACTTTCCCGGACATGTCAATCTCATTCGGACCGCTGTAGGTTCCCATTCCGACGAACAGACCGTCCGCTATGGCGATATCGCCCGTGCACAGTTCGTTCGAGAACACATTCAGATATGTCGCATTTTTCAGAATGAGGTCAGCGGGGATCCTCCCGGCGGCAACAGCTACTATGTGCTGTTTTCTCTGAACTTTTCGGTTGATTTTGGCTGAGTAGCTCTCTGTATAGGTGGGCATAACGATTCTCCTTTCTGCGTGCATAGTTACAGGCAGTCAGTGCTTCCCGTGTATTCGGTTAAATCGGACAGATTTACGGCAGATCTTATAGTGCATAATCGCAGTATATAATGCATGATGCATGTTCCGAGTTGTTTATCTTGTAAACAAATATATCACTTTTGATGCTCAATATCAATCTAATGCTGCCAAACAAACGAAAATGTCAGAAAATATTATATGGGGAAAGTTCAGGTTTCTGGGGTTCATTTCCGACTGCAAGGCATCCATTTTACTGATTTGACGAATTAAAGCGTGAAAATACTCGATTTGAAGAAAGTTCTGTAGTACAATATATGGAAGTTCCGCGGGGCAGGATCCCGTCAGGAAGCGGAACAGGTGAAGAGCAGCTAAAGATGTTGCCCTTAAGAGACAGTTTTAAAGAGGAGTAAATTATGAATATTCGCGAAGAAGCCCACAAAATGAAGCTGGCATCCCCTTTCCTTGCAGCGACGACAGGAGAGCAGAGGAACGCTGCCCTTGCGGCTATGGCTGAAGCACTGTGTGCCAACAAGGATGAGATTTTTGCCGCTAATAAAATTGATCTCGCAAATGCGGAAAAGAATAACATTCAGGGAGCCGTTATTAAACGACTGAAATTTGACGAGGGAAAACTTCGGTCGGTCATCGACGGCATTCATCAGCTGATTTCTCTGCCGGACCCGATCGGCAGAAAGCAGATCGTGCGGGAGATGGATGAGGGACTCGTTCTCACACGGGTAAGCTGCCCGATCGGCGTAATCGGAGTTATCTTTGAAGCAAGGCCGGATGCACTCGTGCAGATATCCTCCCTTCTTATAAAGTCAGGCAATTGCGCGATCCTGAAAGGCGGAAAGGAGACCGCTGAGACGAATCGGGCTCTGTTCTCTGTCATCTATAAGAGCGTAGTGGGAGCAGGCCTGCCGGAGGGATGTCTGCTTCAGGCAGAACAGCACAATGAAATCAGTGAGCTCCTTATGTGCGACAGAGACGTGGATCTTCTTATTCCGCGCGGCTCAAATGCATTTGTAAGATACATCATGGACAACACAAAGATACCGGTCATGGGACATGCGGACGGCATCTGCCATATTTACGCGGACAAAGACTGTGATATGGCCAAAGCTCTTCCGATTATCGTTGACGCCAAATGCCAGTACACGGCGGCCTGCAATGCTGTCGAGACGCTTCTTGTTGATCGATCGATTGCCGGCACATTCCTGCCTGAGGTAAGGAAAGTTCTGGAGGATGCCGGTGTTAAGATCCGTGGCACAAAAGAGGTTTCGGAGATCATCCCCTGTGAGATTATGGGCGAGGACGATTTCCGTACAGAATATCTGGAACTCATCATCTCCGTGAAGCTTGTGGACGGTGTGAAGGAGGCTGTGGATCACATCAACCGGTTCGGGTCCCACCACACTGACGCCATTCTCACAGAGAATCCGGAGACAGCAGAGTACTTCATGCAGATGGTTGACTCGGCAGGCGTTTACCAGAACTGCTCCACGCGTTTTGCGGACGGATTCCGTTACGGATTCGGCGCTGAGGTCGGTATCTCAACAAGCAAGATCCATGCTCGCGGTCCCGTCGGTCTTGAAGGTCTTATGACCTATAAGTACAGGATCAACGGCTGCGGCCAGATCGTCGGTGATTACGCAGAGGAGAGATCACAGTTCCACTTTAAAGACCTGATCTGAGAAATTCTATGATATTAAAAAAGGGGCAGTCGCATTAAGGCGCGCTGCCACTATATATGCCAGACGTTATTTGCAAATGTCTGGCATATATAGTGGTGACACCGTCTAATGCGACAGCCCCTTATTCTATTACAGAGAGGAACCCCCGGTCGAAGGCTTGCGGGTACATGAAGGAGCGTTCCTTATCGACAAAGCGTACTGTGATGAGACCCTTGTCGTTATCGACTGAGGTGATATAGCCCTTGCCGAAATTGCGATGCATTACGACCAGCCCCAGCACGGGATCAGAGGGCGCGTCAGTAAGCTCTCCGGCAGCCTTCCTTGCGGCGATTTCTTCCTCTAGCTTACGATTAAGCTCAGCCCTTCGGCTCTGTTCCTCCTCCTTTTCGAGAGCGGTCTTCATCTGCTTCATGAAAGGTGACTCTTTGCCGGAGCAGAGGATGTAGAGCGCGTTTTTGGCCCGCGTCATGGCTACATAGAGAAGACGGCGCTCCTCCTCGACCTGGGCTATGGACTCAAGTGTGTTCTTGTGGGGGACGATATCTTCATTTACATCTATGACGAACACGGTATCCCACTCAAGGCCCTTGGCCTTATGCATTGTAGTGATCTGAATGCCTGTCCGGTCTTTTTTGCGGGATACCTCGCGGATATGAATGCTCTCGGACCTTGCGTGACGGAGCCATTCTTCAATCGTGTCAAAGGCGGAGGCTTCTTTCCGAAGAGCTTGAAACTCTTCTTTGGTCTCCTTCTCATCAAAGTTCCGGAACTTTGCATAGGAGAGGACGTATTCATCGTAATCGATGCCGAGCGGGTCCGCCAGTTTCTCGAATACCTTGTCGGGGTGATCTGTCATAGTCAGTGTCCCCGGTCCGAAATTTCTCATCCAGGTCCGAATGTTCTTTTCCGCAGCCTGATACTTCCAGGCAGCGTCTTTTTTCAGATAACCCGCTGCCGCAAGCATACTTTTTGCGGTATATTCGCATGATGCAAATGCACTCTCCATGAGATAACGATTCGGCCTGTTCAGCACATAGAGGAGATCATCTCGGGACCCTGTGCCAGTGGCAAGACGGATATAGGCTGCAATACCCCGGAACATCCAGCCATCGTAGACGGAACTCACAGCCTCTGTCGTGTAGAAAGGAAGCTCATTTTTGGCCAGCTCCGAGACAGGAAGTCCTGCCTGTCTGTTGGTCCGGAAAATGACAGCCATTTCGCTGTATGGGACACCTTTCTCATGACGTTTCTTTATGGTCTTTAGTACAAAACCAATCTGCGCTCCGTGGGTCTTGAATTTTTTGTAGACCGCGAGGCCATCAGTTCCGTTCAGCCCGCGCTCAGAGATAAAGTCTTTGGGGAAGCGGTGCCGGTTCATCGCGATGAGCCTTGAGGCCATATCGACAATGGCCTGGCCTGAGCGGTAGTTCGTGCTCATGGAGATGGAGGATGCATTTGCGTAATCTTCAGGGAACTGCAGCATGATCTCCGGAAGCGCGCCGCGGAACATGTAGATTGACTGATCATCGTCACCGACGACGCAGAGGTTCCTGTGCCTGCCGGCAAGCAGATATAGAATATCCCGCTGAATACGGTTGGTGTCCTGATACTCGTCGCACTGAATGTAGTCGAAGCGTTCCTGCCAGCGGTCTCGTATCCTCACATCGCTCTCAAGGAGCTCGAGGCATTTTAACAGCATATCATCGAAATCAATCTTACCCAGTGTCTCTTTGTGCTTTTCATAGCTGCCCATGATTTTTCTGAATACCTGTTTCTCACAGCTCGTCGGGATATAGGTATCAGGATCTATATAGTTGTTTTTGATGATGGAAATCTCGGTCATGATGGACTGGGAAAGTTCCCAGGCGTCGTTGACCCAGCTCAGCTTCTTTAGACCGCGCATGAAATAGTCGCGCTTGTCCTGCTCGGAGTAGATGGAGTCCATTGAGTACGCTCCCTCCATGCGGAGAATGTTGAAGCAGAGAGAGTGGATGGTCATCATCGGTACGGAGGGTGCGCTGCCCCCGAACAGCTTCTGATATTTGACTTTCATTTCGGTGGCTGCGGCGTTGGTGAATGTGACCATGAGGATTCGGTCCGGATCGACACCGGATTCTATCAAATGGTGGATCCGGCGGACAAGCGTGGTCGTCTTACCGGAACCGGGACAGCTGATCAGAATGACAGGTCCTTTCAGGGTCTCTATCGCCTTTTCCTGCGCTTCATTGGGCTTTAATAAGTTCATGTGTGACTTTCCTTGTCAAAAGAAAATGTTTGAGATCCAGATTTCCAGTCCTATGCCGATCAGGATAAGTCCGCCGAGAATGGATGCCTTGCCTTCGAGTTTATCCGCAGCCTTTTTGCCGATTTTGATGCCGCCAAGGCATATGGCAAGAGTGACGGCGGCTATGATCAATGAGGCTGTAAATGCCATCAGTGTATTATACTCAGCAATCGCGAAACCTACAGAGAGGGCATCAATAGATGTTGCAACTGCCTGAAGAACAAGAGTATGAGTGGACAGGTATGCAGGTGCGCTATCCGAAACAGGACACTCCTTCCCGTCTCTCGGACATAGTCTGCGGGTCTTCGGACAGAGATATCCGTCTTTCGGGCACTCGACCTTTTCCGCCTCGTCCGGGTGAAGGCCTTCACGGAGCATGTTTCCGCCGATAATGGAGAGGAGGATCAGTGCAATCCAGGGTATGAATGCCTGAAACGAGTTGAACATCTGCACAATCGTGTGAACACAGATCCATCCGATCATGGGCATGAGGAACTGGAAGAAGGCGAAAGCCCCGGCTATACGCCATCTCTCCCTCCGATTCATATCGGGATTGGCCAGGGAGTTGGCAATCGAGACCGAAAAGGCATCCATAGCCAGTCCGACTCCGAGCAGGATACTGTTAAATACAAAAATGAAAATTGAAGACATAAGTTCCTCCGCTAATGAGACAAAAAAACAGGTACGCGATCGCCGTACCTGGTCAAAAAATCGTATAAAACGAGCCATGTACAGCGTCAATGCTTATACATGAGTCTCGCAATTTAATGCAAGCCAGACCTTGCGGTCAGTATGTTGACTTGCAGCGCCGGGCGCCTGCTACTCCCTCATTCAATAAAAGTATAAGAAGGATACAAATGGTTAGTCAACCCTAATAAACTTCGGCTTTACTATTTTATATTTTGTGATATAATTCGAAAACAGTTTCTAAGGTAGCATGAAGCAGGAGATAGAACATGGCACAGCTCACATGTACGAATTTAACACTCAGATACGGAGAAAATGTACTTGTCCGGGGGCTCTCCTTTGAGGTCAACGCGGGGGATTACCTCTGCATTGTCGGAGAGAACGGATCGGGAAAGTCTACATTGGTGCGGACATTGCTGCATTTGCAGGCACCTGCTGAAGGAAAAATAGAGGCAGGCGATGGCCTTCGAGCCAATGAAATAGGCTATCTTCCCCAGCAGACCCTCGTACAGAGAGATTTTCCGGCTTCTGTCAGGGAGATCGTTCTGTCCGGATGCCAGTCCAGAATGGGGCTTCGTCCTTTTTATAATAATGAGGAGAAGGCCCTTGCAGATGAGAATATGGAAAAGATGGATATTACACATCTTGCTGATCGCTGCTATCGGGAATTGTCCGGTGGTCAGCAGCAGCGTGTTCTGCTTGCGAGAGCGCTTTGCGCGACCAGAAAGCTGCTGTTCCTCGATGAGCCGGTGTCAGGCCTTGATCCCAAAGCGACAGCCGAGATGTACGAGCTGATTGAGCGCTTGAACCGCAAGGAACATATAACGATCATTATGGTATCCCATGATATCCATGCTGCTTTAAGGTATGCCACCCATATCCTGCATATCGAGGAGAACGTATTCTTTGGAACAAAATACGACTATATGAAGAGTCCGATCGGCAGATACTTCATGAAGCTTCATCACGGGAAAATGGATATCCGCAGCGGCAAGTCTGATAAGGAGAAGGATCTCTCAAGGATTCCGGCTATGAACACGAACATGATAAAGGGGGGAGAGTAATGGGTTTTTTCGAGACACTTGCTTCATATCTGGCTTTCCCGTTCGTTCGGTACGCGCTCGTTGTAGGCGTACTGACAGCTTTATGCTCGTCACTTTTGGGGGTGACACTGGTACTGAAACGTTTCTCATTCATCGGTGACGGATTGTCCCACGTCGCTTTCGGAGCAATAGCGATAGCGTCGGTCCTTAACCTGAGTAACGAGATGCTGTTCGTTCTGCCGGCCACTGTCGCATGCGCAGTGCTTCTGCTTCGGACAGGGAGCAACACGAAGATCAAGGGCGATGCCGCGATTGCAATGATCTCAGTAGGGGCGCTTGCCATAGGCTATCTGCTTATGCATCTGTTTTCGACTTCAACCAACCTTTCGGGCGATGTCTGCAGCACATTGTTCGGCTCTACATCGATCCTGACATTGACATTGGGTGAGGTTATTCTCTGCGTGATCCTTTCAATCACAGTCATCTGCGTGTTCATTGTTTTTTACCATAAAATATTTGCCGTAACTTTCGATGAGAATTTCGCCATGGCTGTCGGAACAAATGTAGGTGGATACAACCTGATGATTGCTGTTATCATTGCAGTCATTATTGTCCTCGCGATGAACCTTGTCGGTTCGCTGCTGATCTCTGCTCTGGTCATTTTCCCGGCACTGTCCGCAATGCGTATTTTCAAGAGTTTTTTCACTGTCACAGTATGTTCGGCGGTCCTGTCCGTGGTATGCACACTGGTCGGTATGATTATTTCTATCATGGGCGGAACACCTGTGGGATCCACAATCGTTGCGGTGGACATAGCTGCTTTTTTGATATTTGCCCTTATCGGAAAGGCTAAGGGGGAGTAAAAAGCTCAAGAAATTGTATTGATATCGATACAAATATTGACGATTCTGCTATAATATTTATGGATTATTCTCAAAGGTGAGATTCAATTTCATCGCGGATCAGGCTAAAGCCGGAGAAGAATTCTCGTTTCACGAAAAAACTATAGTTCGGAGGAAACAATATGAAAGTAGGATGCGTTAAAGAAATTAAGAATAATGAATTTCGGGTCGGCCTTACACCGGACAATGTGAAGGCGTATGTGGCAGCAGGACACGAGGTCGTTATCGAGAGAGGAGCCGGTCTCGGTTCCGGATTTACAGATGAAGAGTATGAAGCGGCAGGTGCCGAGCTTTTTGAGGCAGCAGAGGCTGTGTGGGATGTCTGCGACATGATGGTGAAGGTCAAGGAGCCGCTTCCTGACGAGTACAGTTCATTCCATGAGGGCATAATTCTCTTTACTTACCTGCACCTCGCGGCTGATCAGGAGCAGCTCGACGCGCTCCTTCGCGGCAAGGTCAAGGGCGTCGCCTATGAGACCCTGATCGAGAAGGATGGGAGCATACCGCTTCTTGTGCCGATGAGCCAGATTGCCGGCCGCCTGTCCATTCAGGAAGGCGCTAAGTATCTTGAGAAGAGATTCGGAGGAGAGGGCGTCCTGCTTGCCGGTGTTCCGGGAACTCCGAAGGCCAATATAGTTATTCTCGGCGCTGGCACTGTCGGTATGAACGCATGCAAGATTGCAGTGGGTATGGGTGCAAATGTCACCATCATCGACATCAATCTGAAACGCCTTGCTTATATTGACGACATAATGGGATCACGCGTACAGACTCTGGTCTCGACGGATGCCAACATTGAGAAGGCAGTTAAGGATGCTGACCTGGTCATCGGATCGGTCCTTATCCCCGGCGGGACGACCCCGAAGCTCTTTAAGAAGAAATATCTTAAGGAGATGAAAGACGGTGCGGTCTTTGTCGACGTCGCAATTGATCAGGGCGGCTGCGGAGAGGCTTCCCATGTAACGACGCATGACGACCCGATTTACAAGGTCGACAATGTAATTCATTACTGTGTCGGCAATATGCCCGGAGCAGTTCCGAGGACATCGACGATCGCCCTGACCAACGCGACTTTGGCTTACGGTCTCCAGATCGCGAATCTCGGTCTTGAAGGAGCCTGCAAGGCCAACAAGGCCATCTATTCCGGTATCAATACCTATGACGGAAAAGTCGTATGCAAGAAGGTCGCCGAAGCATTTGAAGGCCAGTACGAATATTATGATATAGAGGATCTCTTCTGATTCACGGGAGAATGACTTTTGTGCGGGTCTTCCCATAAAAGATTATGTCCTCAGAATAGTAAGACATAAATAAAAGGCTGTCGAATTCGACAGCCTTTCTTAGCGGCACAAATCCGGCAGAGCGAGTAATGATTGCATTAAAGCGCTCTTGCCACACGTATATACTGCGATTATGCATCCCGCTTTCGCTGCTGGAAATCAGGAATCTCAGGCATAAGCTCGGTGGAAATGATTTTGAACATATTGTCCAATTCTTCCAGCTGGGCTTCTGAGAACCTGCCCTCAAGACGTTCAAGAACCTTGTGCATATATGAATTCTTAATATCCAGATAATCGATATACTTGTCGGTCGCTTCAAGGAAATATTCACGTTTGTCTTTCTGAGATCTGACTTTCCGGAGAAAGCCCTTGCGGATCAGATTATTGACTTTGTAGGCCGCATTGGGCTGTGAAATTCTGATAAAATTGGCGAATTCGTTAATCGTCGGACGCTGCATGGCATAAATTACTTCCATGCAAAATGTCTCGACAGTCGTCAAAGTTGCCTCTCGCATTGTCCAGTTGCCAAAGATCTCTCTGTAAAAATGCAGTTTGAACTTCGTATAAATGGTTTGAAAGTCGCCTTCAAATGACATGTTAATCCCCCACGCATCCAGCGCAATTAGTGATTAATTAATTATACCACACGTTAGTGAAAAATTCACTAGAAGAAACTGCTGAATAATTTATTGGTAAAAATGCACAATTAGCAATCAATCAAATCTTTTACGACTTCAGATGCTATGATGAGCCCTGCTGTAGAAGGTACAAATGCGGTCGAGCCGGGGATTGCCTTCCTTCTTCCGGCATGCTCCTGATGAGATTCCGAAGATGTCTCGGAATCGTTCGCATAAGTTCCGACTTCCCCGGGCTTTAACGCAGGTTCCTCCGAGTAGACGACCTTCAGTTTTTTTATCCCTCTTTTTTTGAGCTCCCGCCGCATGACTTTGGCGAGAGGACAGACAGAGGTGCTGTAAATGTCGGCGACTTTGAGCTTTGTCGGATCCAGTTTATTGCCGCATCCCATACTGGAGATGACGGGGACTCCCGCCTCTTCGGCCTGCATGATGATTTGGATCTTGCCTGTGACCGTATCGATTGCGTCAATAACATAGTCATATTCGGAAAAATCGAATCTGTCAGCGGTCTCCGGCAGATAGAAGCACTTGTGAGGAGTGACTTTAATGGAAGGATTGATATCAAGGAGACGTTCTTTTACCACGTCTACCTTGTCCCTGCCCAATGTGCTGTGCAGGGCTATGATCTGCCTGTTGATATTGGAGAGGGCGACCGTGTCATTGTCAACTATGTCTATCTGACCGATTCCGCTTCTTGCGAGACCTTCAGCAACGTATCCTCCGACTCCGCCAACGCCGAAGATAATTACCCGGCTTTTGTATAGCTTTATCATGCTCGTTTCTCCGAGCAGAAGCTCGGTGCGTGAAAATTCATTCTTCATTTAAATCTCATATCCTTTCAGCTCAGAACTTGCGCTTGCTGCAGAGCGGGACTTGAATGCGGCTTTATGCATTCAGCCCTCAAGCAGGGCTGACCATCAAGTGAAAAGCTTTGCTGTTATCAGTTAGTATACCACAGTATATGGCGGGCAACTCAAAAAGAAAAGCTTTGCTGCCATGTAAGGTTGTGCTATTATGTCTTATCGGACTAAGCGAAGCGCTCTAAAATTTTAATTTAAGAAATTTGATGCGGGATGGATATTTTTCTGGAACGGACGGCAGATATGAATAAAAGGCGGGAAATAATATGCACACTGGTCCTCATTGTAACAGCCCTCATCTGGGGCTGCGCATTTGCAGCGCAGAGCATTGGGGCCGGCTTTGTAGGGCCTTTCACCTTCCTCACTGCAAGGACGTGGATCGCTTTTTTTGCCCTGCTCCCTGTTATTGCGGTGCGGGAACAGGTGCTTATAAGAATGGGAGACCGGGTTAAGAAGACTGCCGGACAGTCAAAGATGCTCATACTCGGCGGTGCGGTCTGCGGCTTTTTCCTGTTTACGGCCAGCGCGTCACAGCAGATCGGCATCAGCTTTACGACGACAGCCAAGGCCGGTTTTATCACTGCTCTCTATGTAGTGCTCGTTCCGGTTCTGTCATTTTTTTCGCACCGGAGCGTGAACAGGAAGGTGTGGGGATGCGTCATGCTGGCGGTCATAGGTCTGTATCTTCTGTGCATGGGGGAAAGCTTTACACTGTCGGCAGGGGACAGCTGGATGCTGTTGTGCGCTTTTCTTTTCAGTCTGCAGATTCTGTCGGTCAACTATTTTGTAAAGTACACGGATTCGGTAAAGCTTGCAGCTCTGGAGTTCCTGTTTGAAGGAATATTTGCAGGTATATGTATGCTGGTCTTTGAGCCGCTCAATGCGGAAGGTGTTATGGCAGCGCTGCCGACGATTCTCTATGCGGGATTTATGAGCAGCGCGGTGGGTTATACTCTTCAGATTGTAGCCCAGGACGGGCTTGACCCTGCCGTCGCATCGATCGTGATGAGTTTCGAGAGTGTGTTCGCAGCCCTTGCGGGGTGGGTCGTCCTGCACGAAGCCATGTCAGCGAGGGAGCTTATTGGGTGTGTGCTTATGTTCGCGGCAATAGTAATCTCACAGATATAGTGAAGTGCGCTGTATACGACCTTGAGCAGCATTCTTGTGAAGAAGATCTTGAAATTTGTACAAAATTTAATACATAAGGAAAAAAACATCAATTTTTATTAAGATAACTTTACTTTTCCGGGTTTGGGGAGTATATATATTGTATATGGAAAGAAAAAAGCTGTATTTTTGGCCGGAAATCTTTCCGGGGAGTTGCATCTTAGTAATATTTATGTAAAAATTGAAGGGTCAATTGACTTTTTTGAAGTATAGAAGTATACTTTGAAAAGCAATACAAAAAATTAGGGAGGTATTTGCAATGATGAAATGGGAAGCACCGGTAGTCAAGGAACTCAATGTTCAGGAGACAGCAGGCGGACAGTCTAATATGCCGATCGAGTGCTATTGCGGTTGTCCTTGCAAGGGTGGCCAGTCATAATCAGACAATTCGAGGGGGAGTAAGTCTCCTATGCAATTTCTGCACTAAATTGTGGTGATTGCATATCAATGTCTATTTGATGAAGTCATCGATTTTGTGCGGATATTTTGTAGATTAAAGGAGGATTTAGCCTTGGAGAAGTGGGAAGTTCCGACAATTCTTGAAATGAATGTCGAAGAGACCGCTGGCGGTAAGTACGAGGACGTAATGGAAGATTACTGCGCACATGCTCAGTCATAATAGCGGTTGAATTAAGAAAGATTGAGGCACCACACATATGTGGTGCCTTTTATCGTGTTGCACAAACCCGACAGGACGAGTAGGCGGGATTTTCTTTACCTGCTCGATTTATTGGAGATGAAAATATGAACTGGGATATAGCTACACTTAAGGGCATGGCTAAAAATGCCCTCACAGGGTCTTACTGGAAATCCGTTCTGGTCGGATTTCTCCTGATGCTCTGCACGGCTACGGCTTCTTCGGGAACGGCGCGCGGAGCAGAACAGTTTGAATCGACAACGGACATCGAAATTTTTGAACAATTGAATAATAATCCGTATTTCGGCGTAATCGCCATGGTGATAGCTGCAGTTGCGCTGCTTGCGGGAATTGCGGGTCTGGCGCTTCGAATCCTTGTGATGAACCCGCTTGAGATCGGCATTCGAAGATATTTCATGGAAGATCTGTATGCGCCGTGTGAGCTGGACAGACTTACTTACGGCTTTAAAATGAATTATGCGAATGGGATTATCACCATGCTTCTGAGAACAGTATTCACTGCACTCTGGACGCTGCTCCTAATCATACCGGGTATTATTAAAAGCTATGAATACAGGATGATACCGTATATCCTTGCCGAGAACCCAGATCTTGAGTGGCGTGAAGTATTTTCAATATCAAGACGTATGATGGACGGAGAGAAGTGGAATGCGTTCATTCTTGATCTGTCTTTCCTCGGGTGGGTGTTCCTTTCGGCCATCACACTTGGGCTTGTCGGCATCTTCTATGTGAACCCCTATAAAGGTCTCACGGATGCCGCGCTCTATATGGCTCTGCGTGAGAAAATGTCGCTTGATCCGCAGGGTGTATGACCGAAAACGGCTGATACAATTATACATCGAGACCCTATCAGGGCTGTCGCACGGCTAATTGCCTTGCGGCGGTCCTTTTTTATGTGCCAAATAAGAATCTTCTGTCTGTAGAAACGCCCAACCTGCCATCGAACCCGCATATGATATGTGGTAAGTCAAAATCGAAAAAACTACCTAAGTAATCCGTCTTATGCTATAATCACTTCATATGACGTTTGCACTGTGTGAAGTCCAGGCAGTCCGCCTTCCGCCCGGGTGATGAAGCGGCTGTGGAATGGACGAAAATGGTTCGGTGTCTGACCTGCATAATGACCCTGAAGAGGGCGAAAATGCACTGTCAGATACTGCTTAAGGTACTTGGAGGAGATTGTGGCAGATGATGTAAAGAAATCGGAGGTCATCACGGAACCGGCAGAAGGAGCCGGAGGGGAGCCCAAAGTGACCGAAGATATGCCGGACAGAGTGGAGTCCGCTTCTGTACAGAAAAAGAAAAAAGTTCGGAAGAGACCGGTCAGTGGGGAGCAGGGAGCCGGCAGAACGAAGGCTGAGCCGCAGGCCGGAAGTGAAAATAAGGGGAAGAAAACGCGGAAAGTCCGCAAAAAGCGTGCCGAGTCCGGTGAGATTACGGACGTGCTTGCTGAGGACGGGACTGAGCTGAAAAAGAAGAAGGTCCACATAAAAAAAGCCGATCCCGTCATGGATGGACAAGAGAGTGCCGACGCTGCGGAAAAGCAGGAGTCTAAGAAACGGGTAAGGAAGAAAACCAGGCCGAAATCGGACGGCAGCGAGGAAATCAGGAAGAAAGTCAGGCCGGAATCGGACGGCAGTGAGGAAAGCAGGAAGAAAGTCAGGCCCGGATCGGACGGCAGCGAGGAGATCAGGAAAAAAGTCAGATCCAGAAAAAAGGTAAAGCCTCAGACGAGCGGCAGTGAGGAGACCGGGAAAAAAGCCGTGTCTCAGACTGACGAAAGCGCGGAGACGGCCAATGCTGAAACGCCGTCCGCTGAGTCCAAAGAAAAATTCGATATCAAGGCAAAAGCGGGAACGGCATTTGCTGCATTTTGCGCATTTGCCAAAAAACTCTTCACCGGGATTCCGGAAAAAAACAGGAAAAAGATTCTCGGTATCCTTGGCGCGGTCGTGGGCGTCTATCTGGTTTTTGCTTTCGTGTTTTCCTTTATTTTCATGCCGAGGACAACTCTGAACGGAATTAAAGTCGGACTAAAATCATATGCTTCCGCCAGTAAGATGATAAAACCGATGATCAATGACTATATCCTTACTGTGCGCAATCTGGACGGCTCGCAGGATCATATAGAAGGCTCCGCTGTGAACCTTAAGTATGAGAGCATGCAGTGGATCAAGGAAGCTTTGAAGGGGCAGAATCAGTTTGCGTGGCCGGTTTCTTTCTTCAGAAAGAATGAGATCGTGATAGAGGAGAATGTAAGCTACGATGAGGCTGCATTTGCCGATATTCTGAAGAAAATGTCCGGATTTAAGACGACGACCATGGTCGAGCCCCAGGACGCGCATGTGGCTATGGATGAGACCGGCAACTATGTCATATTTACGGAAGTTCTGGGTACGACGATCGACGTGGACGCGGCCAAAGCTCAGGCATTGGAATGTATGCTCACGGGCAATGATACTCTGAATCTTGAGGATTATCACATACTGCCGAAGGTCTACAGCTCGGATGAGAAACTCAGCGAGCGGCTCCATGAGTGGAACGAGTATATGAAATCCGCGGGACTTACCTATATCTTCTGGGATACGCCTGAGGTCCTGACCAGAGAAATTATTAACGGTCTGATATCCGAGGGTAAAGACGGGCTTTATGTCGATGAGGGAAAGGTCATGAACATGATGTCCGAGTGGAGAGAAAAACATGATTCTCTCGGAAGATCTTTCAAATTCACGACATATGACGGTATCGAAGTGGATATCGCCTCCGGCGGCGATTACGGCTATGAGCTCAACGAGGAAGCGGTAGGAGAGGATATCATAGAGAAACTCAATGCTCACGACACCGGCAGCTATGAGGTCAGTTACTGGAGAAAGCCTCTCTATACGACAAATAACGGTCTCGGAGGGACATATATCGAAATCAGTATTGCCGAACAGCATCTTTGGATGTATAAAGACGGTGAACTTGTCATTGACACTAATGTCGTAACCGGCATGCCGACGGACGAAGAAGACCGCATCACACATAAGGGATGCTTCTCGGTCGACTGGCATGAAGAGCATGTAGTTCTCGGAACGCTTGAGACTCGCGGCTACGAACAGCTTGTGGATTACTGGATCGCATTCAACCAGTCAGAAGGAATTCATGACGCGCAGTGGCGCGAAGATTCAGAGTTCATACCGCAGATGTACCTGTATGACGGTTCACACGGCTGTGTCAATACACCCCTTTCAGCTATGAAGGTCATATTCGAGAATGTCATCGACGGCGAGGCGGTCGTTATATACTAAATGAACGAGAATGCGGGGCTGCACAGCCCTGCTTCTTTTAATCGGAACAGAAAAAAGGAGCGGACAAGACGGTCGGCTATCACGAAAAGGAGAAAGATATGGGAATTATCAATGAGATCCATCAGCAGACAAAGAACAGATTCCTCAATATGTACGAGCTTGTAACAACGAGAAAGACAGGAAAGACGAGCAAATATTTTGTTGCCTCACGCGCGGAGAAGCCGGAGGACCTTATGTGCGTCACGCATGTGAATAAACCTGACGGAGTCATTATTTACGCAATCACCGAGGATCGGCAGAAAGTGCTTGTGATCCGCCAGTACCGCTATCCTATTGACGGATTTATTTATGAGTTCCCGGCAGGACTTGTAGATGAGGGCGAGTCCTACAGGGAGGCGGCAGTCCGGGAGGTCCATGAGGAGACAGGATTGACCCTCACGCCGATCGATGTTGATCCTATGTTCGAAGCGCCGCGGTTTACCACTGTCGGCATGACAGATGAGAGCTGCGCCTGTGTCTACGGATATATAAGCGGGGAGACTTCCAAAAAGTATCTGGAGGAGAACGAGGAGATCGAGGCTCTTCTTATTGACCGCAAGGAGGCAAGAAGGATTCTTAAAGAGGAGACCGTTGCGGCTCAGCTGGCTTACCATATTGAGCGCTTTATGTCGGAAGAAGATCCATTTGCATATTTATTTAACTGACGGTATTCTTGATTTTGGCTTTTCTTTTGGTTATACTATCACGCAGACATGCGTATGAGATTGCTTTCGTATGCAATTGACCGTTGCCTTGTGCACGTGAAGTCGGTCGATACCCATTTAGGCTCCGGCTGAGTATCAACGGGCGATGGCCCCGAATATGAGCCTCGGAGCATGGAGACTACACATAGAGGAGAAAAAACGATGCAGATTTATGAAGAACTGAAGGCAAGAGGACTGCTCGCCCAGGTGACCGATGAGGAACAGGTGAGAGAACTGATCAATTCCGGCAAGGCCACTTTCTATATCGGCTTTGACCCGACAGCGGACAGCCTTCACGTAGGCCATTTTATGGCTCTCTGCCTCATGAAGAGACTTCAGATGGCAGGCAACAAGCCGATCGCCCTCCTTGGAGGCGGCACAGGTATGATCGGTGACCCGTCCGGAAGGCAGGACCTTCGAAAGGTCCTGACTAAGGAGACGATCCAGCACAATATCGATTGTTTCAAGGTCCAGATGAGCCGTTTTATCGATTTTTCCGATGACAAGGCCATCATGGTGAACAATGCTGACTGGCTGCTTGATCTCAACTATATTGATTTCCTGCGCGAAGTCGGCTCCCACTTCTCCGTCAATCGCATGCTTACGGCTGAGTGCTACAAGCAGAGAATGGAAAAGGGCCTTACATTCCTTGAATTTAATTACATGATCATGCAGGCTTATGACTTCTTCAGACTGTACCAGGATTACGGCTGCAATTTCCAGTTCGGCGGTGATGACCAGTGGTCCAATATGCTTGCGGGCACAGAGCTCATCCGCAGAAAACTCGGCAAGGATGCTCATGCCATGACGATCACGCTTCTGCTGAACTCAGAGGGAAAGAAGATGGGCAAGACAGCCAGCGGCGCCGTTTGGCTCGATCCTGCCAAGACCTCTCCGTATGAGTTCTACCAGTACTGGAGAAATGTCGCCGACAGCGATGTATTAAAGTGCATCCGTATGCTCACATTCCTTCCGCTTGAGGAAATCGACGCAATGGATAAGTGGGAAGGAGCAGAGCTCAACAAGGCGAAGGAGATACTCGCGTTCGAGCTGACAAAGCTTGTCCACGGTGAGGAGGAAGCACAGAAAGCTCAGGATGCCGCGAGAGCCCTTTTCGGCGGCGGAGCCAAGGCTGAAATCCCGACTACAGTCCTTCACGACGATGACTTTGAAAATGGCGAGATCGGAATGATCGCCCTGCTTGTCAAGGCAGGCCTTGTGACATCTAACGGCGAAGCACGCCGTGCAATTTCCCAGAACGGTGTCGCTGTCAACGATGCCAAAGTGACAGATGTTTTCGCGAAGTTTACTAAGGATGACATCACGGGCGAAGATTTCATTGTGCGCCGCGGCAAGAAGAACTTCAGAAAGATCGTTGTGGAATAAACAGGAGGCTTTATTATGATATCTGAGAAGATGAAGGGTTACGTGAAGAACAGCTCGGTCATACGCGCTATGTTCGAGGAAGGCAAAAAGATGGCAGCTATTCACGGCGCTGACCATGTATACGATTTCAGCCTCGGAAACCCCAACGTTCCGGCTCCGGCAAAAGTCAAAGAGGCTGTCTATGATATTCTTGAGAATGAGAATTCACTGATGGTCCACGGTTATATGAGTAATTCCGGCTATGAGGATGTACGTGGGACGATTGCTGAGCATCTGAACGGTCTTTACGGAACATCCTACAGCGCAGAGAATCTCCTTATGATCGTCGGTGCCGCCGGCGGTATGAACGTCTTTATGAAGACGATCCTGAACCCGGGCGATGAAGTCATTACATTCAGCCCTTACTTTACGGAGTATCGCGCCTATGTGACCAATTATGACGGAAAACTCGTTGAGATCCCATGTGATGCTGAGACGTTCCAGCCGGATGTGGAGGCTCTTGCTGCCAATGTGAACGATAGGACTAAAGCTGTTATTATCAACTCACCGAACAACCCCACAGGCGTTGTGTATTCGAGGGAGTCTCTCATGGAGGTGGCCAGGGTCCTTTCGGAAAAGGAGAAAGAATTCGGTCATCCTATCTTCATTTTCTCCGATGAACCGTACCGTGAGATCGTTTACGGTGATTACGAAGTTCCGTGGATCCCGGATCTGTACAAAAATACAGTCGTCGGTTACTCCTACAGCAAGTCTCTGTCCCTGCCGGGAGAGCGTATCGGATGGCTCTGCTTCCCGTCGGATATCGATGATTTCTCCGATATGATTGCGGGTGCAAATGTCGCTAACCGCATCCTTGGCTTCGTCAACGCTCCGTCTCTCATGCAGAGGGTTGTCGCAAGATGTCTTGATGAGAAGACAGATGTGGCTTACTATGCCGAGAACAGACGCGTATTGATGGAGGGTCTCTCAAAAGCCGGATTTACATTTGTAGAGCCGCAGGGAGCTTTCTATCTCTGGCTCAAATCTCCGGAAGACGATGAGAAGGCATTTGTGGCAAAAGCCAAGGAAAAACAGATTCTGATCGTGCCGGGTTCGAGCTTCGGCAAGTCCGGCTGGACCCGTCTTGCCTACTGCGTATCCCATGAGACGGTGAAGAATTCACTGCCGGGCTTTGCGGAACTCGCGAAGGAGTATGGCCTATGAGATGGGAGAACAATGTTCGAAGGGTAGTGCCGTATGTTCCGGGTGAGCAGCCGAAAGAGCAGGATATTGTCAAGCTGAACACCAATGAGAACCCGTACGCGCCGTCCCCCATGGTCACGAAAGCTCTGCGGGAAATGAGGGCAAGACCGCTCAGACTCTACCCGGACCCTAAGGCCGATATGCTTGTATCCGCAATCGCGAAAGAGTACGGTCTGTCAAATGATATGGTCTTTGCGGGAATCGGTTCAGACGATGTGTTGGCCATGCTGTTCATGACCTTCTTTAATTCCGCGAAGCCGGTCCTCTTCCCGGATATAACATACAGCTTTTATGACGTCTGGGCAGAGATGCTGAGGATACCTTATGAGACCCAGCCGCTCGATGAGAATTTCCACATTGTGCCGGAAGACTATATGAAGGAAAACGGCGGTATTGTGATCGCCAATCCGAATGCTCCGACCGGCGTAGCTATTCCGGTCGCCACGATTGAAATGATCGTCAAGGCCAATCCCGATTCGATTGTCATCGTTGATGAGGCATATGTCGATTTCGGCGCGGAGAGCGCTCTGCCGCTCGTTCATAAGTATGACAATGTGATCATCACACAGACTTTCTCCAAGTCGAGAAGTCTGGCCGGTCTCCGTATCGGCTACGCGATGGCAGCCCCGGGGACGATCCGGTACCTTAATGATGTCAAGTACAGTTTTAATTCCTATACGATGAATTATCCGTCGATCGTGCTCGGTGCCGCCGCGCTTTCCGACAAAGAGCATTTCGAGCGGACCTGCGCAAAAGTCTGCGCAACGCGGAAATGGGTCATGGAACGGTTCCGTGATCTGGGATTTAAGTTCGAGGAATCATCCGCGAATTTCCTGTTCGTGACACATCCGGATGTACAAGCCAGAGATATTTATGATTATCTTCGCTCTAACGGAGTGTATGTGCGCTGGTTCGATAAGCCGAGGATCCGCAATTATTTAAGGATCACGATCGGAAAGGACGCTCAGATGGACAGGCTGTTCGAGTGTCTGGAAGATATGGGGATAAAATAAGGAGGTTTTTCATTGACTGTAGTTGCTGAGTGGGTCGCTGCCCACCTTTCATTCCTGCCGCCGCAGGCAATTGTCGCGGTCGTTTCCATGCTGCCGCTCATTGAGCTGCGCGGAGGCATACCGGTCGCGCGTCTTCTTATGCTGCCGATGTCGGAGGCGATTCTCTTTTCCGTCATAGGCAATATTATACCGATCCCCTTCATTCTGCTCTTTATCACGAAAATCTTCGACTGGCTGAGACCGACGAAGCTCTTTGGAGGTACTGTCAGAAAGCTCGAAAAGCGGGCTCTCGGCAAGTCTGAGGGTATTCAGAAGGCGGAGTTCTGGGGGCTTACGCTGTTCGTGGGCATTCCGCTTCCGGGTACCGGGGGATGGACGGGCGCGCTTGCGGCTTCACTGCTCAAGATCGATATTAAGAAGGCCTCTCTCGCGATTCTTCTCGGCATCGCGATCGCGGCCACTATCATGACCTTCATTTCCTATGGGGTCTTTCATATGTGATATGTCAGGGGCTGCCGCTTTGCGGCGGCCTCTTGTCGCAGTATCAGGTCAGGCAGGCTGTTTCTGGGTTTATTGGCCCGGCAGCAGAGTATCATCTTCATCGAAAAACGCATATCCTTCCCTGCGAGCTAGCAAAATGCTGCGCATTTTGCGATCTCTCAGTCGGATATGCAATGTTTTTCTCATGAAGATGATACTCTGCTGCCGGACACGTAATACTACAACAGCCCGCCTGATCTGCTGCTGCTCGTCAAGCCGGCACGGAAATCACCCTCTTCAAAATTGAATACCCTGCTTCCGGACACGAATTACGAGTACAGCCCGCCTGATCTGCTGCTGCTCGTCAAGCCGACACAGATACCATCCCCATCAAAAATGGATACAATACTCTGCTTCCGGACACGAATTACGAGTACAGCCCGCCTGATCTGCTGCTGCTCGTCAAGCCGGCACAGATACCATCCTCATCAAAAATGGATACGATACTTTGCTGCCGGACACGAATTACGAATACAACCCGCCCGATCTGTTATTCCACACGCACTAATCATCGAAAAAAGGGTGATCTTATGATATAATTATTCCATATATCTTTCGGACAGATATCTAAAACCCCATGTCGTCTTATATTAAGGCGTGAATGATCTCATATGACGTGAAAGGATGACGGAACCATGAGCTACAGAATTATTGGCAGCATCACTGCCGGCGCCGCCGCTATGATCGCAGGAGGTACACTGGCATCAGCATACAATGTTTTCAAGGGATTTCTCCTCCGGCACGGGACCTACGATGATGACCCGCCCGGAGATAAGGAATACACCACCCTCGAACTGCAGGACCGCTATCTTGAGGAGATCCACTGGAACGAAGCTCAGGATTTTTCTGATGTGAGCATTACCTCGGGCGATGGACTCCGCCTCATGGGGAGCTTCCTACCGGCTGAGGAGGAGGCCGTGAGGAACGTGATCCTCGTCCACGGCTATCACAGCACAGGCTATAAAGATTTTGCGGGAATCCTGAGATATTATCACAGAGACTCCAATGTGCTCATGATCGAGCAGAGAGCTCACAGAAGAAGTGAAGGGAAGTACATCACGATGGGAATCAGGGAGAGCGAGGACCTTGCTCTCTGGTGTGCCTTCATGAATGAAAAGGCGGGCAGCCATCTGCCGATGTACCTGCACGGCGTCTCCATGGGCGGGGCGACAGTCGCTATGGCTGAAGGCGAGAAACTGCCGGAGAATGTCAAGGGCATTATCTGCGACTGTGGTTTTACGAACCCACACGACATTGCCGTGCATGTTTCGAAAACCTATATGAACGGAATGACTGTTCCGCTTATGCCCCTGGTCAACAGGTACGCCAGACGGCTGGCAGGCATTGACCTTCGGGAGAAGAATGCGCCGGATATCCTTCGGAACGCGAAAATCCCGATCTTATTTGTCCACGGCACCTGGGATAAGTTCGTTCCGCCGCATATGAGTGTACGCAACTATGAGGCCTGCAGCGCACCCAAAAAGATTTGCCTCGTAGAGGAAGCGACCCACGCCATGTCCTTTCTGAAGGACACGGACAAATATGTGGCCGCGATGGAGAATTTTTTCGCGGGGTTCTAAGGTATGTGCGGATTAGCTGAATTGCTGATGCGGATTCTCCTGATGCAGTGATCCGCAATTTCATTCTTCAACGCAGGATACTCGTGACTTTAGTCATGAGAGGAATGCGTAAATCAAACTCGTCTTCAACATGGGTGTAAAGCCT
>JBGUHN010000011.1:0-4960 GCA_045112155.1 Lachnospiraceae bacterium
CTCATACGCTGCTGCCACTTTTCCGTTCTTGTCGTGGGAGAAGATGCTTTCTCCGGAAAGACTGCACTCCGCTGCTCTTACCGAAAAAGGAATTTCAGACTCGAACACGCGGATGTTTTCTCCTACCGAAGAACGGAGCGATGTGATAATCGTCTTGGCATTGTTGGTGCGGTTATCTACCATTGTCAGCAGAATGCCGTCGATCCTCAGCCTCGGATTGATCTGCCGCTTAATTTTTGCAATCGAGCGCAGAAGCAGGTTAAGACCTTTGGTTGACAGGAAGTTCGGCTGAGATGGAATAATCACACTGTCTGCCGCAGCAAGCGCATTGACCGTCATCATTCCCAGAGAAGGCATACAGTCGATAAGGATATAATCGTAGTTCTTTCTCATGCCTTCGATACAGGATTTCAGAACGTACTCACGGCTCATAACATTAAACAGGCCCGTTTCCATACCGGACAGTTCAATATTAGAAGGAAGCAGATCAACGCCTTCATTGTGGGCGATAATCGCGTTGCCGGAAGGCTGCTCATCTTCTATGACCGATTGCATGAGCGTAGATAGCGACACATCCAACTCGTCGGGGTTTTTTACACCGAGACTCACCGTGAGGCTCCCTTGCGGGTCAGCATCAATCAGCAAGACCTTATTTCCGGTGTTTGCAAGGCCCACGCCGAGATTAACTGTAGTAGTCGTTTTACCGACGCCGCCTTTCTGGTTCGTGATAGCGATCACTTTACAGTTTTCCATGCGTTTTCCTCCTTTCTTAGAATTCACGACCCATTAAACTAAGCTCTGGATCATGTAAAAGCGCAGTATTTGTTCTCAACGCCCTCTGCGCTATAGGAAGTCATCAAGCGACCATGTGCTTCATGGTCTCATAGGAGTCTCACCTCTGCCGGGTTCTCCGCCAGCCCCATAGGGAAGTATCATTGTCCTCAAACCTGTCATGGCCATATCGGGAGCAACCCGATATTTACAGCACTGGATTCTCGCAAGAGCGTACATGCTGCACGGCTCATCAGTTTGATTAACGTACTTGATGACCTGTATATTCAATTTTTAAGGTTCAGCGAAGGGGTTTTCCTCAGAGAGGAAGAAGTCCCTTCACTAGTTAAGCCATTTGAGACCCTGTTTTTCAGGGTTGTCTTCAAAAAAATTTTCGGAAATAAAAAAAGCCCCACAAGAATCCATCTAAGATCCTTGTGGGGTCATGTGCTGAGTGAGTTTATTCTCTATTCTTATAACGCCAGCAGAGATAGTTCCGCCGAATTGTCTCAACGTCCTTTTCAGGCTCTGCCTCAATGTATATATTAGATCGCTTGAATGCGGTGAGAACTGCGTTAAGTAGATCTATCGAGGAGTTCCCTTTTGGAATGATGTATCTGTCATTTGGCACGTTTCCTTCTGTTATTGTGTATAGCTTGATCCCTCGCTTCTTACACTGCAATCGCTTGATTCCGTATTCTTCTATTCCGATCTTAGAATTACGGATTCCTCCAGTATCTATAGCAATTCCGACGGATGGAATGTATGTATCCAGGTGAATGCCAATGGCCGTTTCATCATTCAGCTTTACTTTTAACCCATATTTCCCAGCATAATACAGGACAGCCAACTGCGGCAGTACGGACTTAAATTCTTTTTCGCATTCAAGGCAGCCTTCTCCGTTCACGGTCCTATTATATATAAAGGCGTTCCATGAATGACCGCAAGAGCCTTTCCACCAAGCTCTTTTCATTGCGTATCTGGAAACAGTAGCGGGACTTCCTTCATTCTTTGTATAATCCCACTCCCTTGCAATGTCCGGATCTGTGGTGGCAAGATCATTGACCCCTTGTTTTACTTTACGATTTGCACAGACAGGGCAAGGGCCTCCATGCACACGGGTATGGACAACGGACTGCCATTCATAACCGCAGGTACTGCATTTCCACCAAATATTCAGCCGAGACTTCTCGTTTATATCTTCTGGGAGAAGGGGAAGGTTTCTTTCAGACCATTCCTCAGCAAGAGCAGGCTGCTTTGTTTTCAGATCATTAAATCCCTTCAACAGCTTGATCCCGCTACAGAATGGGCACTTGCTTCCTCCCGCACGGGTGGATATAAGCGTCTCCCACTCATGGCCTTTCTCACACCGCCACCATACCATTCTGTTCGCTCCCGCTGGAGCTTGGTCCGGTGTCCAGGGAAGATTTCTTGGTGACCATTCCTTTGCCAGTTCTGGATGAAGAGTAGCAAGGTCGTTAAACCCCGGCATGATTTTATTATTGGAACAATACGGACAGCCTGTCCCTTTGACTCTTGCGCGTATTTCTGCTGTCCATTCATGACCGCACTTGCCTTTCCATTTTACCTTTCGATGAGATGCGGCATTTACATTGTTGGGTTTTAGCGGCTCATTTTCCGAAGACCATTCATCGACCAACTCCGGCTTAATGGATGCAAGATCATTAAAACCTTCCAGTACCCTCATCCCAGCACAATAGGGGCAACCTTCGCCGGAATGTCTGCTTTTAGGACTTGCAAGCCATTCATGTCCACACTTGCCGATCCACCAGTATTTCTTGTTTGATCCGTATGTAATATCTGAAACCGTCAGCGGCAGATTTCGTTCCGAAAACTCAGAGGCAAGTTCCGGATGCATTTCAGCAAAACTTTGTCCCATGGCTGCACCTCCTTCATGGACACAGTGTACCCGGAATGGCTGAAAATATGAAATGTGCAGGAGCTGAAGAGGAGTAATGATAACAAAAAAGCGCCCCTAAGCAATTGCTCAGAAGCGCCTCAACAATGTGTCTCAATGAAAATTTCTGACTTAGTGCATCAACATTGCCGTAGCATTCGATATCAAGTCTCGTCCAATGACGCCTGGTAGCCGTTTTCCTTGTCCCCAGTTATAGTTATGTGATAAGTCTCACGAAAATCCGCATTGAAAGAAATCGGATCGAGCAGAACCGTATATTCTTCAGGATAGTCGTTTTCATAGTTCGGATCGCAGTATTCCGTGATGACCCTGAATCGAACAGACAGACCCACCGAGTCTGCCGGGTTTTCATATTCCTGCTTGTGAAGCGTCCAGTATACAATTTCATTGCTCTTCAGATCGGATTTGTCAGCATTAGAAATACCTCCGCTGGTTTCAACGCCGTCCAAGTTTTGATCGAGGATCAGCAGTCCAATGTCTTCTTTCAAATCCAATTGGATTATCAGCAGAATCTCGTCTTCCGCTACCTGCGGCGGTGCATCATCTGACCCACTGCAGCCGGACATGCTGACTGCAAGCAACATGACAAGGAGTGTGAAAAGCAGAATACTCATCTTTTTTCTCATCTGTCTTTCCTCCTCGTCATGATGATTCCAACAATTGCCCCAATGAGTACGATCGGTGCAACTCGGACAAATACCCATTCAAAGGAATGGAAAGCAGTCCCAAGAACTGCCGTTTCAGGGTCATTGTAATTCCATCCCAAGTAAGGGCTGTTTAGGTAAAATAATATCGCTGTGATGATTACGATCACAACTGCCATTGAGATAAAAAGCCAATGAGCTATCTTCCTGCGTGACTGTTGCCTTTTAGAAAGCTGAAGGTTGATCACCTCCAACTTTTGAGATATTGCTTTCAGATTATCTGCCTCCGGCTCTGTAACTGCCTCTCCAAGCAAAGTGCTGACGGGAGTTTCAAGTGCTTCAGATAACGCAAGCAGCAACTCAGAATCCGGAACAGACAGGCCTTGCTCCCATTTGGAAATCGTTTGCCGAACCACATTCAGCTTAACTGCGAGTTCTTCTTGGGAAAGGCCCTTTGCTTTTCTGATTGTCTTAATGTTTTCACTTAACATGGCAAAAGCCTCCTTTCGCAGTCATGATACGCCCGGCAGGTCCGTTGCCACAAGCAACGCAGATTAACATCGGCGCAATGCAAGGTATAATTTGAGGTATTGCCTCTGAACCAACAATGTTCAGAGGTATTTTTGTCATTATGCCATTTAACACCTGCCGTTGATTGCAGTGAGGAAGCCTTAATGCGTCAATTAAATATTTCGCTTGAATTATACTGCAAATCATCGTATTCCATCCATTAACGCAAAGCTGCTGGATTGACAAGAGCCCCGAATTGAATCGGAGCTCTTGGTGAAAATGTGCAATTTTGGGGACTTGCGGTGACTTACAGCCACTTTGGTGTACTTATGGTGTATTTGTGTGAATTTCGGCGAAAAAGCGGCAATGTAGTACATACCGTATTTCCGGCAAAAGAGTACATGCTATGGTGTACTTTTAATACAGCTTTGCGCCTGCCGGAATGCTCGGATCGACCATCAGTAGATGCAGCTTTTCTTCTTCGCCTTCCTTGTGAACGGCGCTGATCAGCATACCGCAGGAATCAATGCCCATCATCTTTCTGGGCGGAAGATTCGTGATGGCGATGCAGGTCTTTCCGACCAGCTCTTCCGGCTCATAATAGGCGTGAATACCGCTTAAGATGGTGCGATCAGTGCCGGTTCCGTCGTCCAAAGTGAACTGAAGGAGCTTCTTGCTCTTGGGAACGGCAACGCAGTCCTTGACCTTCACGGCACGGAAATCGGACTTGGAGAAGGTCTCGAAATCGACGAGATCCTCAAACAGCGGCTCAATCACGAGGCTTGCAAAGTCAGGCTTTTTCGCATCGAAGATCGGCATGGAAGGATCGTTCGCATTCACCGCCGGAGCCTCTTCAGACGCCGTTTCTGTTGTTGCAGCATCCTCAGATTTCTGTACACCATTCTTGTCCTTTGGTGTATCTAAGGGTTTCATCGTCGGGAAGAGAAAGACCTCGCGGATGGAGTCGGCGCCGGTGAGGAGCATGACGCAGCGGTCGATGCCGATACCCAGGCCGCCCGTGGGGGGCATGCCGTACTCCAGGGCGTTGACGTAGTCGTAGTCCACCTGGGCGCCGGAATTGGGGTCCAGGGCCTTG
>JBGUHN010000012.1:0-31303 GCA_045112155.1 Lachnospiraceae bacterium
AAGGCAAGAAAAAAGGCGGGCAGTCATCTTAGGTCAGTACGGCGGTCGATGACTGCCCGGGTGATATAAACGGCAGTAGCCATACGCGAAATCACCTTTTGCTGACTGCTGGTCAAAATCTCATATTAGAATGTCTTACCATCACCTATTGTCAAAATCAGTATAAGTGACTGATTATGGGTCATAAAATTAGTATCGTCGGCAGTAGACGTAGCTAAAAGCGATCTGTAGTGACTGCCTGAGGTATTAGATTTAACCTTCTTATGGCACTGCGCATGTGCATTTTTTAATATAATTGACTGCTGGCTTCCTTATTGCCGAGTAGCGTCCTTATAATAGCAAAATTCAAGAACGCCTTGGCGTTCTTGACGCGACGTGCGCGGCGCGAAAGCGCCTTCCACTGCGCACGTCTGCGATCCGCCGGAGGCGTTTATTCTTCATCGCGATATTGTACTCACGATGAAGGTGAATGTCACTTTGCGCGCGTATCTCGACTAAAGTCACGAGTATTGCGCGATGAAGAATAAATATAAAAAATAGACCATTAACTCCAACTCATTGTCGGATTTAACCGATTAGCGAAGGCTGCCGCAACCTCTAAAGCGACAGCCCTGTCCTTTTTCTTATATGAATCACATTGAAAGCAACTTTGCAGCTTCCTTATCACACTACTCACATCCCACAGATCTTATCAATCTCAGCCAGCTCATTCTCCTCAAATTTCGTATTATCGAGCGCCTTAATGTTATCAAGAAGCTGCTCCGCGCGCGACACTCCGACCAGCACAGAGGTCACATCGCTGTCCTTGAGGATCCAGGCAAGCGCCATCTGAGCGAGGGATTGCCCGCGCCCAGCGGCAAGTTCGTTCAGCTCCCGGATTTGACGAAGCTTCTCTTCGGTCAGAGCTGACTCCTTGAGGAAGCGATTATCCGTACGAATCCGGCTGTCTTTCGGTATTCCGTTCAGGTACCTGTCGCTGAGCAATCCCTGGTCAAGCGGACTGTATGCGATGATACCTTTACCCAGCTTGGCGGCTGTTTCTTTCAGTCCATTGTTCTCTATTGTGCGGTCAAATATCGAGTAACGATTCTGATTGATTACAAATGGAACGCGCAGATCCTTCAGAATAGCAGTCGCCTGTGCAAGATGCTCTCCGTCATAGTTGGATAGTCCCGCGTAGATAGCCTTGCCGGACCGCACAGCCTGCTCCAGAGCCAGCATTGTCTCTTCGAGCGGCGTATCAGGATCCATTCTGTGATGGTAGAATATATCCACGTAATCCAGTCCGAGACGTCTAAGGCTCTGATCCAGACTTGCCAGCATGTGCTTCCTGCTGCCCCACTCACCATATGGGCCATCCCACATGAGATAGCCTGCCTTTGTACTGATAACAAGCTCATCCCTGTAGGGTTTGAAATTCTCGCGAAGTATGCGGCCGAGGTTCTTCTCTGCGCTGCCGGGTTCCGGTCCGTAATTATTGGCCAGATCAAAATGTGTGATGCCGTGGTCGAAGGCTGTGCGGCAGATCTTCTCCATATTGGCATAGGATGCTGTGTCCCCGAAGTTGTGCCATAAACCGAGTGATACTCCGGGAAGCAGGAGTCCGCTATTGCCGCAACGATTATACTTCATTGTTTCATATCTTTTTTCATCTGCCGTATACATACCTATTCACCTCTCGCACTTACTTCCACAAGTGTTTCCATTATCCCTTCAGCCGTACTCACCGCCGCCACGACCGGCTCTTTCCCTGTCAATTTTCTCCATGCCGATGCAGTACTCTCCCCAATGCACACCGCCTGCACATCCGACACGGCATCCCATTCGCCTGCATCGTTCAGCATCTCATAACATGCCCTCACTCCGCCTGCGCTTGCAAATATGATTGCATCGAAAGGATACTCTCTTAGTTCAGGGATAATCGTCCCTCTTTCAAGACTGTAAATAGCTCTTTCCTCACAGTCTATTTCATGCTCTCTCAGCATTTGACCTAGTATGGGGCTTGCCTCCGCTGCTCTGAGCATAAGTACTTTTCCGTCCGCAGCAAGCTGCACATTGTTCTGCTTCGGCAGGCTGGACTCTTCCCGATGCTCATCGTTCTTCTTTTGCTGACCAGACTCTTCCCGATACACGTCGTTCTGCGTCGGCAGACAATTTTCATCGCACCCGGTGTTCTCACCATCCTGAGTCCGATACACATCAATCAGCGCCTCCCCCAGTGCTTTCGATGTGTACTCGCCCGGCACCAGATCCGCAAACACGCCATGTCCAGCCAGCTCCTCCGCCGTCGCCTCCCCGATGCAGGCTACTTTCACATGAGCCAGACTTCTCACGTCTATCCTGCGCAACGCTAGCTCCTCGAAAAAGATCTTCACACCGTTCGCGCTGGTAAAAACGAGCCAGCCCACATTCGAAAAATCCTCAGGAATATTCTCAGCATGAGCGCGCACAACGAGACTCACCAGCGGCGTCCCGTGCGCTCCCGCATCCGTCAGCATCCCGCACATCTTCCGAACGAACCCCTTGGTCCCGACGACAAGATAATTCTTTCCGCAAAGCCTGCCCTTATCCTTCGAAGAGAAATCAAGCCTTGCCACATCGCCTACGATGAAGACCGCCGGTGATGTCGTCTCACCGATCCTGTTGCAAATGTTCCCCAGCTCATCCGTCACCCTCTTCTGCCCCGGTCTCTTTGCGCTCGAGACGATCGCGCAGGGCGTGTCCGCAGGTTTGCCTGCAGCCATAAGTCCTGCCGCAATGTTAGTGATCTTATGCCACGCCATCATAAACACGAGCGTGCCCTTCAGCCGTACCAAATCAGAAAAATCCTCAGCGGTCTCCTGCGCTCCGTGGCCGGTGACCACTGTAAAGGACGAGGCACTGCCCCTGTGGGTTACCGGGATTCCGAGGATCTCGGCCGCTGCCACAGCTGTGCTGACACCCGGAATCACTTCTGCGTCGATGCCTGCCTCCCGAAGAGCCGCGACTTCCTCACCTCCTCTGCCGAATACAAAGGGGTCGCCGCCTTTGAGACGGACAACGAGGGGGTATTCATTTGCATACTCCACCAACAGAGCGTTAATCTCCTCCTGGGATTTCAGATGCCTGTGATACCTCTTTCCCACCGGCACCAAAATCGCCCCATCCCTGGCCTCAAGCAGGAGCTTTTCGTCGAGAAGCCGGTCGTAGATGATCACATCGGCTCTTTTTAAAATGGCAAGACCCTCCGCGGTGATGAGCTCTGCGGAAGGTCCGGCTCCGATTATATATGCTTTTTTTCTGATATTAAACGAGTCTCCATTCCCATGCGGCACGGCTCAACTTCCTCCCCAACCCTTTCAATCTGTCGAATCATCATCAGATTCACTAATTGGTTCTGCCAATAACAATACGTCCGTTTTCAACGCTTCTTCATCAATATTCGCGTACACACCCACCGCGTCGCGGCAGCTCAGCCGATAGCGGCAGAATATTTCTCTCTCAATCATAAATCGCAGATAGGCCCTGGCTGGGGACAGCCCAAAGAGCAGGTCTCTCATCTCCGTGTCCTCTTCCCTGCACTGAACTGCCAAGAGTCCCTGCCCGACTGCGGGTATCATTTCATGAGGTGCAAATGCAACCACGTCGAACTCCGAAAGCCCCGCCCCAATCCGATCAAGCCCAGCCCTGGCAAGAACAATTCCATCGTACTGTCCGTCCCGAAGCTTATCCATTCGGGTGGTGATGTTACCGCGGATGTCGGTGCAGGAGATATTTGAAAAAAGACGCATGAGCTGCACCCGCCGTCTGGGGCTGCCGGTGCCTATAATGAGATCTTTGCGCTCTATGTTTTCTTCGTTACACGTTTTTTCGGCACAGTTTTCAGTGTTTATGCTTGTTGAACAGGAACAGTCCGATTGTAAGAGCCGTTTTTCGGTTTTACTTCTTATTGAATCGGAACAGACAGGTTGTAGCAGTCGGTTTTCGGTTTCACCTTCTGCTGAACCAACATACCCGTTCAACCTCAGGTTCCCAATCATGCCCTTCTTCATAAGAAGCACATCCCCCGGGTCAGCCTCATCCAGAATGCCCGCAATTACAAGGCCGTCCGCCCCATCGTAAGGCAGGTCCTTCACGCAGTGAACCGCAACGTCCGCCTTACCATCGAGAAGCGCCTGCTCGACATCCCTCACAAATGGACCATTGCCGCCGAGCTGTGTCACAGCTGTCTTCTTATCCCGGTCACCCTTTGTAGATACGGTAAGGATAGAGACCTGGTAACCCTCATTTTCAAGTATCCCTTTTACAATTTCATTCTGGACCATGGCCAGCTTTGACCCGCGTCCCGCAATTGTTATATGTCTCATTGTTTTATACGATATGGGGCGAGAGTCTGCCTTAATCCTCGTCCACGAGTGTTGTGTGTCTGTATTCTACTTGACCCCCTCCCCTTGTCAAGGACACGGAGGGGAAATATTTCAACTGCTTTATTGCTCTGACAGTAGCGGATTCAGAAATGATTCTTGCTACTGTCGTTTAACTGCCGTTTTCATGGCTGTGACAGTATAGAATCAAGAAATGATCTTTACTACTGCCATTATAAAGTGCTTTCCCGTTAAAATTGCAGTAGCTTGAGCTGTTTTTTCGGATTCGACTGTCATCAAACCGTGAAAAGATAATAAAGTTGCAGTGTTCACAGAAGCTTCTTACTTTCTCTACTGTCAGTTCAGAAAAATCATCTATTAAAATGACCGTATGCGGAGTAGCTTTTGATTTTTGTACTGTTATTTTATGTTGATTTGACAGTAGAAAATGAAAAAGAAGGTTATGAACTGTTAGGCAAATACAGTTTAGACAGTTCATAAGAGGCAATTCATGCTTCCTACTGTCGCCCAACGGAAAAACGTACACGTGAGCGTGTTATATGCCTCTTTACTTTGAAATTTAAAGCGTTAGACGGGACCTTTTGCAACTTTGTCGAGCAAAGCTTCCCTGTAAATCCGCGCCCGCTCCTTCTGATCCGCCACCTCTTCGGCCGTCCGTTCCCGCAGCTCCTGCATCTCATCGAGCACCTGCTCAATATTCTCCGGCAGCATCTCTTCAAGCTGCTGACGGAGCATCCTCGCATAGAGAGGAGAACTACCAGAGGTCGAGATTGCGACCGTGAGCTTCCCTTTCTTCACGATCGATGGAAAAATGAAGTCACAGTATTCAATATCATCGACGACATTGACCGGGATCCCTGCCGCACGGCAGTCCCGCGCGATCTGCCGATCGATCTCCCGCTCCCCTACAGCCGCCACGACGTAATCGCCGAGCGCGAGATCTCCGCTGTCATATTCTTTTCGAACGACCCGCACACCCTCAATCTCAGTCTCCGGCGCAACCACTATTATTCTATCAGTAAACCGCTTTAAGCGCAAAATTTTATCGGCGGCGACATTGCCACCGCCGATAATCAAAAATGTTTTATCGGAAATATCTGTAAAAAACGGAAAATAACTCATTGTACCTCTTTACCTGCCGAACTAGGCTTAATGCCTGACCGCCATGCCTATCACCTGTCAAACAAGGCTTAATGTCCCGCCGCCGTGTCTATCACCTTCCGAACACGACCTTCAGCCTCACCGTCACCATCGCTGCCATGACGCACAGCACGAAATCCGGTATGACGGTGGAAAGGAACCACACCGACATGAGCTCGGCCAATCCTATGCCGACGTCTCTGCCGACCACAAAGTTGAACATAAAGAAATAATAAATGAGTCCGCACGCATAGTAAACCATTTCTCCGCAAAATGCTGCAAATAAATACGCCCAAAAGCCCGACGCCCCCATCTTCTTCGCAACATATCCGCAGACCGCCGCTGCCGCTGCAAATCCGATAAGGAAACCAAATGTCGGCTTCAGCAGATACCCGATCCCGCCTCCATGGGCAAATATCGGTATGCCGATAAGACCTGTAATCAGATACACGATCACTGACATACAGCCTCTTTCGGCTCCCAGCAGGAAACCTGCCAGGAGCGCGAAAAAGAACTGCAGTGAAAATGTGACCTGAAACAGGCCAAGGGGTAACATGATTTTTATAAATGCTCCGACTGCCATCAGTGCGACAAACATTCCGCATAATACAATGTCAGTCGTGCGGGTCGTGGTTTTTATCATTTAAGATTATTGCTCCTGTCGTAATGTTTTCCACCCCAGTAGATACGATGCGCAACTTCAGCCTTGTCATTGAGCTTGACGTCTTTCATGATCCACTTGAAGAATTCATCAAATCCAGTCCTGTCGACGATGTAGCCGATATGCTCCTTGCCCTCGTATGCGTTCGGGTCGATGTACTCTTCGACATATGCGTAGGCATTCTTCACGATATCCATGATGCTTTGCTCGTCCGCCCACTTGATGAAGTCCTCAGCAAGTCTTGGATTCTTCTTGCCTGTTCTGCCGAGAAGAACAAGTCTGAAGTAATGCTCCTTGCTTCTGGTCCATGCTCTTGTCGGGCAGTAAGCTACGCAGACGCCGCAGCCGATGCAGAGGTCAGTGTCGCGCACGACCTTGCCGTTGACCAGAGACAGCGCTCCGACGGAACGGATGTTACAGTACTTGATGCACTGCTCGCAGCCCACGCAGCGATTCGGGTCATACTGTGGCTCGGTCATTCCGATGATTCCGAAGTCGTCCATGCGGACTTTGCCGCAGTCATTTGAACATCCTGTGAAAGCGATTTTTACATGAAGGTTGTTCGGGAAGATCATCTTATCCATTTTGCGTGCAAATTCCGTCGTGTCATAGCACCCGAACGGACACAGCCTGGACCCCGGACATGCGACCACGTTTCTTGTTCCGGATGCCGGATAGCCCTTGTCGCGCTCTTCCTGATTGACACCGGAGTCGTCGATGATCGACTGGATGGCCTTGTTGACTACCGGCATATCTTCAAGCGCAATGCCCGGGAGCTCGACGCCCTGGCGGTTGGTCACAAAGATCGTGCCGTTGCCGTAGGTCTCGGCAACCTCAGCAATCTTGGCCATACTCTTCGCATTGATCACGCCGCCCGGAATACGGATTCTGCTCGCCGTCTCGCCTCTGACTTTGGAGTAGCGAAACGCGTTTTTCTTAAGCTTTTTTGTATTTATATCTCTTGCCATTTCCGTACCCCCTTAATCGATCATGTCTTTACTATCGACATAGTTGAAGACCGGTCCGTCCAGACATACGTAGGTGGAGCCGATGCGGCAGTGGCCGCATTTGCCCAGACCGCAGCACATCTTGCGTTCCTGAGATACCCAGATGTTCTTCTCCTCGAAGCCCTTCTGGAGAAGGCCCATGACGGAGAATCTCATCATTGCCGGAGGTCCGACAACAACTGCCTGCGCAGTCTTGACGTCGCGGATCGGAACGTCCGGGATATATTTTGTTACGAGACCGATGTTGCCCTCATAGCCTTCCGGCGCGCCGTCAACTGTGAGGATGAGGTCGAGCTGGTCTGCCCAGCGTTTAAGGTCGTCCCTGAAGAGCATGTCTCCGGGGCTCTTGAATCCGACGATAACGTGCTTGTCTTTGGCGTCAACTGTGTGGGCCAGTGCCTCAATAACGCCTCTGACCGGGGAAACGCCGGTGCCGCCTGCGACGACGATTACTTCACCATTTGCATAAAGAGATGTGTCGAAACCGTTGCCGTACGGGCCTCTGAGCAGGATGGTGTCGCCCGCGTTCAGCTTGAATACTTCATCGGTGACGCGCCCTACGCGGCGGATGGTCAGGTCGACAAAATCCTCGCCGATGCCGCTGACGGAAATGGGAGCCTCACCGTATTTCGGAACAGAGACCTCATAGAACTGACCGGGCTTCACGTCGCCGGTATACTGCATTCTGAAGGTCCATTCCTTCTCTGTGTGCTTAATGATTTCTTTGATTTTGGAAGGGAATGGTACGTAGGGATTATTGGCTGTCATTTTGAAGCACCTCCTTCCAATTCGTTTACGGCATCGTTCAGCTTGTTGATGCAGTTGGCAAATGAAATATACTCCGGACAAACCATATCGCACCGTCCGCAGCCGACACACATGTCATAGCCGAAGCGTTTTCTGAAATCATAGACTTTGTGGAGAACTTTGAAGCGCATTCTCTCACCGTTGGTTCTTCTGTACTGTCCGCCGCCGGCTACATTTGTATAACCGTCTACCATACAGGAGGCACCGACGCGGCGGCGCTCACCAACCTTGCCGTTGTCTGTGTAGAAGACGTCCTGCATTGTGTAGCAGGTGCAGGTCGGACATACGAAGTTGCAGCGACCGCAGTTAATGCAGCGTGCTGTGTATTCATCCCACATGCCGTGCTTGTAGATCTCATTCGGAACTTTCTCCGGAACTGTCACACGGACTTCATTTTCTGTCACATATGCCGGCACTACTTCCTCAGCCTTCGCATCGGCAGCTTCAAATAGCGCAGCCACGTCCGGACATGCTACATCACTCTTAATCTCATCGCCCGCCACGTCAATCGAGAACAGGTAGCCCTCGGTCGTGCGGTTCGTGCCCATGTCGACGCAGAAGCAATCCTCGTAAGAGTGCGCGCAGCCGATGAGCGCGAACTTGACTCTTTTTCTAATCCTCTCGTAGAACGGATCCGCGAACTTGTTCTCGAGATAGATGGCGTCCAGTCTCTTTACCGCGTGCATGTCACAGCTTCTGAGGAAGATGATGACGTCGCGGTCATCGAAGTCGGCTTCCTTTACCTCATTTTCTGTGAAGAAGAACAGGGTCTGTGACAGCGGGGTAAGGAGCTCCTTGAACGCATAGTCCGATTTTGCTTCGAGCTCGATTTCATCGAACTTCGTGACAAAATCATATCTCACTACATCCACATCGGTGTAGCGTCCTTCTCCGACTTTACGTACCGGCGCGTACAGCCGGTACTGCTGGCCAAGCTTCTCGATCACGCTCTCGAAGCCGGTCCTGGATATGACATATCCCATTTCTCATCCTCCTTTCGATAGTCATCTTGTCTGGGATTCAGGTTTTTTGATTATAAATAAATCCGGGATTTGATCCTTATTAGAGGGTTGGTCCTGGATTTTGGTTCTAATGGTATCATCTGTCATAGAGTTCAGGCATTTATCATCATGCTTGCAGCCCTATGAAACAGGTGTAATACTCAGTTGCTCATTCGATTATCCAATAGTCATACTTGCTTATTATTATGCCATAAATCAGGTTAAAAAAGTGTTGTTTTCGCAACATTTTTCATTCTTCTGTAGGTTTTTATGTAAACAATTTAATTCTTTGATGTAAATTATCAGGAAGCCGTCTTGTCATTGATATGAATTGGCGTGAACCTATCTTGCTTGTTTCCGGGAGGCAGACATTACTTGGATTTTTCCTTGTTTTTGCTGCCTCTGCCGTCGACCCGATGAAGCTCGATTTGGTCAAAGGCAACCATATGACATTGGATGCAGGAATTCAGTTGCCTCTGCCATCGACCCGATGAAACTCACCAGGATCAAAGGCAACCATATGACCTCGGATGCAGGAATTCAGTTGCCTCTGCCGTCGACCCGATGAAACTCACCAAGGTCAAAGGCAACCATATGACCTTGGAAGCAGGATTTCAGTTGCCTCTGCCTTTGAAACAATGAAACTCCTCAGAAATAAAACAAATCCCCACGATTATAAAAATATTATAAACTCGCAAAACTATGTTGACACCCGACATATGTCGTGTTACGATATACTCGTCAGACGACATATCATATCACGACATATCAACTGGCGATACATCAGGAGGCGATATATGAAAAAAAGTGAACCAATGTCAGAGAGCTATTACTATATACTGCTCTGCCTGGCCAAAGGCGCGAACCACGGCTACGGCATCATGCAGATGACCGAAAAGCTCTCGCGAGGTGACGTCACCATAGGATCTGGAACAATGTATGGAGCCACCAGCAACATGATGAAAAAAGGATGGATCAAAGAGATCATGTCCACTGAAGGGGCTGAGCGGCGCAGACTTTATCAGTTGACCGACACGGGAAGGGAAGCTCTCAGAGCAGAAATCAGCAGGCTGCGAAGAATGCTTGAGAACGCAGAGGAGGTGTGACAAATGTCAGCAACATACAAAAGATCTTTCAGAATGTACTCGGCATGGAATTACATGCAGGAAGTTGAAGATTTGAACAAAATGTCCGACGAAGGGTGGCAGCTTGTTCGAGGCGGATGCTTCCACAGCAAATTCGTAAAGAACCCCGATATCCGCTACCGCTATCAGCTGGATTATCAGAAAATCGATGACATGGCCCGCTACATCGAAATCTTCCGCGAGCAGGGCTGGGAATATGTCAATTCAACATTCAATGGATGGCACTATCTGAAGAAGCTCTACGATCCGGCGCTGCCGGATGAAGCTTATGAGATCTTCACAGACAGAGAATCGCTGAGAGAGATGACGGGGCGATGGACCAGATTTGCAACAATCCTTGGCGTGCTTTTTGGAATAATGGCGATTATTGAAGCGTTCAGAGTGATCACAGCGCCCAACCTTCCGCGTCTCATGCAGCTCTTCACTCTCATCATCGAGAGCGGACTGCTTCTTCGGGGTGCTTTCATCATGAGAAGGACCGAACCCGGACAGAAGCTGCGCCACGATAGTCTGATCCTCGGAATCTTTTTTGCCTGCATCTTTATAGGTGCAGCATCGAATATCATACTGGATGATATGAGACCTAACTTCTATACTCAGCAGCAGGCGGACGAGGTATTTGAACCGATTGTCGAGAATCGCTGGGTAGACTTCGATGTGAAATATCCGGATAACTACTATCTGAACCTTATGATAAAGGCTGATGAGCCGCTTACATTTGAAATTGTGAACGAGGCTGACGAGGTGGTCTACACAGAGACCGGCACAGATGTTGACAAGAAGGATATAAGGATCAAGCTGCCGAGAGGCTCATATGGGTTCCGGATGTCAGTAAACTCCGGCTTTGAGCTGGTTTGCTCGATTGATTGATTTCACACGTACAGTGTTGCCACGGAGAAAAGATTAGCATGATTGAAGAATTATTGAACAAACCCTATTGGATCATCGACATACTTCCGGAGCAGGTGCCGGCATATTCTCCCGGACAGTATGGTGCGGTTGAGCAATTCTATCTCAAGGAGCCCCAGAAAAGCCACCTGCTTCGAAGCTTCTTGAATATATTTCTGAAGCTGAACTGCTATGTTGACATACGCGTGTCCTGCGATTTTGGTGAGAGCTGGGAGGACAATCCCATTCCTGATGAACTTGAAGCCATCATAACGAAGGACGATAATTCCACCGTCTATGTGCTTTTCCCAGAATCAGACACGCTTGCTTCACTTGATAAGGGCGATACTAATATGACGGTATTTAATCCGGGTGAAAGGCTTCTCAATCTCTTTATCAAGCTTGCCGGATCGGAAGGATTATTTGTGTGGCAGCCTCCGATTTTATGAAGCATCTGGTTTTGGGTTTGTTTTACACATGCCTCATAGACTTACGTCACGAAAATCCTGTGTTGAAGATTGAAATCTTCCGACGCTAACACTATGTACAACTGCCAAAATCTTGCAATCAATAAGCCAGCAGTCGATCTTGCAAAATAATGCACATGTGCAGTGCCATAAGAAGGTTAAATCTAATACCTCAGGCAGTCACTACAGATCGCTTTTAGCTAAGTCTACTGCCGACGATACTAATTTTATGACCCATAATCAGTCACTTATGCTGATTTTGATAATAGGTGATGGTAAGACATTCTAATATGAGATTTTGACCAGCAGTCAGCAAAAGGTGATTTCGCGTATGTCTACTGCCGTTTATATCACCCGGGCAGTCATCGACCGCCGTACTGACCTAAGATGACTGCCCGCCTTTTTTCTTGCCTTAAGTCGATTAAGCTGATTTCTTTGTTTGCGACTGCCCTCCTTACCATCTTGGCAGTCATGAGACGCCGATTTGCCCTGATACGACTGCCAGCCTGCATTTTTGCATTCAGTAGATTAGAGCTGATTTTATAGAACACGACTGCCCACAAAATCATCTGGGCAGTCATGAGGCACCGTTTTGCCCTGATACGACTGCCAGCCTGCATTTTTGCATTCAGTAGATTAGAGCTGATTTTATAGAACGCGACTGCCCGCCACCCGGACAGCCATAAAGCCTCGTTTCATTTCTCAAATCAGCTCCTTGAACAATTCAATAAGATACTTCTCCGCCTTCGAGACATAAGTCCCCTTCTTGTAGGCAAGCGCCCTCATCCATGACTGATGGGGTTCAGGCAGAAAATAGACGATTCCGTCCGTAGGTGTTGCGTAGGACTGGGGAAGGAAAGCAATTCCCAGCCCGTTCCGCACCATATTGAACTGGGTGATGGAGGAGCCGGTCTCGATCAGAATATTAGGACTAATGTTATGTGTATTAAGAATATAATCGATCATTGATCGAATGTTAGTATTCTTCGATGCCAGAATGTACTGCTCATCTGCAAGGAATGACATGTCGATCGATGGGAGCTCGTCCTCGCTCTCACGAGCCAGGTAGGCCAGAGGATGTGAGGCGGGCATTGCCAGAATGAGGTATTCACGTGCGAGATCGATATAGTCCAGCCGGCTCTCCTTTATGTTGTGCTCGGAATAGGTGATGAGGCCGTAGGTGATTTCCTGCTTGAGGAGCAGCTGCATAATTCTCGGAACTCTGGCTTCGTAAGTCCGGAAAGTGAATTTGGGATACTTCTCACGAAAGGCAGAATAGACATCCGCGAAGAAGATCGCGCCTTTTTCCGGTGTAAAGGCAATCGAAATCTCACCAGCATCGTTACGTGCGATGTCCTGAATGATTTTGTATGTGTCATCCTTCATCTTCAGCATCTCGCGCGCAGTCATTATATATGCATTTCCCGCCGGAGTCAGTTCCAGCGAGTGGTATTTTCTTTCAAATAACGGCGTGCCAAGCTCCTTTTCGAGCCGAAGCAGCTGCTGATTCAGGGCAGACTGGGTGAGAAATTTTCGCTCGGCTGCCCTTGCTATGTTTTTCTCCTCTGCGATTGCAATTATATTCTCAAGCTGTGATAGATCCATATAATTACCCTTCCGTATATAATGTGAAAATCTGTCTAAATGAAGCACGAGTACCAAAGACACCTCGCCACAATGCTCCGCGGATAAAGCACGAGTGTCATAGCTCCCTCGTCCCTATACTCCGTGGACAAAGCACTAACAGCAATGGTCTTAGCTGACTCCAGTGTATTGTGAGCCCATCACTACGCTAAATAGACTCAAATATATTAAGTGATATCAGCCCCTTACTGCGCAATATAGACTTAATTATATTAAGTCATAACATTAAATACTCTAATTTGTGCTAAGTCAATTACTATTTTATAATAAAGACAACTTGAAGACAAGCTCAATTCTTATTCACTTATTAAGGAGGAAAAACATGAAGAAGAGAATTGCACTGGGACTTGCAGCACTTATGACAGTATGTTCCATGATGGGATGCGGCTCATCATCCTCATCAGGCAGCGCAGCACCGGCTGGCGGCGCTGACACAGCTGAATCCGGCGCAGCAGCAACAGCAGACGTTGCAGCGGCAGCCCTTCCGAAGAACATCACTGTTCAGGTACCGGCCAAGGCAGGCGGCGGTACAGACGTTATGGCAAGAGCGCTCACACAGCAGATCACAGCCGACACCGGCTCCAACATGACAGTTGTCAACAACATGGACGGCAACGGCGTCGTAGCGATGGAGACAGTTCGCAGCGCCAAGGGCGATGGCTCCACAATTCTTCAGTATCACACTTCCATGCTGATCGCGACAGCTACAGGCGTTTATGATCATGACATTCTTGATGACTTCACAGTCATCGGCATTGCACAGGGCACAGAGAAGGCTCAGTACTGCCTCGTAACAAACGGCGAGTCCGATCTGGACACACTTGACAAGTTCATCGAGTACGGCAAGAACAATGAGATCAAGATCGGCGTTCAGACAGGCGGCTCCATGCACATCGTTTCCGGTCTGATGGCTAAGGCTACAGGCATCCAGGCAAAATTCGTCGAAGCAGGTTCCGACACAGAGAAGCTTACAGCTCTCGTAGGCAACACAATCGACGCTTGCATCGTTAATGTTAACCAGGCAGCTCAGTACGTCGAGTCCGGCAAGGCTCACGGCCTCGCAGTTGTATCCAACGGCGAAGAGGGCGCTAAGTCAACAGTTCTTCCGGATCTTCCGTCATTTGACGAGCTCGGCTATGATGTAAACTTCACGACTCTTACAATCATCGCTGGCCCGAAGGATATGGATGCGGGCGTTGCAAAGGGTCTGTATGACGCATTTGCAGCAGCTGCACAGGCTGACGCAGTTAACGAAGTTCTTGAGCCGGCCGGCATGGCCATGGTCTTCTACGATCAGGAAGAAGGCATCAAGCAGCTCGAAGCTCAGAAAGAAATGATCAACGGCCTTGTTGATGAGCTTGGTCTTGCTCAGTAACTGGAATGATTCTGCATAAGATTTAAATTTTGGAGGCGGGTGGCAACATCCGCCTCCGGAGGTAAAAAGATGAAATTATCACGTGATCAGATCGTCGGCGCACTGATCGTTATCCTCGGTGTGTTCGTATTTGTCATGATTAGTTCTTTTAAGGTCCCATTCACACTGGCTTACCCGGGACCGAAAGCCCTGCCCGGACTGGCTGCGATCGGCTTCATTATCTGCGGCGCGGGCATCTTTATTGAGGGGATGAAGAAGACAGAAGAGGAGAAGGTCTACATGGTAAAAGCAGGCTGGATCCGCCTGGGCATCAATCTTCTTGCTCTTATGGCCTATGTACTTGCAATGAAATTCGTAGGATATTTCATCGCAACTCCCATTTTCCTGTATGGTCTCTGCACATGGTATGCAAATGGCTATGAGACCAAGCTCTGGCAGCGCATCCTTTTCGCAGTGGCTGTCACAGCTGTTATCTATCTTGTATACGTCCTGGCCTTCGGTTATCAGCTTCCGGCCGGCGAGCTTTTCGGTTAAGGGAGGAGAGAAGACATGGCACAATATGCATCTTATATAATTACTCAGATTACAAATCCACTCTCCCTCGTTCTCCTTCTGGCCGGCAACGTAATCGGTATGATCTTCGGCGCAATCCCCGGCCTCAACGGAACCATGGCAGTTATGCTTTTCATGCCGCTGACTTTTGGCATGCAGACCGGACCGGCAATCGTATTCCTTCTGTCGCTGTGGATCGGCGGATGCTCCGGCGGTTTCATCGGATCCGTTCTTCTCGGTATTCCGGGTTCTCCGTCATCTGTCGCAACATGCTTTGACGGTCATCCGATGGCTAAAAAAGGGCAGGCTGGCAGGGCACTTGCAATCGGTATGGTCGCCTCCTGTATAGGTACGGCGGGCAGCGCGATCGCAGGCGCGTTTTTGGCTCAGACTGTGGCGGATATTGCATTTGCAATCGGCCCGTGGGAATACTTCGGACTCTGCTTCGTAGCCATAACAATGGTCCTGGCAATCTCTAAGGGCAACATGCTGAAGGGTCTGACCAGCGCATGCATCGGCCTCCTCTTCGCATCCGTCGGCTTTTCACCGATTGACGCGCAGGCACGTTTTACATTTGACAATATGTACCTCATGGGCGGTCTGGGTATGACCACTGTTCTGATTGGTATTTTCGGTGTCGCAGCGATGGTTGAAGCACATGCCAAGGGCTTTGATCCGCTTCCGGAAGTCGACACAGGAATGATCAAGGGCATCGGCATTAAGATGTCCGACATCATGGAAAATATTGTCAACATTATTCGTTCTTTCCTGATCGGTCTCGGCATCGGTTTCCTGCCCGGCATGGGCGCAGGTCTCTCGAATCTGGTCGCTTACTCAGTCGCAAAGAACAACTCCAAGCATCCTGAGACGTTCGGTACCGGCAATCCGGAAGGTGTGTGGGCATCCGAGTGCTCGAACAATGCGTCCATCGGCGGCGCAATGATTCCGATGGCAGCTCTCGGTATCCCGGGCGACTCGGCTACAGCGCTTCTCATCGGTGCTCTGACCATCCACGGTCTTGAGATGGGCCCGATGGTCTTCAGGAACTCCGGCGATATTGTCTACCTCATGTTCACGACAGTTGCGATCTGCGCGCTGGTGTGCTTCGTACTGCAGGCACTCGGCATGAGAGTTTTCCCGCTGATTCTTAAGGTTCCGTATCACTTCATGTATCCGGCCCTTATCGTGATTTCTCTGATCAGCGCTTACGTAGACTCTTCAAGCCTTTACAAATGTGGAATGATGATTTTCTTCTGCATCGTCGGTCTCATCATGTCCTTCGGCGGACTTCCGCAGTCTCCGCTGATTCTGGCATTTATTCTTGGCCCGACACTTGAGAGCAACATGCTGAAAGCCTTCCAGAACACAGGAACCATTTCAACATTCTTTACAAGACCGCTGTCCTGTATCTTCATGATCATTGGTATAGCGTGCGTGTTCTCACCGATACTGAAGGCTGTATTTTCAAAAATTAAGGGAAAGAAAGCCTGATAGAAAGAGAGGTAACTATGGCATTCAGATGTTCAAAGGCACTTCCGCACCCTGTTGAAACACTTGTAAGTGAGCCCTGGACGATTGCTGTAAAGCCGTTCCAGGTATCACCGCAGACCTACTATGTGTCGGGACAAAAATGGGTCGGAGCCTACCTGATTGACACAGGCGACGGGCTGATTCTTATTGACACGGCAATTCCGGAATCTGTCTATCTGCTGGTCGATTCGATTTATCAGCTCGGATACAAGCCGACGGATATCAAGAAGATCCTAATCAGCCACGCGCATTTTGATCACATGGGCGCAGCAATGGCCATGAAGCAGCTGACAGGCGCTCCGCTCTACATCTCGAAAGAGGACGCGGCTTTCATTGAAGCGTGCGAGGAGGAGACATATATTCCGGATTCGGGATCACATGTACAGCACATCGACAAGTTTGATTTCTTCTATGACGATGACACCCGCATCGAGCTCGGAAACATAAGCATCCGCACGATGCTGACCCCCGGCCACACGATCGGCTGCACAAGTTTCTTCTGGGAGGAGAAGAATCCGGTGACAGGTGATGTTTATACGGTGGCCATGCATGGTGGTGTAGGTGCAAATACAATGAACGACGAATATTATTCCACCTCAAAGTATCTGACACCGGATCTTCGCGACCGATTCTTCGCGGACGCGGACAAGGTGGCAGGAATCCATGTCGACATTGCCCTTCCGTCCCATCCGAATCAGATTGAGATTATGGACAGGGCAGGTACCTATACACACGAGTCTCAGCCTTATCTTGATGAGACAGTGTGGGCTGACTTTGTGAGGGAAAGAGTGCGTCAGGTGAAGGTATTGATGTGAGGCATGAACTTAGGACTTTGCCAGCCGTCACTGACATGAATCTTGGGATTAGTCTTGCAATCGAAAATGCATTCTTGTGTGAAGTCAGCCATTTGGGGATGGCGGCTCAAGGATAAGTGGGATTCCACATTGGGGACCTAGTGCAACTCTTTAAATGACGGATTGAGACTGCCTCCTTCTAGTTTCCGCCAATGTGATCCATATATGAGCAAGGACAGCCGGCGAGAGCCGGCTGTTCGTAGATAATATGCAACTGAATATTACGTCAGATTTTCCCAGTCTACACGCTCGTTCTTATAGAAATACTCACGATCATGCTCAGATACTTCGCGGAGTACACGGCATGGATTTCCGACCGCCACCACGTTGTCCGGGATATTTTTAGTGACGATGCTGCCTGCACCGATTACTGTGTTCTTACCAATTTTGACACCGGGCAGGATGATGACGCCCGCGCATATCCAGGCATTTTCACCGATGTAGACATCTTTGTTGTACTGGAGCCCGCGGCCGCGGAGCTCAGGGTCGATCGGGTGGTTGGCAGTTGTGATCGTGACATTCGGGCCAAACATGACCTTGTCCCCGACATATATGTGGCCGTCATCGACCAGAGTCAGGTTGAAATTGGCATACACATTGGAGCCGAGGTGGAGGTTGTGGCCGCCCCAATTTGCACGGAAAGGAAGCTCGATGTATGAGTTCTCGCCGCACTCGGCAAAGACCTCGTGCATGTACTGCTGCTTTTTTTCGTAGTCGGATGTCTTCAGCTGGTTGAATTCCCAGAGCTTGTCCTGGTACGGGACCTGCTCATTCATGATTTCGGGATCAGCGGGATCATAGATCAGGCCTTTGACCATGCGTTCGTACTGTGTCATAGTGGCTTCCTTTCGGTTTGTATGGGGCGGATTGGCGCAAGAGATGTCATCTTGAAATTATATCAGATGGAGGGTTGTTGAATCTCACACCTTAGTTTTTTGAGAGTATTCTTGCAAACATCTACTTTATATGAGCGTGTTCCTGCAAAGTTTCATGCTGCACATGTGCCTGTAGATGAGGAAAACCCTAATAATTATAATTCATTATCCGGAAGCATGGCAAGAAGCTTCTCCGCTGCCTCTACAGGGAACCCTTCCGGAGGATTTTTGATGAGATTTTCAAGAAGCATATGCGTGTTGTGGCTCTGAGGAAGCATATAACCTGCTTCACGCATGATATCCTCAGCAATGAGCCGTTCGGATTTTGCAACTGCCTTCATAAGGCGGGCGAGACCGTCTTTGTTTGTGGATGCCGATATTTGCAAAGCCGACTTTTCAGCGTCCATCTTGCTTTGCGCCATAGCGTTCAGTGCTTCGCAGACCGAGTCTTTTTTCGGCTGCTGCGGTGGGTAGAACCAGGGGACCATGCTGATCGCACCGCTCGGGCAGGCATCGGCACAGACTCCGCAGCCGGTACACTTACTTATATCTATGATGCTGTTCTCTGTATCGGTTGCCCCGGAAGGACATACATAGAGGCACAGACAGTCCTTGGTGCACAGTTTTAAATTTCTGACTGCAAAGGTCTTCATCATTATTTACCTCCTTCGATTTTCTCAAATTTCCAGGCCGGTACCTTGCACACCGGACAGAGCTCAGGAGCGTCGTCTCCGATATAGACAAATCCACAGACGGTACAGACCCAGATATTTGTGTCAGCGAGCAATGCTTCGCCTTCATTGAGGTATCTGATTACAAGAGACGAGAGCATTCTTGTCACTCTTTCTCCCCATACACATACTCGCGCAGCACCGCGGTCTGAGGCCTCATCGGCAGCTGCCCGAAGACCGCTGTAGTTGTCAATATCGCTCCACAGAAGAGCGGCTATATTTTCTACACTTGCGTCATCAATTGCCGGGGTGACAGAAGCAAAATAGTCAGCGAGCTCTCTGAAGAGACCTGCCTCTTCAGGCTTGTACTGCTTCTCGCAGCCTCTCGCGAGGTTGGAGCAGAGCGCAGAGAGTTGGCCGGGGGAGAGCTTTTTGAGGTCTGAATCTTTATGTGCAGGGGTATTGATTTGGGCTGTTGGGGGTGAGGCGGTCTTTGTTGGTGCTGAAGCCGGGTCTATATTCGCTGGTTGTAAGGCTGGGTCCGCATTTGCTGCTTCTGAAGTTGGTTTCATTTTCGCTGCCGGCTTGCTTACCGGGATTTCTTCCGGCTTGAAGTCTGATTTAGCTGCGCCGCACAGCGGACATTTCCATGAGGCCGGGAGCGATTCGAACGGCACTTTTTCCTTGGCATCATCATAGACGTAGCCGCAGATCATGCATATGTATCGCATAGTCATTCCTCCTTTTTTGCTTAATTGAGTGATAATTATAAACATACAAACTATTTATAAGAATATGTTAATGTATGGGCGCTGGTATAGGCAACTGATTTGTGCTGAACATGTAGATTATTTCTGAAGACACTATTTGTGCGCTGAGAATTTTGCGGAGGCAACTGAATTCTTGCTTGCTGGGTGTAATGGTTGCCTTTGGTCCTGGTGAGTATTATCGGGCCCATGGCGGAGGCAACTGAAATCCTGCTTACCGGGCGTGATGGTTGCCTTTGATCTTGGTGAGTTTCATTGGGATTATGGCAGAAGCAACTGAAATCCTGCTTACCGGGCGTGATGGTTGCCTTTGATTCTGGCGAGTTTCATTGTGTTCATGGCAGAGGCAACTAAAACTTGCTTATGAGGGAAAATAGTTGCTCAGATTACAAAAGGTTTACATAAAATTGATTAAGGGGGGTGATAGACTGACTTGTGAAGATAGCGAGCCTGAGTTTTGTATACTGACTTTAAAAAAGAATTGTGACCAGATATAATGTCGTTATCATAATAAGATTATCTGGCAGGTAACTGTTAAAGGAAGTATGGAGGAATACGATGATCTCATTTGAGAGCGACTATATATGCGGTGCCCACCCGGAAATCCTTAAAAGATTCGCGGAGACGAACATGGAGTGCTGTCCCGGCTACGGCAGCGATGTGTACTGTGAGAGGGCGGCAGAGAAGATTAAAAAGGCCATTGGAAAAGACGTGCAGGTTGAATTCCTTGTTGGCGGGACCCAGACAAATGCCGTTGTTATATCAACTATGCTTGCAGATCATGAGGGCGTGGTCGCAGCGCAGAGCGGACACATTGGTGTACATGAAGCCGGAGCGATTGAGTACACAGGACATGAGGTCCTGACGATCGGCCAGCAAAATGGGAAGATAAACACGGAAGAGCTGAACAAATATATAGCTGATTTTTACGCTGATGAAAGCTATGAGCACATGACCTTCCCGGGTATGGTCTATATTTCCCATCCGACAGAGTATGGAACGCTCTATACAAAGGCTGAGCTGATGAAGATTTCAGAAGTCTGTCGCAAGTATGATATCCCTCTCTACATGGACGGCGCTCGTCTCGGCTATGGGCTTATGAGCCGAGATACCGACGTGTCGCTGCAGGATATAGCAGACCTGTGTGATGTTTTCTACATCGGCGGTACAAAGGTCGGAGCGCTGTGCGGCGAGGCGGTCGTCTTCACCAGGGGCAACAAACCGAAACACTTCCTCACATCGGTCAAAAAGCGCGGAGCGCTGCTGGCCAAAGGAAGAGTGCTCGGGATCCAGTTCGACACTCTTTTTACAGACGATCTGTATTTCAGGATCAGCAAGCATGCCATTGATATGGCGGAGAGGCTGAAATCAATTATCAGAGCACATGACCTTGAGTTCTACATTGATTCGCCGACCAATCAACAGTTCATCGTGCTTGAGAACCAGATGATGGAGAGGCTTGCCAGGGAGGTAGCCTTCAATGTCTGGGAAAGAATAGATGACAAACATTCAGTGATTCGACTCGCAACGAGCTGGTCCACGACGGAAGAGGACCTGCGCGCGTTGGACGAGCTCCTGCAGTAAATTGGGGGAACGTCCCAAAGAACACTGAGACGATCTTAAAACACACATATTAACACACATATTGACTGAAAGAGGAGACTTTATATGAAGATAAAGAAAGGCGGAAATGTTTCACGTATGCTGGAAGGCATCCCGATTCCGGAGATGTTCCGGGCGGAGCAGGCATTTGACAAGAGCCACATTGAGCCGGCAGAAATCCCGTCGATTGTCTGGAAAGAACTATCCCGGCCGGAAATTGCCGATACGATTAAGCCCGGCATGAGCATCGCGATTACCGCCGGCAGCCGCGGTGTTGCAAATGTCGACACCATCACACACGCCATCGTCGACTTCTGCAAAGAGCGCGGGGCAGACCCTTTTATTGTGCCTGCAATGGGCAGCCACGGCGGGGCAACGGCGGAAGGCCAGGCTCAGCTGCTTGAGGGATATGGAATCACCGCCGAGACCATGGGCTGTCCGGTCAGGTCGTCCATGGAAACGGTACTCCTTGGATATTCGGAGTTCGGCAAGCCTGTCTATCAGGATAAGAATGCTCATGAAGCTGATGGAATCATCGTCTCCTGCCGCATCAAACCTCACAATGCGTTCCGTGGGACTTACGAGAGTGGCATTTGCAAAATGATGGTCGTCGGTCTCGGCAAGCAGAAGGGTGCGGAGAGCGTTCACAGCGACGGCCTCGGGAACATGGCAAGGAACCTGCCTGCCAATGCCAGGGTCGTGCTGGAGAATTCGAATATTTTATTTGCAATACCGACAATTGAAAATGCTTACGATGAGACCGCTCTCATAGAAGCGGTTCCTAAAGACCGGATAATGAAAAGAGAGCCGGAGCTGCTGCAAATTGCATTTAAGAACATGCCGAGTATTCTGGTCGGCGAGGCGGATGTCCTGATCGTGGACAGCATGGGGAAGAATTACAGCGGGACCGGCGTGGATCCCAACATATCAGGGACGTGGTCCACAGAGTTCGGGAAAGGCGGGCTTAAGGTTAAGCGGACATGCTTCCTGGATCTGACGGATTGCTCTCATGGTAATGCAAATGGCATGGGGCTCGCCGACTTCATCACCAAGCGGATGTTCGATAAGCTCGATCCGGAGATGATTTATCCGAATTGCTTCACGAGCACAGTCATCCGCTCCGGTATGATGCCCCCGGTGGTTGCTACTGATAAGGAGGCCATACAGGCGTGCATCCTGACCGCCAATCAGATTGATAAAAAGAGACCGAGGATCGTGCGGATTCAGAACACTCTGCATGTCGGGCAGATTATGCTCTCCGAAGTCTACTATGAGGATGTCAGGGCGGGCAAGTATCCGGGGCTCACCGCGCTGGATGAGCCTGCGCCGCTTGTGTTCGACGAGGATGAGAATCTTGTATAAAAGGGACTTGAGGCTGCCGCACTATTGCGGCAGCCTCTTATGCTGAGTGGTGGCGGTCGTCAAAGTTCAAAACGCCGCTTCATGACTGCCCGGGTGATTTTGAGTGCAGTAGCTTTCTGTGAAATCACATCTAATCCACTGAATGCAAGAAAGCCGGCTCTCAGTCATCTATGTTCAAAACGCCGCTTCATGACTGCCCGAGTGATTTTGAGGGCAGTAGCTTTCTGTGAAATCACCTCTAATCCACTGAATGCAAGAAAGCCGGCTCTCAGTCATCTATGGTCAAAATGCCGCTTCATGACTGCCTAGGTGATTTTGAGGGCAGTTGCTAGCCGTGAAATGACCTTTTATCGACTGAAGGCAGGAATCTGATATAAGTAAACCATACGGTCACCGAACATCAAACTAAATAAAGGTGACTGCTTCTACACTGTAAATTCAGTGGCGTGTTAAGCTGATTTAATAAAAAACGAGTCAGTGATACTGCCCATGCGCTTTGATTTGACCTTTATGCAGCACTGCACATGTGTGTTGTTCTGCAAAATCGACTGCCGACTTCTTGATTACAAGGTTTAAACCAGATAATTTACCGAAGTCAAAGCTAAAATAAGAAGGGCTGTCGCCCTAAGTGATTAGTGCGGCAGCACAATTTGCCAACCCATCTAATTATATATTTACTTTCAGCAATAATTCATAGTTATGATACATGGGTCAGGCGTGATCTGTTATGCGCCATCCTCTCAAAACAATCATTTAGTCTAAGATTCTTCCGTCGCGCGAAATCGTCACAACCTGCCACGGAATGAACTTGCCGCTGCTTCTCAGCGCATTCTCAGCTGCGCGCTGAAGCCCGCCGCAGCACGGCACTTCCATGCGAACGATTGTCACGCTCTTAATATCATTGTCCCTGATAATCTCAGTCAGCTTGTCGGTGTAATCCACGGCGTCCAGTTTCGGGCACCCGATAATTGTGATCTTGTCTCTCATGAAATCCTCATGCATATTGGCATATGCGTAGGCTGTGCAGTCAGCCGCAATTAATAACTTGGCCCCGTCGAAGAACGGTGCACGGGGCGGCACCAGCTTGATCTGGCACGGCCACTGCCCAAGGCGGGAGACACCTCTTGCCGGGCTTGTCTGAGTATTCTCCGTGTCATTCTGTCTGAACTGCATCATCTTTGATCCGGGACATGCTGCCCCGTGCTCATGCTTCATCTCGCTCATTTTTTCTCTCCTCTTAATTTCAGCGTCTTTCTTTGCTCTGTTCACAGCTTCCTCGTCATAAGCCGGGGCTTCTCTTTCTTCAAATGTAATCGCCCCCGTCGGACAATTCGGCAGACAGTCACCAAACCCGTCGCAGAAGTCCTCCCGTGTGAGTTTTGCTTTGCCGTCCACTATTTCAATCGCTCCTTCGTGGCAAGCTTCGGCGCAGAGACCGCAGCCGTTGCATTTTTCTTCATCTATGTGGATGATTTTTCGAATCATAGCTTGATCCTCCTTGGTTGTGATGGGTTCATTATAGCGGGTTTTATTTGTAAAAACTGTATCTGTGGATACATTATCGTGGATTTCTTGTATAATTAATGCAGAGTTAAGTAATAAAGAAACTAATGAAAGTGAAAAGTCTACGTATTTCAGCCATGTGGGGAGGGGCTCTGACCTGTTAAGTGTAACTGAGATAAATCAGAGAAGAGGGTGCCTGAACGCTTGGTGTGGAATGTGAAGAACGCCTATAATTAATAAATAGATTACTGGAAAGGCAGATAATTATGAAATACTCTGTACTGGAAAAAAGCGTACTGTTTATAGGGGTCCCGGAGAAAGAATTGAGCGAGACCCTGACAACTGTTCCGCATCGTATTCAGTCATATGATAAGGGTGAGACGATATTTTATTCGATGGAAGAGGCAGCAAGGATCGGTCTGATTTTGGATGGGAGCGTGCAGGCACAAAAGCTGTTTCCGAACGGGAGCCAGATTAACGTTTCCGTGCGGAAGAGGGGAGAGATGATTGGGCCGGCGGCTGCATTTGCACGAAATCAAAAGTATCCTTGCGACATTGTGTCACTGGAGGAATCCACGATTATGATCTTCAGCAGGGAAGATGTCTTGCTGCTCATGCAGAAAGATATTCGAATCATGAGAAATTTCATGGCCGAGCTGGCGACGGCGAGCTATATGCTGCAGCAGCGGCTGGAGCTGCTTTCTTACAGCGGGATTGCGCAGAAAGCCGCTTTTTACCTCTTGATTAAGTCCAGGCAGAGCGGCAGGGCTGAAATCAGGATCCCGGGCTCGGTCACGAGCTGGGCGATGAGCATGAATGTTTCACGGCCTTCACTGCACAGGGAGCTCAGGAAGCTGGAGTCAGAGGGAATCATTTCATATAAGCCGCCGATTATTCAGATCAACGATTTTGAGGCGCTGGAAGAGGTGCTTGGCAGGTAAGTGCGGTTACTTGCGTGATTAGGTATGGTGTTTACGCGCCATTTGGCAAGACAAGCTTTTCGCGCGTAAAAGCAGGTCAGGAAAGGCGGGGGAGGCGAGACGGCTTACGCGCCATATACCCAAGACAAGCTTTTTGCGCGTAAAAGCAGGTCAGGAAAGACGGGGGAGATCATGAAGTGTGGGGGAGGTCAGGAAGAACAGCAAAAATAGAAAAGCTCGAGCTCGTCAACAACGCAAGTGTACAAAAGAAGGTGCATTTCCACAGAACCTTGACAACAGTATGCCGAGTGTTAAAATGCATGATGTTGCTATGACATAAACCAATTTTCGGCAGGCAATAACGCCTGCCGATACTCACGTATAAGAGGAGCAGCCCGCCATGCAGCTTAACGCCAAAATGTTTCTTATCGTATGCCCCATGCTATTTATCGCCGGTCTGGTTGATGCGATCGGCGGCGGTGGAGGTCTCATTTCTCTTCCGGCGTATCTATTCGCAGGGCTTCCCATTCATTACAGCATAGCCACGAACAAGCTGTCATCTACGTGTGGCACCAGCTTGGCGACGTTTCGTTTCATAAAGCACAAGCTTGTCGATTTTAAGCTTGCGATTCCCGCTGTAATCTGCGCCATTCTCGGCTCTTCGCTCGGAGCGCAGCTCTCTATGCGCATGAGCGACCGTGTGATGAGAAATGTCATGTTTATTGTGCTCCCTGTCGCAGCCTTTTTTGTTCTCAATAAGGACCTCTTTAAAGACAGAGGCGGAGCGGTCGAAGAGAACCGGAGAACGTTCATTGTGGCAGCGGCTGCCGCCTTCATCATAGGAGTCTATGACGGTTTTTACGGGCCGGGGACAGGGACGTTCCTGATTATCGCGTTTACTGTATTTGCCAAAATGGGAATCACATCAGCGAATGCGCAAACAAAGGTCATCAACCTGACGACCAATATCACATCCCTCACGATATTTCTGCTGCACGGCCAGGTTATCATTCCTCTTGGAATTGCCGCCGCGCTCTGCAACATGGCAGGCAACTACATAGGGGCAGGTCTTGCGATGAACAAAGGATCAAAAATTGTCAGACCTGTCATCCTTCTTGACTTGGGTCTTCTTCTTTTCAAAATTATAGCTTCATGACGATTCGCGGACGGTTCTTTTGAGCCGTCCTTTTTGCGTGAGGAAATTCCACAAAAGAACATTTTTCCATGCAACAAGAACGGCACACTATCGTACTTTCCTGAGGGCAATGCTATGATTCTTACATCAGCAGCAAGCTACTAAACAGCTTATAAGGGAGGTTAAAAAATGAAAAAACTGATTGCACTTCTTATCGCAATGTGTATGATGGCTTCACTCGCCGCATGCGGCGGCAGCCAGGCAGCACCCGAAGGACAGCCGGCAGATAGCGGCGCAGCAACTGTCAGCACGGCTTCCGACGACACTCTTGTAGTCGCCATTTGGGACAACAACCAGCTGGCAGGTCTCCAGAAAATCGCCGATGAATGGTCGGCAAAGTCAGGCATGAAGGTCCAGATCAACGTCATCTCATGGGTCGAGTACTGGACACTCCTTGAAGCAGGCGCTTCAGGCGGAGAGCTTCCGGACGTCTTCTGGATGCATATCAATGAAGCACAGAAGTACATGAGAGCTGACATGCTCCTCAATCTGAACGACTACATCGCAGCTGACGACGCAATCGATCTTGCAAATTATTATGAAGGCATCGTAGACATTTACAACCTTGACGGAAACCAGTTCGCGCTTCCGAAGGATCATGACACGATCGCTATGATCTACAACAAGGCAATATTTGACAAATATGGTGTAGAGTATCCGGATGACACATGGACATGGGATGACTATGCGGCAGCAGCTGCCAAGATCCGCGAAGCAGGCGAAGCTGACGGCATCTACGGCACAGCAATGAATACAAATGATGGCCAGGACGGCTGGTACAACCTCATCTACGGTTTCGGCGGCAAGCTCATCTCTGATGACAACAAGACATCCGGTATGGATGATCCCAAGACAATTGAAGCTATGACATGGCTGGCAGACAACCTGTTCCCGTCCATGCCGGCACAGAACCTTATGGCTGAGACAGATCCTGACCTCATGTTCATGTCCGGCATCGTAGGCATGATGCTTCAGGGCTCCTGGATGGTCAACACATTCTACACAGCTGAGCAGTCCGCTGATTACGCATGGGCACAGATTCCTTACTATGACGGAAACGGCAACGGTCAGTGCGACGAAGGCGAGCGCGTATCTCTTTACAACGGTCTCGGCTGGGCAGCAGCTGCCAAGACAGCACATCCGGACGAAGCTTACAGCCTCATCTCCGCTTTCTGCTCCGAAGAGGGCCAGAAGGAACAGGCAGAGCTCGGTGTAACAATGGCTGCTTACAAGGGCTGCTCGGATGCATTTGTAAACGCATTTGAAGGAATGGACATCTCCCCGTTCCTTGAAGTTGAGGAGACAGGCACTCTGATCAAGCATCCGGCTTCAAGATACACAACAGCATGGGAAGGCGGCTTCACAACAGGTCTCGTAGATGCATGGCAGAATCCGTCCAGCATGGCAGATGTATGCAAGGCTATGGCAGACATGATGAATGAGGTCCTGGCGACAGAATAAAACCAAGTGCATTGACATGATGCAGGATCCGGGTCAGCACCGGCAGAGATAAACACAAAATCCCCCGGACTGCAAAACTGAGCATCCATGTGATATAATTTGACAACAGAGTGAAATAGGCCGAAGTGCATCTGACTTCGGCCTTAAAAGCTTTTAACGCCATTCCGCACGTAAACTGCAAGTCAACCGTTCGCCGCCTGAAGGCAGTGGGCTTCCGCCTATGATAGTCGGGGATAAAATATATGAAAGCTAAGGACACAGTAAAGCGAAACGTACATTACAGATGCCTCGAATATGATCACGACCAGGAGGGGGACATATGCCTCGTTGCCTGCGGGATGGAGAGATGTGATCCCGGGATTAACTTCGGGCCGGAAGTCCGCGACTGCTACCATCTTCACGTGGTCCTGTCCGGAACGGGCGTCCTTCTGGCAGGCGGAAAGGAATTTCATCCGCATTTTGGGCAAATGTTCCTTCTCAAGGACAACGAGGAAGTCCAGTATACGGCTGATAAAGAGAATCCGTGGCGATACTGCTGGGTGACCTACAGCGGGGATGACGCGAAGAAAATATCAGAGGAAATCGGATTCATTGACGGAGTTTACTGCATTGATACCTCCGCTGACGTGCATGAGTTCTTTGAACTTGTGTATAAAATGCATGAAAAACCGGAGATGAATTATATCAATGATCTGCGCCGCAGAGGGATCCTTCTCGAATATCTTGCGCTCGCGATGGAGACATCCAAGGCGAAGACCCAGCGCGCTCCTGTGCGCAAAATGTACAGTCCGGAAGTGTATGTCCAGAAAGCAATCAGTTTTATTGATATGAATTACGCGACGATACGGGTCGGGGACATCGTCAGGTATATAGGACTTACGAGAAGCTATTTTGCAACGATATTCAGGAAACACACTGGAGTGTCGCCGCAGGAGTATCTGCTGCAGTGCCGCTTCAGGAACGGAGTACGACTGCTCACAGAGACGGATCTTCCCATACAAGTAATAGCGGAACAGATTGGTTACGAGGATCCGCTCAATTTCTCGAAAGCATTCAAGAAAGTTTATGAGCAGAGCCCTACAGCTTACAGAAAAAAGGTGCAGGATCATGCAAATGACGAAAACCCGATTACCAAAAACAAGGAGGTCACGTCAAATGGGCACTAATACTTTTTTAACATCACCTCCGATGGGGTGGAATTCATGGAACACTTTTTATGATCAGGTCACGGAGGATCTGATCATCTCCACAGCTGACGCGATGGTGGACTCCGGTCTCTATAAGGCCGGATATGAGTACATCATCATTGATGACTGCTGGGGGGCGAGGGAGCGTGACTGCGAGGGACATTTGCAGCCTGATCCGGATAAGTTTCCGCATGGCATGAAGGCTGTCAGCGACTATGTCCACTCAAAAGGGCTGAAGCTCGGTATTTATTCCTGCTGCGGAGTACATACCTGTGCCGGGTATCCGGGCAGTTTTGAGCATGAATTCGAGGATGCCCGGCAGTTTGCGGAGTGGGGAATCGATTATCTGAAATATGATAACTGCTTTCACCCGGCGACAATCTCCTCGGAGGGGCTGTATCGGAGAATGAACATGGCTCTTCGCAGCTGCGGCAGAGATATTGTGTTCGCGGTGTGCCAGTGGGGCAGGGATGACGTGCACAGCTGGATCAGGTCCACAGGAGCGCACACCTTCCGCTCGACCGTCGATATCCAGGATTCCTGGAAATCAATCGAGAGCATTGCGCAGAGCCAGCTTGAAAAGCAGAGCTATATCGGCGCAGGATGCTATAACGATATGGATATCCTGATCGTCGGAATGCATGGCAAGGGGCTGAATCCTGAGACTTCCATAGGCGGCTGCACGGATACGGAATATCAGACACATTTTGCGCTGTGGGCGATGATGAGTTCTCCGCTAATTATAGGCTGCGATATTCGCAATATGAGCGAGAAGACAAAAGAGATGCTCATGAACCCGGAGCTCATAGCCATAAATCAGGATCCGGAGTGCCGGGGATGTTACAAACTTCCTACTTACGGGAGCCCGGACGCATTTGTCCTGCTTAAACAGCTGACCGGTAATGAGTGGGCTGTCGGATTCTTTAACTTTGGTGACAGTACTGCGCATGTGGAGCTGCATTTCTGGGATATGGGGCTGCCGCTGAGAAATGGGGTGGGGCTTCATTGTCATGATTGTCTGACCCATGAGGATCTTGGGGTAAAGACAGAGAGTTACTCTGAGAAAGTGGCGGCTCACGGGTGCAGGGTGTATCGGGTGAGGCTTGAAAATGTGTAAATTCGCATTTGAGAAAATAATGCGAAAACTGCACGCCTGATTAAGGAAGCAGTTACATCGTGAATTAATGTTGATATACAACATAGTTTCAAGAGGAATGCCATGGAACACAAGTGTATGCGATGTGGAAAAAACTTAAAGAGTGATGAGATAGCGCTTTATCGCAAGCTTATCTGGCGCGAGGCATCTGAGTATTTATGCATCGAGTGCCTAGCAGGGGATCTCTCATCAACCCCAGAAAGGCTCAATCAGCTAATTGATTATTTCAGAACTAAACAGAAATGTTGCCTGTTCGTGTAATTTGAGGCTGTGAAAAGATATGCTGAAACAGCTATTTTATCGAGGCTGCTCTGCTACTGCCGTTTACAATAATACTCTTAAGAATCTATATTTCCTCAATCCCAGTCGAGTGGCAGTCCCTTTTCTAACTTGTCAATAATCAACTGCCAAAGACTGATTGAGGCCAAGCAGGCAGTCGATCTTGTGAAATATCGCACATAAGCAGTGCCATACGAGACTTGAACTACGTTCTATTATCAGCCACAGAACCTCGTTTTTAAAAAAATCAGCTGATGGCACGAATTGATAATAAAGCTCATGGGCAGTCACTTTTTTTAATTCTGATATTACATGATGGTAAGACTTGCTTATATCAAGTTTGAACCAGCAGTGTACATAAGGTGGATTCATTGAAAACTACTGCCTTCAATAACATCCGGGCAGTCATCATATGTCGAATAGAACCAAGGTGACTGACAGCCCTCTTTCTTGCCTTCAGCCGATTAGAATTGATTTCACTGATTGCGACTGCCCGCCACATCACTCGGGCAGTCATCATATGTCGAATAGAACCAAGGTGACTGACAGCCCTCATTCTTGCCTTCAGCCGATTAGAATTGATTTCACTGATTGCGACTGCCCGCCACATAACTCGGGCAGTCATCATATGCCGAATAGAACCAAGGTGACTGAGATCCATCTTTCTTGCCTTCAGTCGATCGGAGTTGATTTCACTGATCGTGACTGCCCGCCACATAACTCGGGCAGTCATCATATGCCGAATAGAACCAAGGTGACTGAGAGCCCTCTTTCTTGCCTTCAGTCGATCGGAGTTGATTTCACTGATTGCGACTGCCCGCCACATAACTCGGGCAGTCATCATATGCCGAATAGTACCAAGGTGACTGACAGCCCTCATTCTTGCCTTC
>JBGUHN010000013.1:0-180005 GCA_045112155.1 Lachnospiraceae bacterium
AGTCTGTTATCAGCGGAATTGCTGATTCTATACAGAAAAAACGAATGTTGGGAGTACGCTGAAAACCTGTTCAGCATACCCTAATTACTTTTTTGAGAACTCAGGATCTGCTTTCTTTGGGTTTTGCATTTGCTTCTTCCTTTGTTCTAGGTGTAATATAACACTTATATTGGCACTCGTCAAGAGTGAGTGCTAATAAAGTTTGTGAACTTTCTGTGAACTCAAGTAGGTAGGAAAATCCTTACTGCTCGAGCTTCGCACATGAACACTTCGCATTTCATGCTGCGTGTTCGAACGCCCCAGGAGCTCTCTAATACGAGCACTAAACGCTCTGCCGGGTTTGTACTAAAAAAGACCGTCGCATAGTGCAACGGTCCTTTTAAGAAAATTTACGTATCCGGAATGTTTAAGTAAAAGACTATTATTGTTTGGCGGCGGCTGTGGGACGGTCGCGTGCCAAAGAGACGTCTATCGGACAATAACATTGTTGCGAAGTGTCCATTATATTGGCAGTCACGATCGTTGAAGCGAGTGGTTCATCGATGAGCAGCCATTACGTCTGCTGCCGGAAGTCGTACATAAAAGACAGACCCGGCAGGTGTCAATGTCCTTTAACGGGCAACCATCATTTCTACGATGTTTGTTATTGCTGTTGGTGGTGGAGCATTGTTTGTGTCAATGCCCTCTAACAGGCAACCATCATTTCTACTTCAGTCATTTGCCATATCCCCAATCGTGGTAGCGTGTGTCAATGCCCTCTAACGGGCAACCATCATTTCTACGTTAAGTATGAACGCAAGGTGCGGTACCGGTTTTGGTGTCAATGCCCTCTAACGGGCAACCATCATTTCTACTTCGCACTCGTCGAGTACGACGATTTCCATCGTGAATGGTGTCAATGCCCTCTAACGGGCAACCATCATTTCTACGAATTATCTGAAATGCAATATTGGAGACATTATAGGTGTCAATGCCCTCTAACGGGCAACCATCATTTCTACGCAGACAGGGCGTACCTTATGGTGTATAAGGTGGTTGTGTCAATGCCCTCTAACGGGCAACCATCATTTCTACCCGCCCATTGACATCCTGAAGAAAATACGTTGTCACGTGTGTCAATGCCCTCTAACGGGCAACCATCATTTCTACCCTACCCCTCAAAATATATTGATTTTATGCGGCTTCCCAGCCTCAATTTCGGAGGTATTTTTCTGAATATTTAGATAATAGCGGATAATCATCTGGGTTTCTGGCTGTTTACAATTTGTTCATATTTGTCCTCCGATTTTTAAAAATGGACAGACTTATCGGGGCACGCATATTATTCAAAATCTGTATAGCCGGCGTTCAAAATGCTGCTTCCTTCTGTTAAATGCCCCAAGGCTCAGCCTATGAACCAAGGCTCTCATCCAACTATCCAGACGAATCCCTCCGTGCAAAACCAGATACTCCGACCTCGCTCTCCGCGTAAGATTCACAACATCATCCTTCTGACAGGTATGCTGCAAGTGCAGCCTCCTTTTATCAAAGTACAATTATATAATAGCATAATTCCAGTCAAAATCCAATGGAGGGCAGGTCAGATCAAAAAATTAATGATACTCCTTAATGTGTGTAAGGATCACCAAAGAAAATGCAGATGCATATAAGTATTCCATATGATAATGCCCTTGCTTAGAAGTCCCGTTTCTTGTCTATGGTGGCGGTCGGTCAAGTAGCGAGCAGTCGATTTTGTCAAATAATACACATGCGCAGTGACATATGGAACTCAAATCAAGTGGCGTGGGCAGTCATACTTGCTCATTCTTAGCTAAATATACTGTCTGCACTCCTTTGAACACGAACATATAAGCAGTCACGCATGCTAATTTTCAAAATAGATGATGGTAAAATGTTTTTATATGAGGTTTTGACCAGCAGTGGATAAAAGGTCGCTTCACTGAAATCCACTGCCATCCCTCTCACCCGGGCAGTCGCAAAACGACGTTTTGAACTTTGATGACTGATTGCCTGCTTTCTTGCTTTCAGTCGAATTAAGGTGATTTCAATAAAAGCTACTGCCTTCATCTCACCCGGGCAGTCGCAAAGCGCCGTTTTGAACTTTGATGACTGACAGCCTTCACTTCTTGCTTTCAGTAGATTATAGTTGATTTCATTGTTAGCGACTGCCCGCCATAACACCCGGGCAGTCTTGAACCGCCATTTTGATCTTTGATGACTGACTGCCTTCTTTCTTGCCTTCAGTCGATTGAAGTTGATTTCATTGTTAGCGACTGCCCGCCAACCTCCCGGGCAGTCGCGAAACGCCGCACAGACCAAAGTTGACCTACTGCCTTCTATTCCCGCATTCAACTAAAAAAGATGATTTCAATGAAAAAAGATAATCTCAATAAAAAAAGATGATTTCAAATAAAAATGATGATTTGAATGAAAAAGATGCTTTCAATTAAAAAGACTGCCGCACTAATCACTTAGTACGGCAGTCCTCTTTTCACGTCACCCCATTCACGCCATCTGCCTCGCCACAAGCTCGGCGAATGCCCCCTTCTTCTCGATCAGCTCATTGTAAGTACCCTCCTCGATGATAGCCCCTTTGTCCATCACCAGGATACGGTCACAATTCTTGATCGTGGAAAGCCTGTGAGCAATCACGATCCTGGTGCTCTTCAGGCGGTCCAGCGCGTCCGACACCTGCTTCTGCGTCTTGTTGTCCAGCGCGCTCGTCGCTTCATCAAATATTAGGATCCGCGGCTTCGGCGCAATCGCCCTCGCGATCATGAGCCGCTGCTTCTGGCCGCCGGAGACACCGCCCTGGCCCTCGGAGATCACGGTCTGCATCCCCATCGGCATATCACGGATGTCCTGCGCAATGCCGGCGGTCTCAGCCGCCTCCCATGCATCAGCTAAAGTGAGCTGCGGCGCGGAAATCGTTATGTTCGAAAAAATGTCTCCCTGGAAAAGCTGTCCGTTCTGAATGACGACGCCGATCTGCTTTCTCAGCGACCTCGGATCAAGAGACGCAAGGTCGCGGCGGTCGTAGTACACCGCTCCGGTCTCGGGCTTCTCAAAACCCAGGAGCAGGCGGATCAGAGTCGACTTCCCGCAGCCGGTGCGGCCTACAATTGCCACATACTCTCCCGCCTTGATCTTCAGAGACAGATCTTTCAGTACATAAGGCGTATTCTCCTCATAGCGGAAAGAAACATGATTCACCTCGATGCTGCCGGACACCCTCGTGACCATCTCTTTGTCAGCGGCAACTTCCGGCTCCGCCTTCAAGATGGGCTCCGCCATCTCAAGCACAGGTCGGATGCCCGCGATGGAGAGCGCAATGCTGGTAAGTGATGAGAACGCTCCCATGACCATGCCGTAAGCTGCGTTAAAACCAACGTAATCGCTGACACTGACGCCGTACCTGACCGCCAGATAATAAAGAATAATCGTGCCGATCAGAGATATTGCCGTGACCAGCACACTGTTCAGCTTGATGAACAGCGGCGGGTTATACTGCAGCCGCGCGTCCTCCGAATACTTCTGTGCCCATCTGGCAAATACCCTCTTCTCCGAACCCGAAAGCCGGATCTTCTGAATACCGTTCAGCATCGCGAACGCCATGCCGCTCTCCTCAGCGGCTATCTTCATACGCCGGCGGGAGATATCGATCTGCATCAGCGATGCAACAACACCGATAATGACCGTCGAAAGAATAATAATGATCGACGGTACGACCAGGACTCTCGCAAAGCTGAAGATCTGCATGATATAGATCAGCGACATAAGGCTCGTGAGTCCGACTGACATGAAGTTGTCAAGCAGCATGTTGCACAGAGAATTTACCGACTGGGCTCTGCTGGACAGCTCGCCGGACGAGTACTTCCGGAAAAAATTTACTGGCAGTGAGAGTATACGCATCATGACGGAGGCCTCCACAGCCAGCGACGTCTTCGTATTGATGCGCTCCATGAGAAGGCTCCTCACCATACTCAGCATCTGGGATGCAAATGCAGCCGACACCAGAAAGGCCATCATTCCGATAAGCACTGAAGCCTGCTTATTCATAAGAATCTTTCCTGTCACAAGAGAGTACACTTTCGGCTCGATCGTTCCGACCAGGGTCACAACCAATGTGGCAAGTGCTATCTGCAGAAAATCGCTGTTAGATATACTATTCTTCATGTAGAGAATCAGATCGGGAATTCCGAGAGGTTTCATCGGCAGGGACTGATAAAAACAGAAGGCTTCCATCTCGAACAGTCCCGCGTTCTTCTTTGTCACCACACTCATTTTTCCCGTAGCCGGATCGCTGAACCAGTACGTTCCGAAAAGGTTCGGCAGCAGCGCGACCGCATTCCCGCTCTCCCGGAAAAAACCGAGCATAGGACCGTAGGCATCATACTGCCAGCCTTCTGTGAGCTCAACGTCGCGGATCATGAGACCCGTAGGGCGGAGAACATAATCAAGCTGTTCGCCGATATTCTTTACATTCTCCGGGAGCTCGACCGGCTTTTCGTGATAATACTTTAAAATTGAATCAAGCGCTTCTTTGGCGATCAGTCTCTCATCCTGCAGCCTCTGGGCTGCTTTCTCATCCAGCACGACACCGGCCAGACGCAGAAAAGAATCCTCCAGGATTTCCTGGTCGCTCGCAAGGCGCTCTTTTATTTGCTCGTCAAACCAACCCATTGACGCTGACCTCCTTACTCTGACGTGACAAGCTCGGTGTAGGCGCCGCCCCGCGCATACAGCTCATCATGTGTTCCCCTCTCGACGATCCTTCCTTTTTCAAGAACGATGATCTCGTCGCAGTCGCGGATCGTTGAAAGTCGATGGGCTATAACAATGCAGGAGATGCCGCGGTCCTTCACAGCCTTGACCAGCTCGTACTCAGTCTTGGCATCCAGAGCGCTGGTCGCCTCGTCCAGAATGATGATCGATGGGTCCTGCGCAAGGGCACGGGCAATCTCAAGACGCTGCCGCTGCCCGCCGGACAGATCCCGGCCGTTTTCAATAAGTTTATACTTGTAACCGCCGGGCCGCTGGAGGATATCATCGTGGATCTGTGCATCCCGGGCGGCGAGAACGATTTCAAAGTTCTCGATAGAATTGTCCCACATGCGGATATTGTTCTCAATCGTGTCCTCGAACAGCACTATATCCTGATCGACCATGGCAATCGAACCTGTGATGACCGCCCTGGGGTAAGCCTCCATGGGCTTTCCGTCAAAAAGGATCTCTCCCTCCCAAGGTTGATAAAGACCTGTGACCAGCTTGCTGACCGTAGACTTGCCGCTGCCGCTGCTGCCGACGATAGCAACACGGCTGCCGGGCTTAATGTGGGCCGAGAAATCCGTGATGACGGGGGTCCCGAGGCGGGAGTAACCGAATGTGAGATTCCTGATCTCGATATCCCCGAGGAGCTTTGCGTAGCTGATATTTTCACGGACCTCTTCATCCTTTATCATCGGATCGTCCGGATATTCCATAACGTCATCAACGCGCTCCATCTGAGTACGCATTTCCTGGATCAGCTGACCGGCGCTGATCATAGTCTGAGCCGGTCCCATGAACGAAGCTAAAAGCCCCTGGAAAGTCGTGATCATACCGACAGTGAAATTGTCATTCATTGCAAGCAGTATGCCCATGAACATGACCGCGTAATTGGAAAGCGAACTGATAAATGAGGGAATCCATCCGATCTTCGCATTGAGCGTCGCGTACTTTACATTCTGTGTATTGACCGACGCCTGATATCCTGCCCATCTTCTGAAGAATCCCTCCTCCGCGCCGGAGGATTTGATCGTCTCAGTCATACTGATGCCTGCCAGGGTCGCGGAGACCAGTTTTCCCTCGTCGCGCATGAGCACTCTCGTGAGATTTACGCGCTTCTCGGACATATACCGGGCGACCAGCATGTTAAGCACCAGAGATGTGATGCCCACCAAAGTCATAGCCGGGCTGTAGCGAATCATGACCACGAGGTAGAAGAGCATCATGAACATGTTGAGTACCAGCGGAGCCACCTGTCCGACCAGGGTGCTCGCAATCGACGCGTTCGTGTACTGCCTCTGCATAATATCGCCGGTCATGCGCTGAGAGAAGAACTCAATCGGCAATCTGAGGACCTTCCACATATAGGAGGCATTGCCCTCGATCGCCATCTTCCCGTTGATTTTGAGAGAATACGTGACCCTCGCCCACTCGACAATGATTTGAAACACTGCAAGGAGCGACATGACCACAATAAACGGATGCAGCCAGCCGGGGGCCCTGCCGGTCAGAAGCCGGTCAAAGAATATCCTGGACATGACCGGATTAATAATGCCGAACAGGTAACCGATGACTGTCGTCATGACAACGAAAGCGACGGCGGATCCTGCTCCGCGAAGTCTCTTTGCCGCAAATTCCAGCGTACTCTTGCGCTTGCCGGAAGGCTCAAAATCCTCGCTCGGGGTAAAGGCAAGCACAACGCCGGTAAACGAATGGTCGAATTCTTCTTTGGACACCTCGACCCTGCCTCTCGCGGGGTCGTTTATAACAGCTTTATCCTTTTTGAAACCGTTAAGGACCACAAAGTGGTTGAAATTCCAGTGAATAATGCACGGGAAAGTACCGTTCTCTCTCAGGGCATTGATATCCATCCGGTATCCCTGCGCTTCAAGACCGTAACTCACGGCCGCCAAATATACATTCTTTAAATTGGAACCGTCGCGCGAAACACCGCAGTCAAGGCGGACCTGCTCGAGCGGGATCCATTTGCCATAATACGCAAGTACCATAGTCAGGCTGGCGGCACCGCATTCGAGTGCCTCCATTTGCATGACCACAGGTACTTTGGCCACCTTAGGATACTTCAGCGGCTCTTTTATTGTCATTATTTTCCTGTCTTTTTTCTGCTCTGCCATGCGGGAAATCCCCTTTCTATATCAGTTGAGCAGGAAGCTGATCGGCTTCGTGGACTCGGTCACGATCTCAGCACTGTAGTAGCCTGCGGGTATGCTTTCTTCGTCATCTGTCCCGATGCTGATGAACACAGCGTTATATATGTCGCAATCGGTGACAGTGAGCTTTTTCCCGTCAATTGAAGCTCTTCTGTTCTCCTCGAAAAACTTCAGGTAGCCGCCTCCGTCATCATACGTTGAGATGATGCCGTTATTTACAGTCAGATATACAGTCGGGGCGGCGTCATATTCAAGTGCCTTGTCCGCTTCATCAAGCTCCATCAGATAATATCCGTCTTTCAGCTCAGTGTCACCGTCGAATTTGAGTTCCAGAGCCAGCTTCCGCGTCTGAATAATATCCTGCACATATCCGGTACGGTCGGCAAATCGCACCGGCATCTGCATCGTGATGATATCCGGCTGCGAGAATGAAACGTCCGCGCTGATATCGCCGTGATCCACCAGAACATTTATACTGATCGTACTCTCCATCGTGGTAGTGGAGGCATACACGATAAAACCGATAAGAAGCGCGGCTATCGCAGACAAAATCATCCACATCCGGGGGCTGGTGACCCGCATATAGTCATGCAGCTGCTCCGGTGATGATATGCGATCCAGGCTTTCTTTTCTGAATAACTGATTTCCCATGTGAATGTGGCTCCTTTCAATGGCAAAAATAGCGTGGGCGGTCTTGCATTTGCAAATGCAGTCACCCATAGTACGCTGATTACAACATTTTAGCACAAATGACAGTATGGTAGCGCTATAAAAAGAAAAATCTATGTTACAATAGAGGAAACAGAACGCTGCGCGATTATGTGCAGGGCAAGACTTGAATGACACAGGGAGGTTCCAATGAAGCTCAATACCAGTCAAACCATACGCATAGGCTTTGCCTTTTTATCGATTTGCGCTTTCTGGCAGCTCTACAACAACGTCGTCCCTCTCATTCTGACCAACACATTTCATCTAAATGAGACCTACTCCGGCATGATCATGGCAGCGGACAACGTGCTCGCGCTTTTCCTTCTTCCCCTCTTCGGCTCGATTTCCGACAGGACGAATACCCGCATGGGACGAAGAAAGCCCTTCATCCTATTCGGCACCATAGCGGCTGTCTGCGCCATGCTTCTCCTGCCGGTCATCGATAATCTGTACGCGATCACTCACAATAAGGTACTCACAGGCGTCTTCATCGCAGTCCTCGCCCTCATTCTGATCATTATGGGAACTTACAGAAGTCCGGCTGTCGCTCTGATGCCCGATGTAACTCCCAAGCCTCTCCGGAGTCGTGCAAATGCAATCATCAACCTCATGGGCGCTCTCGGCGGCATCATTTATCTCATCATAGCTACGCTCCTGTATTCGGAAAAGCGCACGGCGGGTCTTGACCACGTCAACTACTTCCTTCTTTTTGCAATCGTCGCCGGGATCATGCTGCTCTCACTGGCAATTGTCATGTTCACTGTCGATGAGGTTGCTCTTTCCGCAAAAATGCTTGAGTACGAAGCTGCCCATCCGGAAGAAAATCTCATCGAGACAGACGAATCCGGAAAAGAGGAGCTTCCCAGAGATGTAAAGAAGAGTCTCGGTTTCATTCTGGTCTCCGTCTCCCTCTGGTTCATCTCCTACAACGCTGTCGAGACCTGGTTCACGACCTACGCGAGCAGGCAATGGGACATGGCCCTCGGAAGCTCATCTTTATGCCTGACAATAGCAACAGTCGGCGCGATCATAACCTACATTCCCGCCGGTGCCATGGCCGGAAAAATCGGCAGAAAAAAAACGATCATGGGAGGAATCGTTCTCATGATTGCCGCATTTGCATTAATCTTTATTTACACGCTGCTGTCAAATCAGTTCAGCCCGATCCTCTATGTCATCTTCGTCATGATCGGTGTAGGCTGGGCAGCGATCAACGTGAACTCTCTGCCCATGGTCGTAGAGATGTGTAAGGGAAGCGATATCGGAAAATTCACCGGCACCTACTACACGTTCAGCATGGCGGCCCAGACCGTGACCCCCATCGTCGCCGGCTGGCTGATGAACCATGTGAGCTACGGCACGCTCTTCCCGTATTCGCTGTTCTTCATCACAGCCGCGTTCCTGACCATGAGCATGGTGAAGCACGGGGACTCCGAGGTGACGGTAAAGAAAGGCCTCGAAGCCTTTGACGTGGATGATTAAATCTTTGTGATCTAAATAACAGCGGGGCTGTCGTATATGACGATGTCCCTGCATACAGCAGCCATTTGCCGATAAGTCTGCTGTATGTTGGGACTCGCCGTATTACGGCAGCCCTCATTTATTGCATGAAATCATATTCAGTTGTTGTCGCCGGGAGATTCATCCGCATCATCATACGTCTTTTCACTGATGATATAGCGGGGTCTGTGCTTGCTCTCCATGTAGATCTTTCCGATGTACTCGCCGATGACGCCGAGAGACAGCATTTGCAGACCGCAGGTCAGGAAAATGATGACCACCGTACTGGCCCAGCCCGGAACAGTATTGCCCATGAAGCGGTCCACGACCGCCCAGATGATGCCGATAAAACTGAGGAATGACATGATTGCGCCGATCGCGGCGATCATGCGGATCGGTTTGATGCTGAGCGATGTGATTCCGTCGAATGCAAGTCCCAGCATTTTTGCCAGCGAATAATGGGAAGTGCCGGCAAGGCGCTCATGCCTCTCATAGTAAACGCTGGTGCTCTTAAATCCGACCAACGGGAACATTCCCCGAAGGTACAGGTTCACTTCCTTAAAATTCGCGAACTCCTGAAGGACTTTCGACGAGGTCAGACGATAATCCGCATGGTTGTAAACGACTTCCGCCCCCATGGCGTTGAGCAGCTTGTAGTAGAGCTGCGCGCTGGAACGCTTAAAAAATGTATCCGAAGCCCGGTTGGATCGGATACCGTACACGATATCGCAGCCGTCCGCGTACGCGTCGACCATGTCTTCCATAGCGGTCACATCGTCCTGCCCGTCGCAGTCGATGGAAATCACTATGTCAGCGCGATCCTTGGCCTCCATGAGTCCGGCGAGAACGGAGCTCTGGTGACCTCTGTTCCGGCTCTGGCGAATGCCGGTGAAAACCGGATCCTCGAGAGCCAGAGATGATATGATCTGCCACGTGGAATCCCTGCTCCCATCGTCAACAAAAAGGACCCTGCTCTCGCTGCTGATCTTGTCTTTTTCGATCAGATCCCGAATCTCATCCCTGAACATGCCGGACGTGACCGGCAGGACTTCCTCCTCGTTGTAGCAGGGAATCACTATATATAAAATTGGGTTCATAAATTAAATCCTCGGTTATCATAGACAGAAACCCACTGTCCCTGAGCTGTAAGTGGTTGACATCTCAAACCCGCTTATGCTCTTAATGCTCACCCGTGCCGCCCGCCGCATGTCCGGTCCGCCTGTCCTGCAGCGCTGCGAAAATATGCAATGACGACATTTTCTGCCAGAAAAGCGTGACCAGTCTGGCTGCGGCGTAAGACATGACCGCCAGGGTTACAAATGACGGCACCGCCCAGTGGGTCGCAACGATTATTTTTACTATACCGTAAAAATAATAACAGAAAAATGAGTGAATGAGCCATATATTTGTGCTTTCCTGCCCGAATACATCAAATAATTTTCCTAAAATCGGAAATCTGTGTGCCAGATCGGGAAGAATCACGCAGAGGATCGGCACATAGAGGACGTCAAAGTACTTTCGGAGGAAGATCTGACGGAGGATGATCACTGCAAGGACGAGCAGGATTTCGGCTGCTGCCCGGAGTTTTCCTGCACGGCCCAAAAAAGCAGAAATCCGGTCAAGCAGGTCATTTTCGGCACAAAAGACACCCATCACAAAACAGGCGTAAAACGGTTCTCCCATGCAGAAAAAAGAATCATAAATCAGGTTGCCCTGCCGGGCTTCTCCGAGGAAGGCATACCAGATGTCAGGGAAGACTTTCCCGAAGAGCACCGTAATAACGAGGATGATGAGGGCTTTTGCGGCAGGGCTGCATTTGCCTGCTGCGTATCTCACCAGCGGGAAGCATAGGATCATCAGCACATAGCATCGCAGGAACCACCACTCATAGTTGTAAGTATCGAAGATGGCAAGAAAGTTGAGCACAAGTTCCCTGACCGAGAATACGTTGTAGCGTCCGCAGAATGAGGCATCTACGGCGTACACGCCCTGGTTTCCGAAGAATATGAAGGCGATCGGGATGAAGATGACGAAGACTTTCCAATAAGAACTATACAGTTTTTTGAGTCTGCCCAGCGTGTCGAACTTGATTCCCGCGTAGCGTTTTGCGAGGCCGTAGCCGCCGAGAAAGAAAAACAGGGGTACGCATATTTTTCCGAAGTGCCCGATAAAAACGAAGAAATATGTGTCTCCGAGAGGAATGAGACCCTTAAGGCCGCCGTCGGCGATCCTTTCCTGGAATGCCCACATGTGGTGCATGAGCATGAGAAGGATAGCGGCTCCCTTGATTACCCTGGTGTCGTTTCTTGTCAAAAGCTTCATTTATTAAATCCTGAAATTATCTGTAGTCTGAAAGTGAACGCTGACAATTATAGCAGAGGGGGCGTTCCATAATCAAGAGTGTAGGCACTGAGGCGCGAATTGTGAACGGTCATCAACAAGCAGCCGTTCAGACGGGCTGTTCCTGTAGTTAGTTACCGGCAGCAAAGCATCCATCTTCGTGAGAAAAACATTGCAGGGCAGGACCTGCGTTTTTCGATGAAGATGATGTTTGCGCTGGTTTTCAGGAACTGCGGTTCAGCCCGTCTGAACGGCTGCGCAATCGAATCAGATGTCGAACTTCGGGATAGACGCGAAGCCTCTCTCAAGGTCCTCATCCGTCGGGATGTAATCTGTCATGGTTCCGTTGTTGAACTGCTCGTAAGCCACCATATCAAAGTAGCCGGTTCCGGTAAGGCCGAAGATGATGTTCTTCTCCTCGCCTGTCTCCTTGCACTTCAAAGCCTCATCGATCGCGGCGCGGATCGCATGGCTGGACTCCGGAGCCGGAAGAATGCCCTCGGTGCGGGCGAACAGCTCGGCCGCCTCGAAGACAGCTGTCTGCTCAACTGCAACCGCCTTCATGTAGCCGTCATGATACAGCTGGGAGAGAACCGGACTCATGCCGTGGAAGCGAAGGCCGCCGGCGTGGTTCGCGGACGGAATGAAATCGTGGCCCAGAGTGTACATCTTGGCAAGCGGTGTGACCATGCCGGTGTCGCAGAAGTCATACACATACTTGCCTCTCGTGAAGCTCGGGCAGGATGCCGGCTCGACTGCGATGATCTCATAATCCGCCTCGCCGCGGAGCTTCTCTCCCATGAACGGGGAGATAAGACCGCCGAGGTTGGATCCGCCGCCGGCGCATCCGATGATCATATCCGGCTTGATACCGAACTTTTCACAGGCCGCCTTGGTCTCGAGACCGATGACCGACTGATGGAGCAGGACCTGATTGAGGACGCTGCCGAGGACGTAGCGGTAGCCGTCATTTGAAAGAGCCACTTCGACAGCCTCGGAGATTGCGCAGCCGAGTGAACCTGTCGTGCCCGGATGTGCGGCCAGAATCTTGCGGCCGATCTCAGTCGTGTTGGACGGGGACGGGGTCACGTCGGCACCATAGGTGCGCATGACCTCGCGGCGGAACGGCTTCTGCTCATAGGAGACCTTGACCATGTAGACCTTGCAGTCGAGGCCGAAGAAGGAGCAGGCCATGGAGAGAGCTGTGCCCCACTGACCGGCACCGGTCTCGGTGGTGACACCCTTGAGACCCTGCTTCTTCGCGTAGTAGGCCTGGGCAAGAGCAGAATTGAGCTTATGGCTGCCGGACGTGTTGTTGCCCTCGAATTTATAGAAAATGTGGGCCGGCGTGTCCAGAGCCTTCTCCAGATACTCCGCGTGCATGAGCGGTGACGGGCGGTAAATTTTGTAGAAATCATAAATCTCATCAGGAATATCGTAGTAAGCTGTGTCATCGTCAAGTTCCTGGGCGATGAGTTCCTCGCAGAAGACCGGCGCAAGGTCGGCGGCCGTCATCGGTTTGAGGGTACCGGGATGAAGGAGCGGAGCCTGCTTTGTCTTCATATCGGACCTTACGTTATACCATTTCTTCGGAATTTCCTTCTCATCGAGATACATTTTGTACGGAACATTCAGTTTACTCATTTTTTCTCCTCCTTTTTCTGTCCGGCATTTGCCTGTGTGGGCTGCCTTGTGTTGATGGTGATGGGAGGGCAAATAAAAAAGCCCCTGTCCCATCTTCTGAAACGAAGGGACAAGAGCGAATACTCCTGCGGTGCCACCCTACTTGACGTCTAAGCGTCCTCTCATGCATACCATCATATGCGGGATTTTGATCACGGAGTTCCTTACTCCGTCGCACCTACTGCCCCGGGCGGGGGTTCGGATTGCCCTCGGAAGCCCATTCGCATTGTATTTCACACCGCATTCTCACTGTCTGCGATTCACTGTAGGGAAAGAGGCAATGTTACTACTTCTTCCTCATAGGTTTTGGCTGTATTAAGTTCTTTAACAAGATACCATAAATATACTTATGTGTCAATCAAAAGATTTTACTGTGGTAAAGTGTTGCAATACGGGTTGCAATGAGTGCTGCCAATAATGCGCTTTGTTGTATACCAGATCGAACCTGTTTATTATTCCCGGAATTAACAGTTTGGTCTTTTTATGGTTTTGTGCTCTTTTATGGAATTTATTTGACTTTTTGTACCGTTATATGGTATTATTATGATAACACAAACGGCACTTTTATCTTATGTAGCCCTATGACTTACGCAGCCGCCTTTCAGAGGTTCCTTGCTCGAGACTTTCTGGGATTCAGGACGGCTTCATCTGAAATAAATAGATGCATTCAGAAAGGAGTAACGAATATGACTATTGACGAGATGAATGAGAGAAAAAGAGAGCTTGGTTACACAGATATGCGGATCTCCGAAATCTCCGGCGTACCGCTCAGCACCGTAAGAAAGGTCCTGGGAGGTACAACAAAAGCTCCCAGGTATGAGACAATAAGAGCACTCACCAAGGCTCTGGAAAAACCATCGAAAGCTCCTGCCTCTCCTAATCCGATGGTCCGGGAACCCCAGCCGGCATACGGATCAAAGAAACAGGGGGAATACACGCTGGAAGACTACCTTGCCATCCCGGACGAACGCCGGGTAGAGCTGATCGACGGTGTCATCTACGATATGAGCTCTCCTCTGGGCCACCATCAGATCATCGCCGGTCAGATTTATGCAGACCTCCTTGCGTACATCTCCCGGAAAGGCGGTCCATGCATCCCCTTCATCGCTCCGGTCGACGTCCAGCTCGACTGCGATGATAAGACAATCGTCCAGCCCGATGTCATGATCCTCTGCGACAGGAGCAAGTACACACCACAGCGCATCGTAGGCGCGCCCGACTTCGTAGTCGAAGTTCTCTCAAAATCAACCAAGAAAAAGGATATGTACATTAAGATGAACAAGTATAAGTTCGCGGGCGTGCGGGAATACTGGCTCGTTGATCCGGACAGGAAGACTATTGTGGTCTACGATTTTGAGAACGACGATGCCATCCATATGTACTCTTTCCGTGACAAAGTCCCTGTAGGAATTTATAACGGCGACTGCATGATCGATTTCGCACCGATCGATGACTTCGTCTCGCAGCTTCCTCACTGAGACTCGGCTCCTACAATCGGAACGGGCCGGCTAAAGCCGCCCATCCTGCCTTATCGCGCAAAAAACCTGCTGACAAAGACCAGGTAATTTTCTGAACCTGATTTTGTCAGCAGGTTTCTTTTACTTAAAGCGAAAATCAATGTGCGGTAAACGCAGAAAGCCAACTTACCCAATAAGTCCCTGCACCAAAATAACAATGATCAGAGCCGGCAGTACGAATGTGAAATACCAGCGAAGCCCCTTCGGGACCTTAAGTCCCTCACCGGCGTTGACTTCTTCAATATACTTGTCAAAGCCCCAGCCGAATTTCATCGTACAGAACAGCGTGTAGACCATCGCGCCGATCGGCAGGAGCAGGTTGCTGACGATGAAATCCTCGCTGTCGAGAATATCTCGCCCGCCGATCAGATGCACGTTGCTGAGCACATTGTAGCCCAGCGCGCACGGAAGACTTCCGATCAGAAGAATCGCAAGGTTGATCCAGGATGACTTCTTGCGGTCCCATCCGAAGTTGTCCATGCCGGCCGCGATCAGGTTCTCAAAAACCGCTATAACTGTCGACATACTCGCAAATGTCATGAACAGGAAGAACAGCGTTCCCCACACTCTGCCGCCGGCCATGTGGATAAAGATCTGAGGCAGTGTGATGAAAATGAGGGACGGACCCGCACCCGCGTCAACATTGTAGGAGAAGCATGCCGGGAAGATAATGAGTCCGGCCATGATCGCAACAAATGTATCAAGGGCCACAATGCTGACCGATTCTCCGCCCAGCGTGTGATCCTTCGAAATATATGTGCCGAAAATCTCCATGGAAGCAATACCGAGGGACAAAGTGAAGAATGCCTGGTTCATGGCCGCCGTGATAACATTTCCGAGACCCATCTCAGCAGCGCGTGAGAAGTCGGGAAGCAGGTAGAACTCAACGCCGTCGCCTGCCCCGTCCAGCATGAGGCTGTGGCCTGCAAGAATCACGATGAGCACCATGAGGGCGACCATCATGACCTTTGTGACACGCTCAACACCATTCTGGATACCGATACTGCAGACCAGGACTCCGAGGATAACTGTAATGACCATGTAACCCACCAGCTGCTCCGGGGAAGCGAGCATATCACCGAAGACCGCCGCGACGCCCTCGCTGTCGACATTTGAAAACTCTCCTACCGCGAACTTAACAAAATAATTGAGCATCCAGCCGGAGACCGTTGTGTAATACATCATGAGCAGATAGCAGCCGATGATGCAGACCCAGCCGTGCAGGTGCCATTTGCTTCCCGCAGGCTCGAGAGCTTTATAACCCTGAACTATGCTCTTCCGGCTCGCTCGCCCGACCGCCAGCTCCATCGTGAGGACAGGCGCTCCCATAATGACGAGAAAAAGCAGGTAAAAGAGGACGAAGACACCTCCGCCGTTCGCGCCCGTGACATACGGGAACTTCCACACGTTTCCGATACCGATCGCGCAGCCGGCGCTGACCAGAAGGAAACCAAGCCTTGATTTAAAATTTTCTCTTTCCAAAACAACCACTCCTTTGAAAATCAGCCCTCGCAGCCTTCCTGCATGCCTCCTCACACACGCAGTCGCCTGACCGGGCAGTTCTGTTTTCTATGCCGCTTTACTGAGTTAAATCGGCATATCGTCTATAATACATCGAAGTGCGACCATTTGCAAATGCAATACTCACGAAATATAGTCAAATTGTATCAGTTGGTAACAGTTACGGAAAATCACAGACATAGAACCAGCAGCATTGCACCAATTAATGTCGTAATCTGCTGCAGCGTATGATATTCTAATAAGCGTGAGGCAGCTGATTCTGCAGAATCGCATTAGATTAGCTGCCTTCAGCACACTGACACAAGCGAGACTCGTAAAACGCAAAGGAGAAAACCTTGAAACTACGCATACCCGATTTCTACGACAGCTTCCACTGCACAGGCAGCGAATGCCCCGACAACTGCTGCATAGGCTGGGAACTTGATATAGACGAGGACACTTATGAATACTACAAGAACGTGCCCGGAGAATTCGGCGACCGGCTGAGAGCCAATATGGAGAGCGCCCGGGACGCGGGTGACAACACAGATGTGCTCGGGGATGGGAGCGATGCAAGGAGGAGTTTCCGGCTCGAGGTCAGCGGCCGCTGTCCCTTCCTGAACAAAAAGAATCTCTGCGACATAGTACAAAGCCTCGGGGAGGAGGCCCTGTGCAGGATCTGCACTGACTACCCAAGATACACTTTCGAGTGGGCAGGCGTGACCGAAAAGAGCCTCACCCTCTCCTGCCCCGAGGCAGGACGACTGACCTTCCTTAATGATATCCCGATTTCTTTCAAGGAGATTGAGCTGCAGGATGAGGGACTCTCCTCCTATATGGAAGAAGAGTTCGATGAGTCGGTGGCGGCTCTGCCGGGTGATGCGGAATTTGAAGACAATTGGGATGACGGGGAAGATGAGGCATTTGCCGGGTACATCCTGAAAATCCGTGAAGCCTGCTTCAAGATCCTTCAAAATCGCGAAAAGCCGCTCGGTGAGCGAGTTGAACTGTACCTTGCCCTCTGCCGCGAAGCGCAGGACCTCATTAATCAGTACGAGTCTGACAGGAACATCCTTGACAAAAAGCTTCCCGGACTTCTTGAGAAGTATATTTCATTCGACGCGAAGGTACTCGGCATCACATTCGGCGTCGACGTAACAGAGTACCGGGAGCGGCTGGAGGTTCTTGACAAGCTCGAGGTAATAAGTGACCGCTGGACGAAAATTCTGGAGACCACAAAAGCAGAGCTCGAATCAGATTACTTTAGACACCTGCTGTGGTGGCAGACCTCGTCGGATTTCAATGAGGTCCACTATGAGCACCTTCTCGTGTACTACACCTTCCGCTATTTTCCGCGGGCAGCCTACGATTTCTGCCTGACAGAAAAAGCAAAATTCGCAGTCTTCTGCACGCTGGTGATCCGCGATCTCGATGCGGCAAGATTTGCTCTGAACGGGCGCTCCTTCAGCTTCACCGATCGTCTTCAGACAGTTGCTGAATTCTCCCGTGAGGTGGAACATTCGGACTATAATATCGAAATACTGTGCGAGGAGCTGTCGTTTGTTTAAAATAAGGGCTGTCGCTTTAGACGGTATCACCACTATATATGGCAGACATTTGCAAATATCGTCTGCCATATATAGTGGTGACGCGCCTTAATGCGACAGCCCCCTTATGCATCACGCAGCACCACGCTCACCCACTCCCCGGAGTGCTCCGTCATATACTGCATCTGCTCCATATTCTCAAATTTCATGAGGAGGATCTCTATACCCCTGTTGGCTCCGGTGAACTCATAGACAGTATCTCCCGGCCGACATGTGATATGCTCCTCAATCACATGTCTCCTCCTTACCTCCGGGTCAATCTCTACATGGTCAAGGACCCCGTCTCTGACACTGTGGACCACATAGTAGGAATAAAATCCCTGCGGCTTATGGCAGGATTCAAATGCTATCTCCTCTCCCATCGCCCCTCTCACAGAGTATTCAATCAGATCAAGACCGCAGCTGTATCTGATAACTTCGGGTATAAAGTTCCCGCCGTTTCGCGGAGCCGCTTCCATCAGATATATATTCTGCGCGTTGTCTATTCTGACCTCAAAATTATAAGCAGCCGTTCTCATATCGAGCAATGAAAGCAGGCGTTGGATTTCTTCATTTACCAGACGCAGCATCTCCGGGGATAAACTGCACGGAAAAGATCCTGATACCGGGACAAATGGATTCCTGCACCGCTCATCAAAATGATGATCCGCAAAATACGAGAACATCAATTTCCCGCTGACCGAAAAACCGTCTCCCACTATCTGTCTGCCGCATGTGTCGACCATCTCTTCCAGAATGATCCGCCGTTTTCTGGAAAAGGACAGGGCATTGGTCAGTTTTGCCTCCGCATCATCAGGATTTTCTATTTTACTGACGCCCTTGCTCCCGGACGAATCCACCGGTTTGACAATGACAGGGAAGGCAAATTTTCCATTCTCTAAATCTCTGAGAGCTCCCGCTGCCTCTGAGTAAGCGCAGCCATAAGGAGCGAAAAATCCATTCTCTCTCTGAAAAGCTCTGAACTTTTCTTTGTCACACAGGATTTCTACAGACTCATAAGGATTGCCCGGGAGATGCATCTGCTCCGCAACATATGCGGCGGTCGGTGCTGCCGGATCCGATGCATACGCAATGATGCAGTCTATCTCCTCCTTTCTTGCAACATCAAGAACAGCCTCTTTGTCCGTGGTACTGATCTGATAGAATTTGTCCGCATGATACTGACCCGGATTGTCTTCCAGATAATCGCAAAGCACAGTGAAAAGTCCCAGTTTCTTTGCAGTTTCAATAGCCTTAATCTGTTGTAGTGAGCCGCCAAGCAGTAGTATTTTCTTCATTTTCAAGTCAACATATTCTCCATCGTATCTCCTGCACACGCCTTAGCAGCAGTGTCAGGACCGCACGCGGGAAGAGTGTGCTAAGGAACACGACCAGTTCTTTTCTTCCCCCCAAAGCATCGATAATCATACGGTACTGCCGGATATTTTCTTCCGACTGAACGCACAGAACGCGAAAGCATGCCATAAGGCCATACCCGAACAGCGCAAAGTCGTTGTGAAGATCCGTGTCGAAGCAGTCCTTTGCGAACTTTCTGAAATCCAGTTCCTGTACAAAATATCTTCCGGCCAGATTCTTTCCTCTGACCATCGTATTCCAATTCGTGCCTCCCTGCGTCACATAGCGGTATGCGCTCATTGTGCGGCTCATGCACAGGACGCTGCCTTTTAAGAGCATGAGCAGAGTCCGCTTGCGGTCACCCACACAGTGACGAATCTGTCGGAACTTCTTTCTCTCCTCGTCGGTCATATCAGAAAGAAGGCTGCTTCTCATCATAACAGACGCGGTCTGTCCCGGCATTCTCGCCTCGTAAGTAAGTTCCCTGAGTGTATAAACAAAATCTTTCCTGAAAGGGTAAAACTTGCTGACAGGCTTTTGGCGATTGCCTAAGGCATCGACTACCACGCAGTTATGGCATACACCCGAGTACTCGGGATGTCGGTCGAGAATATCTATCTGCAGAGAAAGCTTCCGCTCATCTGTCCAGTAATCATCTCCCTCACAGTACGCAGTGTACTTTCCGGTTATCTTCGGTGACACAAAGCGGCTGACAAAATCAATGCCCTGCTGCATCTGATTCTCTTCCTGCAGGATCGGTATAATGAGATCCGGATATTCATCTGCATAGCGCAAAATGATCTCCCGTGATCCGTCCGTCGACGCATCATCGTGAATAATGATCTCCGCCGTAAAATCCCCAAGCTGTTCGACCACGCTGCGGATCGCTTTCTCAAGATAAGGCGCCTGATTATAAACAAACATTAATACCGAGACTACCGGAGTCTCGCCCTCTTTAATCCCTCTCATCCTCTTCCTTTCCGGCAAATGTGTTTTCAGCCTCGCTCACGAGACTTGCCGCGAGATTCAGGTCAGCATCAGTTGGCATCTTCCACACTGAATCACCGGATCTTCAGATTCCTCGCTCTGTAACAGCAGTAGCTGCCCGTCCTGTTCAGCTCCACAGCTTTCTCGATGGCAAATCCGTTCGAGGTCAGGGCATCGATCACCTCCGGAAGTGACAGAAAATGCTCTCTCTCATTCCAGCATACCGACTTTGCTCTCCGCGTATAAATATTCATATAGATGTTGTCGTATCTGCGAAATTCAACATAGTTCCAGAGGTCAAAAATCAGGTATTTTGCGCGTCGCATTTGCGAAATAAGCTTTTCCACATCATTAATATACAGCAGGAATCCCGCCATATAATATGCATCGACCGGCAGGTCCGGAATCGGGTCGACATTGACATCACAGATGATCGTATCTGCATTTCTGCACACAAGATCCAACCCGTAGTATCTGATGTGAGGATCCAGATACCGCCTCAGCACCTCATCCCCGCACCCCATATCCATGATCGAGGTCACATCGTCAGGTATCATTGACGCCATTTTTCCGGCGCGCGAGCTGAACTCCGAATAGTCAAATCCACCAATACTTTTCTCGTACTGCGTCCAGGTCGTGAAGCCGTCGCCGATCATGCGGTAAAAGCCGATATCCAGATGCCAGCCGTCAAAGAAATGCCGGTTCTCTGCGAGTCCGAATGATACCAGCCTGTCCCTGAGTTCCGCAAAGCGTTTTGAGTCCGTAATAACTATCACAATATTATCCCGGTCCTCATCCTCGATATGACTGATCGGATAGACCGGCTTTATTGAATTACCGGTAGGAAAACCGGTCTTCTGAATATCAACATCGTCATCCAGGAAATACTCTATTCTCTCCGCCCCGGCAAGTGTCAGAAGTTCTCTCGCCCACCTGCCGGCAGGAACTGCAATCACTTTTTTCATAGCTTCCGTATTCATTCAATATCGCCAAAAAGAATCACAGCACAAGGCATTTTCCGCCAAATGCCGCAATATCATCCGTGAGCACATATCCGACCTTCCGGTCATCTCCCTTGTTCAGAACCTCCAGCGATGACGTGCGGAAAATACCGGTTCCATAGTAAGAATCCTCATTCATCAGGATCGTACCGGTAATGTACTCTCTGAAATCCTGTCCTTCCCATCTGTTCATTTCGCTTCTCTGCTTAATAAAGGGCTGCAGGACCATGTCCCTGGCTGTTCCTTCCGCAAAGAGTTTCTCCCACTCTTCATCAGAGACCATGCTGCCGGCATAGACCATCTGGCTCGAGCCCAGACATGGGTGTTTCAGGATATACTTATCTTTATTCTTTCTCGCATCTTCCCAGATTTCCTCATTTCCGCGGTAAAGCCATGAGACGATAAAATGATCTCTGAGGAATGCGGTCTCCTCCTCATTCATGAACCTTGATGTCACCGAATCGTCAAAGAGAAGTGTGATGATGCGCTTGTCATGAGTCAGGAACACACTGCGCAGATCATTGTGGTAATTGTTATCCAGAAAGCGTTTGATTGTATCCTCCGAGCAGTGCAGAAGGTCCTGCTGGTTGAAAGTGCCGATCAGAAAAGTTCCGTCCAGAGTCCCCTTCCGGGCTTCCTCCTCAGCGTCCGGCACCTCAATGATTGTTATCTTTTTGCCGAGTGCTTCGAAGAACGGCATGAACAGCTTCCACGCAGCCAAACGGTTGCTGCCTTTGAGAAGACATACGTGATCAAACCCCTCGGTGGGCTGCACAAAGCTTTCAAGAAGCTCTTCCATCCTGTTGTCGGTAACTTCGACACCGTGATCCGCAGCGAGCTGGCGGCCGCGCAGATCGGCAAAAAAGGACGTATAGTATCCGTTTCCGTAAAAGCGGGAAGTGAATTCACAGACCTTTATATTCCTGTCTGTATCCATGAGATAATCCAATCTGGCAGAACCCGGATGATACGGTCCGCGCATATCCTGCAGTTCAAGAAGCCGCATTACATTTTCCGGATACGAAATTCGATCGAGATATTCCCTGTAATGCTCGGCATAGAAATGAATAAAACGATTTGTCAATGTCATAATTCTGTGAAGTTCGCGGTCTCTCTCGGAAGTAACGACCATAGGTCTGTCAAAATACCAGCGGTGGTAATACTTAGCCATTTCCACATGAATGCTTCCGAACAAGTCATAATATCTGCCCATTTAATTCCCTCCTGCTGTCATAGCATCTGCTCGCAATAATCGAACAAATGCAGGCTCTTTGCACTCCTTTTTCTATTATTTCTCCGGGTAATAACCGATCCACCAGTATTTCTTATCGGACTTCCACTGTATCAGATCCGTGAACTCTTTTAGCAGCCCCTTTTGATACGCGACCTGTCCGACAAATCCGGCATTCTCGTTCCCCTCAACTATGATCCATTTTTCATCGTCAGTATAAGCAAAATCCCATCCGATATATCCGAGATCCTCAAATCTCATTGCCGCTTCCACAGCAAGGCTGCAGACCTCTCTCCATTTTGGAACACGGAAACCTTTAATGCGGATTCCTGTATCGGGATGGCATACATAATATTCATTCTTATCCGTGTAGCCGTCTGTCAGAACCTTACCGGTCTCAGGATCAATACCCGCAACGATACTGCCTGAAGATCGGCTGCACAGAAAATTGCCGCCTTTTCCGATACGGATGACGGGATAAAAGAAGTGAATACCGTCATCTGTTCTGACAGTCGTGATGCGGATACTGTTAACGGATGCCGGGTGCAGGCAGGCAAGAGCTTCTCCCTGCCGGATCAACTCTTCCGCAATAATTCCGCTGCCCCGCGCCCATCTGTAACGGCTCTGTATATCTGCCGTCTCCTTAAGGAGAGTCTTTAGAGCCAGATCAGAGTCGTTACCATAGTCCGATGCCATGCACTTTCGCACCCCTATAGAGGTGGCCAGACCGATGGGCTTTACAACGAATTCACTGTGTCTGCCGAAGAAATCTCTGAACTGATCACTGCCATCTATAGAATAATCTCCCCTTTCATCGTTTCGGGGCTTTTGAGACACCTTAATCAGCTCTCTCCCGTAAAATTCCTTCAGGATCTGATAGGTCTCACATTTATCGGCCAGCAGATATTCTTTTTCTCTCTTATTAAGGTGCCGGGTATAGTTCAGCTTATTCATATTCGAGACATATGTTTCCTTCTCGTCATGCTTCTTATGAAACAGATCGAAGAAAAATACCTCTTTTGTGACGAACCCATAGCGCCAGTAGTTATAGAGAGTGATGTAAAAAGTTTCGTCCTCGCTGAGGCCGTCGGGCACGCCATAAGATCGAATAATGCCGTAAATATCATCCACGATCTCAGTAGTATATACTTCCGGCCGTGATTCCATGATAGCTTTTCCAATCGATGCCTGCTCCTGCAAATCGTCAGTTGTTGCAATGTCCATCTTTACATCCCCCGAGCATGTTCCAAAGCTGCATATCTCATATTTTAGCACCTAATCATTTTTAAACGCCTTAAGTAGATATAGTATCACTTTTCGAATTTTTTTACAATTTCATTTCCGAGAGTACTATAATTCTCAAAATTCCGACAATGCGTTCAAAAAGCCACAGGTCATGTCGCAGCATATACTTATGCCGACAGTGACCGGTGGCTTCTTATTTCTGACTATTCACTTTTCTTCTTGAATCGCCGGGCACAAGGCGCCGTCGATCAGAAATCCAGTTCCTTCCTACTAAAGACCAGTATATTGATGAGCAAAGCGCCCCCTATGTAGACTGCAATGGTCGGCAAAATGACAAGAAAAGCTCCGACTATATCGCCAATTATAAGGTTTGAAGATACAGTGCTTATGAGCCCCGAGACATAGAGCTTGTCAAGTTTATGGTTCGCGAACCAGGGGCTTAGCATTTTCGCAAAGGTCAGGGTCACAGGAATAATTTGCATGAACGCAAGGTAGGCAAACAATCCGACTGCCGCGTTCTCTGACAAAAAGTAGAATATGGACGCGATAGTCACAAACATCACCAGCTCGATAGAATTAAATATAAACATATTTATCAGGAACCCGGTCTCGGTCCCGCTCAGGGTCACCCCCAATGCGTTCTTCAAGATCACTACATAAATTGCTGTGATACCCGTCATCAGGGCTACAAGAATGAGTGTGTCAATAAACTTGGCAAAGACAAACTTCGCCCTGGTGAGTCCCTTTCCTATAACAGTGATCATAGCCATGGACTTGAACTCATCACCATATATACCGAGAAGAGCCGCGAATCCAATGATGAGGTTGACCATTGAAGTGCGCTCCACTACTTTCTGCAGAAAAGCGAAGTTCCTGTCGGGGCTCGTATCTATACCTGTAATTAAGGATACTGCCATATATGCATAGGCAGCCGCAAGGAGAAGCCATGGCAGTATCTTTACCATTATACGCTTCATATCAGCCTTGACCAGACTTCTCATAGATCCATCTCCTTTCTGTCAAATGTAACTATGTTGATAATCACGACAACAAGCAGATAAAAGAGCGCCGGTATGAGGCTTGCTCCGAAAGAGCCTGCCTGAAAATCGGCAAACGAGGCGTCCAGAAGGCCAATATAGCTTAGATCATAGATCGGAAAATTAAGCTTATCCTGTGCTGTCTTGAGAAGGCCTGATGCCGTTACTCCCGCCAGAACAAGAACCAGCATACCGCCTGCCGAACTCATGGTAAGGAAGAGCACAAGGGATGACAGGGCAATGATGCCGATTCCTCGAATAACACAGAACATACAGAAAAGGAGCAGGAATGCATTCTGCTTCGGTGTTATTGCCAGATTTGATGTACAGTTCTTGATAAAAGCGGCAATAAAGAGAATCAGATATGTGCCGAGGAGCAGAAAGAACGCGTCTGTCAGCTTAGACCTGACAACTCGGCGCCTCGGCATACCCATTCCTATAACGCTGATCATAATGCCGCTGTTCAACTCATCCGTATACACAGAGAGGTAGACCGGAATGAGCACAAAAGTAAGACCGATGGTGTTAAAGAACGTTCTGTAAAACTCCATCTGCTGAGCCGCTGTATCAGAGGGATCGAGGGCCATCACTATGATGACCATAATGATAACGACTAAGTACAGAGTGGGCTTTGCCACTATCCTCTTTAAATCAGCTCTAACTAATCTATTCATAGACTTGAACCTCCGACCAGGCGGAAATAATAGTCCTCGAGGGAAGATTTCTCCACCACTTCGCGCATGACCTTAATTCCGTTTTCTTCAAGGACCTTTTTGGCCCTCGCGACATCGTCAACTGCAATTTCAACTGCCGGCTGGTTTTCCTGAAGATCCGCCTGTGAGATTTCTTTTACCACATAACCCTCATTTACAATGCCGAAGCGGTCAGCTGTGTGCTCAAGCTCTCCGAGGATGTGGGATGATATTATGACTGTCATCCCGAACTCGTCGCGGAGCTTCTTGACCAGATTTCGTACGTCTGCAATTCCCTGAGGGTCGAGGCCGTTGGTAGGCTCGTCAAGAATGAGGATCTCGGGATTGCCGAGGATCGCATTTGCAATACCAAGTCTCTGCTGCATGCCCAGAGAGTATGATTTTACAGGCTTTTTAACACCCTTGAGGCCTACAATCTCCAGAACTCTTGCAATTTCCTTTTTGCGCTGTTTCCTCGGAATACCTTTAACTGTGGCAAAATATTTCAGATTCCTCTCCGCATTCAGATACGTATAAAACCTGCAGCCGACAAGAAATCCTATCTTGCCCCTGTTCTTCTGAAGCTCTTTTTTATTGGTGGAGCCTGTTATGGAGACAAGACCCGAATTGACCTCGGACAGGCCCAGGATCATTTTAAAAATCGTAGTCTTGCCGGCTCCGTTCCTTCCGACCAGACCATAGATATCGCCCTTGTTCACCTGCATGTTCACATTCTTCAGGACCTGATGCTTTCCGTACGCCTTATTTACATTTTCAAGCTTTATTACTGCTTCACTCATTATCATTCCTCCTCATCACCAGACTTTGATCCTCTTATCGGGATCAAGGTACATTCCATCACCTTCTTTTATGCCATAGGTTTCGTAGAACTCATCAAACTGCTGAAGTCCGACATTTACTCTGTAGAAAGCGAGAGGATGTGAATCCCCGTTAAAACGCGTTTTCTCCACTTCCAGCGGGACATTTGCCCTCCAGAGCCTTGCATAGGAACGGAAATACAGGTCATAATCAAAATCCGGAACCTTTGAGGCAAGATAAAGAGTGACCTTGAGGCCTCCCATATCAGCTGTCGCTTCACCGGAGAGATTCGAGCCCTGGTACAGGCCTGATCCGGGATATGGCTGAAGTGTTGTATAGTACGCCGACACTATATCATTCCTGTCGTTAAAGGCAGTCTGATCCTTGTAGGGAAGCCATGTGTTTCTTCTTCCGTCCTTGTCATAGAGCGCGCCATTCTTGTCAAATCCATGGGTAAGCTCATGTCCCACTACACAGCCCAGTCCTGCCAGTTTCTCCTCATAGCTGAAATCCGGGGAGTAGGCATATGGCTCGCATATTCCGGCGCATATATATATCCCGTTCGTCGAAGGCATATAGAAGGCATTGGTCATTGTCGTTGACGTATTTGCCGATACAGGATCCCAGTAATCCCTGTCAAATTTCTGTTTTGAAAGGAACACTTTGTGCTGCATGCCATATCGCTCTGTGGCATAATACGCGTCAAGGAAGTTCCCGCCCTCCTCCTTTGAGAGGAACGGAGCCAGACTGTAGTCGAGGACCTCAAAATTCTGATAAGCGATGTGGATCTTGACGTTCTTAAGTTTTTCGACGCACAGGGCTTTTCCCTCGTCAGTCAGCCACGGCTCTTCTTTGAATATGACCTCTAAGCCGTCCAAAATTTCCTCTGTTATGCCTGTCAGGTCTGAAACAACCGAATCGTCAAAATAATTCTCAACATAGACCTTGTTCAGCGCTCCGAGCATCGAAGTGCCGCCAATGTATGTATTGAACTGCAGCGTGTCCTCAAACTGCTCTTTAGTCTTTCCGTAATCCTGCGGCGCCTGTAATTTAGATTCACCAAACTTCAGATATGTATCCAGACTATCTCTGTCCAGACACATGGCGCTGCCAAGACAGTAATTTATGATGAGAAAATCTTTCACACTCTCAAGGTTGCCCTCACTGCATAATGATGCAAGCTTTTTGGCATAGCGTGGACTTATGACCAGATACTGTGTGTCCTCAAATCCCCAGGCATTCAGCAGATCATTCAGAGGGAAGGAACCTGCATAAGATGCCACTTTCTCTCTGTCGCAAACGTATTCTTCAAGATTTCCCCTGCTGAATTGTTCTATAGAGCCTGCGACCTTTTTCTCCCAGATGAGACATTTCTTAAGCATCTTTTTGGCCTCTGCTTCCGAATATCCCATCCGTCCCAGCATATAGACGGTCCTGTTCTCGACCTGCTCATAGAGCTCGAGCCCCAGCGGCGCGTCGAGCTGCGAATAGTATTCCTTTCCCTGGTCATCCACCAAAGAAAGGTGCGGTGTTTCTAACATCGTCAGGTTAATATCCGGGAATTTCTCTGTGTGATATCCGGTAATTACATCCAGAGCGACCGGCGCGAGCGCCATCGGATTCCTTTCAAGATCCATAAAGAAAGCATAGAGGTCGTCAACACTGCTTATGGATTCAATGTCTTCAATATAAGGGCGGAGCGGTTCAACACCCTGACTGTTCCGCAAGTCCCAGTCAGATGACAGTGCATAGTACTTCCTGAGTACCTCTGCTTCCTCACCCTCTATGGATTCGTCTGTCGCGGCATTCTTCATTTTCTCGATTACAGCGTCAGATATATTCTGGAACGTGTCAACATACTTATCCCCGACTTCCAGTTTCCACTCTTTGTTCGCCGCTGCCGCAAAGTCATCCTGAAGCCTTATCTCCTGATCCGCGGATACAGAACCTATGAGGTCCGAATCCACCCAGGCACCTGACAGAAGAATCTTTGAGCTGCTGCCGGCTTCCCCGCCGGCAGAGCCCGCAGAGCATGCGGTCAGTATGAGTGCCAGCACTGCTGACAATATTACGGTTACTTTGGGTCTCTTCATTTCTTCCCCCTTTCATATTTCATTTTAAAAAAATTTCCGCCTGTTGATACATGGTCAGTCGAAATCGATATTCAGGTCTCATTCGCAGTGCCGCATCAAATCTTCAGGCGGGAATTTTAGTTACTTATTCTTGTCGTAAATAATCTTGAGGCCCTTCATCATGAGCATCGGGTCAATAATCACATCCTTCCGGCAGTGGGGAACGATCACCTTGGAGAGACCGCCCGTGGCCACCACCTTACAGGGATAGCCGAGCTCCTCCTCAAAGCGCTCGATCATGCCGTCCAGCATCGCGGCCTCACCGAAGACGATGCCGCTCTTCATGCAGTCGACCGTGTTCTTGCCTATCACCTTTTTCGGCGCCTCAAGAGAAATATGGGGCAGCTGGGACGTCTGGCTGGCCAGTGAATCCACCGAGACCACAACGCCCGGCAGAATCACGCCGCCGATATAGTTGCCTGCGCGGTCCACGACCGTAATCGTAGTCGCGGTTCCCATGTCGATCACGATGCAGGGCGCACCGTAAACCTTGAGCGCAGCCACCGAATCGACGACCAGGTCCGCGCCGACTGAGCCCGGATTATCCATCTTCAGGTTAATGCCCGACTTAAGACCTGCTCCGACCGTCATCGGCTTCATCCCGGCTACTTTCTCGACCGCTGTGCAGAGGATCTGCGTGAGCGGCGGTACGACCGACGCAAGGATTGCGCCGTCAATCCGTTTTGCTTCCACGCCGTGGAGCTCCAAAATCGTCTTGATCAGGACGGCATACTCAAGCTCTGTCTTCCGCCTGTCTGTCGATACTCTCTCTGTGAACAGAATCTTCTCGTCATCGACGCATCCAATCTCAATATTCGTGTTTCCCATATCGATTGCGAGAATCATAAATTCCTCCTTCCGGATACATCCGGTTCCTCACGCCCTGGATTTAAACCTGCGCGGCATTTTTTGCGGCGTCACCGCTCCTTACTATGTAACAATCCGGACGGCACAGCTCACAGTTCGCTAACCGGCTGCAAAGCATCCATCTTCGTGAGAAAAGCATTGTAAGTCCGACCGAGAGATCAGGAAACGTGTAAGCGTTTCCTTAGCTCGCAGGGTAGGGCTTACGCTTTTCGATGAAGATGATGCTTGCTGCCGGACAGCGAACTGCGAGATATGCCTGTTGGCTCTGTCTGATTTACTGCTTCCAGGCAATCGCTGCTTCTCTTGCCTTCTCCGTTGTAGCCTTAAATACTGCAAATGACTGCGGTCCCACCTTCAGCACGTCACTCTCATCCACAGGAAGCGCCTCGATATCACCGATTCCATAGACCTTCGCAAATCCCGCCGGGATGATATTCGTCATCGTCTCCCTGGATGGATTGAGTACCATGATAAAGCTGCCTCGCTTATAGATGAACGGGAACTTTTCCTTCTCGGCGTAGATGACCTCGCAGTATGTGTTGGCCTGCAGATCTTTATTGGCATGGCGCAGCGCGATCAGATCCTTTACCGTGTGGTAGATGGAATCCGGATCCTTCATGGCATCCTCCACGTTCGGAGCATCCGGCGCGTCATCGACCGGAAGATAGAGATCCGCTGCGTCAGCCTCCGAGAATCCGAGGTTCTTACCGGAATTCCACTGCATCGGCGTGCGGCTTCCCGTTCTGAAATATCCGCCCTCTTTCGTGCGAACATCGAGGTATCTCATGCCGATCTCGTCGCCGTAATAGAGGAAGGGAACGCCCGGCATAGTGAAAATGAATGCGTACGCGAGCTCGATCTCGCGCTTTGTCAAAGTCTTTGTCAATCTCGGCGTGTCGTGGTTGCAGGTCAGAAGGCTGATGTAGCCGCTCATCATCGTCTTATTGTATCTCGGCTGATATTCTTCAAGGAACCTCGTGATGTCCCCATGACCGTCCGCGCGGAAGAAGCTTCTGTCCTCACCCTCCGTGATATAGTCGCGGAACAGAGAACATACTCCGTTGCCCGGATGATTCAGGTAAAAATCCATGTCGAAGCCCGCGCCGTTGATAGCCTGGTCGGGGTTATTCCACTCGGATACAAATGCCGCATGCGGGAAATCATGCCACAGTCCCGGCAGTATATCTCTGTAGATCTGGCACGTGCCGCTCTTATTCTCGTCATCCTCCTTGACCAGCGAATCCGCCATGTCGACACGGAATCCGTCACAGCCCTTCTCGAGCCAGAACCGCATCACATCCGCCATAGCCTTGCGGGTCGCAAGGCATGCCGGGTCATCGATCCCCTTCTGCCAGGGCTCCGTCGGCGTGAGCCAGCCGTAGTTGAGAGCCGGCTGACATTTGAAGAAATTCAGCATATAGACGCCGTCCCTCTCGGCCTCACCGCCGATATAGGGGTGACCATCGATGCCGTTGAAAATGAAATCCGACCAGATATAGCGGTCCGAGTACTCATTCTTCTCCGCCTTCGAGCTCTCCTTGAACCATTCGTGTTCCTCCGAGGTGTGGCCGGGGACAAGATCGATCAGGACTTTAATCCCTCGCTTATGGGCTTCCTCAAAAAGTCTTACGGCATCTTCATCTGTCCCGTAGCGGGCCGCGACCTTCTTGTAGTCGCGCACGTCATAGCCCGCGTCCTTGAACGGGGAATCATAAAACGGGTTGATCCAGAGCGCGTTGCATCCAAGTTCCTTAATATAGTCAAGCTTCTCAATGATGCCGATAAGGTCTCCGATGCCGTCACCGTTCGCATCGTAAAACGACTGGGGGTAAATCTCATAAAACACTGCATCCTGTAGCCATTTCATCATATCTTTGCCCTCCTTATTAGCATTTCGCCTTAATCTAATTCATTTCCGCCTATATTCTTTTGACGATCTCATCAAGGATGAGATGCGCTGTCTCCGCCTTTGATGTTAGCGGCAGGTCACACAGATCCTCCTTCGTGATGACAGTCACCTTGTTCGTGTCGTGGGCAAATCCCGCCCCCTCGTCGCGTATACTGTTGGCGGCTATCATATCGAGTTTTTTCTTTTCGAGCTTCTTTCTCGAATTCTCGATCAGATTCTCCGTCTCCATCGAGAAGCCGCACACGAACTGATGCGTCTTTTTCTCGGCCAGTGTGCCCAGGATGTCGGTCGTGCGCTCAAGCTCGATCGTCATCCCCCCGCCGGACTTCTTGATCTTCTGGTCGGCAACTTCTTTCGGTCTGTAGTCAGCGACCGCCGCCGCCATAACGAGCACGTCCGTCTCATCGAATTCAGCAAATACAGCCTCCGCCATATCCGCCGCAGATACGATCTTCCTTACGGTCACACCGGAGGGCGGCGCAAGAGCCACCTGACCCGAGACGAGGACCACATCCGCTCCCCGGTCACGGGCGGCTTCCGCCAGTGCGTATCCCATCTTTCCGCTAGAATGGTTCGTAATGTACCGGACAGGATCGATCGCTTCCTGGGTAGGTCCTGCCGTGACAAGAACTTTCTTTCCGGCAAGATCCTTCGGGCGTTCACCCCCCTGCAGGACTTCATTTGCAGCATCTACGATTGTCTCCACCGGCGCAAGCTTCCCGCGACCCACATCTCCGCAGGCGAGAAGGCCTGTGTCGGGAGTGATGATCTTATAGCCGTAGCGGACCAGCTTTGCCAGATTCTCCTGGACAATCGGGTTGTCATACATGGCAGTGTTCATGGCGGGGGCGATCAGCTTGGGACAGGTCGCCGCCATAATGGTAGTGGTGGCCATATCGTCCGCGATTCCGTTCGCTATCTTGCCGATGATATCGGCAGAAGCCGGAGCGATCAGGCACACATCCGCAGCCTTTGCCGCCGCAATGTGCTCCACCTCGAACTTGAAATTCCGGTCGAATGTGTCGATGAGGCACTTACTGTTAGTCAGCGTTTCAAATGTGACCGGCGTGACAAACTTTGCCCCGTTCGGTGTCAGGGTGACCGTGACACTCACGCCCTGCTTTATGAAAGCCCTCGCAATATCACACGCTTTATAAGCCGCTATCGAACCGGACACGGCCAGAAGTACATTCTTTTTTCCGTCAGGCATCATAGTCATTTCCCCGCTTATCAGTATTTCTCATTCATTTTATCAATGATCTGCTTCTCACGCTTCTGCATGAGAAAGGCTTCCGCTACCAGGATCACAGCTCCGCCGACGGCAAGTCCGATGCCGACGACGATCAGGACAATTCCTCCGACAATCATAATCATCTCCTCCTTTTATCTAAGCCGGTTGCCTTTACGCAGTTTCCCGCAAAGCCTATTTATCCGAACCAACCGCCTTTACGCAGTTTCTCGTGAAGCTCCCGCAGTTTCAGCATCTCGTCATCCGCCAGGTTGCCGCTGGAGGAGAAGAGGGCATTTGCACGATTATAGGCATCCCGGAACTCGTCGTAGGTGCGCTCACTCTCCTGCCGCTCCTCCTCGATTGCTGCCTCGAGAAATGCCTTTCTCTTAAAGCCGCGGTAATCATCCGGGTAATTTTTCGTAAGCTCCGAAATAAAATCGGAGGCAGAGCTGTAATCGCCGAGGGTCTCGGATATATAGGCCAGCCGGTCCAGCGTGTGGGCTGACGCGCTGCCCTCTTTTTTCAGCGTCATGTACTGGTCGTAGGCATTTTTCAGATAAGCCGCCTTCAGGGTCACATTTTTTTCTGCCTCTGCCCTCTCGGTCCAGACATCCGCCAGCTCCGAGATCAGTGTGAGGTAGAATCTCCCGTCCGCGGACTCGGCCTGCTCCGTCAGGAAACTGATCCGCTTCGCCGTCTCCCCGGAAATTCCGTAGAGTTTCGAGATCATGAGGACAGACCTTCTTGTCATATCCGGATCTCCTACCCCGGCAGCCTCCCCGTACAGCGACATGGCTTTCTCATACTCACCCTCCATATAGGCCGTCTCCGCGTTCACGTATGAGAGGACAGACTGTCCTGCCAGGAGTTTTGTGAGTTCATCCAGAAGAGGTTCTGCCTCCTCCTGTCTGCTGTCCCTGATGAGACTTACCGCCTCGTCCCTGAGGGCTCTCGCATATAGATTTTCATTATCTTCGGGCATATAGTAGACTGCGTCCGAGAAAGCTTTTTCCGCCTCCTTGTAATCACCCAGCTCGAACTCAGCCTCTCCCCAGGTGAAGAACATCTCGCTTCGAAGGGCTGCATTCTCCGCGCTCGCCTCGATCTGTCTGTTTCTCTTCACGGCTTTTCCACAGTCGACCACAGCCTGATACTCGCCCTGCTCATACAGATTCTCCATCTCGAGCACATAAGCATACAGTTTTCCCGGCAGAAGTTCCTTTGCCTCCTCAATCAGAGCCATGTTTTTTTCCGGCTCGTTTGAGCCCTCCGCAGCCCTGACACTCTCCACCAATTTTGTGTATCTTTCATATTTCCCGTGGCTGCGGACAAAAAATCCGGCGCCGACAAGGACCGCGCCTGCCGCGATGCAGGCAAGGCCCGCCATCATTCGCTTGTGGGATTCCAGTCTGTACCTCTTGTACTGGGAATCCTCACGGTAGAGATGGCGCAGCGCGTCCATGAGTTCAAGTCCGCTGCTATATCGCCGAGTGTCATCCGCGAGACAGTTTTCTATGACATTTGCAAATGGCTCCGACATCTCCGGCAGACACTCCCTGAGCGGCTCATGAGGCGATGCGGGCTTTTTTCCGGTGAGAAGCTCATACATCACCTCACCGAACGCCCGGATATCACGTGCAAATGCGTCTGCATTTGCCTCGGACACAAAGGTCTCCCTGCGTCTCTGATAGAACTTCTTACTTGTCTGCCATGATGCCTCCTCCGATCTGGATGCATCCTGCAGTCTGACAGCTTCCCGAATATCGTAGTTTACCAGCTTCGCGCTGCTCTTTTCCGGATCGATCAGGATATGGGCCATATCCACCCGTCCGTGAGCAATCGGATACCTGCGGCCGTGCAGGGTCGACAGCGCTTTCGCGGTTCCCCTGGCCCACCGAAGGACTTCCTTCTCCCCGTATTGGCCATGCATGAGAAACGCGCTCCTGAGGGAGGCTCCCTTTACATCATCGCAGATCGCGTAGATGGTACCGTCGTATACAGCAGCATCAAGGACCGTCTGAAGATGAGTGCCTTCCACAGTGGAGAGGGCTTTGACACGGAGGAGCAGTTCGCTGTCACTGACACCTGAGACTGTCCGCACGAGAACGAACCGCTCGGTCTTCATATCGTACGCACGGCTGACCGTTTCGCCCCCATATGAAATTCTGTCACGGACCGCGTAGCGGTCCGCCAGGCGTATTCCCTGTGCCAGCATATCTTTCCTCATTCAGTAAAATATAAAAAATCAGTAACAGGTCTCTCGGAACCTGCTGCCGGTTTATTGAGAAGCTGCTTTTCGAAGACCAGCGAGCTGCTGCCTCCGCCGTCGAGACATTTGCCGAAACCGCAGTCCCTGGACATAAGCGTGTCGCGGATCTCATCGTATGTCATACCTTTATTATAACCCCCATTGCCGGCGGTGATAATATAATATTCACAAGGTCTGACCATTCCTATAGCGGTTCTCGGATACCTGTACTGCTCGCTCTGAATTCCCACATTCACTGCCTGACCGTTGGAAATGAGCAGCGTATCTCCGCAGCACCATGTATCCGTGACTCCCATCGCGAGGAGATCCTGTACGGTCATCCCCTGCAGCGGTGAGAACAGGTTCCCGCTGTTCGTGAGACATATCTCCATGCCGTTGGCCGTCATTTTACTGTCCGGCATGACCTGGCTGTTCTTGATCGAGATATCCGCCATCGTCGGGGTGTTCGTGACATAGCTGAAATTGCTGCCGTTTATGCCCACGACCCAGCCAAGCCTTTCCGCGGCGCTGGTCGGTGTCTCTCTGGCTCCGCCGTAGTCATCATTTGAAAGACCTGCATGGATCTGCGACGGGTCATCGATGATAATATGGGTCAGCAGATAATAATACTCATCCGTCTCATATTCATTGATGGTCACCATGATCGTATCAGTGAGATGCTTATATTTTGCGGTCTCGATCTCATGCGCATAGTCCTTCATGGCCTTATGGATCTCCGTATCCCTGGCGGCCCTCACCGTGAAGGCATAATTCCCTCCCCGATAGTCGAACGAGATCTCTGTGTCTCCGTAGACGAGCGGCAGATAGGCTTCCGGCTCAAGTCGGACTTCATCCATCTCCGCATGTTCCTCGTGCCCGTCCTTATACTGCAGACGGATGCCCGTCACATTCAGCATATCTTCCTGAAACAGAAGACCGGGGTCTGTGTCCGCGATCGCGCCCGTAACAGGTTCGATCGTTATCTTCGCTGTGGCTTCTCCTGCAAATGTATCCGCGGTCACCTCCGTATCTTCCCGCAAGGGCTCCGGGTCTCTGACTGTGAAGACCTTTGTCTCCTTCTCGTGGCCGTCCTCGTACCTGATCACGCAGGTGAGGTTCTCCGCCGACGGCAACGTGGTCTCGTAAAACGGGCCGTCCTGCACGAGGCTTGCCCCCACTGCCTTTTCAGGGTCGATCGTGAGAGTCGTGTCTCCGCATTCGGTCTTGACAGAAAGAGTTACTTTCTCGAATATCTCTTCTTCCGGGATCTTTTGTATCTCCTCCGGAATCTCTTTTTCTCTCCCATCCTCATACACAAGATGAGTTGTTACCCGCTCCGGGTCAATTATGTCGCTCTGGTACAGCTTTCCGTCATACTCAGAGATGATTTTCTCTGCACTCACGTACGGAACGCTGAGGCTCGTTGTCCATTTCCCGCTGGAAATTGTGTATTCCGTGACGGTTGCAGGAGCGGCGGCTTTCGGGTCCGTCGACTCTGTTGTACCTGAGTCTGCACCTTCTTTCGGATCCGTCGACTCTGCTGTACCCGAGTCTGCTTCTGCCGTATCCGGGTTCACTTTGTCCTCCGTGTCATCTGTGGACATTGAGAACTCCGAAACCTCTTTCCGCACACCGAAGAGCGTCCTTGTCTCGACTATAAAATCATTTTCAGTCAGCGCTTCGTACTCATAAAGAGTTGCCGTCGGCTCTGCCACAATACCGACCGGAACAAGGAAGCCTGAAATAAGAAAGACCGCTGCGGCCGCGGCCAAAACAATAACTGTCAGTTTCTTTCTGTTCATCACAATTTTGTTCAATTATCTCCCTCAACACAAAATTGTTTCATTCTGCCCGCAAAAATCAGGCGGAGCAGAACCATCTTCACAATATCAATCTGTTATCTAAAAAACGGGGCTGCCCGCACAGCCCCGTAAATCTAATCAGTGCATTACCTGAGACAATACTGACATCAGCTCTTCGATATCGACCGGCTTGGAAAGGTATGCATCCATACCGGCTGCGAGCGCCTTCTCGCGGTCAACCTCGTAGGCGTTCGCGCTCACGCCGATGATCGGGACTGAGCTGCGCGAAGAAGCACCGCCGTCCATCATGCGAATGGCTTCCGTCGCCTCATACCCGTTCATCACCGGCATACGGATATCCATAAAAATGCCGTCATAATAATCTGCCGGGTTCTTTCGCACCATCGCGATAGCCCGCATGCCGTCCTCGGCATGTTCGACATCCGCACCCAGATGATTCATGAACTTTGTCATGATTGCGGTATTGATCATACTGTCCTCGACAACCAGGAACCGCTTGCCCGCCATCAGCTGCTCAATCGGTACCTTCTCATCCGCTTCCCTCTTGGGGAGCAGGTCCACCGGATTCTGCAGCTTAAGATCGAGAATAACTGTAAATGAGCTGCCAACGCCGCGCGTGCTGTGTACGGTAATCGTTCCGCCCATGAGCTGAGTCAGCCTGTACGCGATCCGAAGACCCAGACCAGCTCCCTCATATTCATTTACATATTCTCTTGCAAATGGCTCGAACAGCTTCTTCTGAAATTCCTCACCGATACCGATCCCGTTGTCTTCCACCAGGAATTCATATGAGAGTGAATCCGGCTCGTGGCTTTTCCTGTGCCGGACAGCCAGTCTGATTGCCCCGCCCTCCGGGGTAAATTTTACGGCGTTTCTTAAGAGGTTCAGGAGCACGATTGAAAGATTGCCTCTGTCACAGATGACCTTGGAGTGGGTAAGATGCCCCAACTCGACAGAGAAACTCTGCTTTTTTGCCTCTGCCATCGGCTCTATGATCTCCTGCAGATCTCTTATGACGGTTTTCAGATCATTCGGGGTGGCATCTATGCGCACACGGCCGGTCTCGATCCGGACAAGATCCAGGGTGTTGGTGATCAGCCGCTGCATCTGCGTACTATTCTTCAGAATACGTTCAAGATTCGTCCTGACGAGCTCGTCTTCTTCGCTCTGCAGAGCCCTGGCCGCGTCTCCGACTACGCTGTTCATGGTGACACGGAGCTCCTGGGACATATTTGCAAGAAAGACCATACGGCGCGCGCCGGCTTCCCGCTCCTTATTCAGCATGTCCTCAAGCAGACTGCGGTTGCGCTCCCGCTCCTGACGCATCAGAAATACTTCCGCCCGATCATCATCAACCTTTTTATAACACATGATGACTTTCGTCGGAATCTCCCGTCTTCTGGATACGACTCTATATTCAACACTGCGCCACTTTCCGTAATTCACGGGAAAGGCCAGATCAAAATAATCCTTGTCTGTCAGCTCTTTTTTCAGATTATCGATGCTGCCGACCTCTTCTCTCCACTTGGAGAATTCCAGGTCGACACGCTCCTGACTATACTTGCTGTTGAGCTCGGAATATCTGCCGGACCGCTCCATACCGAATGTACCGTATTTCTCGGTCTCGTACACGACCTCCATATAATCATTTTCCAGATCCACTTCATAAATCAGCAAATATCTGGATAATATGGAATCGATAATCTCTTCTTCAAGTCTGCCCATATAAGCCCCCGATTCCCCTTAGTGTCCGGTATCACTGTTCAACTGATAAACATCCGTTCCCCTCTTGGCACGTTCCGCCAAGACCTGTATCGGATCTGCCGCCATATAGGCAGAAATCCCCTATACTGTGATACATTATCATACAAAATCACGAATTTGTATATAGTAATCTTAAAAATCTTATAAATGTTTAACAATTGTAAACAAGGTCTACTAATCGGTCGACATTTTCGGAGAGCGGAGACGGCACAGCTTTCCGGCCGGTTCAGCCCCCTTTCCGGGGACCGGCTCAAGCCTCATGCGCAAGGTAAATGCGCAGCATTCAGGTCAGCCAAGCGGTATCTCTACCACCCTCGCCATATTGGTCAGGCACTCTTCAATCTGGTCAGAGATTTCTCTCACAAGGCGCTCGGAGATCTCCTCGTTTTTCTCCTTCTCAAAGCTCTCATAGAAGCTTGCGCGGATCTCATCCTTCAGCTGGTCAAGATGATCCTCGAAGTAGCTCTTCGGGACAAGCTTTCGGATCGGGCGCGGAATGTCCAGATCCATGATTGCCTTCTGCATCCGGTTCTTCCCGAGGATGAGTACAAGGGCCGTGATGACAAAGCCCGCGATAATGCCGACAAAGCCTTCGGCAATTAAAGCTACGCCGCTGCCTCCGCACAGAAGCCCGATGATGAGGGCAACAATCGTGTCTATGAGCAGAGTCATCTCCTCCACGTTGAACACATTCTTGGTGTCAAGGTGTATATCAATATCCGAAAGAGCGAGGTAGGACGAGAGGCTCAGCGCTTTATAAGGTACGTTGTGATTCACGCAGATCGGCACCGTGTGCTCCTCGACCTCGTAGGCAACCGGCCGAAGCCACTGCTGAACGGGTTCGACGAGCAGCTGCTTGGCCTCATCTGTGTGCAGGAAGGCCTCAATATCTTTCTGCAGCTCACCGTCGATGTCGCTCAGCCGCTTGATTTTTCCGTCCCTCCAGCGGTGGATCACCGGCAGCATGACCTTCTTAAGTATGGGACCCGTCATGGAATCGACCGCCCGCATATAGAGACCGTCGACGTTCTCGGACACGATCCGCTCGATTACCGAGGAATCGATCAGGTCCTGCAGCTCCTTGCGGAAGAGCCTCAGCTCCTCGTCGATCCTGCCGCTCTGCGCAAGACCCTTTGCCACAGAGAATTCCGGCTGGATCTCCGTAATGATAATCGCCTCCGGATATACCTCCCGGCACCAGTCCCTGATCTCCGCGAGCTTGGAAACACCGCCCGTCATGAAAATGAGGTCCGGCATCTCGCCGTTTATATGCCTCCTCGTCTCGCGAAGGCTCTCGATGAAGACCTCCTTGAAGGACTTTCCCCCCAGTCTGTCCGTCTTTTTGTGCAGTATCCGGTCTGCCACGGAAGCATCCATTTTCAGGACAAGCTTCAGCGGCTTGTCATAATAGACCTGGACCGTCTTCATGCAGGGATTGTCTTTCCAGTAGCCCTCGTCCGAGAAATACTTCTCCTTGAGTCTTCTGGCTGCAAATTCACAGTAGCTCCGCCACGACGGACTCTCCGCAAATACTTCACGGAGCCGTTTTCCGTCCTTCGACGCCTCTAAAGAACAGTCGAGGAGCAGCTCATCCATGATTCCGCCGCCAAGGAAAACTTCTCCCGCAGTGTGCAGCGGAGCTTCCTTTCCTCCGGAGATATAGGCGAAATCCGTCGTCGAGGATCCTATATCGACGACCAGGACCGGGTGGCTCAGTATATCATAGCCGACCTGCAGGTGCTTGGACTGGCAGGCGGAAACAAGAGCAGCCCTCGATTCTGAAATAATCTTTACCGGAGGGTAGCTGATCTGCTCAAAAATGTAGCGGTAGCGCTCTCTCGTCTGCGCATCCCAGCCGGCAGGGCATCCGATATACATACTGCAGTCCTCGCCCTGAATGTAGTCTCCGTTTCTTATCAGCTCTCCCAGAACGCCGGCTGCAAAGCTCTTTATGTCCCGCTCGCAGTCGCGGTCAACAAGAAATCGGCTCTTGAAGCGGATTTTGCGCTCAATCGCCTCCGCCGTATAGCAGGCGCTCTCCCCGATCAAAATCTCCTGATTGACCAGTCGGGCGTAAGCCGTGATAAAGCTCTTGGCGTCCCTGACAGAGAGGACCTCAGGGACAGCGGACGAATCATTTTTAAGCCTGGTAACAGCGCTCTCGGCGTCACCAAGGTCAAATCCGAAAAATCTCTCCATCTTACATTCCTCCCTGTGCTTTACCAAAAAGTCTCTCCATCTTACATTCCTCCCTGCGCGATTCCTCTGATAAGGACCGCTCCGTCCTTCACGAGCGCAGGGCGGAGTGTCCCACGCCTCTTCGAGGGCATCTTATTGAACCAGCGCTCTGTATCAGCAGAGTAATCGACAACATCAATTCCGCGCCGATGCAGATAAAACTTGATATTGGAAATGGTATCCTCGGAGTCTCCCTCATCGCGCCTTGCGTAGGCCGACTCCAGAATACCGGACAGGAGCTCGAGTTCCTCGGACTCCGCCTTTTCGGATTTCATCTCTATCACAGGAGTTTCCTGCTGCTCTCTTCCGTGGATATCCTGAAGGTTCCGGTCGATGACCGTCATCATCCGAAGGAGATTGGAATAAATCTTGCCTCCATCTACCCGGGTCTCGAAGATTTGATCCCGGTTTCCGGGCACGGATCTTCTCCCGCCGAATCTCACACCGGCGACAAATGTTCCGGCGAAGCCAGCAATGAGGCCGATAAGGCCGACCGGCGCAAGAACCGCAGGCGCAAGAGCAAGAACAAGTCCGCCTGCTGCCATGCATCCGATGCCTCCGGCCAGAGGTATCACGTAATTTTTCCCGTTCACCTCTGTGCCGCCGGTGCGCTCATAAGCCCGGATCTCGCCTGTACTGTCGACCAATGAGATGGCAGCCCGGGCTGTCTGCATCGAGTAGTAAGCCGCTTCGCTGACCCGTTCACTGGGGGCTTGTTCGTTATACTCGAGAAGAAGGCGTCCAAGCTCATCCTCGCATTCGCGGGCGGCCTGTTCTGGGCTTACTGCATTTGCAAGACGTGTCATAAGCCGCTCTCTATCTTTTTCAAGCAGGTCTCTGATGTTCATAATTACATCCTTTCGGTTGTGATGAGTGGGAAGCAGTTGGCATATGATTTTCCTGTAGTATCGGGAAATGCGCGGGACTTGAATTTGACCCCGCCAAGTGTCCTGCCGCCGTGCAATCAAGTCTCGTTCGCGAGACTTGGCGCGGGACTTATGTCAGCGCCAGCTGACATAGATAAACAACATGGACGATCCCGCGTTCATGCATGCAGGACCGTCCACATAAAATCCATTAATATCCGCCGAATACGATGACCGGGGTACCGACCTCCGTATGCTCATAGAGCGTTGCCGCGGCGTTGTACGGCAGGTTGATGCAGCCATGAGAACCGGAGCTGTAATAAATGGTCCCTCCGAAGCTGCCTCTCCAGGACGCGTCGTGCAGACCGTAGCCCTTATAGAACGGCATCCAGAAATTGACAAATGATGTGTAGGACGGAACACCGTTCACCATCGGTCCCTGAAGAGTACGGTTCCTCTGCTTATAGTAAATCGAGTAAAGACCGAGAACCGTGTGTCTTGAGGAATCATACTTTGTACCGGACACACACGGCGTATCGAGGATCAGCTGACCGTTCTCATAATAGTAAACATGCTGATTAGAGAGGTCAGCCTCTACATACGTTCCGCCGAATCTCGAATCCACATTCTTATTGAGAGAGTACAGCGGTTCCTTCTCCTCGGATGTACAATCTTTGAGCTCTTTGAACAGGGCTTCTGTCTCACCCGGCTGATCGATCACATGTCCGTACTCTGCACAGGACAGGTTGATCGTTCCGGAATTCGTCGACGGGAACGGAATCGAGTTGTGCCTCTCATCGACCTGAGCGGCAATCTCGGCAACAAACTTCGCGCAGTTATCATGTATGGTTGTATCGTCCAGGTAGTAATACCCATTATCCTGCCTCGTGATCCAGTTGATCAGCATTCCGCGGTCAATCGTCTTGGTCGCATCTTTCGGAAGCTTATAGGTGATCTTGGTCGACAGGAACTTGTTCAGGTTGTCACACTGATAGATGAGATCCGGATTGTCTGCGGTGACCGTCGGCGTCTCGTAGGATCCTTTGATATCGGTGAGGCTGCCTTCCATCTCCGAATTCGTAACCATCTCGTTCAGAGTCGGGAGTATAGCGTCCGCAATCGGGGCGTTGCCCTGGGTCTCGGGAACGATCTCAAACTCGTTCTTGTCCGTGATGTTCAGATACGCGTTGGTGGGAGTGACGACATTTTCAACCTGAAATTCAGGCATGGCCTTCACGACCTCCGCCAGCTTTGCTTCATCAAATGTATGATTCTCCGGGACATCGATCTCAACGGTCTTGCCCATATTTCTGAGGACCCATGTCAGCGGGTTCTGATTATTCATGGCTTCCTCGACTTCACCTGTCGAGACATATTTGTAGCCGATCTGTTCCGGGGTGATCGTCTCCTGCTCGCCGTCGCGGAAAGTCAGCGTCAGGCTGTAAGTGTCCTCGACGCGGGCCCGGATGTCCTCCTCGACCTCAGCTACTGTCTGGCCGCTGACGTCATTTCCGTTGACAAAAGTTCCGATCATGAACTTATCCGTATACTGGTAGGACTGGGTCAGATAATAGAAAACGAACGCGCCTATGATCGCTGCGAGGAGCAGGCTTGTGCGGAGCAGCTTGATCCAGATCGAAGTGCGTTTTTCCGGGACCGGTGGCTCTGGAGCGGAGGGCTCGGGCTGCGCAGGTGATACCTGTGCGGTGTCCGCGGACGCGGCGTTCGCCGGGGCTGTGGTCTCAGCTTGTGACGCGGTTGCTGCTGTTGTAGCTGTTGTACCGACGGCAGCGGTTTCAGCAGTCTCTTCAGCTGCCCCTGCCGGTGCTGCTGTTTCTATCGCAGTTGCTGTTTCACCTGTGTCAGATGCAGGTATATCCGTTGCATCAGCTGCTTCTGTTATCCCTGCTGCGGTTGCTGTTTCAGCATCTTCAGGCACACCGCCTTCACCGGCTGCCTTGACATTGAGCAGGCCTCCCGCTGCCTGTGCGGGACGCTCATACTCATGATTGAGCTCAGCCAAAAGCTCCTCACCGGCAGGACCGATTCCACCGGAGCCCTCATTATTAATACCAGTGGGATTTACCACCCCATGGTCATCCCTGTAATTACTCATTTAAATACTCCACCTAAGAAAATATTACACACTATATTAGACCAATATCACCAGAAAAGTGTTGCAGATTGCTGTCAATATTGTTAAAAAAGTGCAAACCCCATAACATAATACTCGATTTAGAGTAATACTTCAAGAAGTCATGGGCTTTTCTCTAGGTTGTTTAAACTTTTTCCCGCAACGTTTCGGTCATAGATTTCCAGTAACTTTTTCGATACAAGGTACGAATTTCAGCAAGATTGTCCCAAAAGAAATAATTTCTTCGCATCAAAAGGCTGCGTCTGCATTGCCTGCGTCTTTCTGAGTATCGAGACGCTTTAAAGCAATGGCACTTTTTGAAATGATAATGAAAACACTAGCATTTCTACTTTCTTTAGGCATTGTTTAACTTTAAGCGAGCGGTGTTTCTTTGCCTGAAATAGCAATTAACTCTATGGATTTTTTCATAGAGTTCTTTTTTGCTGATATTTGTGCGCTATACGATAATAAAATTTAAATAGTTCTCTTAGAGGCATAATTCTGTCTGTTGATTGATACAATCTAGGATAGTAGAAATTCTATGGTTCTCTTAGAGAGCCGCACATAAATCTTGAGCATACTGGTAATCTACGATAGTAGAAATTCTATGGTTCTCTTAGAGACAAAAACAGGCTATGAGGGACGAGGACATCTACGATAGTAGAAATTCTATGGTTCTCTTAGAGATCACATCCAATGCCGAAGCCGCAGAATCTACGATAGTAGAAATTCTATGGTTCTCTTAGAGGAGCATGGCTTATCACCTCTCGATAATGTATCTACGATAGTAGAAATTCTATGGTTCTCTTAGAGAAGGAGTAACAGAGGGAAATCGATGACAATCTACGATAGTAGAAATTCTATGGTTCTCTTAGAGCCCCTGCCTGTTCGCGTATCCGTAGTCTATCTACGATAGTAGAAATTCTATGGTTCTCTTAGAGAATCGGAATTTTGCAAGGTTGCTCGATATCTACGATAGTAGAAATTCTATGGTTCTCTTAGAGGAAAATGAGTACAAAAAATAAGCCCTAATCTACGATAGTAGAAATTCTATGGTTCTCTTAGAGTACAGTGCCGGAGACCCTAAAAGGCTTTATCTACGATAGTAGAAATTCTATGGTTCTCTTAGAGCCGGGCCGGCAGCGGCCGGCGCAAGGTCATCTACGATAGTAGAAATTCTATGGTTCTCTTAGAGGTCCTGAAGGACGCGGGATCCTCGAATGTATCTACGATAGTAGAAATCCTATGGTTCTCTTAGAGGCAACTGTCGAGCGTGTTTCCGATTGTATCTACGATAGTAGAAATTCTATGGTTCTCTTAGAGACAATCCATATAGGCGGCAGTCCTGACCATCTACGATAGTAGAAATTCTATGGTTCTCTTAGAGTGTCAGAGTTGTCTTTTCAGTTACCTTATCTACGATAGTAGAAATTCTATGGTTCTCTTAGAGGTTCGGCGGCGTGTATACGTTAAGGCTCGATCTACGATAGTAGAAATTCTATGGTTCTCTTAGAGCCTTTTATAGCGTCGTGCCCGGGACAAAATCTACGATAGTAGAAATTCTATGGTTCTCTTAGAGGAGAAAAGGCTTTAGAGCTGCATTATATCTACGATAGTAGAAATTCTATGGTTCTCTTAGAGAAGGAGGACGGAACATGAGCAAATCAGACATCTACGATAGTAGAAATTCTATGGTTCTCTTAGAGTCGTGAACAGGCAGATGCTGGCCATACTATCTACGATAGTAGAAATTCTATGGTTCTCTTAGAGACTTTAAGTAACTCAGATATACTTTAAGATCTACGATAGTAGAAATTCTATGGTTCTCTTAGAGACTTCCCTCATTATTATGCATAATAACCATTGCCAATAAAGAACTCTTTTTATTAACTTTAACCATATTTTCCCTTGATATGAACACATTTTTCCTTCTAAGAGAACCTTAAGACTGAGGTTTGCATCACCTCTTACATGATGATTTTCAAATCGTTTTCTTCGTTTGCCGCATATCCGTATCGTGTCACTTTACAAGTAGGAGACATTTCAAATATATAAACACTATCAGATTGATCAAAGCGTTTCATAAACTTATTCTCGATATCTTGCATAATATTATGTAACATTCTTTGACTATTGTCTATTTCGAACACTGAATACTGAATCCGATGTCCAAACCGCTGCAGATATTTAGCAAATCTAGTCCGCTTTTTATCATCGGATATATCATAACTGATTATTATCATCAATTCCACCTATAGTCTAAAAGAAATATATTGATCAGCAGCCTTTTCTTTCATAAACGAACGATAATAACTCTGTACATATCTAAATATCTCTTTTTTATATTCTAAAATTTCTTCCATCAGAAATGATACATAACTTGCAGAATTCTTATATGACAGAGTCCATTGATGATTGTAAACACTAAAATCTTTCTCCTTGCATTGCTTAAGATTAATCGCTTTTCTCACTTTCAAATCAATAATTGGTCTCATTGGCTCCATCAAATCACACGCTAACGACTTTCTCATATAAAACTCTTTATGATAGATACCGCAATAAACGTCAAAACCGTAAACCTGTAATAATGAATCCACCATATTGAACAGCAAATTATTGCCTATGTCCAATGTTACATTTACATAATCACATTTTATTCGTGGTTTTCTGCCTTTCCAGCTAACATTGCTAAACATCTGCGGGAAATAAACTCGTGCAGCAGAACCTTCAATACCTAATAATGATTCTGCCTTAAGTGAGTCTTTTTCAAGTCTGCTTACGTATTTATCCAAAAGACCTATTGCTTCTTTACAGGAATCTGTCTTATTTCTAAATGAACAAAGTGCATCTCGTTGGTTTTGCACTTTGTTCTTCACAATAAACTGTGCAAGGCTATCTCCAGTATATGCATACTGTTTTCTATGAAGAATCGTGTTTCCTTCCATACGATTTCCGATTATTGCATACAATTTAAATGATGTACTCATAAGGCAGATAACAAAATCAAATCGCTTTGCCCGTTTGATAAGCCCTGAGGTTATTGAAGTCTCTCCAACAACAAATACAAGAAATACCCTGTAGCAGGTAATTTGGTATTTGATTGTGCCGTCCTTAGCGGTAATGACAAGGTTATCATTTTTAAAAGAAAGCTTATCGCCTTGATTTGAAAACAGAAAAACAATTTGCTTTTTCTCAAATTCAGGTCTATCCAACATTATTTTAGTCCTCTGTCGCACGCTGGTTCATATATACATTTTTCGCATTTCATAGGGTTGTCCTGTACAAATGTATCCATATCAAACCGATGCATAGCATCTATAGTCATCCTAAACTTTTCAAACATGGTCGAATCATTTTCAGGAAGTTCGATTGAATAATTCTTGTTATCCAACATACTATGAATAATAATCGACTTAACCGCATACCCCATCTCTCTCAATGCTAGGCATTGTGCATATACTTGAAACACATAGCCATCATATATAGTCTTAACCAACCGCTTCCGTTCTGTTAGTACCTTTGTTTTTGTATTATATACATCGATTTTTCCGATAAGACCATATTCCTCACAATAGACATCCATTCCGCATATCACTTCTGCTCGCTCGGAATACCTTTTTTCATCAATGGCACTGTGGGCAGCAGTGCCATTGATCTGATACTCTGATTGAAAATGTATATTGTCCGTTTTTCCATAGAGCATATGGAAATAAATCGATGCCGGGCAGAAAATAAAATCATTTAATTGCGTTATTGATATTTCGGTATACATACGTATAATCCTATCAATTAAAAGACTGTGCAAATTCAAGCCACTCTCTATTTGAAATCTTAGTAGTCCAGTCCTTTAAAGAATCACTCTTGTCAATATTCCGAAGAACCAAAAGGCCTTTTCTGGCTATGTTATACGCTCCGTTTGCATCTGCATCCCAGGGGAGGTCATCTCTGTTGGCAGCCGCTTCCTCGCTGTTAAAGAAATGCCCATTCTCATCTGCAACAGGTGAAAGTATAAAATCACGACCTCCGTCGCCATTACTGTAACGCATAGCCAGTGTAACTTTTAAGCATTCAATGAGTTTTGAGAAAAAAGCGGTCCTGTTCTGTGAAACAATTTGTTCTTTCAGGTCATCTCCCTCAGCATAATCAATCCCATATTCGTTAAAAAGTTCTTTAATTGTCTTTGTAACATTGATTTTTTTATAACCACCTTTATTATTGTTCATCTTCTTGTCATATATATATCTGCAATCACCGTGTGTGCATACTGTCCACCTAGATTTCAAATAATCCGCCCCCGATAAAAAGTTTGAATAATCGAAGGCAAACTCGAACCAGTCACTCTCGGCATTAAAACATATGCTTTCAAACTTGCCGAAGAAATCTCTTGCCTGTTTAAGATTGTCTGATTTCGGTTTCAGCAGATTAACAAAACCAGTAACCGGATCAATACGGCTAGTGTTCCAGGCCGGTATATAGAAAATGAATCCACTCTGTTTTTGTAAATCCCTGAAACTTGTGAATCGATCTGCCAACTGCAGCGCATTATATAAGCCACCGGATTCTTCAACAGGAATATCCTTAAAAACAAGATAATTCAGCTTTTCTATCAGCGCCCTCTCAAAATTCTGATAAACCTGCTTATCTACTTTTCTTCTGGAATTGATGAACCGACTGTTCAAATCTTCCATAACAATGATGGCATTATATTTCACCATCAATCGGGTAATGTGAGAAATCACCTGACTCATATAACCTGCTTTTAAATCTTTTATTTTTCCAATCGTCCCCCAACTCCTCTGATTATCGGCGTTGTCCTTCTCTCTTCTGTCAAGCAATGTATGATATGGTGTTGTGAACTTAACAATTTCACCGGAAGCGTTTGTATATTCTCCAGTCAAATTATTTAAGGAATACTGAATCAGCTGTCCGTTTTCATCTCGAACAATATTGCCGTTTCTGTCAATCATCGAGATATACAATAGGTTCCTCTCTCCCCTATCGATTCCGAGAATATTGACATTCGGATTATTCCTGAGATATTGGCAAACTTTCTCATTATAATCAGAGCTTTTGATCCCTGAAGCAGAGTAGTTCTGGATGATTGATAGATGAAATTGAAATTTATCCTCTGTAAATCTTCTGTCTTTAATAAGATCATATTCAAATATATTTTTATGATCTTTGAGATTCGGATTTTTGCTGTTTATCGGAATCCCTGCTGGGTGTGTTACCTTACGTGCTATAGATGCAGGCCTATAAAAAACAGTTCCACTCCCAATATCATAGACATTCTGCTCACCGCTCATCAATGCCTTAAAATACATGGTATGAAGGTTGTCTCTTCCGCGATGTTTTCTGTCTTTGCCCTGTTCTAACCGTTCTGCATACGCCAGATCCTTATTGGTAATTCTAAATAAATATAACGGTTTTTTCTTATCTTGAAGCGCTTCTCTCAATTCAGTTTCACTGACTGCAGAGTACTGATACACGTTATTTGACATTAATGTATTAATATCATTCATCATTTCTGTAAATACGCCATACTGTCTTTCAGTAACCGCTTCTGTGCCTTTTAGTCGACCCATCGAATGAATTGTAGCTTTCAACGCTTGCATCACTTCTTCATTAGCATCTTTAAATTTCTCATCTCGTAATAAGTTTTCATACAGCTCCGTAGAAAATTCTTTTATCCTTGATAAGCAGCCAGAAGGTGTAGCTAAATCTGTTTGCGAATATGCAAGAAATCCCTCATAAAACTCTGTATCCTTCGTCTTTTTCATAAAGTCCAGAATAGTGCTCATAAGTAAGGCCTTGTCGTCAGCATAAGAATGTCTTCCTTTATATGCGCTGCCGTATACTGATTGCTCTTTAGGCTGATAATAATTGAGTCTCTCGTATCTGCTTGCCTCTTCCGCAGAAATGCTGTTAAAATATCTAAACAACTTTGAATTAGATGAAATACCCAGATAATAGTCATATTCTCCTATATAGTTTCTCTTTCTGAAAAGATATCCTCCATATTGAGTTCCATTATCGGAAGCATCTGTCTTGCTCTCTACCCATCCACTTAGGAAGTTTCCCTTAATCCCAAAGTTCAATTTGATTTTCTCTTCGCTATATGGCTTCTGTGTTGCATAATTGCGCACCTTATCATATATTACAGTGACAGTCTGCAACTGCTCGTACAATGGATTAAATTGCCCATAAAAGACCTCATCCACCTTTATTCCAGCTTCTGCTTTTACATAGAGAGGTTTGCAGTAATGTAATAAGCTTAAAACAGCATCCAGGAAATGTTTAAGTCCATCTTTATCATCCTCATTCAGACGATAATCAGAAGCATACGATGCTTTTATCATTCCAGAAACATTGTTATAAGCCTCTTTTATTCTAGATACATAAGTTGCCGAACCTTCTGCCAGATATACAGAGATACAATCCTTAAAATACCTGTTCTTAATCTCAGGATTCGATCCAAGCTCAGCAGTATCTATGTACAACTCTAATGCATCCTGAATTTCCCTGACAGAAAAATAACCGGTTCCGGTAACGTATGTCTCTTTTGCTTTTTTAATCTTTTCCGCACTCTTCGCACTCTTAGCACTTATTAACCGTTTGCGATATTCTGGAAATACCTGACACTCATAGTACGTTTCCAAAGCATTGCGAATTACACCATAGTGTCCAAATATTGCATTGGAAATCGTGTTGATTGACGAATCGTTCCGAATATAAATACCTGCAGCATCACATGCCTTAATTTCCTGTAAGACTTTCTTCATTTCTTCAAGAAGCGATGGATTCTCATTCATTCTCAATCCACAGTCACAAAAATTGTTCATACCTGAAAATAATTCAGCTGCACTATCAAACGCATCCGGAAGCCACGATGCACTATTACTTTCTGAGAGAATCTGCTTATATAACATCTGCATCATGGGCAATCGGTTCTTTGGATGAGTCTGATTATACTCATTGATATATCCATTGAGCCCCTTAACAGCTTTTTCACCTTCTTTATAACCACCAATAATTGTATTCAAAGCATCAATGTGATCTTGAGTCATCAGTTTATTGAACGTACTCAATTCAAACATCTCTTCCAACGAAGACGTGAAGATAAACGGAGCAAGTTCCTCTGAAATCACAGAAAATGATCCAGAAATGTCAGTATCCGACAAACGGTTAAAAAGTCGCATGTTATATACAAACTTTGGCAGATTTTCATCAATCATGCGATAAGCAATTGACGTTGACTGTTCCTTATCTTTATACATATTTTCTCGATTCTCATTATAGCCGGAAAAATATGTTGTAAAGTTAACAAAGCTTTCGTCTTGGTACCAGTCTTCTCCTGTTTCTTCAATCCATTTAGGAAGATGTGTTTTTAACAGTTCTTTTCCAAAAAGGCCTTTCGGATACCTCTTATCTTTTTTAAAATATGAAACAACTTCTTTTCGAAGCGCATTTTTCACACTTTTAAACTCATCTTGATATTTCTTTGTTCTTTTCTCTTCATCACCCACATGATATAAATCGTAATATCTATCCAGATTTTCTAGCTTGACCTCAGAAAGGCATCGATCAATAAATGCCCTGTGAAAAGCATCTAATGTCGGTTTAATCTTCTGATAACTGTCCGCAAGTTTCTTGTCCTCAGCTAGAATACCATTTTGCTGAATTGCTTCTGCCGTTCCTTCGACAGGAATCAATTCAAAACGAAGCGTCTTTGAAAGTGAATAAAGATTTGTAAACTGCTCGAGACCACTGTTTTTTTCCCTCATGTTAGCACTCTCCTTAATCAATGATATTGTCTGCGAAAATTGATAAGTCTTATTAATAATATCACAGTCACTGTCCAAATACGCAGACACCTGGCGAATTAATCACAATGGTACTATCTTTCCTCCAACGATTTATAACACTACCTTACAAGGATCCCAGGGTTCGTACAAAAAATCATTAAGTTCTTAAATGAGTGGCAATCTGCTAAGCACCTGATAGCGCAAAATTTTAAACAACGTAGCTCTGCTTGCTTCCAAAATACCATGGTAATTACGGCCTTCACGCTGTTTGTCTATTTTATCTTTAAAGCACATACAAGTTTCTTGTAATTTTGCCCAAGAATAAAAATTACACGCCAATTACCCTATCTAGGATTTTTGGCGCGTAATAGCTTGTTTAATATATAAAGAATCAAATCTTCAAAATCACTCCCCGGCCGCCTGCTCATAAAGAGCAGCAAGCACCTCGGGAGTCACCGATCCCTTCTGGTTGTAGATCACCACTCCGTTCCGATCGAGCACAATGGTCTGAGGAAGAGTCGACGAGCCGTCGACAATGCTCCACAGCATGTCGTCCTCCGTATCAACGGCGAAGGGGATCGTCCAGCCCTTGTCGGCCAGGAATTCAGCCGGATCATCCGTCACGATGGAAGAATGAACGGCAAGCATTGCAATATCTCCCTCATGCTGCTGATAGAGCGCGTCAAAATGCGGAAGCTCCTGCACACAAGGTGTACAGTAGGTTGCCCAGAGGTTGATGAAGACGACCTTGCCCCGGGTATCCGCAAGATGGAAATCCGAGCCGTCAAGGCACTCCATCGTGAAGTCAGCAAGCTCCATGCCAGGCTCAAAACCTATAGTTGCTCCCGTCTGGCCTGTAACATCAGCACCGGCTCCAGCCTGACCGGTACCCTCAGTTCCTGCTTGCACCTGGCCGGAAACCCCTGCTCCTGCCTGGCCGGAAAACCCTGCTCCGGTTTCTGCGCGGACTGCCGGATCAAGGAAATTGAACCACACGAGTGCAAAGCACAGCACCGCAAGCGCAATACCCCAGGCAATCCTTCCTGCTTTTTTTCGGCTCTCATATGCCTTCCCATCGAGTGTTTCCGCCGGTGCTTGCACCGCATTGCCCGCTTTGAGAGAGCCTCCTCCCGCCGGCGGTTTCACCGCAGTGCCCACCTTGATCGAGCCTGCTCCCGCCGTAGCTTTAAGAGAGCCCGCTCCCTCTGATGCCATCAGCACCACCTTACCCGCCTTAAGCGAGATAGCCTTCTGGGCACACACGTCCATGCACTTCGCGCAGTGGATGCACTCATGGTCGCCCACGTGCCGCACATCCATGCCGCAGTTCCTCACGCAAGCCCCGCAGCTGTTGCAGCGACTCTGATCCACCCGCACTCCCACAAGACAGAACTTGTTAAAAAGTCCGTAAATTGCGCCGAGCGGGCAGATGAAACGGCAGAAGCTGCGGTAGCAGAAAATGCAGACAAGTCCGATGATCAGCATGATAATGAACTTCCTCGTAAATAGGATTCCCAACATGCCAAAAAGACTTGCATTCCCCGGATTGGACAGGAGGCCGATCGCCCCTTCAAATGTTCCCGCCGGACAAATATACTTGCAAAATCCCGGCACCGGAATATCGTGCGCAAGTCCGTACCAGAGCGGAATAGCTAAAACAAATACAGCCAAAATCACATATTTCAGCCATGTCAGCACTCTTGTAATACGGCTCTTCTTAAACTTATAGGTAGGAATCTTATTTAGCAGTTCCTGAATGAGACCCAGCGGACAGAGCCATCCGCAGATAGTACGCCCCAAGGTCACGCCGAAGAGCAGGAGCATGCCCATCACATACCATCCTGCCCGGTGGCCGGAAGAAGCCAGCGCATTCTGCAGCGCACCGAGCGGACATGCAGCCACAGCTCCGGGGCAGGAATAACAATTAAAGCCGGGAGCGCACGCGTACTTCGCCGACCCCTGGTAGATCTCTCCGTCAATAAAGCCTTTAAGATGCGCATTGTGAAGCAGCGCACTGTAAAGCTGAATGAGTTTTCTTGTTGAGGGACGGAGGGGTTTCCGTCCGATAGCATTTGTATTATCCAAGGCCTATACACTCCGTACAAATCTTTACCGCTTTGCCAAAAACATCTCTTGCGCTTCCGTTAAAGGTACCTGCGACGATCATCATGACTGCGACGATCAAAAGAGCGATGCGTAGGAACCGCGCCCGGTCTGCCTGCCGTCCTTTTCCGCCGTCTGCCTCAGGCTTCACGCCTCCCGCTTTTTCCAGCTTGATCTGCTCCTTGGCAGCCAGAATCTCACGCTCCATGCTCTTTTCCTGCAGCACTGTGGAGATCATGAGTATACCCAGACCGATCAGCGTCCACGGAAGGGTATGCGCGATCAGGGCAAGGAACACAGGCTCCAGATCGCCGTTCGGGAAATGATTTCCGTTCGTTATGTAAATAAGGATCGGAACCATGCAGAGTGCAAATGCAGCCCAGCCCCCATAATTAAGTTTCCTCTGTCTGCTCCGCTCCGCTTTCATCTCGCTGCTCGGTGCGGCGACGCGGCTTATCGTCAAATCCCGCTGGAGTTCGACATCCTTTGCGGGCTTGTCGGCATTTGCATCCTTGACCTTCATGATGAGACCGACGACGGTCAAAATTATTCCCAGAATCAGCACCGGCATGACAGGAACTAAGGCCGCTGCCGCCTTTTCGCGGGTATAAATAAAGCTTAGGGGATCAGCAGCCTTCAAGGCCAGCCCATCCCGATAAATCATGATCGCTGCGGCGGCAAGCATTGCGCAAACCACTACGCAGAGGACAGACTGTACGATTAAATACACCTTATTCTTATTCACGTCCGCTCCTCGTCTTTCTTCTAGATGCCATCAGGAATCACTTTGGCGCTCCGTCACAGACAGCGCATGCGCGCTTTCCGATAACCCTGACACGCAATCTGCCGGAGGGCTGACTGTATCGGAAACGCCCTGCTAAGTTGAATAAACTCGTTCCGACTTTCGCCGCAGGAATTCTCAATACTTCAGTTGATTCTATATATATTTCATATTAACATACTGCGTTTTCTCACTCAAGAATGTATAGCCTCGCTCGGTAAACATCTCGGTTCAAAGTTCCCTCGTCAGATTGCGGATCCAATCCCCGCTCTTGTAATGCCTGAGCGCGAACGGCATCTTGGCGAACTCATCCGTGCACATACACAGATACACTATGAGCGGCGGCAGCTTCAGCACGAACGCGCTCACAAGCCCGAGAGGCACCGCAAAGCACCACATACAGATGATATCGAGCTTCATGCCGTACCTGGAATCCCCGCCGCACCGGAAGATTGACGCGATCAGCACTGTGTTGATCATTTGCCCCATCTGGTATACGCAGTTGACAGGAAGCATGACCCGCAGATATCCTACTGCCACCGGAGAGAGTTTTGCAAATGACGGAATCACCGGCGACAACAAAAGCAGCACCAGTCCCTGCGCGATACTCACGATCACAGTGACCTGCATGATTGAGGAGGCGTCCTCTCTTGCGCGGCTGATTTGATTTGCACCAAGCTCAACACCGAGAAGTATGGATGACGCGGCGGAAATGCCGAACCCGACTGTCGTTATGAGATCGCGGGTGACCGTCACGATCGAGTTGGCCGCAACGATATCCGAGCCCAGGTGGCCCATGATGATGGAATTCATATTGAAGGCCAGCCCCCACATAGCGTCATTGATGAATGCCGGAAGCGAATAGCGGACGAAGTCGCCGACGAGTGCCCGCGGGATTGTGAACATGTTGACCGGATTCCTCGGCATGATCCTCTGACGGACAAAATCCGCAAGGCATATCGACAGCTCCACGAATCTGGAGATCGCGGTCGCAAGGGCGGCTCCCCGAATTCCCATCTGCGGGAATCCGCAAAGACCGAAAATGAGGACCGCGTTCAGAACCACGTTGAGGCCTAGGGCAAGCACCGAAACCTTGGTCGCCATGGAGACCCGCTCGCAGCTCTTCATGATAGACAGATAGGGCTGTGTGATTCCCATAAAGAAATAGGAAAGGGCAACCCAGCGAAGGTAATCGGCACCCGCGTCTATGAGTTCGGGTACATTTGTCCATATGCGTATGACAAAGCCGGGGAAGAAAGCGGCAAGTATGCAGACAACGGTCGACACCGGGACCGATATGATGAGTCCTATGCCAAAAATTCTGGCAATTGTCCTGCGGTCGCCCCTGCCCCAGTACTGGGAAGCGAGGATCGTGAGCGCTGACGCGAGTCCGAAATACAAGATGTTCAGAATAAACTGGACCTGTCCTGCCAGTGACGATGCCGAGAGAACGGTCTGATTTACCTGCCCGAGCATGACGACGTCAGCCATACTGACGGCCGATGTAATCAGATTCTGTATGACGATGGGCATGAGCAGTGTAAAGAGCTTGTGGTAGAAGCCCTCGCGGGGCTTTTTGTAGAGCATAGGTAAAATGTCCTCTCAGTGATTTTTTCGGCTTGCCGGTACCCGGTAGGTAGAAAAAAACCGGAACCCTGATTTGCATCAGTGTTCCGGTATATCGTGGAGATAGTGAGACTCGAACTCATGACCCCTTGAATGCCATTGGAATATCTGGCTTTTTGCAAGTATACCGGACTTTTGACAGGTTCAAAAAATGGCTTATTTATCAGCAAAACTGACATTTGCAAATTCTGCTGCTGCGAGTATCTTCAGCACCTTTTTGTAAGTGGTGTGACCTTTTTGTGACCACGATTACGGGCAAAGCATTATGTTAACCATCAGTCCGTTTTCGTTATGTCATTAATCCTTCAGACATGTAACCGGAACAACATACACTCCATCCTGACGTTTATAGGCAAATGGAGCCACTCCGCATAAAACCATCATAAAGGCCGGATCACGCATTTTTTCTGTATCAATTCTGACAGCCAGTTTCTTAAGGTTCTCAGCCCCTTCGTTGATCAACTTGTCTCCACCCAGTTTCACTTCAACCAAACCATATCTGCCGTTTCTCAAATGGATCACAGCATCACACTCAAGACCTGTCTTATCTCTGTAGTGATAAACAGTGCCATCCAAGGCTTCAGCATATATCCTCAGATCTCTGACGCACAGGTTTTCAAATATTAAGCCCATCAGTTCCAGGTCATTGATCAGATCCACAGGACCGATACCAAGCGCTGCGGTCGCCACAGACGGATCAACAAAATATCTTGTATCCGATGTGCGGATCGCTGTCTTTGACCGCAGATTTGGCTTCCATGCAGGAGAGTCTTCGATGACAAAAATCCTCTTCAGAGCATTCAAATAGCTATAAAGGGTTTCCTTGTCAAAGGTTTCTAAAGGCAGCCCTAAGGCTATACAGAGATAAGGATATGATTATATCCATTTAAGATGCTCAAAATAGCGCTTAACTGAATGACATTGGGTCCGTCCCCTGATCGGCGTCCCCTGATCGGCCCGAATTTACCGCTTCATAAACGGATCAAGCCCCGTCCGGGCAGCTCTTCCAATCATCTCGACCAGATAATGCAGGTCACAGCTGTATTCTTTACGTACCCATCTGCGGTATACATCTATGACGCCCGCGGAGAAAAAATCATAAAACACAATAATCTCCTCTTTGCTGATGTTTACATGCGGCGAGTAGAGCGCCACGGTTTTATCCGCCAGGATATTATGAACCTTTCTCCACAGGTCGTCATAGGTGTCGCTTCCAGCGACGACGAGCAGCAGCTTTTCCTCCTCTTTATAGAACCTGTCAAGAAGCTCAATAAGCTTTTCCACATTGAACGGATCATCGAAATAATGATGTTCTTCCATTGCAGATGCGACCATGTTAAAGTTTTTCTCCACATGCTCAATGAGCACGTCATCCGGGGATGCGTAATGCAGATAGAACGTTTTTCTGTCTATGTTGGCCCGCCTGGCAAGCTCGGAAATGTTGATCCTCGAAGAGCCTTTTTCTATGACAAGTTCCATGTATGCTTTCTGTATCGCCTCCCGGGTTTTGACGATTCTTCTGTCCACGTTCTTTCTATCCACTATTCCTCACCCGCCCGCAGCCGTTCTCTGCCGCCTGCTATTCCTCACCTTTCTGAAACCTGTTGAATTATCATCAATTCAAAATCATCTGGCAATTGAATTGCCTCTTTAAAATAGTATAATTCATAATTAGGAAATATTCAACAAGTGGGGAAAAACTTTAAAGGAGAAATGAACATGAATGGTATTGTAAAGTCGGTGGAACGCGGAGCCGTTCAGGCTCTGGTGAATCATTATTACGACAGCGCTGCCAATCCGGCGGCACGCGCGGATACACTCCGGAAGCTGGCTGATGTCATTCCTTTTTATTTTAAAGATGTATCCGCTGAGCAGATCGATCATCTGAAGCAGAGTATCGGTGATCCGAACAGCCGCCTGATGCAGTTTCTGGGCGCGTTTCTTGATGACGCGGATCCGGCTTACGCGAAGAAGATGATCATGGCGCTTGGCTTCGAAGCTGCCCTCCTGGGTACTAAGACGATCCGGAAAAACAGGGAAAAGTATAAATGCAACATTCCGTGGCTCATCCTGTTTGATCCGACCATGGCCTGCAACATGCACTGCATCGGCTGCTGGTCCGGCACGTATGGTCACAAGTCGAGCCTTACTTTTGAGGAGATGGACCGCATCGTGACGCAGGGCAAGGAGCTTGGCGTGCATCTTTACATGCTGACAGGCGGCGAGCCCATGGTGAAGAAGAATGAGATCTTTGAACTGTGCCGGAAACACAACGACTGCGTCTTCGCTGCCTACACCAATTCCACGCTCATTACGGAAGATGTCTGCCGGCAGGTGAAGGAGCTCGGCAACCTTACATTTATGGTTTCCATCGAAGGCACGCCGGAGACGAACGACGCGCGCCGGGGCGAAGGCCATTATGACGCGGTCATGAAGGCCATGGACCTTCTCAAAGCCCACGGCATCATCTTCGGCACCTCTATCTGCTATACAAGAGATAACATCGAGGCTGTCACCAGCGATGAATTCCTGCGGCTGATCGCTTCCAAGGGAGCGCATTTCGGATTTTATTTCCACTATATGCCGGTCGGGAACAACGCCGTTCCCGAGCTCATGCCCACAACGCAGCAGCGCCTGGCGATGATCGACCGAATCCGTTACATCCGCTCATCCGCCTCAGACATCCCGTTCTATCCGATGGACTTCCAGAATGACGGCGAGTACGTGGGCGGCTGCATTGCAGGCGGAAGAAATTACTTCCACATCAATTCCAACGGAGATGCGGAGCCCTGCGTATTCATCCATTTCTCGGACTCCAACATCAGGGATAAATCCATCCTTGAGATCCTGCAGAGCCCGCTCTTTAAAAAGTATCATGAAGGCCAGCCCTTCAACCGCAATCATCTGAGGCCCTGCCCCATGCTTGAGAATCCGCAGTGCCTGCGGCAGATGATCGAGGAGACAGGCGCCCATCAGACCAACCTCGAATCACCCGAAACCGTCGAGCACCTATGCGGAAAATGCGATGCTTACGCGAAGGAATGGGCCCCTGCAGCGGAAGAATACTGGAGCACGCATACACATCCCAAACGTGAGTACGGCAACTATTCAGAAGAAAAGCAGAAGCATCCGGAGCTGGCGGCATTTGAGCACGCAGGCAAATAAGCTGCAGTTGCATTTTTTCCTTCATCCGATATACTATTTATGCAATTGATTTACGATTTCTTTGCGATCAGGGGACGGTTCCAATGTCATTTAGTTAAGCCACCCGTCCCCTACTCATCATAGCTTAATAACGTTATTCCTTTCCGGATTTCATTTTTGAGATCCGGATTTTTCTTTTTCTTTGGCTGGTCATTCTTTAAGAAAAGAACTTGACGATTACTTTCTTTCAAACAGCAGATCTCTTCCGTCTGTTTCTGCATTTGTCCAGCAGAGAGCCAAGCTTTCTCCAGATGCTTTTCCCCGTATTTTCAGATGTTTCAATAATCGGCTCCCTTTTACGCAGACATACAGCGGCCTTCATCTTATAGCCTGTGATAGGACTGATCTGAACATCCCTTCTATTCCTGGTGATAAAGATTCTTTCATTCCGTATAACAGTAAGAATGGTGGCTATTCCCAGATGCATCTCAGAACTATTACTGTACCGGCAGACTGTATCCATTTGCTCATACTTTGGAGAAAAGAACAGATGCAACTTGCTTGGAATATGGGGGAGACCTGGAAGGGCTACTATGGAAGGGATTTCGACAAAAATTTTATTTTCATACAGCCTGAGACCGGCCTGCCGATGAATGTCTCAACGCCGACGCATAAATTCAAGGAAATCCTCAAGCTGTACAATGACACACATGAACTTGAGGATCAACTGCCTGATATCAGCCTGCACGAGCTCCGACATACCTCTGCCACCCTGCTGCTGGCCAACGGGACAGACATCGAAACAGTTTCTCACCGCCTCGGTCACAGCAAGGCATCGACCACACTGGATGTATACGGACATGCAATGAAAAAGATGGATTCAAAAGCTTCCGACACCCTTGAATCCATCCTCTCTGGAAGAAAAAAGGCCTGATCACCCGGTCAAAAAATGAGGGGTGTGATCAAATCGTGATCAAATCGCCAAATTTGACTCCGATTTAAAACCCGTTTTCACAAATGAAAAAAGCCCGAAAACCTGATAAAATCAACGTTTTCGGGCTTGCTGGAGATAGTGAGACTCGAACTCATGACCCCTTGAATGCCATTCAAGTGCTCTCCCAACTGAGCTATACCCCCAAGCGATGTAGGTATCTTATCACATATTTAATTAATATGCAAGTTGACTTTTGCATTACCGTAAATTTCCTCGGCAAAGTCGCAGCAATTCAGACAGGCTGTTCTTACACTCCGTCTCTGAAAAAAAGACTGCCTCACCATGCGGTGAGACAGCCCAAAGCTTATCAGTAATTAATATTCCGGAAGGTCAAGAATTCTGCCGGCCATCCAGCCATAATCCGGAGAGCAAAGCTCATACCATGTTCTTCCGTCTTCTCTGTTCTTGCTTACGTTGCCTGTTGTTGTTACCCATGTGCCGTTCGGATAGGATGTAACTCTTTCAAAGCTTGTGCCCGGGCCTGCTCTGAGAACGCCGTTCTGCGTTGTCTTTGTGTTGACCTGTCTTTTCTCTCCACCTGCTACGTTCTCAAGATCGTTTACATTAATTTTGTTCATATCTGCCATTTCAAATTCTCCTTTTTATCTGTATGATCGTATTTTTCTTATCAGCGGGTTCCTTTTCGCCCCGACATTAATATATACGAGGTTCCTTTGGTGAGGGCTAATAAAAATAATATTTTTCATACGGATTTTTTCGAGTCACGCCGGAGGGCTTTTTGTTCTGCCCGCCGGTGAATCATCCTGTTGGCAGAAATATACCATATTTGGCGCAAATTATCAAGCTGGCCGATCGGCGTTGAGTCGGGACGGTTCAACACTTCATCCAGACTCAGTTCAATATGGAAGACAGCTTCCCATCAGTGCTCAGTTCAATACGGAAAGCAGCTTCTCATCAATCCTGAGTGTCACCTCAGCAAAATACAGAGAATCCGCGTCTGACAGCGTGCTCTCATCAATAGCGTCCAGCGCTTCCATCGCTTTCGTGTATTTCTGCATGAATTCCAGATACTCACTCATGAGGGCCACCGGATTATCTGATGCAGCGTATTTCTGCATGAATTCTACATACTCGTCGAAGAAGGCTTCATACTCATCCATCTGAGCCTTGAACTCGGGGGTGACGCCTGCAGGGACGTCGGTGTCATTTGCACCTGTATCCGCGGGTTCCTGGGCGGGCGCTTCCTGAGTCGTGAGACCGTTTCCGGTGTAGGTCACTGATGCCGCAATTTTCTTCACATCCTCACCGTATGTGTAAGTTGACTGATCTGTCTCGAGATAATAAATCATGAATAAAGCTTGATTGGCCGTATCAAACCAGATATAAGCGTCAACTTCGCTCTGCCCTTTTTCAGTCGGCGTCACAGCTGTACCTGATATTCCTGAGCAGCCGGCGATCGTAACTGCGGATGTGCTCTGCCATGTGATTTTGAGATTTTCGGCAAATTGATTTATCATATCCGTTTTTGCTGCCTCGAACTGTTCAGCGGAACCGGTAACTGTATTTCTTTCAATAACAAAACCAACAGTCCCCTGCGGCTCGCCATTAAAGCTGATGTTCACGTTCCCTTTCTCATTGAGGGCAGGCGTCATATAGGACGGCAGCGAGAATACAAAACCCTGATACTCGTACGTCTGATTTGTCGCCTGGTCAAATCCGTTCCGCTGGCTCTTAGTCGGGGCTGCCGCAGTGGTTTCCGCTGTCTGGGCAGCTGCGGATTCTGCCGATGTCGACTCTACCTTGCTTTCAATCTTTGACTCCGTTTTCGACTCTGTTTTCGCGGAACTGCCGGTCGGATCCTTTTTTGAACCTCCGATCACGTTCCCGATTGCACTAAGGACAATGAGGATAAGAAAAACGATACCCACTTTCTTCAGAATCTTCATAACATCCGCTCCTTTCCTTTTTTCAGACTGGCGAGTTCAACTCTCGCTCGAGAGACTGGGCGTGGATCCGGGTTGGCGCCGGCAAAATGGATTTCAGGCCAAGTCGCCGCGGACCTCTCCACTAAAAACTATAGCGGAGCGGGAAGGTGTTTTATATATCCAAACTTTTTCCAAAGGGGCCGTCGCAATAGCGACAGCCTTTTATAATCGGTGAAAACCGGTCGGATATTTTCTATTTAGCCATGCCATCAGTGAATTATCCGGTTTAAACCTTATACTCAAGAAATCAGCAGTCGATCTTGTACAATAACATACATATGCAGTGCCCTCCGAGGGTTGAATCACATTCCATAGGCAGTCATACTAGCTCGCCTTTAAATAAATCCGCTGACAGGTTACTGAAAATACCCTGCATAAAAGCAGTCACGTTTGCAGGTTTTGACACTGGATGACGGTATGGCTTTCTTATGTCAGGTTTTGACCAGCAGTAGATAAAATGTGGTTTTTACAAATGCTACTGCCCGCTTTTCCACCCGGGCAGTCATGGAACGCCGTTTTGAACTAAGATGACTGAATGCCTGCAGACTTGCTTTCAGTCGATAAAAGCTGATTTCTCTGAAATCTACTGCCCGCCTCTCCATCCGGGCAGTCACGAAGCGCCGTTCTGAACTAAGATGACTGATTGCCTGCATTCTTGCTTTCAGTCGATAAACTTGATTTCACTGAAATCTACTACCCGCTTCTCAACACGGGCAGTCATGGAACGCTATTCTGAACTAAGATGACTGAATGCCTGCTTTCTTACTTTCAGTCGATAAAGCTGATTTCCCTGAAATCTACTGCCCGCCTCTCCATCCGGGCAGTCATGATACGCCGTTCTGAACCAAGATGACCGAATGACAGCATTCTTGCTTTCAGTAGAATGGAGTAAATTTAAATGAAAGCTACTGCCCTCAAACCACCCGGGCAGTCGATGAACGCTGGTCAGTATAAAGATGACCGTCGCTGCTACTCAGCAAAAGAAGCCTACGCCTTAATGCAACAGCCCTCATCTTATACCATCAGTAAATTGCCAGAGGTGCTCACGCGTGTTATCATTATTATAATTGTCTTATAGGAGAAAAACCGATGACAGATAACCGGAGAGAATGGGCAATGGCCAAAGAGGAGCTGGACAGAGAGCTAAGAAATCTCGGATTCCCGAGTGAACTCGGTGATGCCATCGCCAAGCAGCTCGGAAGCCCCAAGGCAATTCAGCGAATGACGGCATATCTCTACAATGTGAAGCCCGGAAACGTAGAGCTTGTTGTGGATGAGATGCTGGCCATATGCAGCGAGATCGCTGCCTGGAAAGAAAAGAAAGCCAGCGAGGCTGCCAACGCAAAGTATAACTACATTCTGAACTATGGTCTTACTGATGATGAATAAAGCTGCAGGCATAGTCGTTTAAGCACAGAAACCGTGCGCTTTAGCGCTGAACCCTAAGACCGAATAGAGCCGGTGCTGATCGCAAGCTTTGAAAGGCAAACCCATGCAAAACTACCCAACCAAAACTAACTTAATACTGCACTTCCTCTCGGGTTCCAAGCGCTACTTTGCCCTCAGCATGCTCTTTGCGGGACTGGTATCCCTGCTTGATATGGTGAACCCGAAAATCATATCCTACACCGTCGACTCCGTCATCGGCACCAAGCCCGCGGTTCTTCCGGGCGTCGTAGAGAGACTGATTGCAAATGTCGGCGGCGCAGGCGCTCTCAGGGCCCACCCGATCTGGATCGCCGCCGCAGTTCTTTCAATCGGCGTACTCGCCGCACTATGCAGATATATTTTCAGGACTATGAACACGCGGGGCGCGGAGACATTTGTAAGAAAAATGCGCGACGATCTCTTCGCCCACATCATGTACCTGCCCTACACATGGCACAGCGAAAACAGCACCGGAGACATCATTCAGCGGTGCACCTCGGACGTGAACACCATCAAGCGATTCATCTCAGAGCAGCTCGTGCAGCTCTTCCGCACAGTCATCATGATCGTGCTGGCCCTCTTTTTCATGGGCAGGATCCACTTCCGCGTCATGCTCGGCTCAGCACTCATGATCCCGGTCATCGTAATCTACTCGCTGATTTTCCATGTGAAGATCGGAACTGCATTTGAAAAAGTCGACGTCGAGGAGGGAGTTCTCTCCTCCATCGTTCAGGAGAACCTGACCGGCGTGCGCGTGGTCCGCGCGTTCGGACGGGAAGTCTACGAGCGCGGACGCTTCGAAAAGCAGAACACCTACTACACGGGCTTCTGGATCCGCCTCATGACGATCACATCCATGTACTGGTCCGTGGCTGACATACTGACAGGACTTCAGATCCTCTTCATTATGCTCTTCGGCTCCGTCGCCTGCATTCACGGCACGCTGACCGTCGGCGGTTTTATAGCGATGACCTCCTACAACATGATGCTGATCTGGCCCGTCCGCCAGCTCGGCCGCGTCATCTCGGAGATGAGCAAGGCCGGCATCTCGATCGAGCGTCTCCGCTACATCATGAACTCTGAAGTCGAGACAGATTCGAACGAGGCTGGGGAGCCTCCGATGGACCGCGATATTACATTTGAAAATGTTACGTATGCATATGCAAATGCCCCCTCGCCCGTCCTAAAGAATGTCTCCCTGACGATCCCTGCCGGTTCCACGTTCGGAATCCTCGGTGGGACCGGTTCGGGCAAGTCGACGCTCATGTATCTCCTTGATCACCTCTATGATCTTGGACCGGACGGCGGCAGGATTACGATCGGCGGAGTAGATATAGCCAATATAAAAAAGGACTACCTGCGCAGGAACATCGGCATGGTCCTGCAGGAGCCCTTCCTCTTCTCGCGCACGCTCTCCGAAAATATCGGAATCACCGGACATGAGAAAAATATGGACGAGATCCGCCGGGCAGCAAAGATTGCGAGCATCGATGACGCGATCGAGAGCTTCACCGCCGGCTATGACACATTTGTAGGGGAGCGCGGTGTGACCCTCTCCGGCGGCCAGAAACAGCGGACTGCAATCGCGCAAATGCTTGTCTCAAAGCCCCCGATCATGATCTTCGACGATTCTCTGTCAGCGGTCGACGCCGAGACGGACATGAAGATCCGCCATGCGATCCAGGAAAACACGGGATCCTCGACGGTCATCCTAATTGCCCACCGGATCACGACCCTTATGAACGCGGACCATATCATCGTCCTCGACAAGGGAAGAATCCGGGAGCAGGGCACCCACGAAGAGCTTCTGGCCCAAAACGGTTTATATCGTAGGATTTATGACCTGCAGACGGCGGGCATTGATGAGTCGGAAGCAGGTATCTGACGTCATTTAGCATTATAGGTATAAGGTTATGAACGAAGAAAAACAGGCCGGCCTGCCGCTGTTCGGCATCCCCAGGCTGTTTCCGTATTTAAAACCGTATAGAGTAAAAATCATTTGCATGATCCTGCTCGGCGCGATATCCAGCGGGATGGACGCAGCCTACCCGCTGTTCAACCGCTACGCCCTGAATCACTTCATCGGCGGTATGACCCTCGCGGGGATCGGGCCCTTCACCTGTCTTTACGTATCGCTGCTCATCATCCAGGGAATCATCAATTACGTGAGCTCCGTGGAGTGCGGTAAAGTGGAAATGTCGGTGGACAAGGACCTCCGAAACGACGCGTTCAACCACATTCAGACGCTGTCCTTCTCCTATTTCAACCGCAACTCCGTCGGCTACATTCACGCGCGGGTCATGTCGGACACCGGCCTCATCGGCGAAGTGATCTCCTGGCGAATGATGAACCTTGTGTGGAACGGGGCTTACGTCATCGGCGTCCTCGTCGTGATGCTGATAATTGACGTGCGGCTGGCGGCGCTCATTTGCCTGCTCGTCCCTATCGCTGTCATTTTCATGATGTATTTCCAGCGGATGCTGCTTGACTACAACAGAAAGATCCGCGAGATCAACTCGAAGATCACGGGCAACTACAACGAGGGCATCACAGGCGCGCAGACGATCAAGGTGCTTGGCGTGGAAGAAAAGATGGTCGGCGATTTTAAGGAAGAGACCACCAATATGCGCCGCATGTCCATCCGGGAAGCCCATTTTTCCGCCCTCTTCATCTCGACCATGACGATGATGTCCGCTATGGTGCTGGCTCTGGTCCTCTGGCAGGGCGGCCGGCTCACGCTCGAGGGACTGATGCAGATAGGCACCCTCGCCGTTTTCATGTCCTACGCCCTCGAGATGCTCGACCCGATTCAAAGTATCATCGAAACTTTGTCCGGTTTCATCTCGATTCAGGCAAATATCGAGCGCGTAGTAAAACTTCTTGCAGAAGAATCCGACGTCGCCGACAGCCCGGAAGTCATTGAAAAATACGGTGATTCTTTCCACCCGAAGAAGGAGAACTGGGAAGAGCTCATCGGCGATATTGAATTCAGAGATGTTTCCTTCCGCTACCCGGACGGCGATGAATATGTTCTTGAGAACTTTAACCTTAAGGTGCCGCATGGAACCAATGTCGCCATCGTCGGCGAGACCGGCGCTGGCAAGTCCACGCTTGTCAATCTCGTCTGCCGCTTCTATGAACCCACTAAGGGTAAGCTTCTCATCGATGGGCGGGATGCCCGTGAGAGGTCACAGCTCTGGCTGCACAGCAACATCGGCTACGTTCTTCAATCGCCTCACCTCTTCTCCGGCACAGTCCGGGAGAATCTGAGATACGGCAAGCCGGACGCCACGGACGAAGAGATTATGCAGGCACTCCGCATCGTATCCGCGGAGTCAGTGCTGGCTCGAATGGATAAGGGCCTCGACACCGATATCGGCGAGGGAGGAAGTATATTGTCGACGGGCGAGAAGCAGCTGCTGTCATTTGCGCGCGCTATACTGGCCGACCCGAAAATCCTTGTCCTCGATGAGGCAACATCCTCCATCGATACGGTGACCGAAAAGGCCATCCAGAACGCGATTGACGTCGTGATACGGGGCAGGACTTCATTTGTCATCGCCCACCGCCTGTCGACCATTGTCGACGCGGATGTAATCCTGGTCGTGAAGGGCGGCAAAATCATAAGCCGCGGTACTCATGCCGAGCTCATGCGGGAGCGGGGCTACTACTACGAGCTGTACACCCGCCAGTACGAAGAGCTTCTCTGGGGGGCGGCGGAATAAAGAGAAGCAGGTCTCACTCCTGAGAAGAAAATGCTTGAACTACAAAAAACTCCCACACCATCTCACTTCAGTGTTGTAAGAACACTGCAGGAAAATTGGTGTGGGAGTTTTATGTTTCAGGTCTAATCACAGATCCTGTTCGCGTTTTGCGGCTGTCACGGTCATGTGCAGCTGAGCGTTTATCAAAGCGGGGGATTGTGACCCGCCGCTGAGACGAGCAGGATATTAGCGTTGCTTCGCCGCTGAAATTAATTAATAAGAGAGGAAATCAATGTGAACATATCCGGTCTGCCCGGTTTCCTCGACACGGACGTGGACCATCTTGCCCTCCGGATAATCGAGGATCGTGAACTCTGTCCAGTCCGGAAGTTTATCTATGACATCCGAAGATGTCGACGGGCCTTCACGCAGTGACAGGTATTCCTTAACATTTGCATAAGCTGTCATTCCGGGCTTCAGGTCTGAGTCTGATGAGCTCTTGCTGCTTGATGAGCTTGAACTGCCTGATGAGTTGGAATTGTCGGAGGAATCTGCCGGCTTAATGTAATTGGCATTAACATACCCTTCCTCGTCTGTTCCCGGAACTCTGACCCTGGCCATACCGTTCTCAAAGCCAAGAACCATGAGCGGTGTGCCCGGATACAGCTTATTAATCATAGGAGCATCCGTGGACGGGCCGCTGCGAAGGCTCAGCCAATTTTCGACGTCCGGATAATAAATCGGACCTTCTTCGGAGCTGCTGTCTTTGGATCCGCTGTTATCCTCAAAGTCCTTCTCCTCGCGGGCTGTATAGTCATCCAATGAGATGAAAAGTTCGCCGCCGTCGCCGTATGGGGACATCTCATAGACAAGCTTCACCAGATTCGCATCTGCATAGTAGGTCAGTTCATACGGCCAGTAGAAATCTTCTCTGAACGATCCGATGCTCTTCACTGTTGTGCCGTCGCTCTTACAAATGAAAAGGTCCGGACCCAAATATCCACTGACATAGATTGTTCCGTCTCCTCCGAATCCGCTTGCCCACTTGGCCGGGCTGCCGCCGAATTCGTTGTTTCTCCAGATTTCTTCGCCTGTCGCGAGATCCACGCAGACGATCGATCCGTGCTCAACGTAATAATATCTCTTTCCGTCCTTACCGATATTGCTCACACAGTCGAGCTGTGAAGTCGGATAGGCTCCGGTCGTTTTGTTCCAGATTTCCTTGCCGTTGTAAGTGGCGGTGATGTGGGCGAACTCTTTGTCGTCGTCCGTATGATCGAGCTCGAGTGACACCTTCACATCATAAGGGTCATAATCTCCGAGCGATTCGCCATTTCCCGATGACTTCTTTGTCTCTTCACCGGTCGTCTTCTCCGGTGCTTCCGGCTTGGAAGAATCGGTTTTCCCGCTCTCAGTCTTGTCGTTCTCAATGAGTTCCGGCTTGATTGGGGTGTTTGTCGTGGAGCTCGTGTAGCTTTCAGCCTTGGCAGCTTCACTTGCGACACTTTCAGCCTTACTTTCCAGGGCAGCCTGGGCGCTTTCAGCCTTGGCATCATCCTTCGCGTTCGCCGTATTTTCTGCGACCTGGTTCTCGGTCGCTCCGGAAGCTCCATTTGAAGCTTTCCCGCATGACGCGAGGGTTGCAACAAGTACTGCGGTAAGCAGAATGGTTACAAATCTCTTTCTCATAGTCTTTACCTCCGTAGTCGTTTATATCTTCTTGACACTATCGCCATTTTATCGGGCAGAGGCAGCTCTGCCTTGGTATTTGGTCTGCGCTTTGTACAAATTTATCTTGAAGATGGGTGCGGCATCAGATTGTAGAGCATCATAGCGGTCTTCGATACCGGCATGGTCTGAACAGTCAGTCTGCCGGGTCCCGTGACCACCGTGTTGAAGAGTCCTTCTCCGCCGAGCAGTACATTCTTCACGCCTTTGATCTGAACGACATCGAGGTTCATGTTTCCCTGCATGGCAACGACATGGCCGGTGTCGATGATTTTCCTCTGACCCGGCGCGAGATCATACTCCACGGCAGATCCATCCACCTCGAGAAAAACGATTCCGTCGCCGTAATATTTTCTCATCAGGAATCCTTCTCCGCCGAACAGTCCGCCCGCAAACTTCTTCTGCATATAGACCTCAGAATCGATCCGTCCCATGCTGCACAGATATGCGCCTTTCTGGATGTAAAGCGCTTCCCCGGGCGTGACTCTGATGGCTCTGATCGAACCGGGGAATTTTCCTGCAAATGCAATCTCCCCCGGCACCCTAGCCGTATAATGATTCACGAACGCGTTCTCATTTGTAAGGATGCGCCCAAACATCTTGCCGATGCCGCCACCCTGTGTCTGCATCTCGATGCCCTCGTCCATCCAGGACATTGCGCCGGCTTCGCATTCGATTGTCTCGCCGGCCTCCAGATACACAAGTAAGACCGGGAGATTGCCGCCCTTTACTTCATATTTCAATTTTGCACCTCCGTTTCATGTTCCTATCTTATTTGTAAAACTCTAATACTGAAGGGACATTGTCGACACCCAGATACTCCGCAAGCGCATCCACAATAAACTGATGATCCTCGTAATGCGGGAAGGCTGAGACCACAGCGACCGCAACAAGCTCACCGGTCTTCAGCCTGATCGGAAAGCCGCCTCCGTCCAGAGCATAATCGTTCGGATCAAGCTTATATCCCACCAGATCTTTTCCTCTCATCTCCGAAGACACCGTGAACCAAAGTGAAGACCTCTCACGGTTCATGACTGTGTTGAACTTGCGCCGCATCCAATACGTATTATTCACGGTCGTCCCTGGAGTTAAATGCTGATAGACTGCTATGCCTGCCACATTAAAAATGCCGATCGCGAGCGGCTGACCTGCATCATACACTTTTTGCGCCATTTTGGTCCCGAGTTCAAAAGCATCCTTATAAGTAAATGTATCCGGCTTCAACATTTCTTCCTGCTGATCTATCACCTTTATCAGCTTCTTTGGATCCATCATACTTTTATCCTCCACTTATCCTCTACACATACTTCTGAAGGCGATTATAATATAGAACTATTATAACATATACACACCTTTCTCTTAATTATCTTTACGTTTTTCCAACAAATTGATTAAGATGGCCGGAGGCAACCATTTTCCCTATTTCTGGGCACGTTGGCTGCCTTTGATCAATTTCAATAAATATGCAGGTCGGGTATAACAGAAAAATCCGGCCGCAGCCGGATTTTTCACTATGTAAAGCCCCATTACTAGAGAAGAGCTTCATATCTTTTTTATTCAGCGGTTGATCTCATACTCCGGTCCATTCTTCGTATCGCGGACCGTCACGCCGATGGCGGAAAGGTTGTCACGGATCTGATCGGACAACGCATAATTCTTATTCTTCTTGGCATCCGTGCGGATCGCGAGAATCATGTCAATGAGGGATGCATCCAGAGCGTCATCGCCGCCTGTTGCCGCCTCGGAGACGAACGGCAGACCCAGAATCGGGTTCACGCACTCGTCGACAAAGATGACCGCGTCGCGAAGAACGGCCTTGTCATCGGCAGCGAGTGCTGTATTGATGGTCTTGACAAGCTCGAAAATGTAGCTGATTGCGAGTGATGTGTTGAAATCGTCATCCATGGCCTCAAGGAACTTCTCCTTGATTGCTGCCACTGCCTCTGTCTCGATCTCAGCACCCGCCGGGATCTCGACTTTCTTTCTTGCCTTGTCGCAGACGGCGCTTATCTGATTGTAAGATTCCTCAGCTTCCTTGATGCGTGCGACAACAAAGTCGGTCGGTCTGCGGTAATGTGTCTGCAGAATATAGAAGCGGATAGCCAGCGGGGAAGCCTGCTTAAAGAGGTTTTCCATCGTGACGAAGTTGCCCAGAGACTTGCCCATCTTCTTGCCATCGACTGTTACAAGGTTGTTGTGCAGGAAGTAGTTGCAGATCGGCTTGCCATTTGCAACTTCAGACTGCGCGCACTCGCACTCATGGTGCGGGAAGAGATTGTCCATTCCGCCGCCATGGATATCAAATGTATCGCCGAGATATTTCTTGGACATGACCGAGCACTCAATATGCCAGCCCGGATAGCCCATGCCCCACGGTGACGGCCACTTCATAATGTGTGTCGGATCCGCGAACTTCCAGAGGGCGAAATCTTCCGGATTCTTCTTGTCGTCCGCAACGACAATGCGCTCGCCGCTGACCGTGTCATCAAGCGTGCGGCCGGAGAGCTGGCCATATGCAGGATATTTGTGAACATCAAAATAGACGTTGCCCTCATCTGTGACATAGGCGTAGCCTTTGTCGATCAGGGTCTCGACCATTTGCTGAATCTCAATGATGTGACCTGTCGCGCGGCAGCTGATGGACGGACGGCATATATTCAGCTTGTCCATGGCCTTGAAGAATTCATTTTCATAATTGTAGGCGATGGCTACCGGATCGAGCTTCTCGATGCGTGCCTGCTTCTGGATCTTATCCTCGCCCTCATCCGCGTCACCTACAAGATGACCGATGTCTGTGATGTTCTGAACATACTTTACCTGGTAGCCGATGTATTTGAGATATCTGTAAACGATGTCAAAGCTGATGTAGCTCTTGGCATGGCCGACGTGCGGCATTCCGTAGACAGTCGGTCCGCAGACATACATTCCGACATGTCCGGGGACGATGCTCTTGAATTCTTCTTTTGCCCGCTTGAAATCGTTAAATACGCGTATATTTCTCATAGCAATTCCTCTCTCCTCTAAAGATGACGCCGGACTGCGCCGATCTTTTCATCACTAACCGCTATAATACCACAACCCTGTAGATTGTAGCAACTTATTTGGGTGCTGATAGTTGGATTGACTACGACAGTAGAGGCTCAGGAAAGATTCGCTAGCACTGTCGTTTATTCACAGCCGACAGTCCATACGAGACATTTCTTGTTTTGTACTGCCGCACCAACAGTCGTAAAACCACAAAACAAAAAAGAACTGTCGACCAAATCAATGGTCAACAGTTCATATGAGAAAAATCCAGCTCGTGACTGCCGCTGGCAGCCAAAAACCCCAAAAGCAAGTTGTTACTTATTCACCTTCACCAGATGATACATATATGCATGGTACTCACCCGTCTCGACCGGAAGCTTAATGCCGACCTCCGCGAGCACAGTAGCCGGATACGTCCCCTGCGTGGTCTCATCATAGTACATAGCGCCGGCTTCGAGCCCCTTGACCCTGACGTATCTTGTCGGATTGTTGCCGTGGACCTCATTCATGACCACGCACACAAGCGCTTCACTATCATCTCTTGCTGCAAACTCCCAGGCTGTCACCGCATCCTCAAACGGACTGGACAGTCTGAAATATTTTCCGTTGTGAATGAGCGGCGCATATTTCTTATAGATATTGATCTCGTCGCCGATCTTCCTTCTCTCCTCATCGGAGATTTTCGTGAAGCTGAACTCATAGCCGAAACTGCCGGCCATGGCAACCAGCGCGCGCGTCTCAAGCGGGGTCACTCTTCCGTTCTGCTCGTTCGGAATGACCGACACGTGAGCGCCGACCGCGGAGATTGGGTAGAAGAACGACGTGCCGTACTGGATGCGCAGACGGTCGATCGCGTCTGAGTTATCACTGCACCAGATCTGGGGTGTGTAGTACAGCATGCCTGCGTCGAAACGTCCGCCGCCGCCGCTGCAGCCCTCGATCATGACATTCGGATAGTTCTGGTTCAGTCTCTCAAGAAGATCATACAGGCCGAGCATGTAATCATAGAGCACGCGGCCCTGGTCCTTGGTCTTAAGTGAAAATACATCCGCGATGTTGCGGTTATAGTCCCACTTGACATACTCGATATTAGCTGAATCCAGTATGTTCTTCATGCACTCGTACAGGTAATCGACAACGTCTTTTCTCGACAGGTCGAGAATCAGCTGATCTCTTGCGCGAACAGGATCACGGCCCGGGATCTTCATCGCCCAATCCGGATGCTCGCGGTAGAGGTCACTGTACTCGTTGACCGCTTCCGGCTCGACCCAGATGCCGAATTTCATGCCGATATCGTTAATGCGCTGGACGAGCTGGCCAAGAGTTCCGCCGAGCTTCTCCTCGTTCGGCGTCCAATCGCCGAGACCCTGTCTGTCATTTTCGCGTGAGCCGAACCAGCCGTCGTCCATGACCAGCATCTCGACGCCGGTCTGGTGAGCCTGCTCAGCGAGCTCGACGAGGACATCTCCGGTGAAATTGAAATAGGAAGCTTCCCAGCTGTTAACCAGCACCGGGCGCTCGATCAGCTTGAATTTACCTCTGCAAATGTGCTCTCGTATACAATCCTGAATATTCTGCGACAATCTTGTAAGACCATCAGAAGAATAGCTCATGATGACTTCGGGGACAGTAAAGCTTTCGCCATTGTCAAGCGGGTAGCGGAGCTTTTCGTCCATAAGACCCATCTGGAAGCGGGTGTTATTGAACTGGTCTTTCTCCGCCTCGCATTTGAATCCGCCGCTGTATACATGGACGAGGGCGTAGGCTTTGCCGGAGTCTTCATTTGCAGAGCGCTCACATAAAATCGCCGCACAGTTGTGCTGGTGAGAAGACATGCCTCTGCGGCTGCTGATCACCTGAGCGGTCTCCGCAACGGGCGTCCTGAGGAAGTTCCTCTCCATCGTGTGACGGCCGTTAAATGTAATAAAGTCATAATCGCCGGACACGAAATCGAGAACTGCACTCTGCGCTTTCTCCACATAAATGCGGCCTTCGCCCCTATTTTCAAGAATGAGGGCTCGGGTGATAATGTCATATTCGGGCAGCACGCCGTAGAGCAGACGCGCGCGGACGTGAGTTACGGCGTCCTCGAGCGTGATCTCCAGCGTCTCGGCCTCATCCTTTACGGCGTAGACAGCAGGGAGCCCGTCAAGGCCGTACTTGCCCTTCCTGATTTCATACTTTACAAAGCGGAAATCGCAGGCGTCGGATCCATCTGAGTTCTCGATGATAACTGCCGGGCTGCGATAGTCGCCGGTGCCGCTTGTCGGGAGCTCCTGCGGGAGGAAATCCATGGAATACTGGCGGCTCGGAGTAGAATTTCCGGGAGTGCCGGAAAAACCTCTGTCACCGTAATTTAAAAGAAATTCCATGCAGCCCTGGGTGCGGCGGCCATAGTAAAGGTGCAGAAGAAATCCGTATGGATCTACCTGCATCTGATATGTTGTATTTTCCGTATGGATGGTAAAGGTTCTGTCTTTCCTGCTGTATACGATTGCCATACATTTATCCTTTCGCTGCGATCTGAAAAACATCGCAAATGTATTTTTATAGTTTCAATAGCACGTTACTCACCAAAATACCATGTTTCTATAAGCTGTACAAGGTGCTTTTTAATCTATGACATGGAATTATCGTGACAAGTGCTTTGCGCCCTGCGCAGCACGGCAGGAACACCGAGGCGTACATGAATTTCTTTGCAAGTTTTTATGCTGCATGGTATAGTATGTCTTATCGGAAGTTGCGAAAGCAACTCCCGATAAAAGGGCGATGAAATCGCCCGCAATTCGATTATCGGGTTCGCGAAGCGGTTCCGATAATATGTCTTATCGGAAGTTGCGAAAGCAACTCCCGATAAAAGGGCGATAAAATCGCCCGCAATTCGATTATCGGGTTCGCGAAGCGGTTACGATAATATAAAAAAATGAATCGACGAAAGGGTACAATTCATGGACGAAAGCACACGCAATAAAATTCTTCTGGATCTCGGCTGGGCCCTTCTGACGCTGATTGCTTACACCTTTATTCAGCATCTTCTGGGCAACACAGTGACTCTGACCAGCAAGATCGCGATCTTCATCGTACTGAGCGCTCTCCTGCTTCTCAATGATTTCAAATGGAAAAAGAACGACCTGAATAAAAAGAAAAACAAAGAGCCGGAAAAGAATATTAAGAGACATATTCGAAGGCTTAAGTAAATCGCGAGCTCTCAGGGATTCGGCACTGATCCGGATCCCATATTTTATCTCAGTGGGGGATTGACACCCGCCACTGAGACTGGTTTGTTATCCACCGCTTAAAGAGGCGAGGGTCATCTCACACTGAGATATCCAGCTCGTTTCTGCGCCGTGTCACACTCCATCAGAATATTCGAAAGGAACCGGAACTTATGGCAAAACTGCTGACCTCCCGTGACCTCGCGCGGGTCTCCTGCAGCTCCTGCGAGGGCTGCGGCGAATGCTGCCGGGGCATGGATGATACGATACACCTCGATCCATATGACCTGTACGAGCTCGAGAAGCATCTTGGCAAGAGCTTCGACGAGCTTTTTGACGTTCGCATCGGCCTGCATGTCGAGGACGGGCTGGTCCTTCCCCACCTGCTCATGAGCGGGGACAATGTCGCATGCACGTTCCTCGGACCGGACGGCCGCTGCGGGATCCATGATTTCAGGCCGGGCTTCTGCCGCCTGTTTCCGCTCGGGCGCCGCTATGAGGACCGCTCGTTCGGCTACTTCGTGGTCGACGGAGCCTGCCCGCGCCCCTGCACAAAGGTGAAAATCAGCAAGTACCTGGAGATCCCCGGGATTGGTATCTACGAGCGCTACATCAATACGTGGCATTACTTCTGCCGGGACGTGCAGGACCAGCTTCGCGCTTCTGACGACGAAGAATTCATACAACGAACAGCGCTCCGCATACTTGAGATCTTCTTCGCCGCTCAGTACGACACGGACCGCCCGTTCTATCCGCAGTTCGAGGAACGGATCGCGCCGTTTATTTAGAACGCTGTTGCGAGAACATCACCCTTAAGATAAAGATTGCCCTGTACGTCCCCTTTAATTGGAGCAAGATGCTCTTTCTTGACCATATAGGCAAGATTCTGTCTGGAGCATTGAAGAACATCACACGCCTCCGCTGTGTCCAGTACATTCTTTTTCACAAAAGAGTAAAAATCCTCCAGGGTCAGCGGGATATTTACCCCGTTTTTATAAAGCGAGGAAGCAGATAAATCCATCGAATCATTGAACGTGACCGCATAACCTCCGGCTGTGATTCTGCCGGAATTATACAGCCTGTCATTTCTGAGGATTTTTTCTATAGTCGGTTGGTCATCATTTGCAAATGTACTCAAATCCACCTTCTTAACACTCCCGTCAAGGAAAAAGCACAGAAGGGTATGATCTGCGCATAAAACGCAGTCTTTCAGATTTTTCCGTCTCCTTATAGCAGCGTAATCCGGCATCTGTGTGAGTTTCCTAATACAAAGGCTGTCCTGAGAGCAACGTCCGCCGGCTACTTTTCAAATTCTCTTCAAAACCACAGGACTTGCAACATACTTTTGTATGCGATGGCACAATAAAAGAGGCCGCATAAGACAACTAATTGTTTTCCCTGGGCCTCTTCGCACACTACCTTTTCAATTCTCACTCATTTTCTCATACTGAAGATCGCGTCCTCCAAGTCAATCAGGTACACGTAATAGACCGGTCCGAACGTCGGGTCCATCACGAGATGGCCGAAGTCATCGACTGTCTTGACGGTCCCGTCCTTGCAAATGATCCTATACCGCACATAGTCCATCCGATTCTCATTCTCCGGCGACTCGAACTGCTGGACCGCGATCTCCTTCTCAGACTTTTCAAGGTCATCGGGATGAACAATCCCACGGAAGCTGTTCCCGACATAATTGCGGAATTCCTTTACCGACTTGCACTTGAACATTTTGGCCAGTGAATCGCTCGCGTACAGGATTTTCTCATCACCCTGGGCTTCATAGACAAAGAAACCTCCGGGCATTCCCTTGGCGAACTCCTCCAGCGCGAACATGAACTGGTCTCTGTGAGGCACTTCCATACCGTCCTCATAGAAGCGGTATCTGCCGCGGCCCTCATATTTCGAATTGTAAAGCGCAATGTCCGCTCCCTTCATCAGCTCATCGAAATCAGTGCCATGGTCAGGTGTCATGGAGATACCGACGGAGAAGGTGAAGGGCATGTTGATGTCGCTGACTGCATTTGCATGCTTAAGAGAACTCCGGAACTCCTCAAGCCTCGAGCGGACCTCCATCTCGGAGGTATCTGTGTAAAAGACGACGAACTCGTCACCGCCCAGGCGGAATACGATGCCCTTGTCCGAGAAGCGGCGCTTGATTTCCTGCCCGCTCTGCACAATGACATGGTCTCCGACGAGGTGTCCGTAGCTGTCGTTGATCTTCTTGAAATGATCCCCGTCAAAGAGCAGGAACGCGCACACCTCATCGGGGTGTGCTGCCATATATTCATTGATCCTCTTTTCACCGCCTCTTCGGTTCAGAAGTCCGGTGATTGCGTCTTCTTCGGACAGTCTGGACAGATGGGCTACCAGTTTTTCATGTTCCATAAACGGCCTCCTTTCAGAAACAGCGCATGGACGGGTGCCAGGGTGTGGATCGTGCTGCCTTACGGGTCTAAAGTCCACGCTTTTCATAGAGTGTACCACATGTTCAGGATTTGGTGAAGAGTTGTCAGATTTTTCTTGAAGAAATTAACGAATTGAGGGAGCAGACAGCTGAAATGATCCATTTCCGCTGCCTCTGCGTTTCAACATATATTCAAGATACATTTCACTTCTCATTCAAGATATAAATTCTTTAGTTTCTCAAGATCCTCCCGGGTCAAATCATACTCCTTTTCGAAAAAGGCCTCATAGCTCGGATAGCGCTTGTGGATCATATTGAGAACAGCTTCCCCAAATGACCTGTCGACACCCTCCTGGATCCACATGAAGGTGTGCGCGTTTTTGCTGATCCGGGTCAGTAAGCGGTGCTTCTGCAGGCTGGCCTTGATCAACTTGCCGCGATACTTGTTGGTCAGCACATAGTCATCAAGAATCGTCTCCTCGTCGACGCCCAGTGCCAGCATGATCAAAATTGCGGCAACACCGGTGCGGTCCTTGCCCTGGGTGCAGTGGAACAGCATGGGAGTCCGCTCCCTGAGCATGAGGTCGAACATCTTCTTATAGGCTTCGCTGTCAAATGCAATAAATCCGTACACATGCCTCATCAGGCTCGCAATCTTGTCTAGCCCCGGTTCCTTGAGCGCCATACCGAACATGGCTGCAGCCGAGTACTCGACGTCGTTGCCCTCATTGTCGCGAATCGCGCTGATGTTGTAGTTGGTAGCCCCCTCAATCGGCGGGTCCGGGAATGCGGCCTCCTCAAGCCGGCTGCGGAAATCAAGGATGCTCTTGATTCCCATTTTCTCCAGCGCGGCAATCTCCCGCTCATTCATAGATCCGAGCGCCCCGCTTCTAAAGAACACACCCTTCTTTATCGTGCGCCCGTCCTTCGTCTTGTATCCGCCGAGTTCACGGAAATTGTTTTCAATTCTGAAACCTGACATAATTTTCTCCTTGGGGGATTAGGTCTGTCGCATTAAGGCGAGCCACCACTATATATGGCCCCCCATTCCACGTGTATTCTACACATCTATCAACATTCAGATTATATCATAAAGAGTAACTGCGTCACTGCTTCACAGTATAATTCATCCGATTATTCTTGATTTTTATCAGCGTCTCGAAGACCTCCGGATTATTCAGCACAACGAAGCTGAGGCTGCTCCTCGCTCTCGTGATATTCTGATAGAAAAGTCTCGTAAAAAGGTAATCCGGATCCGGCTGGCTCCTGCCCGCGAGTTCTCCGAACTCATTGTAATAAAAATTGGAATCCATGACGACTATTACCTTGTCGTACTCCTGCCCGATGACCTCGCGTGAGCTTGCCGCATCCGCGTAATATATCGCATCTGAATCTCCCTCGGCACGTACATCAGCGTCACCCCCGTCCGCAGGTGACGGAAACAGCGTAATAAGCTGATACCCTCTAGACATGTATAGGCGGAGGATAAGATCGGCCTCATGGGTGTCATTGGCACACAGCACGTCCACATCCCCGTACAACATTTTCCTCTTCGGGCGGTCGTACAGCCTCAGCATGTTCCGGATAAATGAATTGATCTCATTGTTCGTGCGCACCCGGTCTTTGAGCCTGAACTCCTCAAATCCCTCTATCCGATTCAGCCGCTCCGGGTTGTTGCGGCGGATCTCCGACTTCGAGAGGGCCTGGGAGAAGTCGTATGCAAATATACACCTCTTCGACTCCTGCTCCGCCGCCTCCAGAATGGCATCCAGGACAGACGCGTAAAGACGCTGCGTCTCATCCACGCAGATGATCTCATATTTCTCGAGCGTCTGCCTGTCGACCATCTTCGCCGGGAGCAGGTCTACCCGGTCCGCGTGCTCTTTCAGATACTGGTGGCCTTCCGAAAGTATCCCGCTGTGCACAATGCAGGTCGGTCTGGTCTCCCCGTATGCAAATGCAATATCGTACAGCAGCAGTGTCTTCCCCGTACCGGCTGATCCCCGGATGCCGAAGAGGTGCCGTTCCGGATCCGCCTCCATGATGCTCTTTCGTATCGACGTCTGCTGGTTATTCAGGAAGTATTCTTTTTCGAGGAAACGGTCCGGCGTGTTGATCGGCGAGACGAGGTAAAAACATGGATCAAATAACTCCTCGATTCCACTCGCACGATAATTCTCTCCGATGCTACTGATGATCTCATCGAAAGAGCTGTATTTTAGCCCGTTGTCATATGAGAGCACCCGCATGGATCCATAATCGCGAATCAGCGTGAAGCTGTATATCTTTTTATTCAGATGTCCAAGATAATACCGATTCTGATACAGCTGCTTTTCCACTCTCCGAAGCTCGACCGGCTGGCTCTTCAGCTCAATATTGATGATCGCATCCTCGCTGATCCTCAAGAGATCGAATTCTTTTCCGATCTGAGGGATCGTAAAGGCGTAGAACCAGCCGTCATAGACATGGGGAGCCGCGCCGCACAGAAAGAACTGATCGACAATGGCATTGATCATCTCAATCTCTTCGGTCCTGCATTTGATAGATTTTTCTCGCCCGGACAGAGCGTACTCATACTCGCTCAGTATATCCGGGGCGACCTGCCGTGTCAGCAGGTATAAGTTTACAGCTTTCATATCGGACCTCCACACGGTGCGGGGTTGCGGCTGCTATGGATTTGGTATCCGGTTAGTTTTCTTTCTTCTTTCTGAGTGCCTTAATGATATCATGAACGTTGTCTTTTGTGACAACTAAAAGTCACAAGTATTGCGCAATGAAAAAAACTGTAATGAATAATTGTCACACAGGATCCCTCATTAGCGTTATATTATACAGAAATCGCGATTTACTACTCCATAATAAAGACGAGGTGAACACAGTGAAGACAGGAAAGGATGGTATCAACGATATCATTTCAGTCTTTAATATGTACGAACAGAAAATGTACCACATCGCATACGCGATCCTGCACGACAGTTATCAGGCCGAGGACGCGGTGATGGATGCATTTGTCCGCCTGCTGGAACGGCAGTATTCAATTGAAGACCCCGCGGCAAATGCGACCAAGCGCCTCATCATACAAGTTACCCGCTCGGCAGCCATTGACCTGTATCGAAAAAACAGCAGGGAAACAGAGCGGCAGACTCTGGTGGACGACCCTTCCGCGCTGCGGTCTTCCGGGCAGAAGGATGCGTTCACGTTCGAGGCGGGTGATTTAGAGTCGATGCTGCAGCATTTGCCGCAAATATATCGGGATGTGCTTTACTGCAGCTATGTCAGAGAGCTTTCGACCGAAGAAATTGCAGATGAACTCGGCATCAGCCAAAGTGCCGTCCGCAAAAGAAAAGAGCGAGGGCTGCGGATGCTGCGGGAGCGAATGGAATAAAGTTTGGGCAGCTGCGAGGCTACGCGGTGTTTCGCATTTGCCTGAAAAGATATAGTAAAAGGAGATCAGTGACATGGAAAAGAATTTAAAATCATACGAAAATGAACAATTTCCCGACTGGAGTATAGAAGAGTTTGATGCCATTTCTGAGGAACATGTTTTTTCCGAGCAGTATCAGAGAGAAAAGAAAAAGGTCATCAGAGCACACAGCAAAAAGAAGGCACCCCGCCGCTTCTTTATGCAGGCTGTCGCAGCGGCAGCCGCATGCATTGTGCTCCCGGTAGTTGTCTACGCTGCGGTGACACATGCTGACTTCTACCGGAATGCATTCGGAAATGCCGGACGGCAGAGCGTCTCAGCCCACGAGGAAGTCCTGGACGATGGCAAGGGTGGGCAGCTCACGGTGACATACCCCGAGCGAGAATACGTCCCCATCGACGAAGAGATGGCGGAAGCCCTGATCGGCAACAATATAAGTTCTGAACCGGTCGAAGTGCAGATCAATGACCACACGCTGACCATTAACTCCGCGGTGCGTGATGAGAATGCCATTGTGATGGAGTTCACCCTCGAGTGTGAGACCGGAGTTACAGCGCTCAATTACAGCGAACTTGATAATGAAGCGAAAGGTGCCTGGAGGTCAGAAGAATCGACCTTCAGTTTCAGGGTCGACGGCACTGCTGAGAACATCTATGTCGATCTCGATAAGAGCACCGAGACCTGTCTGCATTGCTATTATTACGGGCTCTTCGTATTTGACGGACCACTTGCCGACGGTAAGTCGCCGACGCTCGACATCACATATGCGGACGAACCGCTTGACGATATCTATAAGAATGAGCCGCTTGACGGTTCCTATATGGACGAATCGCTCGATGGCACCACTGACAAATCAAGGATTCACGAAGCGCAGGTCGCAATTCCTGCTGAGCACACCATTAATCTGCTGACATTTACATCCGACGTGGGTGGTGTTCTCGAGTTGTCACCGATCAGCCTGAGTATTGACATGGGAAAAGGCCTTGGTCTCACGAATCTTGAGGCTTATGACCCCATTCACCTGAATACAATGTCGATTCACTACACCGACGGCTCCTCCTATCAGGTCTACGACAAAGACGGCTATGTAGACAACACCGCATACATGTGCGGGGGCTGCGGCGCGGCTCAGACAGAGATCATGCTCCTGTTCAATCGCTTGATCGACCCATCTAAGATTGATTATGTAGAAGTGAATGGCTTGATTTATAATGTGAGCGAGTAAAAAAAGAGGTTTATTATACTTATGTAAACTTTCGTGGACTAAAGGCAGCTATTTACCTTGAATGCAGGATTTTAGCTGCCTTTGCCATTGACCCATTCTTGCCTTCAAGACCAAAAGGCAACTAAATGCGCCCTCCACGGGCCATTCTGCTGCCTTTAAGACAACCGGCTTCTTTCGGCTCTCAGCCAAAGGCAACTAATTTGGCCTTCCACGGGCCATTCTGCTGCCTTTGCCAAAAATCAATTCATGGGGGCTTCGGCGAAGGCATCAAAATCTTGATTCTGAGGCACTTTTGCTGCCTTTGGTCCTGGCAGATTTCTGAACCCAAGACCAAAAGGCAGCAGACTGACCCACTTGAAGCCATGTCTGCTGCCTCCAACAAAAGTCTCATTTTGAACCCAACTCAAAAGGCAGCAGACCGACCCACCTTGAGCCTCATCTGCTGCCTTTGCCAAAAATCAATTCTTGAACCCAACACCAAAAATCACAAATCTCTTATTCCCCATGCAACTCCACCACCATCATATCATGGTGCAGCGCCTTGATCATCTTGCCAAACACATCCGCAGTTCGAAGCCTCAGCGATGAAGTGTTGATGCAGGGATGGCACCCGAGATACTCACCCTTAAGGACATCCTGATCGACGACGAGCTGCACCTCATTCTCCTTATCAAACATCAGCCCCAGGATGCTGGACGACCCCGGCGTGCAGCCGATCAGCCGCTCCATCTCCTCACCCGAGGCGAAGCTGAGACGCGCGGAGCCGATCTGCTTCGTGATCTCTTTCGTCTTGAAGACCTTGTCATCGGGCATGAGCAGCAGATAATAGGCTGTGTGCTGTCGGTTGGTCAGGAACAAATTCTTGCAGATCGTTGCTCCGAGCACCTCGTCTATTTCCTGGCAGGCCTCCATTGTGTTGGCTTCCTCATGATCAATCCGCTCGTATTCCATCCCAAGTGAATCAAGAAAATCATAGCACGCGATTTCTTTACCCAGACGACCTTCGTCTGCTTCGGGCCTGCCTTCAACCAATGTATATTTCATAGCATTTCTCCATCCCCTCTATTATATGTTTCACAAGAATAAATCTAAGAAAGCCACATCCTCTTGTCAAGCATTACAGACTTCTTCTGTCCAGATTCGCAATAGTAATCAAGTCTCGCTCGCGAGACTTGGCGCGGGATTCGGGTCAGCGTCAGCTGACATCTTCCAAACCGAATCCCTGCGGTCTCCGCTTCGCTACGGTCGGCGCCTACGTGCCCTGCGGGTAAAAGCAAACGTCCACTGGACGTTCTACCCACAGGGCACCAAGTGCGCCCTCGCGTAGCATATATCTCAGTGGGGGATTGACACCCGCCACTGAGACTGGTTTGTGACCCACCGCCTAAAGGGGCGGGGGGCATCTCACACTGAGATATAAAAAAGCCGAACCCCCTGAGAAGTTTATCTCAGACAGTTCGGCCTCGTCTATTCCTGCCCTTTATAACTAATTATTTCACTGTCACAGATGTGATGTGCGGATTAGCGCCCTCATACCAGTACAGGAAGCCCTCAAGGTCAACTGTCTGACCAACTTCAAGAGCCTTGACTGCCTCGTAGACATCTGTGCCCGCGCCTGTCAGGTAAGACTCAACAGTAAATGTATATGTTGTGCCGTCCTTGGAGACGTTGAAGTACAGGTCATCACCGTCAGCGCCGGAGCCGTCCCAGTTGTAAATGTAGGTTGCTTCGTTGCCGTCCGCATCCTTGATTGACTCGACTGTCATATCCTTGAATGCCACGAAGGTGTTCTGAAGATCAATAAGATTATCCGTGCCAAGGTATCCTGTGGCGTCAACTGCTGCAAATACCTGCGGCTCCTCATCAAGTACTGTATACTCTGCATCTACGATCTCAATCTCGCCGGACCACTCAGCCTTGAAGCCGTTGACTCTGATCTTTGTTCCCGGTACAAGAGCTTCATAATCTGCCTCAGAAATCGGCATTGCATAGATGAATACACCGCCGCCCTCTTCACTGCACTGAGCATAGATAGAAGCTGTGTCTTCCCACCAGCCCTGCTTAGCCTGTACATAAACGTCGAGGCAGACCGGATCGTCGACCTCAGCGGTTATATACTCATCATACTCCATGATGTAGAGATCCTCGGACGGATCAGCTGCTGTCACCACGGACTCATCGACGACCGGAGCGGGCTCATCTACTGTGGACTCCACTGTCGGTTCCGGAGCTGCAGTCTCTGCCGGTTTTGCGCTTCCGCCGCAAGCCGTCATTGCAATTGCGCATGTAAGCGCCAGTGCCATAGCCAGTTTTTTCTTCATTTCTTTTCTCCTTTAACTCTGTTCTTACTTGTATAAGACATCAGTTACCGGGATCCCTGCCTGCACAGATACTCCCGTAAATCCTCACATCGGGATCCGCCGAAGCGGTTCCCGATATAAACATTATAACAATTTTTTCACCCCTGTCAGCCATTTTGCTTCTTCTTTTTCAGATAATCACTGCCGACATAGAGTCCGATCAGGATCCAGATCACGATCAGCGTTCCGATCAGAGCCTTAGCCGTCGACGGCAGCGGGCCGAGATCCGCCTTGCCCTCGGCTGAGCCGGCGATCGAATCCAGTCTGTAGAGCTGCTTCGTATCCTTGTAAAGCTTCTGAATGTACTTGTCGTCGATCGTCTCTTTACGCCTTGTCGACTTGACCGTGGCCTCGATGAGCTCGCCGGCCGCGTCGCGGAGCGATGCGGAGCCGTTGAAGACCGGCGTCGTGAAAGTATTTGCAGTATTCGCGATCAGCATCTCCGTCGCGTCGATCTTGGTCTTGTAATGCGCGTTGTTGTCTTCGCCGCTCCTTGCCAGATAATCCTGATATTCCTCGGTGTCACGGGCCTTCTGCGTGACCGGCACGTAGCCCTCCGTCTCTGAGTAAGCGATCTGGACGTCATTGGTCAGCAGGAACTGCGTGAACAGCCAGGACGCGAGGACCTCCTGCGGGTCTTCCTTGTTGAAAATGCAGACCGACGGACCCTGTGAAATCATCTGCGGATTAGCTGTATCGTACTGCGGGACCGGCAGGACTGCCGTCTCGAAATCGACGAACTTGTCGGCCGAGATGTCCGAAAGAGGAGCATTTGAACCCATCCACGTGGCACCTGCAGTGGAGTCGATTGCAAATATACACTGGCCTGCATCCAGGAAATTCGCCGGATAGCTTGAAATCTTGAAGGTCGAGAATGCCTTCGTCTTCGCGTGTTCAGAGATATCAAAGAGAATCTGCTTTGTATCATCGTTGAAGAGAAGAATCTCACCGGCAGCCGTTGAATAGTCCGCGCCTTTCTGCTTCAGCATCTGGATCATCATGTTGTCAGTCGACTTGTAAATGATCGGGACCATGACGTTCTGCCCGTTGACGGCGTATTTGCCGTCCGGACCTTTCTCCATGGCCTTCTCGGCGACCTCGAACATGAAATCCCAGGTGATCACATCCGGAAGCTCATAGCCCATCTTTTCAACAAATGTCTTATTGACGTAGCATGCTTCCGTCGAGCGCATGTAGGGAAGCGCATAATAGTAATTTCCGATCTTGCACTCGTTGAGATATTCCGGGACAATCTCATCGACCTTCGGGGAGTCGAACAGGACCTCACTTCCGCCGAGACCGTACTTTTCATCGACGAACAGCTCATCCATAGCTACGACCGCATTGTTGCCGGTCATGTAGGTCGCGATGTGGTCCGGATACGTGATGCAGACGTTGGGCGTCGTGTTCGTCGCGATGTTGGTGATAACATCGTTGTAGATCTTTCCGTAGTCCGTGTAGAGTCTCATATTGACCTTGATATTCGGATACAGAGCCTCAAAATCGGAAATTGCTTTCTCATAGATTCTCGTCTGCGTCTTATTTGTATCGTTCTTCGCCCAGAAAGTGATCTCGTGCTTGGCAGCCGTATCAAATGTCTCCGGCACGACGAACTCAAGCCTCTCCTCGGATCCGTGGCAGCCGGTCATGAGCGTACCGATCGCCAAAACGGAGGCGAGAGCGAGAGCGACGCTTTTTCTCATTTTCATCATCCCTTTGTACCTCCTCTCGATACGCCTTCCATGATCTTCTTGTGGAAGATCAGGAACAGTATGATGAGCGGCAGGGAGACGACAACGACCGCGGCCATCATGGCCGGGATATTCTCGCGGCCGAGACCGTTCTCGCGGATCTCCTGGATACCGTTCGATACAAGGAAATAGTTCGAATCATCAGTGATGAGTCTCGGCCATACGTAGGAGTTCCAGCACTCGATGACCTTGAGGATCGTGATCGTGATGATGGTCGGCTTGCAGATCGGCACCATGACCTTGACAAGGTACTTGATGTCGCTCGTCCCGTCGACTTTGGCCGCGTAGTAGAGCTCCGACGGCACCTGCGCGAAGTTCTCACGCAGCAGGTAAATGTAAAATACCGAGGTGATCGACGGAAGTATCAGACCTGCAAATGTATTCCTCATATCCAAATTCGTAATTGTCACGAAGTTCGTGATGATAACGAGCTCGTTCGGGATCATCATGAGCGCGAGGAAGATCAGGAATACCAGCTCTCTGCCGGCGAATTCGATTCTTGCAAATGCATACGCCGCCAGAATCGTTACCACCAGCATCACGCCCGTTGTGATCAGCGTAAAGAGCAGTGTGTTCAGCAAATATCTGCCAAGGTTGACCGCCGTAAACGCATCGATGTAATTCTGCATGGTCGGCGCCGCGGTGTAGAACTTCGGAACATATTCCGAGCTGTACTCGCTGTAGCTCTTGACCGAGGAAAGAACCATCCAGTAGAACGGGAAGAGAACGCATAGGCCCCAGATGGTCAGCAGCGCGTAGATTACAGTGTTCTGCGTAATCTTTCTTCTCCGCGCTTTCTGTTCAATAATAGTAAGTTCGTTCTGTGATTCCATAGCCCTTCCCCCTTAAATGTAAACATACTTTCTTCTGACCAGCATGTTGATGCAGGTAATGGTCAGAACGATCGCGAACAGGATCAGAGCCGCAGCGGCTGCATAGGACGGATAACCGCCGCTGTCGCCGTAGAGCATATCATAGACATAACCGACGATCGTGTTCATTCCGGCCGAGTTGAGGTTCGTGCCAAACAGAGCGACGACATCGGAGTATGCTTTGAATGCGCCGATGAAGCCCGTGATGATCAGGTAGAAGATCGACGGGGAGATCATGGGCAGAGTGATTTTGTAGAAAATGCGCCATTTGCTCGTACCGTCAACGCGGGCTGCATTGTAGTAGTCCTGATTGACCGATGCCAGCGAGCTGGTCAGGATCAGGATCTTGAACGGGAGAACGACCCAGATCGTGTAGAAGCACAGGACGAACATCTTGGCCCAGTAGGGACCGTCGATGAAGTCGATCGAGCTTCCGCCGACCGCCATGATCAGCATGTTCACCATACCCTCTGAGTAAGCTGTCTTCTTGAAGAGGATCATGAAGACGAGACCGATGGCCAGAGTGTTCGTGACATACGGCAGGAAGAAGACCGTCTGGTAAATTTCCTTGAACTTCTCGATCGAGGTGATCGCGAGTGCCAAGAGCAGAGCGATGCCTGTTGAAATCGGGACCGTGATGACAACGAGAAGGAACGTGTTGCGGATAGCCTGCAGGAAGTACGTGTCATGCAGTACGTACGAGAAGTTGTACGCACCGTAGCCGTAGAATGACTGCGAAGCTGAATTATACCCCTCTTCTACGGAGTAGATGAAAACGTCTATCAGAGGATAGACCATGAATACGCCGAGGAAGATGAGTGCCGGCAGGAGGTAGAGCCAGCCTTTCATACTCTTATTTTCCATAATTATTCCTTTCTTTCGGCGTTTTAGATGTGGATTCTCTCTTCTGTATCTTTGTTGAAGATGCAGATCTTGTGCGGCTTCACTGAGAAGCGCACATCGGTCTTTGTTCTGTCCACCTTGATGTCGCTGCTAATGATGGAGCGGACGGTGACATTTGCAGAACAAGGATTGGTCGAGACGATACTGACGTCGCGGCCCATGACCTCGACGCGCTCCATGTTGCAGTGGAGAGGACCGTTTTCATCGAGAATGAAGCCTTCGGGACGGATGCCAATCCAGACGTCCTGGTCGGATACATTTGCAGCATCACCGATCGCATCATTGCCGATGTAAACCTTGCCGCCCTTGACCTTACCTTCAAATACATTGACAGGCGGTGTGCCCAGGAACTTCGCGACGAACAGGTTGACCGGATCGTCATAGACGTCCTGCGGCTTGCCGATCTGCTGGACATAACCGTCCTTCATGACGACGATCATGTCAGAGATGCTCATGGCCTCTTCCTGGTCATGTGTGACGAAGATCGTGGTGACGCCGGTCTCCTGCTGGATGCGGCGGATTTCCTCACGAGTCTGCAGACGGAGGCGGGCGTCGAGGTTCGACAGCGGCTCATCGAGAAGAAGGACGCGCGGAACTTTGACAAGAGCGCGGGCGATGGCGACACGCTGCTGCTGACCGCCGGAGAGCTCGCTCGGCTTGCGGTCCATGAGGTGGTCGATCTGAACAAGCTTGGCAGCTTCCAGCGCCTTATCATTCATGACCTCTCTGGAGAGTTTCTTGTCACCTTTGAGATTCTCGAGCGGGAACGTAATATTCTGGCGGACTGTCAGGTGCGGGTACAGTGCGTAGTTCTGGAAGACCAGACCAATACCGCGGTTTTCCGGGGGCAGATTCGTGACATCCGTCTCACCGAACCAAATCTTGCCGCTTGTCGGCTTGATAAGACCGCTGATGAGATTGAGCGTCGTGCTCTTTCCGCAGCCGGACGGACCGAGGAGTCCGATCAGCTGCCCATCCGGGATCTCAAAGTTGAAATCACCTACAGCAGTGACTTCCCCACCGATTTTTTTGTTGCGATTGGGATACTTCTTTGTCAGATTCTGTAATACTACTTTCATGGCATCGTTTCCTCGTATACTGGTTTACAGGTTACATTTGATTTGAGGGACGTGCGGCATGTCCTGCCGGAGGTCTCCTTCCCTAACAATTGTTATGAAATCAAGCAGTTGGAATCCCCTGCTCGATTTTCGCACCGCGCACACGCCTCGCTCTGTCGGGTTGGTGCAGCAAAAGCCCGCATGCACACCTTGAACGCAGGCGGAACGCGTGTGCCCCTAACAAATTCATTATAAATACATCGGGGCGAAATGTCATTCATTTTGTTGGAGATTTGCACTCTTTGCTCATGTTTTTTAGTCATTATCACCAGTTTTCGTGAGGGGCAGCAAAATCTCGATTCTGAGGTGTGGTTGCTGCCTTTGCGCTTGGTGAGTTTCATTTTCCGTGACATACCTCACTCACATTGATATAATTAATTCAGCTCACGACTTCCAGTCTTCCAGGCCGGCGAGTCTGCATTAGGAGTCCCACGAAATATCTAAAACAGACTTTTTGTGGAATATCATTAACAAATATAGCGAGATATACTATGGAAAAAAATATGACACTGGAAGAAATCCGCTGCCAGATAGACAGTATCGACGCAGAGATCCGCGAACTCATCATGCAGAGGCTTGACTGCAGCCGAAATGTTGCCATGGCTAAGCAGGCCTCTGGGAACCTGGTGATCTACAGGGCTGATCGCGAAGCAGAGATTCTTGAACGGCTTAGCCAGGGTGTGCCGGAAGACCGGAAGGCTGAGTATCTTGCGGTCGTTAAAAAGATCATGGAGACAAGCCGTATGTACCAGTACGGTCTTCTCTATGACTGGAACGACGGACTATTCTCAGAACGTTTCGGGGAAATCGACATTCCCGCAGAAGCTTCCCATATCCGCTTTACTCTCACCAGACCGAATCAGCCAAGCTCGATGGCCCAGATTCTCTCAATGATAGGCGACTATGGATGCAATACGGAGTTCATGGAACTCATCAGAGAGGATAAGGAAAAAGGCACGGTTACATTTACACTGACCATTCTGGGAAATCTGAGCGAAGAACATATAAAAAAGCTCATATATCAGCTCTCGATGGAGAGCCGGGACTTCGCGATAGAGCACGCTTGGTGAGCTTGTCTGAGCTATGCTGAATTGCAAAGTTCGGGTGATACACATATCCCGGAAGATACACAAGTCAGCACTCAAGAGCCACCGGAGTTGGACCATCCATCCGGTGCGCTTCGATTCTGACCGACCTACACTATCCGACTGTCAGATTCCAACAGACTAATTGCAGTATCCGGTAAGACTTGAATTCTTACCAACTTTCAGTGTCCGGCCACATGCATAATGGATGGAAGAAATACCCTATTAGGTGCGACAGACCGGCAAAAATGCAGAATAATAAAATATGGAGGCTATAGCTATGTATGAAAAAGGCATGAAGACAGTAAGTGACTCGCAGGTTGAAACAATTCATCAGCTTCGCTACATCGATATCAACGGGCAGGGCCGACTCTTCGGCGGTCGACTGCTTGAGTGGATTGATGAGACGTCAGCTCTCGCGGCGGAGCGCCACGCAGGTATGAATGTGACCACCGCCTCCATTTCCCACCTTGATTTCAAGGAAGGGGCTTATCTGAACGACACTATTGTGCTGGTCGCCAGAGTGACTTATGTCGGCCGGACTTCTATCGAGGTCCGCTGCGACACTTATCTTGAAGATCTTGAGACAGGCATGCGTCATTCAATTAATCGTGCATTCCTGACGGAGGTCTGTGTTGACAAGGAAGGGCATCCGACCCCGGTACCATATGGGCTCAAGATTGAATCGGTGGCTGAGCAGGCTCGCTATGAAGGGGCTCTGAATCGAATCAAGATGAGGAAGTTAGCTGTTCAGGAGGGATTCTGAGACCGCAAGAATTTGAATGGATTTGGTTGACTGTTTATGAGACCGTAAGAGTTCGACTGGATTCGATTGACGATTTCTAAGACCGCAATACTGACCTGTATCCCCCGTAGAAAATCTTGTGCAAGAATTAAATGTAACAAAGCTTAGAAAGGACACCATGATGGGCAAAATTCTTTTCATCGATGTTGACGGAACTCTCGTAGACTATCAAACAAATCTTCCCGAATCCGCCGTAACTGCAATCCGCAGGGCGCGTGCACGCGGTCATAGGGTCTACATATGCACCGGCCGCAGCAAAGCGGAAGTCTATTCAAACATCTGGGATATTGGTCTCGATGGCATGATCGGAGGAAACGGCAGCTACGTAGAGGACCATGGCACTGTTGTCATGCACCAGTTGATTACGCCTGACCAGGCAAGACACATAGTCGACTGGCTCCACTCCCGCGGGCTCGAGTTCTATCTTGAGAGCAATAGCGGGCTCTATGCGAGCGAGCACTTTGAGGAGGGCGGACTCAGAGCGATTCAGGAATACAGCGCAAGAAAAGGCCGCCCATCTGACATCACAATCCGGGATGCGTTCCCTGACATGATCTTCGGGGCGGATCTCTACCGCGATGACCTGAACAAAGCAAGATTTTGCTGCCTCCGCCACAAGTCCCATAAAACCCACCAAGCACAAAGGCAGCAAACTCGCCTCAAAAGCAAGAATTTGCTGCCTTCGACCCCCAAAGACAGCAGAAAACTACCGCTCCGTGTCACTGACACGGAGCGGTAGTCATTCAAGCCCCAAATCAAAAGGCAGCTATCAACATTTCCAGCGAAGCCCTCACCCGCTTCAGCCATAATTTCCAAGCACACGCCTCATGAACTCTTTATACTCCTCCCTGACAGGCTCCGGTCCCTCGATATACATCTTATCGCCGATCCCGGTCACCCAGCCGAAGAACTGCGAGCTCACAGTCACCACGACGTGGGCCGCGAACCGCCCGTCCTTCCGGGGAATAATCATGACATCCTTGCCGAACCGGTCGATCACGACGCCAATTAGGCTGTTGTCGCAGTTCAGAGTAACATTGGTGTCCTGACCGCCGTACATGCCAAATGTCTTTTTTGCAAATACAGCCAAATCGAAACCCTCTACCCTCTCCCTGCCAAGCCTCGCCTCCTCGAGAATCCGAATCTCCTGCATCTTATCGACGCGGTAGTGCTTTATCTTATCCGTACTCTCCTCATAAGCCACAAGATAATAATTCTCATCATCCCAGGTGAGACTCCAGGGCGAGACAATATAGTCTGCCCCGTTCTTGCGCCTGACAAGCTTCTTGCTGACCGACCATTCGCAGTACTTGAAGCTGATCTGACGGTTCATGTAGATGGCCGTGTGGATCGAGTCGACATTGGCATAGACCGTCTCATTGTCTGTCTTCGCTCGATTGTAAATATAGACTTGTCGCTGCAGCTGACGCGCGTTCTCATGGCTCGTCATCTTCTCCAGCTTCCTGATTAACTCATCCGACTTTTTAGTTGTGATGAACTTCGCGGACTGGACGGCATCGACAAGCAGCTTCAGCTCCGGCAGCTCGAACTCGCGCTCAGCCACGTAGTAGCCGGAATTGCTGCCCTTCACCTGCTCGATCTTGAGTCCAAAGCTGCGAAGCTTCTCCACATCAGTGTAGACAGTTTTTCTGTTACACGTGATGTGATAGAGATGATCCATGCGGGATGCCAGATCCGTTGCGCTGAGAACATGATCTTTATCTGTCTCATCAAGCAAAATCTGCATGAGATATAAAATCTTCAATTTCTCATCTGCCATAATTATCTCCAGCTGACGCCAAAAACGCGTCTCCTCAAATCAGCAACATCATAACTGACACCAAAAGAGTCCCTTCAAATTAGCAACATCATAACTGCCGCCAAAAGTTTCTTCTCAAATCAACCGCCGCCTCACAGCAGCTCAACGCCGTTCTGCCGGCACTCTTCCGCGAACTTCTCAGATATCTTATCGTCCGATACCACACAGTCGACCTGGTCGAGCATGCAGGTAGTGAACGAGCTCTTTTTCCCTATCTTCGAGGAATCGAGCAGGATGACATTGCGTTCGCTTCTCCCGATGACCTGCTGCTTTATGATATTGTCCTCCCCGGATCCACATGCAAATCCTATATCTGACCGATATGTCGTCGCTCCGATAAAAGCGATGTCAAAATTCACACTCGCGATGGTCTGCGCTGCTGCAAATCCTGTTATACTCAGAGAATTACGATTCATCATCCCTCCGGTAATCACGACCTTGGCCTGCGTGAGATGGATGAGTTCCGCGGCGCAGCTTATACTATTCGTCATGATAAAGCACGGAATGTCAGGGATGATGGAACACATCTGTGTCGTTGTGCTCCCGGAGTCAATAAAAATCGTCATGTTCGGACGAATGAGCTTGACCGCCTTCTGCGCGATCAGTTTCTTCTCATCGACGTTGCGGACGGAGCGGGTGCCGAGGACGTCGTCATTTGCAAGAAGCGTTTCCACCGACTTGGCACCGCCGTGAATGCGCACAATCCGCTTTTTTTCGTCCAGCACACGGAGATCCGTACGGATCGTCATGTCAGACACCTGAGGGAAGGCTTCCTTTATTTCTGCAAATGTAACATTCTTTCTCTCATTTACCAGCGCGCATATCGCCTCTCTGCGATTCTCCATAGTATCCATAGCCGTCTCTCTTTCTGCCGATTTTCTGCTACTCGGCACAGTACTTGGGTCATCTTAAGCCGCCGTAATTTGGTTCCTGTTTCCTGCATTCTCTGCTCAGATGCCGAAGAAACATTTGACAGGTTCTGTGATGTCTACATTGTTGTTTTGAAACCTAGTTTCATCATACTGAAAGACTATACAGATGTCAAGTCAACCATTAAATTCTACTAACCGCTCATCTTTGTTAATTCAATAATTAAAGGTGTCCGATTCATATCAGTTAAGGAGTCAAATTTCCGTCTTCCTAATACTCGCTTTCATTTCGACAACACATATTCTTAACACTTTTCACATATCTTATTCATGGACATCTCTAAAGCAAATGTTTAAAATTATATATATCCTATAAAAAAGCCCCGACGCCTAAATGCAGTGGGCTGCGCCTTCACAATCGGGAGGATGAATTATGAAGCATATGACAAAGCTGCAACTTCTTCTCATCACCGCCCCCCTTGTACTCGCTCTATTCTCCTTCTTTGTGCTTGCCAAAACTACCTCCAGTGTAGATTTCCACAAAGCAAATATCGAATCCCTGGAAAACAAAAAAGACAAAGTCATGGAACTCACTGCTGCTTCAGCCGCCGCATCAGCGGCCATCACACTCATTCCAGGTGACGTCGCCACTCCTATCGCGTCGGAACTTGCAGACCTCAGTTCTAAATTTGTCATCGTAATATGCGCAATCTACGTAGAAAAGTATTTGCTTACAATAACGGGCTATGTTACATTTGCAATACTGATACCGATTTCCTGTATCATTTTCTCAATCGGAGCCCTGCTGATGCGGCCTCCCATGTTCCGCACCTCCTTCCGAATCGGTCTGCTGGGACTTGCCTTCTTCTTTGTGATTCCCGCAAGCCTTGGGATCTCGCGCATGATTGAGAACACATATCATGAGTCCATCGAGGCCACGATAGAAAGCGCGACGCAGACCGCTGAAGAAATAGAAGCGGAGAACGAATCGATTGCCGAAAGCGCACCGGCCGAGAACGAATCAATTGCCGAAAGCGCTCCGACCGAGAACGAGTCAGAGCCCGAAAAGCCGTCGGTGTTTAACGGAACGATTGGCAGCTGGCTCAACTCCGTCACCGAGAGCGGTCGAGAGCTGACAGAGAACATCACAAATTCCGTCAACCAATCTACGGAAGCATTCCGGCAGCTATTTAATAATATGCTTGAGGCATTTGCAGTCATGCTGGTCACTTCATGCGTGATCCCGATTCTCGTACTGCTTCTCTTCGTCTGGATGGTCAAGCTGATTATCGGCTCCAGTGCCGGACCGATGCCGCCGGCTCCGAAGCCATAAACACATATAGAAAGGACTTCCCTCCATGAGTAAAAAAGTTGCAAATGTGCTCGCCCTTCTTCTCTCCTTCATCATGATCGTATCAAATCCGATGTCCTCGCTCGCGCAGGACGCGGCAAATCAGGCATCGGATGTCCGGGTGACTGCGCCGGGAAATGGTGCCGCGTATGACTCAGAGGAAGACGAAACAGTCTCCTCGCCAACGGTTCAGGTAACCGCTCCGCTTAGCGGCTCCGCATATGATCTGGCAGAAGACACCTCGGTCCCAACCGAGGGCACCTCAGTTTCAGCAAAAGGCACCTCGGTCCCAACCGAGGGCACCTCAATTTCAGCCGGAGACACAGCTGTCCCTGAAGAAGTCGTGGGACGCTCTGACATGCATACGCATGGCAAAGGTCTGATAAAACCATATGTGGTCGTTGTGCCTCCAAGCAGCAATGACATTACTTATGTGGATCCCGCCGAAGAACCTCTGGTCGGCAGTGACGAGGTGCCCCTTGCCCATTCGCTGGATGAATTTGCTGAATTATACGGTCAGGCATCTAACGAAGCTGCTGCCAGGTGGGAAACTGATTTCAGTGTTAAATATCAGGCTTCATATGATGACACCTTGAATGGAGTATTTAATAATCAGCTATTTCCTTTGGCAGAAGAGAATATATTCCCTCACAACGGAAATCCTACAGAAGGCGATTACGCAAGGTGGACTTATGCCGGAGCCAACTATTCGGCTTCAGAGGATAAGACGTCCGACGCACTCATTGTTTCATATAACACTTCTGTTGAGTATTACACAACAAAAGCCCAGGAAGCCGCGCTCACGACAAAACTGAACCAAGTCATGGAATCACTCGATCTTGACACAAAGACCGAATATGAAAAAGTAAAGGCAATCTTTGACTATATCGCCAGCCACGTCACCTATGACTATGATAACCTGAATAACCAATCCTATAAACTCAAGCACACAGCCTATGCCGCCCTCGTAAACGGAACATCTGTCTGCCAGGGCTACGCGACATTATTCTACAGGATGTGTCTTACAGCGGGACTTGATGCAAGAGTCATCACTGGCAGCGATACTCCGGGATATAGCGATCATGCCTGGAATATCGTACGCATAGGTAACCTCTACTATAATATCGATGTGACATGGGACGCGGGATATGAGCCGGAATACTATAACTACTTCCTCAGGGGACAGGATACATTTGAGTATCATTACCGGGACAATGAATATGACACCACTGCGTTCCACACGGAATACCCTATGTCCGCTACAGATTATGACCCCACAGCAGTGACGCCGACACCAACCAACACCCCGACGCCGACGCCGACAAAGAAGCCGACCAAGACGCCGACGCCTACACCGACTAACACCCCGACGCCGACGCCGACCAAAAAGCCGACCAAGACGCCAACGCCGACACCGACCAACACCCCGACGCCGACGCCGACCAAAAAGCCGACCAAGACACCAACGCCGACGCCGACTTTTGAGCCCACTGCTACGCCAAGCGCAACACCAAAACCGACAAGCACTCCGGTACCCACCGCAACTCCGAAACCGACCGGAAAACTCTTTGACGACGTCCAAGATCCAAGCCACCCATATTATCAGGCTATTTACTGGGCGGTAGATGAGGGAATAACCAAGGGATACACCGGCACGAACCTGTTCGGAATCGATGATCCCTGCACGCGCAGCCAGGCGATGATGTTCCTGTGGAGAATTGCCGGACAGCCAGCCCCGAAAGCGCAGTCAAAGAGTCCGTTCTCAGACATAAAGCCCTCTCATCCGCATTACAAAGCGGTCCTTTGGGCTTACCAGAAGGGCATCGCCAAGGGCTATGCCAACGGCACCTACGGAGTCGATATCCCCTGCACCCGCGGCCAGATCATGACGTTCATCTGGCGATATGCCGGACAGCCGAACCCTCGTAAAAATGTCAGCCCGTTCAAGGACAAACTGACACCCGCCTACCGCACAGCCATCCTGTGGGGCAGCGAGCTGGGCATCACAAAAGGATATTCGGACGGCACCTTCAAGGACAGCGTTCCGTGTACGCGAGGCCAGATCGTTACATTCCTGTACAGGATAAGGAGCTGGGCATATAAAAAGTAAATCAGGAGACAATCGTATGGAAATCTATCGCGGAAACATAGTCTATTCGGAGAGCCGGGATAAAATCGCCGTCCACCCAAACTGTTACATAGCTGTGGAAAACGGAATCGTCAATGGCATTTATGACGCCCTGCCCGAGAGGTTCGCCGCCCTGCCGGTGACGGATTTTGGGGAGAGTGTCATCATTCCGGCATTTTCTGATTTGCACGTGCACGCGCCGCAGTATCCGCAGCGCGGGCTTGGCATGGATCTTCTCCTTGCCGACTGGCTGAACACCTACACCTTCCCGCAGGAAGCAAAATTTGCCGACATGGATTACGCCCGCCAGGTTTACGACGCGTTCCTTGATGATCTGATTGCAAATGGCACCATGCACGCCGCCGTCTTCGGCACCATCCACAGACAGTCGGTCGAATACCTTGCGGGGCAAATGGAAAACCGCGGATTCCGCGCTCTCATCGGCAAAGTGAATATGGATATGAACTCACCGGATTACCTGTGCGAGACAGTCGAGGAGTCGGTGCGGGAGACAGAAGAATTTCTGGCAGACTGCTCCGGAAATCAGTACGCTAAGCCGATCATAACGCCCAGGTTCGCGCCGACCTGCAGCAAGGACCTGCTTGATGGGCTCGGAAAGCTGGCGGCAAAATACGGCGTCGGTCTTCAGACCCACCTCGTCGAATCCAAGTGGGAGGCCGCCGAGGCTAAGCGCCTCTTTCCGAACTGCTCCTGCGACACGGAGATCTATGAGAGAGCCGGGCTGATGGATCACGGACCGGTGGTGGCTGCCCATTTCATCTTCCCCTCAGAGGAAGATATCCGTATACTGAAAAAGCATAACGGCTGCGCGGTCCACTGCCCGGACGCGACGGTCAACGTCATAGCCGGAATAACTCCGGTGTCAGCTCTGGCAAAGCAGGGCATGAACCTTGCGCTGGGGAGTGACATTGCGGGCGGACATTTGCCCGGAACATACACGCAGGCGGCGCGGGCGGTCCAGTTCTCAAAGCTTAAATGGTTCTATGAGGGGAATGATAATGAGGTGATTACATTTGCAAATGCCTTCTACATGGCCACAAAAGAAGGCGGCTCACTGTTCGGAAAAGTCGGCAGCCTTGAGCCGGGATACGTCTTTGACGCGCTCGTCATCCGCGACTTCTCCGACCCATTCCGGAGGATCACGCCGGCGGAGACCGTCGAAAGGTTCTGCTATACCGGGATGGCGGCTGATATCACAGCCAGATTTATGAATGGGAAGAGGTTGTAAAACTGATTTCACGGTTACAAATCACGCGGAATGCCTTCAATTTCAAGAAGGTATTCCGCCGTTTTTGTCTTAAATAGCTCCGGCGCTTTTCTAACATTTTTTGTTTCAAATATGATTCGTATTTCCATATTTGCTCGCACTTTGCTATAATAAAGCTAAGTTTTCAGAACAGACCTGCAGCCTTACCCCCTCGGCTTTAAGGCGCGGTTTTTTACATCCGTAGATAAAGGAGGATCTCATTATGCTTTACGATGGAAAAATCTGGATCGGCACGACCGACGATGGCGAGAGAGCAATGCTTCTGCCGAAAATGGCCAACAGACACGGCCTCATCGCAGGTGCGACCGGTACCGGCAAGACGATCACACTGAAAGTCATGGCTGAATCATTCAGTGATCTCGGTGTCCCGGTATTCTTCGCCGACGTCAAGGGCGACCTCGCGGCAACAATGTTCGAGGGCAAAGACAGTGAGGACATGCAGAGAAGAATCGAGAAGTTCGGGCTTGAGGAAGCCGGATGGGACTATGACAGCTATCCGACGACCCTCTATGATCTGTTTGGCAAGAACGGTATTCCGCTCCGCACAACAATTTCCGAGATGGGCGCTCCTCTTCTTTCCAGAATTCTGGACCTCAATAACCTGCAGACAGACCTTATGTCCGTTGCTTTCAAGATTGCGGATGACCAGGATTTGCTGCTTGTTGACACCAAGGACCTTAAAGCCCTGCTCAATTACATGGGCGACAATAATAAAGAATTTGCCGCTGAGTACGGCAACATCGCCAAGAACTCCATCGGCGCAATGCTCCGCGCTATCGTAGCTCTTGAGTCCGAAGGCGGCGACCAGTTCTTCGGTGAACCGGGTATCAATATTCATGACTGGTTCACAACCAGCCGTGACGGCAAGGGCATGATCAGCATTCTGGACAGCCAGACCCTGATCAACAACGGTCGTCTCTACTCCACATTCCTCCTGTGGATGCTTTCCGAGCTCTTTGAGACCCTGCCGGAAGTCGGCGATCTCGACAAGCCGAAGATGGTGTTCTTCTTCGATGAGGCACATTTGCTCTTCAGCGGAACCTCCAAAGCTCTTCTCGACAAGATCGAGCAGGTCGTGAAACTTGTCCGCTCCAAGGGTGTCGGCGTTTACTTTGTCACGCAGAATCCGCGTGACGTCCCGGACAACATCCTCGCTCAGCTCAATACAAAGATCGAGCATGGTCTCCGCGCGTACACGCCGGCAGAGCAGCGCGCAGTCAAAGCCGCTGCACAGGCTTTCCGTGAGAACCCGGCATTCAATACCTACGAGACGATTCTTGCTCTCGGCACAGGTGAGGCAGTCATCTCCTACCTCGGCGCAGACGGTATCCCGACGGTCGCTCAGAAGGTCAATATTCTGCCTCCGCAGAGCCGCATGGGTTCCATCACAGAATCCGAACGTGATAATGCAATAAAGAGCAGCGTTCTCTACACCAAATATAAGGATCCGGTCGATCCGGACTCCGCATATGAGTTCCTCGAGAGGCGCGGTGTCGAGATGGCTGAAGCAGCTGCCGTTGCCGCTGCCAAGGCTGCAGAAGAGAAAGAGGCCGCAAAGGCTGCTGCCGCTGCTGAGAGAGAGGCTCAGAAAGCCAAAGAGCGTGAGGAGGCCGCAAGGCGCCGCGCTGCACAGTCCGTCGGCAACACAGTTGCGGGCACAGTCGGACGCGAGGTCGGTAAGACATTCGGCGGCAAGTTCGGCAAGTTTGGTCAGACCATCGGCGGCAACATTGGTGCAAGCCTTGGCCGCGGTGTGATGGGAACGCTCTTTAACAAACTTAAGAAGTGATTGAATTATCCTTTCCGCAAGAGAACTCATGATTTAGAAGCTCTTTAGAATGATTATATGGGCTGTCGCCCACGCATAATTAAGACAAGAATCCGGCCAAGGCGGCCGGATTTTTGTTTGCTCTTCGTTGTCGCCTCGGAAGCGACCACGAGGAACATAATTCTTCATATAATGATCTCACAAACAAGAAAACAAGTAATCGCAGGAAGTACAACAGGCAATAATTCCCGATTACTTCCAAAAAAAGATAAGGGGGATCACCACCATGAAGAAAAATCTCACAGAACTCGTATTCATCATCGACAAGAGCGGTTCCATGTCAGGGCTTGAGGGCGACACAATCGGAGGATTCAACTCCATGCTGAAGAAGCAGCGTGCAGAAGAAGGCGAGGCCTACCTCTCCACCGTCCTCTTCGACACCGAGGAGCGCGTGCTCTACGACCGTGTACCGATCGAGAAAGTTCCCGAAATGACCGCGAAAGACTACGTTCCCGGCGGCTGCACCGCACTGCTCGACGCGATGGGCGGAGCAATCAAGCATATCCACACAATCCACAAATACGCCCGCGAGGACGACCGGCCGGAAAAGACCATGTTCATCATCATCACGGACGGCTGTGAGAACTCCAGCCGCAGATACAACCTTAAAAAGGTTCGCGATATGATCGAAAAGCGCAAGGCGAAAGACAACTGGGAGTTCCTTTTCCTTGGTGCAAATATCGACGCCGTCAAAGAAGCCGCCTCCTTCGGCATCAACGCCGACCGTGCAGTTGAGTACTGCAGTGACTCCGATGGAACATCACTCAACTACAGAGTTCTGACGGAGGCCGTCAGCAGCTATCGCTCAAAAGCATGTCTTGAGCCCAGTTGGAAGGCTCCGATCGAGGCCGATATGAAGAGGCGTCGCCGCAAGTAATGTAACACCATAACATCAACTCTGGGCTTGACCTGAAAGGCAGGCTCCGCACAAGCCAAAATCAGTTCCAAGTCCCTTATTGAAAGAATACCTCCATACCACCTAAAATCAGCCCCAAAGCACGAACTTCGGGGCTGATTTTGCATTATCCCAGCGTCTGTTCCTGATGATCGAACAGCGCAATATTTATAGTATCAATGTCATAGACTTCATTGACAATGAAAAACTCCACAATGAGGTCGAACTTGCTGCTCGGAGAAATAGCATAGCCGGCACGTGACAAAAGATCTTTGGTTTGATCAAGATCGAGCCTCAGTGCGACTGCCAGAGCCAGGGCTGTCTTCTTTCCCGGCTGGTAGTCGCGCCGGCTGCGTATCTTCGAGAATAATTTGCGATCAATATTTGCCCTTTTATAGACCTCGACATCCGTCATCTCTTTCTCATCGATGAGGCGAAGCAGAGTCTCGGAAAAAGTTTCAGCCAGAACAATGTCAGAATCTTCGAGCTTCTTTTTCTTCTTGCTTGCAGAAGCTGCAGGCCTAAACGAGAATCTGGGACTTGACTTCGCGGCAGGCTTCGGAGCTGCCGGCTGAGGCATGCCGAAGCCAGGTAGTACAGACTGTGGAGCAGACATATTTTCCGACATATCCGAACACGGAGGCTCCGGTTCCCATGCTAAATCCTCCTCGATCCTGGTTGCCATATCAGCCTGAAGATTGTCCCATTCTGCACTCTCGACTGCCATTTCAGCATTGAGATCATCCGGACTTCCACTATCCGCTGCCCTGTCAGGTTGCAAATTGTCCCACCTTCTGGGCTCTTCTGTCATGTCCGTCTGCAGGTCATATCTTTTTCGACGCTCAGTCGTTCCATGAGCCTGAAGATTGTCTCTTCTTCTGCGCTCGGTATCTTTGGCTGCCAACAGATTGTCCCGCCTTCGGCGTTCATTGCCCCGCAGGAAAGCTGTCGACGCCTGCCCGCTGTACTCTTTCTCCATCTGGGCTTTAACATAATGCTCGTCAATAAAGGCCTCGACTGCATCGGAATATTTCCCAGAGAGTTCATAAGCTTCTTTCCCGAATACGACCAGATAGACTGTTATATTTGAATGCTCAAGATAGCTGCGGATCTCCTCGACCGCAGTTTTTAATGCTGCATCCTTTGGATACCCGTATGAACCGGACGAAATCAGCGGGAAAGCGACAGATTTGCAGCGCTTTGCCTCAGCGATGCGCAGCGAGGTCCTGTAGCATGATCGGAGAATCTCTTCCTCACCATTCTCTCCGCCTTCCCACACCGGACCAACAGTATGAATGATGTATCGGGCCTTCAACGCATAACCGCTTGTCACCGCTGCCATACCTGGCGCGATCTCACCTATCTTCTGTCTCGCTGCCAATAGACGCTTCTCTCCCGCCGCAGCATAGACAGCCGAGTCAGTCCCCGCACCGATCTGAGGATATGGGTTGGCTGTGTTGACTATTGCGTCACATTCCATATTTACAATGTTGTTGCGAATTATATGAAGCGGCATAATTTTCCTTTCTTATGAAAACTGCAAGGTATTTCTGTGACCTTATCTGTCATTCTATCAAGCGTTGGCAGCATCTATGTCCATATGTTTTCATGCGCACAGTGTCTGTCTTCTTATCCAACTATCATTATACTATAAAGCCATCGTATTATTTTCTATGTTTTTCCATTCGGATAAAACAGTTTAAATGAAAAAAATGGATGATCATCGTAATCAAAGTAGTCGGCAGTCGATCTTGATAAATAATGCACATAGGCAGTGCCATATGCGAATTGAAACAAGCTTCATAGGCAGTCATGACAGCTCGTTTTTTGATTAATCTGCTGATGGCCGAAATTAATATAAAGGCTCAAAAGCAGTCACTTTTGTAGTTAATGATATAAGTTTACGGTAAAACTCACTTATATCAGGTTTTTACCAGCAGTAGCGCAAAGGTGGTTTCAGCGAACTCTACTGCCATCCAGGCCACCCGGGCAGTCATGAAAAGCCGTTTTGAGTTATGATGACCGATTGCCTGCTTTCTTACTTTCAGTAGATTAAGGATGATTTCTTTGTTACCGACTGCCCACCTTATTACCCGAGCAGTCATCAACGCCAGTTTGAACTATGATGACTGAATGCCTGCTTCCCTACTTTCAGTAGATTAAGGATGATTTCTTTGTTAGCGACTGCCCACCTTATTACCCGAGCAGTCATCAACGCCAGTTCGAGCTATGATGACTGAATGCCTGCATTCTTATCATTCAGTAGATTTGAGTTGATTTCTTTGTTGGCGACTGCCCTCCATGCACCCGAGCAGTCTCGAATCACCGTTTTGAACTTTTATGACCGATTGCCTTCTTTCTTATTTTCAGTAGATTAAGGATGATTTCATTGTTGGCGACTGCCCGCCATACCACCCGAACAGTCAACGAGCACCGAATTGAGCTTAGATGACTACCCACCATCGTTGCTTGCTTTCAGTAGAATAAAGATGATTTCATTAAACGCGACTGCCCTCGACCACCCGAGCAGTCAACGAGCGCCGAATTGAGCTTAGATGACTGCACACCCAGGCAGCCAACGCACGCCAAACTGAATAAAGATTCGCGCTCACAAAAAAAGAGCTGCCGCACCAATGCGACAGCCCCTACTCATCAACACTCCCCGGCAAACAGCCCCTCGTACCACTCGGACCTCTCCCTGCCGCTGATTGCCTCATTATCATACAGATGTTTCAGATACTCATAGATAAGTGAAACCGCGCTGCTCTCCTTCACAAGGAACATCCGCATAATTGCCTCACCGGGCAATATAACCGTAATCATAGCCTGAGACTGCGTTACCTCGACATTAAACGAATTGTCCTCCGGAAATCTGTCATCCTCAATGATTCGGAAATCGTATGTATCACAAACCTGCTGGAATCTTCGCAGCATCTTATACATAGTATCTCTGTCGAGAGGAATAGTTACTTTTTTGGGCAATTCCTGTATATATCCGGTGTTCAGGTTGAATCGCAGCGTGTTCCCCGGCACAATGAAGTGATTGCGTTCCTTTGCTGCGTTAAGACCCTTCTTGAATTCCTCAGAATAATTGACCAAATCGTAAATCTGACGGTTTGCGGCACCCTCTTCAATAATGAGATTTGTATTTATAAGATTATCGTTCTTTTCATATATGGATGCCATGCAGATGCCCGAAATAAATTCATATTTCTCATCCAGCGAGCTGCGGAAAGCTAAGAACGAGCGCAGAGATGTCGTCAAGTCCATCTTTTCTGCAAATGGCTTCGCCCTCTTCCTCCACCTCGCAATCACATCACGATAATGGCTGCACAGTCTCTCGTCTCTGTAGAGCACACCGCTGTCCATGTTCCCCGAATAGCAGAACACGCAGTTCTTCGTGACAACAGTATTTGTCATGAACTCTTCAAATGTCCTCAGAGTTGACAGTGACGCATAGTAATAGAACGGATAATAATTCTCGCACCTGCACATTGTGATCAGCATACTTCCAAGGCTCTCAATAGCATAAAGCTGGTCCTTCGCATGTATGTCATCAGAGCCGTTCATTGCCATGATGTGCTCAATAGTATTTGTTTTATTTGCCTCCCTCACTTGCTGGAGCACATAAAAAACATCTTTGTCGCAGACAGTTTCAAATATAGTGACATCCCCATCATTCAGACCTTCACAGATCGTCGTATAAATCCGCATGAGAACATGCATTTTTCCGTGGACTACAGACAGATTAGCCATCTTATCAGCCGCCGGAGCCGCAAAATCAAACTCCTTGGTGCTGAACTCTCCGATCGGAGTCGTCAGTAAACGCTCCACGGCCTGCATACTGCGATACTTATACTCTCCGATACTGTCTATCTGGTATGATTCAAGAAGACTGTTACGCTCATTATAATTCAGGCGGAGCGCATCCGCGATTTCCTCAACGATCTCCGCTTTGGCCGGCAGCCTTGTTCCGTTCTTATACTTGAAAAAAGCAGCCCTTGATATATTCATACTCTGAATAATATCATCGACTGCAATTTTCCTGATTCGCATAATGCTGGAAAGTTCGTCCGAAAAATTTCCCACAGTTCCCTCATCTCCTATGTTTCAGACACATTTCTCACTTTATCCCCGGAAGGAATCATAATACTGATAATCCAAAAGATTATTAAATATTATAAAGAATTTATTCTGTCTTTTCCAGTCTTTTGATGGCTAATGACTGTACACTAAACTGTAGACTGGCGGATTGAGACAATTTTTGGTGAAATTGACATTTGTATAATCCGCGGCACCGTTTCTAATCGATGAAAGACTAATGAAACATGCGGTGTCTCCGCTGAAATGCTTGTGCCCGGAAACGCACTTAAATGATATACTAAGAATAATCAGCCAGTTAATTGAAGCCATGCCGATAAGAAATTACCCTGTTGACTTAATTGTATACTGATGAAAATTCAGGCGGATAATCAATACCGGTGCACATCAAAGACTTAATGACTTACTAAACTCACCCGACTCAGAAAAAAGAGGTAGATATGATTGCAAATGAATCCTGCTGGAACTGCTGTCTCACCACCGCGTTAAGACGCGCGAGAGCGCTCCCGGTGCCTCCGGATAAAACAGAAGAAATGCTCGCGGAGATCCGCCGTGCTGCCGACGGCTGCAGAGGCAGCGAGTCCGCGCCTGCCATGTCCGCAATTCTGACAAATGTGATGAAAATGTATGCCGACGTCGATGACCAGTACGTCGAACCGAAGCGCAGATTTAATGAGCTGATGCTGAACCTTGAGGAGCGCATAACAGACGAAGTCATGGCAGACGAAGACCCGCTGAAGCGCGCAGTGCAGTACGCAATGGCCGGCAACTATATTGATTTCGGTGCCCTCGACGTGGTGACTGAGGACAAACTTATGGAGATCCTTGCAGGAAGCAGCAAGATAGCGCTCGATTCAAAAACTCTGGACCGTCTGAAAAATGATCTGGCCTCCAAAAAGAAGCTTGTCTATATAACGGACAACTGCGGTGAAATCGTCATGGACAAGATCCTGATCCGACTCATCAGGAAACTGAATCCCAATCTTGACGTGACCATCTTAGTTCGCGGAATGCCAACCCATAACGACGCGACGGCACTGGACGCGGCCTTCGTCGGTCTTTCTGACATCGCGCCGATCATTGGGAACGGGACATGTGCCCCGGGCACACCGCTTGACGGACGCCTCATCGTGCCGGAGGGGATAAGGGAACTGCTTGGGGGTGCTGACATTTGCATCGCAAAGGGCCAGGGGAACTTTGAATCCCTGCATGGAAGCGGCCTCAACATCTATTACCTGTTCCTGTGCAAGTGCACCGCCTTCATGGACAGGTTCGGCATGGAGCAGTTCGCGGGTGTTATGGTAAATGAACGCGATGTCATGATTCGGCAGTGACGCTAAATTCACACATCTTCCAATTCTTCCGTCCGCTCTTTAAGGGCCCGGAAGAACTTTTTTGCGTCCGTCGGCGGTCCGCCTTCCTGATAATCCTCCTCGGAATCATAAATATTCTCAATTGTCAGCTGGTTCGTGTACCCGCAGCAGGTGCATTTCCAGACCTTGTTGTGGTCATCAAAATCGTCCTGCTCGTTCAGGTACGCGCCGCAGCGGTCGCAGTACCACTCGATCCCCGGAAAGAGCTTGTCTAAATCATCCCCCTCATAATAATATTCGGTGTAACTGTCCTTTGCAAATGCCTCCGCCGCCGACATATCCGTCGCCCTCGGCGCGAACCCGCTATCGTACGCATAGAGGAGCCTCCGGACCTCGTTCCGCATCATGGCTCCGAACACGAGCCATGTGAACGCGTTGATGCAGTTGTCGAGCGTCTCGGCGTTCCACTCCGAGAGCACATAATCCATGAGCAGGTTAAAGGTCTCATCGTCGAAGGCGAAGAGTTCATTCTCCTTCTCATAGGCGCTCATCTGAGCTCGCTTCATAATAATCGCGTTAATATATTCTGCAAATGTAGCTATGAGCCTGTCCCACGCCTCCCCCGTCTGGTCTTTCACAATGTTCGCGTAGAGGATCCAGAGATTGAGAAGCTTCTCTGGCTCTTTGATGAGTTCTGCGGCAACCCTCTTCTGAATGAGATTTGCAGCCCTACGCTCCTTCTCTATTCCGCTCTTGGCAGTTCCGATCAGGCGGCCGACGATCTGGCTCACCCGGGTGCTGCTGCCTCCGGTGTAAAAACCGGATTTGTTCCGGACCGCCAGGATAACATGATCCGTGTCAGAGAACAGGGCTTCTGTCTTTTTGGGCTCACCGGGTCCCATTTCGAGTACGATCATGCCGGGGAAGAAAAAATCCAGCAGATCAATATTATGGGGGATCGGCTGTTTCTGCACATTCTGAAAAAGCAGCGAAGCAATATATCCAAGCCGAAGCTCGTTAAAGGGCTTTGCCCTTTGGACGGGATTCTTATCGGAACTCATGTAGTTGCGGCCTCCTAAAACTTTGTTGATTTGATTATAGCATAGCCGCGTCGGTAGGTATTTGGAAAGATTTTGGGGGTAAGAAAGGGACGGTCCTAAACTCCGAACCAAGAAACGCTGACACGTTTCTGGTTTCGAAGAGAAGGACCTGCTTTTACTTCTTTTTCATATATAAGTAAACACCGAGGCAGCCCGAAAGCGCAAACAGCAGCCCGACAATCATCGTACCCCTCGGCACACTCGTCGTGCCGACCGGATCTCTTGGCTTTGACGGATTGGCGGGATTCACCAGAATCGTCTTGGTCTCCCCGATTGCCGCATTGAGGCTCGTCCCCACCTTAATATTCTCATATGTCTGACCGTCAAACTCATACGTTACGATCGCGTGCGAGTTCTGAAACCACGCGGTCCTCCCCTGCTTCACAATGTCGGTGACTTCGCACTCAACTTCGACTGCATTTGCACGAAACGAGTGATTGTTGATAATTCCCACCAGTCCGATCACAAAAAGAAGTATGCCGAAGGCAATGATCGCAAAATTGTAACCCATGCTTCTGCTGCCGTTGTCGTTCATAGTCATGTTCCTTTCAATGCAAGTCTGTTGCTGTGGATCCTGAGCCGATTGTCGTAAGCTCTGTGTCTTAGCATTATATCTTATGTTTTACATCATAATGCATATATCGGAGTGACTTTGCTCTTTGTGAATTATAGTACGTAAAACCCAAAAACACAATGTCACAGGCTGCGTTGCGAAGGCTCAGCTCAGCGTAAATCACGCCATAATCTAAAAAAGCAACAGTTTTTTTGATTTCTTGGGTTATTGCTGCCTTTGGTCCAGGGGCTCATCTCCCATGATTCTTGAAAGGCATCGTTTTTTGGATTTCTTGGACTTTTTGCTGCCTTTCGTCCTTGGGCTCTTGTCCCGTGAGTCTTGAAAGGCATCAATTTTTTGGATTTCTCGGGTTTATGTTGCGTTTGGTCCAAGGGGGGCACATCTCAGGATTCATGGGAAGTAAGCATTGACAGCTCAGAGCGCGAAATGTATCCTTGAGGCATAATTAACGAAAGGAAAAATTAATAATAGCATATATGAAAAAAACAATCGCCCTCCTGACAGCCGCCTGTCTCCTGCTTGGCGGCTGCCAACTCAATTCACAAAAAAGCGAACCGGGCGCGGCAACCGATTCTGCGGTCATAGCCACGGACAGTTCCGGAAGCGGAGCAAATGCCACAGCATCCGGTCAAGGCGCCACCCTCGGCTACGACTGGACACAAAATGATGACAAGTCAGCCGGCTCAGATGCGAGCCAGGTGCCTGTCCCGGAGATGGATGCAGCGGACGATCAGACCCTGTTCACCTTCTCACAGATGAGCCTCATAAACAATGAGCTGGCTGAGACTGCACCGGACGACAATTATCGAACCACATATGAAGTCTTCGTGTATTCCTTCGCGGACAGCGATGGGGACGGCATCGGTGATCTGAACGGTCTCTATGACAACCTTGGCTACATAAATGACGGCCAGCCATCCTCAGGTATGGATCTCTCCGCTGGCGAAATCTGGCTCATGCCGATCTTCCCATCTCCGACATACCACAAGTATGATACGACAAACTACATGGATACCGATCCCGCCTACGGTACGCTGGAAGACTTTGACAAGCTGCTAAAAGAGTGCCATGCAAGAGGCATGAATGTGATCTTGGACCTCGCGCTCAATCACACGTCAACGGAGCACCCGTGGTTCCTGGCAGCCAAAGAATATCTTGAAAAGCTGCCCGCAGGAAAAGATCCGGTCAAGGATGAGTGCCCCTATGTTTGGTACTACACCTTTTCGCGGGAGCAGTATCCCGGTTTCGTCCCTATGGATGACACATGGTACTATGAGGCAAGATTCTGGGAGGGTATGCCGGACCTAAATCTCAGCACTCCCGAGGTGAGGAACGAGCTCAGCACCATCATGAAATTCTGGCTGGACCGCGGTGTCGACGGCTTCCGCCTTGACGCTGTCACTTCCTATTACACAGACAACCGCGATGGCAACATGGAGTTCATGAAATGGGTCGCGGACACCGTCCATGGTATAAATCCGAAAGCGTATCTCGTGGCTGAGGCCTGGACGGATCAGTCCTCCTACGCAAGCTATTACAGTACCGGCGTGAATTCTTTCTTTGACTTCGCATACTCCGGCGCCGACGGCATCATCGCACAGACGGCTAAGGGCAATATGTCTGCAAAGTCATTTGCAGAATCATTGGCAAATGAAGAAAACCTCTACTCGTCAATCAACGAACATTTCATCAATGCTCCGTTCTACACGAACCACGATATGCCCCGCAGTGCCGGGTATTATGCCGATGACGACGGCACCCGCACCAAACTCGCCGGCGCATTGAATCTTCTCATGACCGGCAACGCGTTTGTCTACTACGGCGAGGAGATCGGCATGATGGGCTCGGGCAAGGATCCTAACTATCGGGCTCCGATGTACTGGATCTCAGATGATGAGTACAGCGCAGCAGACTCTGGTGTCGAAACCAGTACTGAAGCCAAGACTGAAACTGACACGAAAGATACCATCGCCGAGACAAAAGCTGCCACAAAAATGGTCGAGCAGGAAATGCATGATATGATGTGCGACGGTCCGGCTGAGATGGACAATTTCACGATGAAGTTCGGCTCTGCCTACTCACAGACCAGCGACGAATACTCTATCTTCAACTATTACAGGAACGCGATCCGAATCCGCAATTCCTTCCCGGTCATCGCCCGAGGAAGGACGGCGGTGGACTACGATAGGACGAACGATTCCGTTGCCGCCTTCACAAGAAGAGATCCGGAGGGCAAATATGAGCCCGTTGAAATCTTCATCAATTCGACCGATAAATCGGCATCGGTAGACATCTCCGGTTCGGACTTCAGAGAGCTCAAGGCAGTTCTCACTGTCTCCTCAGATGAAGTCATGCTTGATGGTACAACGCTTACGCTGCCGGCCTTCGGCATCTGCGTTCTGGAAGAATCTAAGTAGGCGTGATTCCCTGACCCCTGCTAATGTGCGTGCCCACTCGCTTCCTTTCGCATTCCATCTCGCAACTGAAGGCAGAATTCTGCACAAGAAAAAATAAAGTGGCTGGCGCTTATGATATGCTGCTTCAAAGAATCACATCATAAAGCGCCAGCCACTTTTGCATCTATTCATTTCTGCTTTCAATCTTCTGCATCCGGCCTTTCTGCATTCAGCTTTCTGCGACCAACCTTCTACATCCAGCCTTTCTGCATTCAACCTTCTGCATTCAGCTTTTTGCATCCAACTTTCTGCGGCCAACCTTCTACATCCGGCCTTCTGAATCCAGCCTTTACATCCAGCCTCTTACATCCAGCCTCTTACATCCAACGGCTTCTGCTGCAAGCTATTTTATACACAATATGCGCAGTCCATTAGAAGTATGTCACAAGCCCATACAGGACCACGAACCCGATAATACACGGCAGAATGTACTTGAAGTAGAATCTAAGGCCGGCAGGCACCTTGAGACCGGTGCCTGTATTCACCTCTTTCATATAATTGTCAAATCCCCAGCCATACTTCCACGTGCAGAAAAGCGTGACGATCATAGAACCAATCGGCAGCACGAGGTTGCTGACGAAGAAATCCTCGAGGTCCATGATGCAGTTGCCTTCACGCAGCGGCTGAATAAAACTCCAGACATTGAAGCCCAGCGCGCACGGGATCGAGCCGACGGCAATGAGAATGCCGTTTATGAGGGCTGACTTTCTTCTGTCGGTTCCGTAAAGGTCATACGTGATGCCCATAATGTTCTCGAAGACACCGATCATAGTGGACAGTGCCGCGAAGAACAGGAATACGAAGAAAAATGTCCCGAAAAGTCGTCCGCCCGGCATGGACAGGAAAACCGTCGGCAGGGTCAGGAAAATGAGACTCGGCCCCGCATCCGGAGAAATCCCATAGGAGAAACACGCCGGGAAGATGATGAGACCGGACACAATCGCTACAAATGTATCCAACGCCGTCACCAAAATCGCCTCGCCCAGAAGGCTCCTGTCTTTTTCGATATAGCTTCCGAAGATTTCCATGCCGCCCATACCGATACTCAGAGTGAAGAAACTCTGATTGAGGGCAGCAATAATAACATTGCCGAGACCTGCCTGCGAAAGATTCTTGACATTTGGCAGAAGGTAGAAGGCAAGACCTTCCTTGCCTCCGGGAAGCAGAGCGCTGCGAATGCCAAGGAAGATCATAATGATGATCAGGGCAAGCATCATGAATTTTGTGATGCGCTCAACGCCGTTCTGAAGGCCGATGCCGCAGATAACAGATGTCAGAGCCATGACAATCAGCATGTTGCGGATGAGGATCATGGGGGAAGACATCATTTGCCCAAAAGTTTCCTGAATAAGGTCCGTCGTCGCGCCCTCAAAGTGACCTGTCAGCATAAGCGTGAAATAGTGCAGGATCCAGCCCGATACAACCGAGTAGAACATGAGGAGCACATAGTTTCCGGCGACGGCAAAATAGCCCATGATGTGCCACTTGGTGCCTTGCGGCTCGAGCTCTCTGAAGGCCGGAAGGATGCTCTTCCTGCTGAATCGGCCGATGGAGTATTCCATGGTGAGAACGGGGATGCCGAGCAGCACGAGGCAGGCAAGGTAGATGAGGACGAAGAGTCCGCCGCCGTTCTGGCCTGTGATGTAGGGGAAACGCCAGACGTTTCCGATGCCGATGGCGCACCCCGCCGAGAGCAGAATGAAGCCGAGTCTGGAACCTAAATTTTCTCTTGTTTTCATAATAGCCTCTGTTTAGTGATTTAATGTACTGATGTAGTATAGCACAAAAAATTCCAGTGTCAAAACTTCCCGCTCATCCGGCACAAATAATCGTACCTTTGAGCGGGATTTGTTCTTCCACTGAAATCTTAGCACAGTGATGCCAGTAGGGACGTGAAGCTTCACATACTGGGCATAAGCGTGATGCAGAGCTGGAGGTATCCTAGTTCATCCCCAGCGCTTCCCTGATTGCCGTATCATCTGCCGGGTCACAGAAGCTCAAGGCCTCGGATCCCTCGAAATACGGACTTAAAACTGCGCGATACTGATGATTGTAATAATAACCGAAATCGTCCTCAATGTCAGTGTAATACGTTGGCCAGGCTGTCCTGAGCTCTTCCGTGTACAAATTAGCGCTGTCACTGTTTATTGTGTCGCTCATCGCAGTGCCATTCTTTGAGATGAGCCAGATGCACTGATAGCCGCGCGCACACTCTTCAAGCACTATGCCGTTGCCTTCCGGATAAGACGCCGGGAAAGGCAATCCGTGAGCGAACCCCCACATGACTCCGCACTCTGCCACTGCGCCATCGATATATGTGAAGACGGCGAGACCTCTGTCCAAACCCTCCTCGTGGGTGAGAAGAAGTTCCGGAACGCCGTCCTTATCAATATCATAAATATAGTAACCGCGTCCGACATCCCCCTGGGCAGACGGTGCCTTCGCGACATAGGCATCGTGGATGGCCTGGGCGGTATTTAGGTCAAGACCGGTAGAGGTGGTCTGAGCTGCGGGAGCCGCATCGGGAGCACCGACAGTCTCTTCTTCTGCGTTTGCGCCTGTGGCGGGTTCGTTCACAGCGGCGTTGTCGCTCGGGGAATTCGCATTGTCCGCGGTTTCATTCGCAGTCCCATTTGAGGCAGCTGTATTGTCCGCAGACGCGACTTCATTTGCGGCCGCATTACTTGCTACCGTTGCATCGCCTGAAGCAGCGACATTGCCAGCTCCCGCAGTATCGACCGAAGCAGTCGCTTCTTTTGTGTCTGCCGAAGTAGTATCACTCGCAGACTCTTTCTGTGCGACCGCCGCGACATTTGAAGTGTCCGGCTTATTATTGAGAGCAATGTAGCCTGCCACGCCCGCAGTGAGGCCTGCAGTTACGGCAAGTACTGTTGCCAGGATGGTGAGTTTTTTCATAATGAGCACCTGTGAATGTTTAGATGAAGTCTTTTTTAGTGTATCAAACATATCTTATACCATTATCTGAGTTAATTCCATGTCAAATTTTTGTTATGCTTAGCGCTCTAGGGCGAAAGGCAACTACCACTCAATGAAATCAAGAATACAGTTGCCTCCCGCAATCCACGGCTTCCTGCCGTGAGACCAAAAGGCAACCATACTCCATTGAAATCATGAATTTAGTTGCCTCCTGCGATCCACGGCTTTCTGCCGTGAACCAAAAAGGCAACCATACTCCATTGAAATCATGAATACAGTTGCCTTCTATGAAATATGCCGGACACGTCATGGAATCGAGCGAAAGCTATATTCCCATTTTTGTAGAAATATGCAATAATTAACCCAATCTGCAATGCGGTTATTGCACGACTTAAAGGAGGTCATATGAAAACTCTCACAAAGATCCGGTACACGCTCCTGGCCGAAAGTCTCACTCTTGATAACACCGCGCGCCGGACCCACAAGGGCAGCTACATTCAGCTGTCGGACGGTTGTACCCGCTACGAGCTCGAGGGGGACGGCGACGAATGCATCGTTCTCGTCCACGGCTTCTCTTCCCCATATTTCATCTATGACAACCTCTACGAGAGCCTGCTCGCCCGCGGTTACCAGGTCCTCCGCTACGATCTCATCGGACGCGGCCTCTCTGACAGGCCGAAGGCGGTATACGATGCCGACTTCTTCGTGAAACAGCTTGATGAGCTGACAGATGCGCTGCTGCCGGGCAAGACCTTCACTATAATCGGGACCTCAATGGGAGGCATCATTGGCACAAGATTCGTGCAAATGCACCCCGCCAAAGTCTCCCGCCTCATCCTCCTTGCCCCGGCTGTTATGGACACGTTCAAAGCACCCGGTGCCATGAAACTCAGCGACCTGCCGATCATCGGTGACAGGCTCTTCCGCCTCATTGCCCCATATGTCATCATCTCCAAATCCGCCGATGAGCTCGGCATTGCAACCGAGAAGGAAAAAGACCGATACATCCGAAGATTTGCTGACTTTGCGAGATACAAGGGCTATTTCCGAGCCCTCGCAAGCTCTCTTGCCCACTGTATACTTGATTACGACACAGCCATGGAGGCCTATCGGGCCACTGCAGCCTCCGGGAAACCCATGTTAGTCATATGGGGAACCGAGGACCATACCATGCCCTACTATCAGATCGACCGCATGAAAGAGGTCTGCCCCGATGCACTCTATGTTACCTACAGGGATGCACGGCATATGTTCGTATACGATGAAGCCGAGCGCACAGCCTGGGATATCGTCGAGTGGATGAATGATATCCCCAAAGATTAAACTCACCTAAGTGACATTCATTGATCTTGACATGAACATAGTTTTCAATGACTTCATGAACTCGATGATAAAAATCATTGTGATTGAGTTGATCACCTCTTTGAATAATCTGACAGTCTCTTTGGTTAATCCTGTAAGCGTACAACTGTTTACTCCCTATCAAGGGGTCAGCAGTCGATTTTGGAGAAAAGCGCATTTGTGCAGTGCCATACAAGACTCAAATCATGTACCATAGGCAGTCACACTAGCTCGCTTTTAAATAAATCCGCTGACAGTCCGTTGAAAATGTACCGTTAAAAAGCAGTCATCTTTATTGATTTTAATAATTGGTGATGGTAAGGCTACTTATGCCCAGATTTGAACTGGCAGTAGCTCAAAGGTGCTTTCACCGAAAGCTACTGCCGTCTATTACATTCGAGCAGTCAACATGCGCCGAGCAAAACCAAGATGACTGCCTGCCTTCAATTCTTGCTTTCAGTCGATTGAAAGTGTTTTCAATGTTTGCGACTGCTTGCCTCACCACCCGGGCAGTCTCGATGCATCGTTTTGACCTTTGTTGACTGCCTGCCGTCTTTTTTGTCTTCAGTAGATTTGCGCTGATTTCTTTGTTAGCTACTGCCCGCTTCTCCACCCGGGCAGTCTCGATGCACCGTTTTGACCTTTGTTGACTGCCTGCCGTCAATTCTTGCCTTCAGTAGATTTGCGCTGATTTCTTTGTTTGCGACTGCCCGCTACAACTCTGAGCAGTCAACCAACGCCGCATTGAACTATACCGACTGCCCGCCATCATTCCTGCTTTCAGCCATATAAAGATGATTTCAATAAACGCAACTGCCCACCACACCAACAAAACAGGCTGCCGCAGTTCCTGTGAACTGCGGCAGCCCAACTTTTACCTTGATAAATCCAGATTTACTTGCTCAGTGCTGCAAGCAGGCTGAGCAGCGAGCTTCCGTCAAGCTCCATGCCCTGTGCCGGGGCTGCCTGCTGCGGCTGTGCAGCGCCGCCGAACATGCTCATAAGGCTGCCGAGACTGCCGGCGCCGGCGGACTGCTGCTGCGTGTTGGCAGCGGAGACACCGGAAAGAAGAGCCGGGGCAATATTTGCAAGAACCGAGCTGACCTGGTCTTCAGTCATACCGCTCTGGCCTGCCAGCTGATTCATGACATTGCCATAATTCCCGCCGAGGATATGGTTAAGGATCTTGTCGCCGTCATCCGCATCAGCGTCAGCAAGCTGAAGCTCCATCGAGTTCGTGTTCTTGTGCTGTGTAAGAGCACCGAGCAGAGATAAAGCGCCCTGCTGGCTCTGCGCATTCTTTGTCAGATACTTGATAAGAATCGGAATAGCCAGCGGCAGAAGTCTCATAATTGCGGACTGGGATGTGCCGGTCTTGCCGGACAGGTTGTTAACTGATGACTGTGTCATCATAGATCCAAGAAGCAGTGATAATAAATTCATGTTTACCTCCTCATAAAAGCTGGTAGTTGTTGATGAAAATCCAGGGGATTTTCAAATATTTTGTAATCGCTTACTGCGATTCATTCACAATTCAAGTCTCACTTAGCAAATGCCCTGTCTCTGCGAATTGTATCTCAATACATTGTAAAGCACACAACCCGCATTCATCTCTTACCCTTATCATAAACCTCGCCTGCCGCCTTCGGCGGATGATTCCTCTTCGAGAAGAACATCAGAAGCAGCAGGGTCAAGATATACGGAATCATCAGGAACAGATCCGAATAGATCGACGCAAGTCCCATAGCCAGGCAGAGCTGGTAGCCGCCCGCCCTCGCGATGCCGAAGAAGATGCAGACGAAGAAGGTAGGAATGATGTTCCAATTACCGAAGATCATAGCGGCGATGGCAAGATAGCCGTAGCCAAGATAGATACTCGGTGAGAACTGGGAAAGCAACGAGTAGGCGAAACAGATACCGCCGATACCGGACAGACCGCCGGAAATCATGACGGAGATGAAACGCGTCTTCGCTACATCACCGCCGGCCGCATCGACCGCCTGAGGATTCTCGCCGCAGGCACGAAGCCGCATGCCGAACTTCGTCTTATACATGAGATACCATGCATATGCCGCGATGATGAGGATAATGATCTCGAACGGGTAGATATTTGTAAATATCGCGCCGATGACAGGGATCTTGGAAATGCCGGGAACACTGAAACGCGGGGATACACCGAGCGTGAACTTATTCGAAGCATTTCCGAAAAGCGCTGTGTTGATTGTCGTCGTGAGGAAAGTCGTCAGCGCGACGCCCAGGATATTGATGACGACACCGCTGATGACCTGATCCGCCCGGAACTTGATGCAGAGCAGCGCATGAATAATCGCGTAGATGGCACCTCCGATGAAGGAGAACAGCATAGCGACGTAGATAATCGACGAAGAGCTGAGACCGGTGTTCATGCCGAGGAACACCGCGACGACCGCTCCGCAGAAAGCTCCGAAGCCCTGGAAGCCTTCGACCGCCAGGTTCGTGATACCGCTCTTCTCGGAGTAGATACCGCCGACAGCCATAATGAAAAGAGGAATTGCAAATGCCAGACCGCTGGTAATCATCGCATTAATATAACTCATTTGCTCTCAGCCTCCTTTCTCGCTTTCTCGATGGCACGCTTCTCATCAGCGATCCTGTTAAGCTTATTCTTAGACAGATATCTGAAGAATCCGCTGCATGCCGAGAAGAGAAGCAGAATGCCAGTAATAACGGAAGCAATTTCCTTGGCTACGCCAAGTGTCGAGGACATATAGTTCGCACCGTTCTGGAAAATTGTAATCAGTACGGATGCAAATATTGCGCCGACCGGAGTATTATTTCCAAGCAGTGCTGTCGCGATCGCGTCATAGCCCATACCGGCAAGCGTCTTCGGAATAATTGTATTTGTATAACCGAGATAATATGTAACGCCTGCAAGACCCGCAAGGCATCCGGAGAGCATCATCGACATGATAATCGACTTTCCGACATTGATGCCTGCATATGTCGCGGCGTTCCTGTTGGAACCGACAGCGCGCAGGTCAAAACCGAAAACAGTCTGGTCGAAAATGAACTTGACCACGAATACCATAATGAGCGCGACCACAATGCCGAGGGGCACATTGCAGTAGTAACCGCCGATCAGGACCTTCGTCCACGTCAGTCTGGCGGCTGAGCTGCAGATCTTCGATGACCGCGTGATTGAATCGACATATCTGGAGTTGATGAAGAAGCCGGTCAGGAAACTGATAATGTAGTTGATCATGATCGTCGAAACGACTTCATGAATATTGAACCTGTACTTCAGGAAACCGACAAAGGCTCCGAGAAGTCCGCCGACCACAAGGCCGACAATGATAACAAGCGGCTTCGCGACTGCTGCCGGAAGAGCCTTATTGTAACCCACAATGATCGTTGCCATGAAGCCGGACATGAGCATCTGGCCTGCGATACCGATGTTAAAGAGGCCGCATCTGTATGCAAATATAAATGCCAGCGCCGCCAGAAGCATCGGAGCCATGATGTTGAGGAACGCGAAGAAGTCCGACAGCATGCCGTTGCCCGCGCCGTAACTCGCCTTAGCTGCAAATCCGTTGCCTGCCAGGAAGCTGTAGAATGCTGTGAGCGGATTCTTGCCCAGAATCAGAAGGAAGATACTGGAAACAATGAGCGTGAGGATAATCGTAAAGATCGGGACCGTGACGCTGTTCCATTTCTCATGTCCGAGGACTTTGGCCAGCCATGCGAAGAAGCCCTTTTCTGATGGTACTTTTTCTTTTTTCATGCCTCAGTCACCCCCATCATATAACGGCCGACCGCCTGTGAATCGAGCGTACTTGCGTCCGCCACCTTCAGCATCTTGCCACTGTAAATAACACCGATTGTATCCGCGAGGTTCATGACCTCGTCTAGTTCGAGAGAAATCAGAAGGACTGCGGTGCCCTTGTCTCTCTCCGCGATGATTTCCTTATGAATGTTCTCAATCGCGCCAAGGTCAAGACCGCGGGTCGGCTGGACGAAAATGATTAGCGGAGAATGCTCCTCAATCTCACGACCTACGATGGCTTTCTGCTGATTGCCGCCGGACATGGACCGAAGAGATGTGAGTCCGCCCTGACCGCAGCGGATATCATACTCATCAATCAGCCTTACCGCATAGTTCTCAAACTCACTGAACTTCAGAATACCGTTCTGCGAGAACGGGGGCTTGTAATACTTGCGGAGACCAAGATTATCTCGAAGGTTGAAGTCAAGAAGAACGCCGTACTTCTGACGGTCTTCGGGGATGTAGGCAATGCCGTCCTCCGTCCTCTGGCGGATTTTCTCGTTCGTTATGTCCTTGCCGTTCAGGATAATTTTGCCCTTGCCGGCCTTCATAAGGCCTGTGATCGCGTCCGCCAGCTCGACCTGACCGTTGCCGGAGACGCCGGCGACTGCAAATATTTCGCCCTCCCGAATCTTAAAGGACACATCCTTGACGACCTCGACCTTGCTCTCATCGTAGACGGACAAATGCTCGACTTCAAGAACGGTCTTTCCGAACTTCGGCGGCTGCTTGTCCGTCGTGAGCTCGACCTTGCGGCCGACCATGAGATTGGCCATCTCCTGGGTCGACGTGCTCTTGACATCCAGAATATCGATCAGCCTTCCGCGGCGAAGGATCGCGCACCGGTCAGCGATCTTTCTGATTTCCTCGATCTTATGGGTGATGAGGATGATCGTCTTTCCGCCCTTCTTGAGCTCCTCCATGATCTTCAGAAGGTACTCGATCTCCTGCGGAGTAAGGATAGCCGTCGGCTCGTCGAAGATAAGGATCTCGGCTTCGCGGTAGAGCATCTTCAGGATCTCGACGCGCTGCTTGATCGAGACGTTGACGTCCGAAATCAGGTCTGTCGGGTTGACTTCCAGACCGTAGTCTTTCGAGAGCTTGGCGATTTTTTCATTTGCCTCTTTCATATCCACATACGGGAAAATACCGAACTTCTTTTTCATGGGCTCGATGCCGAGGACGATATTTTCACCGATGGTATAGTTGTCGACCAACTTAAAGTGCTGGTGGACCATACCGATGTTCTTCTCCGCTGCCTCGGAAGGTGACTTGAACACGACCTTCTCACCGCGGATATAGATTTCTCCACGGTCCGGTTCGTACATGCCGTAGAGCATGCTCATGAGCGTCGACTTGCCGGCACCGTTCTCACCAAGAAGGGCATAGACCTCGCCTTTCCGCACCTGAATGGTGACATCATCGTTGGCGATGATGCCCGGAAAGCTCTTGGTGATATTTCTCATTTCAACTATGTACTCGCTGTTCATGTGTAATACTCCTTAGGTATTGCTTCCCTTCGGAATCCCTGCGATATAATAAAAAGCCGCAGGGGGAAATACATCCCCCGTTGGCTTTTTCATCTGAGTGCGGCCATATGGCCGTTATTATCATTTAAGACCCGGGAAATCTGTCGGCAGATATCCGTTCCAGTTGGAAGCCGGAACAATCTCGCCGGCCTTCATAGCCTCATATACCTCGTCGAGTTTGGCAATAGCGTCCTCGGAGAGCTGCTGGCGGCCTTCTGCATTGACATAGCCTGTAGCGCCCAGAGTGTCATCCTTGCCCTCGAAAGTGCCGTCATAGATCTTACCAAGCTGCTCTTCAATATAGACATCCATACCTTTAAGGACTGAAGTAAGGATGATATTGGAGCTTCCGTTCACACCGTCATCATACTGGTCGACGTCGCAGCCGATAGCATAGACGCCTGTTGTCTCCTTGATGGCTGTGAAGCAGCCGTTGCCTGAAGAACCTGCAGCCGGGAAAATAACGTCGCATCCCTGAGAGATCAGAGCTTCAGCGACAGTCTTGCCTGTTGCCTCATCGGCGAAGTCACCGACATAGTTGCCGCCTACATTGGTACCCATACCCTGAACTTCAACAGTAGCCTGGCCTGCGTATGCAGCGATCTCAACGCACTCAACGTTCGTGCCGAACTTTGCGTTCGAATAGTTGACACCGCTCATGAAACCGAACTGATAGTTGACGTTGGACGGGAAAGCGATACCGTTGACAACAGCGACCTTGCCTGTCTGAGATGTAAGAGCAGCTGCAACACCTGCCAGGAAACCGCCCTGCTCCTCCTGGAATGTCATAGTGTAGACATTGTCCAGAGTCATCTGATTGCCTTCGGAGTCTGTAATTGTAGAGTCAACAACAAGGAACTTCTTGTCCGGGTTGGCCTGAGCGATCTCGCCGCAGCCTGCGAAGTTGAAGCCCGGAAGTACGAATACATCATAGTCACCTACAAGGCTCTCGACTGTGCTGATGAGCTTTGTGAGGTCGGATTCCTTGACGTCGGTTACTGTGCAGTCACTGTGATTTGCAATGAAAGCCTTGATGCCGTCATAGCAGTTCTCATTGAAAGAACCATCGTCAACACCTGATGATGTGATGATGCAGATCTTGAGACCGGACGCATCACCTGTTGCAGCGCCGGAATCTGCCGCCGGAGCTGTTGAGACCGGGTTGCCGCCGCCGCATGCGGCAAGGGCGAGAGCCATTACAGCGACCAGGATTGCGGCAAAAAGTTTGCGAATTCCTTTTTTCATGTTTCTTCCTCCTTAAATTTCTGCGGCATCCGCCGCTTGTATTTAGAATGTCATTTTATTATACCACGCCTTATTTTTTTGGTAAATAATGTGAATACATTTCTGTAATAAAACATTTTTCTGTGAATTATGCACGATATGAGGCCTCAAATTTTAAAATCTTCCAAACCAACTCCCTGCAATCTGCGCTTCGCTGCAAATCGACACCTGCCACTGAGACTGGTTTATTGGGGCAGTCGAGTTCGCTGAAACCACCTCTATTCTACTGAATGCAAGAATGATGGCGGGCAGTCACCTTAGTTCAGTTCGGCGTTTCAAGACTGCCCGGGTGATATGGCGGGCAGTCGAGTTCGCTGAAACCACTTCTATTCTACTGAGGACGAAAATCTGATATAAGACAGTCATACGGTCATCGAACATCATACTCGATAAAGGCGACTGCTTCTTAGCATTAAATTCAGGAGCGTATTAAGCTGAATTAACAAAAAACGAGTCAACGAGACTGCCTATGCTCTTTGATTTGACCCTTATGCAGCACTGCACATGTGTATTATTTTGCAAGATCGACTGCCAACCTCTTATTCACAAGGTTTAAACCAAATAATTTACCGAAGGCAAGTCTAAAATAAGAAAAAGAGGACGCATGAAAAATGAATTCTCATTTTTCACACGTCCTCTCACAGATTATCGAAAGCTGTCGCAACGTCTATGCAGCCCTACTCACTATAAAGATTGGGGCGTTTTTATCATTTACCTGAGTTCATCTCATAATACGCAATTCTCTTCAGCATCTCCCGATCAACTGCGAACGGGGCCAGCGCCATCTTAGCCGGATTACCGGAGAGCTCCTCAATCGCTCCGTCGAGGACCTCGGCAAGCTGATCTTCCGAAACCTCGATCCTTCCGCAGCACGCATGATACACATCCTCAAAATCCTGAAGAGATGCAAATCCGGCTGTAGACAGCAGATACTCGCGATCCGCCTCCGGCGCCTCCGCAAGATACCCTGCGGTAAAGTAGGCCGTCGCCTTCCCGTGCGGTACATGCAGGTTCGTTGTCACCGCATACGACAGGCCATGGGGCAGCGTCGTCGCCGTGTGTGCGATCGCCATGCCGGCCATCATCGATGCCCGCATCATGTTAAGAAGGTCGCTGTCCTCCGCCTCTCTCTCGCCGCGCAGGATCGGAAGGCTCCTCGCCCACATCTTGAGGCCGGCATCCACGCACATCCTGCTGTAATCCGTAGCCTTGGAGTTGAGATAGCTCTCATACAGGTGGGTCAGCGCGTCAAAAATCGTGTTGCCGAGCACATGCTTCGGGGCAGACTTTAAATACTTGCCGTCGAGCAGGGCAAGATCTGCAAATATCTTGTGCGGGATCGATTTCTTCACCATCTTATCGGTGTCTGTCAGTACGGATACCGGAGTGACCTCCGAGCCGGTGCCACAGGTCGTCGGAACGGCCACGATCGGCAATGTGCTGCTGTCCCCGTCCGGCTTGTACAGATAGGAGACATCTTTGTCGGCCTTTTTGATCATCAGTGCAATGGCCTTCGACGCGTCGAGCGGCGAGCCTCCTCCGACACCGATCACAAAATCAACCCCCTCTGCGATGCCGAAATCTCTGGCCTTCATAATAGTCTTCACCGACGGGTTTTCCTCAACCTCATTAAAGACCACATGCTCCACCCCCGCACTGTTAAGGGCGGCCGCGATGTCGTCGTAGGAGCCATTGGCAAATGCAGACCTGCGCCCAGTTACAATCAGTGCCTTCTTACCAAACTTTGCGATATCCGCGGCGTGATTCTTCACCGCTTCGGATTCCTCATAGACTTTAGCGGGCATATAAAACATGGCCATAAGAATTACCTCCTTTTAATCGGTCAATATACAGATATCTTACCACGTTCGAACTGTTTTGTGGTATCATCTAATCAATAATCGGACAGAGTTCAAAATACCTCTTTCCGGCGGGAATGAACGCTATAACCGAAAATATCCAAACTCAGCGTACAGTCCCTTCAAAAACGCAGCTACCAAAGTGCTTTCTTTCGCGCTTTATAGGACCGGCTTCGCGTCGTGAGCACGATTCAGGCACCCCGGCTAGACAGCTGCACAAAAAAACGCGGCCACCATGCCGCAAAATAAAAAGGAGGCACTCCCATGATCAGAAAACCCGAAGAATTCCGCATCGAGTACAAAGAGCATATGCGCGACGGTGACGGCACAGTCCAGCTCACACACTTCATCACAGGTCCGGAAGAGTTAAACGGCAAGGGCCGTCTCTTCTCAAAAATCACTCTGAACCCCGGCTGCAGCATCGGCTATCACGTTCATGAAGCCGACGCCGAGCTTTTCTACATCTTAAAGGGAACCGCAGAGTATAACGATGCCGGCGAGATCCGCACAGTCACAGCGGGCGACGTCACCATCTGTCCGACAGGCACCGGCCACGGTATTGCCAACAAGACAGATGAGGTCGTGGAGCTGGTGGCGGTGATTGTGTACGCGTGATATTACGAAATTCCCTCTTGATATTCTTGCGTCATTCTGACCAACCGACAAAATCCATCTCATCTCTCTACAATTAATATGACATTAAACAAGAGCTGCCGCACTAAGGCGTACTCTCATAGCATATAGCAAGCGATAATTGCAAGTAAATCGCGATCTCTGTTATGAGTACACTGTCTTAGTCGGCAGCCTCTCTTCTTATTCAAGTCTCACTCGCGAAACTTGGCGCGGGATTCGGGTCGCGATAGCTGACATATATTCCATCACTTTATTCCTTTTATACATGGTGGTAAAACCGTCGATAATGATTGTTTTTATTGTTTTTTTGTGATATCTTCTTATCTGTCATCAAAAAAGCTTAAGGAACGCCCCGGCGTTCCTCACCGGCCAAATAACCACAGTAATATTGAATAGAAATTTTCAGCATTTCTATTCACCGTTTAGGTACAACAATGGATTACTCGAAAAGAATAAGTGTTGTCATGTCAACATACAACACACCAGTCCCGATTTTGAAAGAAGCAGTCGAAAGCATTCTGCATCAGACACTGACAGACTTCGAATTTATCATTATCGATGACGGCTCAACGGATGATTCCCGGGATTATCTTGCCGCCCTTCAGGATAACAGAATACGGCTCATTCGCAACAGTGAGAATATAGGGCAAACCAAATCGTTGAATATTGGCCTAATGGCTGCAAAAGGAAAATACATTGCAAGAATGGACAGCGATGATATTTCTCTGCCGACGCGGTTTGAAAAGCAGTATGACTATATGGAACACCATCCGAATGTGACTTTATGCGGTTCGAGGATTTCTTTTATAGGCGATCGAAAAGGAACATCCAGCGGCAAATGGCGCAGAAAATTCGAGAACATGGATGACTATCGCATCAACCTGCTTTTCACCAACCCCGGTCCGCCTCACCCTACATTTTTTATGCGCCATGAAATACTGAAAAAACATGGCATCATGTATGATGAAAATCTACACTATGCTCAGGACTACGGCATGAACACAGTACTATGTCGATATGGAGATGTTGTCATTCTGGATGATCCGCTGGTCCTTTATCGTATACATGACGGTCAAATATCCACTGTGAAAAAAGATAAACAGATCCAATGTGACAAGTTGATCATGAAGGGGCTGCTCACAGAGCTGCTGGGAGATGTCTCCGCAGAAGAAGTGGATTTTCATTTATATTATTCTAAGGGATTGTATCGAAAGGCTGCTGTGATGTCTCCGGATGTGGCCGCATGGTATAAGCGTTTATTGAAAGCTAACTCCCGCTTAAAGATTTACAACCAGAGAAAGCTTCGGAGACATATTGAGCGTATTGAGCGCAGGCTGATTGTGCATGCGTTTTCTGATAAGATGTCGGTCATAGAAAAGCTGTCACTTGCGCTTCACTATGTGTCACCCGTTTCCGCATTGATGATGGTCGTCGAATCTTTTGCCGGCAGCTACGATTAAATAATGTTAATCACAAAAATAATCCGCCTTAGTAACCTGGCCCGAGGTTTACTAAGGCGGATTTGAACATATTCATAGATATTATACCGACAAAGCGCTATAATACTATTTATATAAGTATATATAGTGTTTACAGAACACCAGCTGACACCTTAATAGTTATTGAAAAGAGCAGAACGCATGAAAATACTGTATGTAGCCACCGTACTCAGCCATATCTGCCAGTTCCATCTTCCGCATTTGCAGATGCTTAAGGAACAGGGACACGAGATCCATGTGGCGGCGCACGACAATCTGGCAGTCAAAAACGGCCTGCAGCTTTTATATACAGACCGTCATATCGAAATTCCGTTTGAACGTTCGCCCTATGATCCAAGAAACATTGCGGCCTATCGAAAGCTGAGGTCATTGCTGGCTAAGGAGCACTACGACATAATCGTCTGCAACACGCCGGTGGGAGGCATCCTGACGCGGCTCGCCGCGCTAAAAAGCCGGAGGCAGGGCACTCGTGTGATCTACATTGCTCACGGTTTCCACTTCTACAAAGGTTCCTCGAAAAAAAACTGGATACTGTACTACCCGCTTGAAAAGGCAATGGCACGTCTCTGTGATATTGTCATCACGATCAACAACGAAGACTATCAGTTTGCAAAAAAGCACTTTCCCGGGAGGGTCGAGCACATTCACGGAGTCGGTGTCCGGGAGAATCGCTATCATCCTGCCACGGAAGCGGAACAGGCGGAAATGCGGCACGCAGAAGGACTCTCGAAAGACGATTTCGTTGTCATCTGTACCGGCGAGCTGAACAAGAACAAAAACCAGGCCACTCTGATCTCCGCAGCGGCTCTTCTGAAGAATAAGATCCCCAATCTAAAAGTGCTGCTGGCGGGTAACGGACCTAAGGAAGCGGATCTGCGCAGGCAGATTGAAGCTGTCGGTTTAGATAATGTTGTGAAACTCCTCGGATACCGCACGGATCTGGAGAAACTCATTCCGGCAGTGGATGTAGTAGTTTCCTGCAGCAAGCGGGAAGGCCTGCCGCTGAACATCGTGGAAGCGATGCTTTGCAGGAAGCCTGTCGTCGCCTCCGTAAACCGCGGCAACTCAGAGCTGGTCGATCATGGAGTGACGGGCTATCTCCAACAGCCAGAGGATGTCAAAGCATTTGCAAAACACATCTATCATCTTTATAAGGACAAATCCCTTGCCGAGCGCATGGGAGAAGCAGGCTGCCGGAAGGCACAGAGCTACACTGCGGCAGCAGTCAAAAAGGAGCTGTCGAATATCTTATCATCAATGCCTGAAACGAAAGATATGAGCACTATTCAAAAACAGCTCTGGATGACCGAGCAGGAAATCCTCGATGTCATTGACAAAGTATGTATTGAGAACGGTCTTCGTTACTCCCTGGGTTACGGCACGTTACTCGGCGCTGTCAGACACGGCGGCTTTATTCCCTGGGACGATGATATAGATGTAATGATGCCAAGAGAGGATTATGAAAGGCTGATAAAAATCTGGCCATCCGCTGCACCGGAAGGCTATCTCCTTGAAACGGAGCGCATGTTTGATGATTATGTGAACAATTTTCTTAAAATACGCAAAGATCATACGACATATCTTCAATTCGAGAGTGAAAGAAAAGCAAGCCATCATACGGGCATTTTTGTAGATATCTTTCCGGCAGACCGGAGGGCTCCGGGTCCGATTTCAAGGAGATTGCAGAAAATATGTTTTGCGGTTAATCTTCTCTACAACCGGGGGTATGCGCAGAAAGGCGGACGTACGGCATTTATTCAAAGACTTCTGCTGTCTTTCGTGCCGAAACAATACCATAGACGATTAAGCAACTGGGCAGGAGAGAAAAGTCGTAAATGGACCGATAACACAACATGCGAGCTGGTGTTTCCCTGTACCATCCGCGACTGCAGTCGTTTTTATCCTGCAGATCTGTTCAATCATCTGGAAAAGATTCCTTTTAACGGAAAAGAGTACTGTGCATTTCGTGAAAGAGATCTTTTTTTGCGAACCCGTTATGGGGATTACATGGAATTGCCGCCCGAAGATGAGCGCGTATGGAAGCATTATCCGATTCTGGTAGATTTTCAACGAAATTATGAAGAACTGGAAGCAGGTGTGTGATTATGCAGCTCAGGTATTCTGTGATTATTCCGGTTTATAATGCCGAAAAAACACTTCGCCGCTGCGTCGACAGCCTCCTTGCGGAGCAGTATGCGGACGCAGAAATCATTTTGGTCAACGATGGATCAACGGACGGCAGCGAAGAAATCTGCCGGGCTTATGCCGCTGAGGCTGAGAACATTCGATATATCAAAAAAGAAAACGGCGGAGTATCCACGGCGCGCAACGCGGGGCTGGACATTGCGTCCGGTGAGTACATCCTGTTCGTTGACAGTGATGACTACGCTGCACCGGGTTATTTTTCAATAATTGAAAGTGTCTGTGATGAAACACCGGGCGATTTGATCCAGTTTTCCTGCCAACAGGATAATGGCAGGCAAATATATGGACGCCCGTTTTCTCCATTGAATGTTCATACACGCAAAGCACTGATGCCGTATATTTCGGATGCAATCTGCAGAAAAACCATCAACGGACCTGTCGCAAAGCTCTACAGGCGCGAAATCATCGAAAGCCATCACATTCGCTTTCCTGTTGGCGCCTCTGTCGGGGAGGATCGCGTCTTTAACATTGTCTACACATTTTATATTCAAAGTTACGTGGTCAGCGAAAAAGTCGTGTACGTTGTAAACACAGAAAATGAAGAGTCACTGACGCGTGGCCGGCACAAGGATCTTCAGCATCAATTCCTGATCATAGACAAATACTTTTCCGGCACACTTGATGCAGTTCCGCTGCCGGCCGGGGAAAAGAACATCTATCGCAGAGCGGTCAATTTCGGAAAATGTCGGGCAATCTATCATGAGGCCAAGCTGATGCACCGGGATAGACAGGGATGGTTTAATCGTCAAAAGCGTTTATGGCATCTCTGCAATCTAATCAACAGGAAACACATGAAGTACCCGAACACCCGCTACTGCAGACTGATTACTATTCCTGTGCAATTAAGATTGACGCCCGTGATTGACGCTGTTGCCTGGAAGCTGACACATTGAGGAAATTATGAAGCGTATTTTGCAGATTGCAGCCTCCCTTCAGATCGGAGGGGCAGAGAAAGTTGCCCGAGATATTGGGCTCTATGCAGATCCAAATAAATATGAAGTCCATTACATTGTATTTGGCGATGCAATCGGGGACTATGAACATGAACTGCTTGAACATGGATGCAAAATATATCATTGGCCCTCACCTTCGAAAAGCTATCCCGCTTACCTTCGCGCACTCTCGGACTTAATGCGAACCAATCATTACTACGCAGTCCATGCTCACACGATGTTCAGTATCGGCTGGGCAATGTTTGCGGCGAAAAAATGCGGCGTCCCGGTGCGCGTAGCCCATGCGCATTCCGCGCTGGTAAACGGAAAGAGCATAAAGAAGCAGATTTATGAGAAAATCATGCGGCATGTGATCCTGAAATGTGCCACGGACCTGGTGGCATGCGGAAATGCAGCAGGAATCCGTCTCTATGGAAACAGAGCTTATAAAAAACGCGGCATCTGCATTTTAAACGGTATTGATACCACCGCTTTTTCATACAATGCGGAGGCGCGGTCTGCCATTCGAGAAGCATTTGGTCTGAAGGATTCCTTTGTCGTTGGACATGTCGGTCACCTGGCAAAGGTCAAAAACCAGAGCTTCCTGATCCGCATGATACCCGAGCTTTTAAAGAGAAAGCCAAACACAAAGCTCCTTATGCTGGGCGAAGGAGAAACCCGACCTGAGCTTGAGAAACTAATCCGGGAGTTAAAACTGACAGACCAAGTGATTATGACGGGAAACGTACACAATGTCCCGGATTTTTTAAGCGCGATGGACGTGTTCGCTTTTCCGTCTCTGTTCGAAGGAATGCCCTTATCGATTATTGAAGTGCAGGCAAACGGGCTGCCCTGTGTACTGTCTACCGGGGTTCCGCGGGATGTATATTTGACAGATTTGATCCATCCTCTCCCACTGAACAGTATTGATGATTGGGTAAATATACTATGTACGTTGGAGCGCAAAAATTCTTCTCAATATGCGCGTCTTCTTAAAGAAGCCGGATTTGATAAAGACAGTTCTATGAATGCAATCATTGAGCTATATCGTTAAGAATTATTCAAGAAAGATGGAAACGCAATGATTAAAATCCTGTTTTTTATTGATACATTAAGTGGCGGTGGTGCCGAAAAGGTACTGCAGCACTTAGTAAATCATATGGACCAGTCACAGTTCGATATCACTGTGCAGACCGTCTGGCCGGATCAGGAAGGAAAAAATCTTGTACCGGGTATTAAGTACAGGTCACTATATCCCACAAAAAACAGATTTACGAAGTCTGTCTATCGGTTTGAGGCGGCAGCAGGATTAACATATCCGCTGCATATGAAAGACAATTATGATATTGAGTGCGCTTTTCTGGAATTCGGACCGACCAAAATTCTTGCCTCATCAACTAATAAAAAAGCCCGAAAACTGGCCTGGGTCCACTGTGATCTGTCTCATGCCCTGATTGATTATATTCACACAAGCTATGAGGCATTTGCAGCAAAGACATATCGATGGTATCAGAAATATGACTGCGTGGTATGTGTGTCCCAGACCGTAAAGAATTCGTTTGATCACATTTTCAAGTCTGCTATTCCGTCAAAAGTGCTTTACAACGTCATCGACGACGCTATGATTCGGCAGAAGTCTGAGGAAGAGGTACCCGATTTAACGAAAAGAAGACTTACCATGCTGGCTGTCGGAACTATGTATCCGCCCAAAAATTATCCGCGGCTTCTGAGAACGCATGAAAGGATCCTGAAGTCAGGGATAGCTCATGACCTGTGGATCCTCGGCGACGGAGTTGAGAGACCGGAGATCGAACAGTTCATCCGGGAACATGACCTGACCGATTCCGTGATACTGTTTGGTTTTCGGGAAAATCCGTTCCCCTATATAAAAGCAGCCGATCTTATTGTCTGCTCTTCCAATTACGAGGGGTTCAGCACGGTCATTACAGAGAGTGTCATTCTGGGCAAACCGATCGTAACGACCGATTGCTCCGGTATGAAAGAAATTCTCGAAAAAAGCGAATATGGACTGATCACCGAGAATTCAGATGAGGCATTTTATGAGGGTGTAACGCAGCTCCTTACGAATACATCGCTGCGGGAGCATTATGCCGCAAAAGCAGCTGAACGCGGCAGGGATTTTTCATTGCAGGCATTGGTTTCAAAAGCAGAACAATTTTTCAAAACTACCTTGGAAACGCAGCGCTAATACTCATATACTCATTTTCAAGAGCATTGGCCGGCCGCCGGCCTAAAGTAAACTGATTATCTTTCGAGAGAGGTGTTTCGGTGACAATTTCAATCGTTATTCCGGCATTTAACTGCTCCGGAAGTCTTAAGAGTGTCGTGACCAGTATATTGGCTTCAGGGCTCTGCCCACTTGAAATCCTTATTGTTAATGACGGTTCTTCTGATGATACCGGGGTCATAGCAAAACAGTTAGAATCCTCTTTTGATGGTGTTCGTGTAATTGATCAACCAAACAAGGGTGTTTCCGCAGCAAGAAACAGAGGGATTCAGGAAGCGGTTGGCGATTATGTTTTCTTTGTTGATGCAGATGATTCACTGATTCCCGGTTCACTGGCCGATGTCAATAGTATTATCGACGCCGAACATCCGGATATAATGATGTTCGGCATGTGTTTCGATTACTATACGCACGGCAGAATATACCGCAGCGATACTCTCTCCTACCCAACGAGCGGGATAATGGAACCTGCGGAGTGGGGAAAAAATTTTGAAACTCTGTTCGCCTGCAACATGCTCTCTCCGGTCTGGAATAAGCTGATCCGCCGCGATCTGATCCTGGATAACCGGATCGAGTTTCGGGAAGACATGATCGAGATGGAGGATTATTTATTCTCAGCGCAGTGCCTGCTATGCAGCGAGCAGATTTATATGCTGGACAAAGCGGTCTACCGTTATCGGCAGTCAGAGAATGAACGGAACACATTTGACCGTCTGCTAAGAATCAAGAGTCTGTCAAAATATGTACAGCCATTTTATGAGATAGCGGAAGCGCTCGAAGCGCGGTTTTCAGGAGATAGTATAGATTGCGGCGCCGGCAATATTGCAGACCAAATATATTCCTCGCTCTTCCATGAGCAGCTCCGGTATGCGTCTCCGAGACAGATCGCTCCTGCTGCTTCGGATATGCTGCGCGGCAGTCACGCTCATGTAATTGCGCGCACGAATCCTAATCTATATAATAAGCTTAAGAATAAGCAGTATGGCCGGGTCTGGTGCGAGCGGATGATAAGAAGAGCACGGCACTATCTGGCGGTGCAGGTCAAATACATACTGAGTTTGAGGAATCGCAGATGAAGCCGGGAGGATTATTCAGCAAACTGTTTTTAGGATCATATTACTTCACCATCGCACTGCGGGAAAAGTACCCCGGAGGAATTAATGACGGAGAGGCTTTTAACGCGCAATATATTATGCCTGCCTCGAAGGATGACTGGGCGGCGGATCCCATGCTGGTGGATGACGGCACAAGGACCTGGCTGTTTTATGAATCAGTCAAGGGTCAGAAAGGCCGGATCGAAGTCGCGGAAGTCCTCGCAGACTGCCGCTTATCTAAGCCCCACATCATTCTGGAAGACGACTGCCATTATTCCTATCCGTTTGTCTTTCAGGCAGATGGCGTTTGGTATATGATACCGGAATCATCCGCCTCATCGGAAGTCCGCTTGTATCGTGCAAGTTCTTTCCCGTTTCACTGGGAACTGCAGACGGTGCTGCTGCGCGAACGGGCCGTTGATACCACCGTGTTCTTTCATCAAAACAGCTATTGGCTGCTGACCTTCGTTCTGGATCAGGGAAGTGAAAGGGTATTTCCACACGCATATACAGTGGAGAATTGGAATACTCCGGTGCTGAGGGAAGTTCCCTGGCAGGATTATGACCCGCTCAGGGTGCGCGGTGCGGGAGCAGCGTTGGTAACAGATAGTGAAATAATACGTCCGGCACAGATCAGCCAGCCGCAGCGATACGGAGACGGCCTGATCTTCTATCGCGCTCGCTTATCAGATAGATATGAAGAGAAACCGGTGTTTGAAATCACGGAGAAGAACCTCCGCATAAAAGGCGTTATGGCAGACGGGCTTCATACTTACAGCTGCAGCGCCGGATATGAGGCAATTGATGTTCGATGCCGCGCCGTGGATCCGCTGAAAGCTGCAAAACGTTTGATGCATTAGCAAAATGTGAGGGACCTATGGATATTGATTTTGTTGTTCTCTGGGTGGACGGCAGCGATCCGGAATGGTTCGCGGAAAAAAGAAAATATCAGATGGATGTTTCGGATGAAAGCAACGCGGCCAATCGCTTTCGCGACTGGGGACTTATGCCGTATTGGTTCAGGGCAGTGGAGCAATTTACTCCCTGGGTGAGAAAAATACATTTTGTAACGTGGGGGCATGTGCCTTCATGGCTAAATCTCGACAATCCGAAGCTGCATCACGTGAAGCACACGGACTATATCCCCGGAGAATATCTGCCTACGTTCAATGCCAACACCATCGAAATGAGCATCCATCGCATTCCGGATCTTGCTGAACATTTTGTGTTCTTTAATGATGACATGTTCATGCTCCGGACAATGGAGAAGAAAGATTTTTTCCGGGGCGGTCTGCCCTGCACGTACGGTGCTGAGATCCCTCTGCATTTTTTGGGCAATCCCGGAATCTGGCAGCATCTGATCACAAACGATATGCGGACCGTGAACAATCATTTTAATAAGCGGGATCAGGTGCGTCTGCATCACAAAAAGTATTTGAGCCGCGCGTATCGCTGGCAGGACAACGTCCGGACCAAAGCAGTAGAAATACTGTTTCCGGAGGCATTTCTCGGTTTCAAGAATCTGCACGCACCCGCGTCCTTTTTGAAGCGGACATTTGCGGATATCTGGGAAAAAGAGCCGGAGCTCCTCCATGAGACCAGCCTTCACAGATTTCGGACGAATGACGACGTGAATCAGTGGCTTGCCATCTGGTGGCAGGTCGCAGGCGGATCATTCTCCCCCTATGTGGTAGACAATGCTGTTGAGGATGTAACCGCGGCCACCGTAGATGCTCTCTGTCATATCATAACGTCGAAGAGCCATGACATGATATGTGTGAACGATCCGGCAGAAGATGTGGATGTTGAGGCGCTGTCGGTAAAGTTAAAGACTGCTTTTGAGACCATACTTCCGGAAAAAAGCAGTTTTGAAAAATGAGCGGCTTCCCCCACTGAAATAAAGAGAAAAACATCTTCGAGATGACAAGGAGAATGATAATGAGAATACAGGACTCCCTTAAAAAAGTTTTGCCGTCCTATCTTGTCGAAAAGCACATGGTACGGCGCCTCAATGAAATGGATAAACGTATCCGTGAGACAAACGAGAAAAATGAATATCTTTTCTGGTTATCGCAGATGCAGCCGGACGAGACCATGCAGCAGACCAAGGAGCGCGTGTTTCTTCGTATGCCCAAAGCAACCGGCAGACTGAGGAACATCCAGCTTGCGGAAAACTACATACTGCAGCGTGTGAAGGACATCTGCGATGCCAACGGACTTGAACTGTTTCTCGTAGGCGGCACCCTTCTCGGCGCCGTGCGTCACAAAGGCTTTATTCCGTGGGACAACGATATAGATGTCGGTATGATGCTCTCCGATTACAGAAAACTTGTCGAGCTGCTCAAGGATGATCCCGTACTCAGAGCGGATTATTATTATAATTACAGTACCGGTCTGCGAATTCCCAAGATCAAATTCAGAGCAGTCGACGTCTTCTGGATCGACGTTCTACTTTTTGACCTGATCGACGTCACGCAAGAAACGCGGGACGCAGTCTGGGAAGAGACTGAAAAAGCCAATCGGGAACATATGGCAAAACTTCAGGAATTTGCCCGGCCATATAAAGGTCAGGACTGGGCAAGACCTGCGGCAAATCCTGAGATGGACCGCCTGTGCGACAAATATGAGGCTGAGCAGTTAAAAAATTATCCCTATTACGGGCACGGAGAATATTTCTCCGGATTGATCAGCACCCCGTACTGGAGCCGCAAAGGCAGAGGGATACGCTCGTGCAGGCTGCATTTCCCGCTGCTTAAGGATCATCTTGAGTTCGAGGGAAAATACTACTCGGTCTGGAACAACTATGAATTGACGCTCACGCAGTTCTACGGAGACTACTGGAAGCTTCCGTTCTCTATTAACGAACCGCATCCTACTGAGCTTGATCACGGGCTGGAAGAGGGATTTGCATACCTGCGCACACTCGGTGTTATCGAATAGAAACAGCGGCGATTACTATGCGGGAGTTTATTATTGTATGAGTAAGATCCTGACAAAAGTTCACAACCGATTAGAAACGCTAAAACGCGATACCGGATTATGGTATGACGCGCAAAGATATAGAATAAGAGTAATGTCTGCCCTTCAGACCATCAGGTATATTCAGTCTCATAAATGTTCTGTCGCAAGGTTCGGAGACGGGGAATTAAATATGATACTGAAGGGAAAAAACATAGGCTTTCAGAAAAACGAACCGGAACTGGCAGAAAAACTCAAAGCGGTCTTATGTACGAATGACCCTCATTTATTAATATGCCTGCCGCATTGTTTCAGTCGTTTTTACGGAGAGAACCTGCGTGCCAGAGAATTCTGGAAAAGCTTTCTTGAGAATAACCGTGCAGAAATTGCCAAAATCCTTTATGATGGCAGCATGAAAGGTTATCGCTTCGGTGATACACAGATGACACGACCGTATATGGATTATTCAAAATCCGCAGATCCCGCAAAAGTGTATTCGGAACTGAAAAAAATATGGGATAATCGAAGTGTGCTCATCGTCGAAGGCTATGCAACGCGCATGGGAGTAGGAAATGATCTTTTCGACAATGCCCGGTCAATAAACAGGATCATTTGTCCCGCCGAAAATGCCTATGGTTCATACGACAGAATAAAAGCAGCCGTTACTGCCCACTGCTCGGAGGAACTTGTATTACTTGCGCTCGGACCGACAGCAACCGTGCTTGCAGCTGATCTGTCAGATGAAGGACTCTGGGCGATCGATGTCGGGCATCTTGATGTTGAATACGAGTGGTACAAGAACGGTGTCAAAGAAAAGACTGCGATCAAAGGAAAATACGTCAATGAAGTCTCCGGCGGCAGAGCAATTGAGGACTGTTCTGATGAAACTTACTTAGGGCAGATCATTGCCAGAGTGTAGACTGTCGGAGGAAAAATGCCTATGATATCAATCATTGTTCCGGTATACAATGTTGAACTGTATCTGGAAGTCTGCCTTAACAGCATATTGGGTCAGTCGTTCTCAGATTTTGAAGTGATACTGGTCGATGACGGTTCTTCTGATCACAGCGGCGTAATATGTGATGAGTATAAGGCCAAAGACTCGAGAGTAATCGTAATTCATCAGGATAATCAGGGCTTATCAGGGGCAAGGAATACAGGACTTGAAGTCGCCCAGGGGGATTATATTACTTTTGTGGACAGCGACGATGTCCTTGCCGGCAATTACTTATGGATTCTTTATGATGCACTGATCAAAGAAAATGCGGATATCTCGTCATGCATCTGCCATGATTTTACGGACGGAAAAATGCACGAGTTTCCCGAGAGTGCATATACCGGCGACACTAACTGTCTGGTGTGTGACGGAAAGACCGCACTCCTGGAATTATATAAAGGAAATCCATTGGTGCTGATCGGCTCGCCTTTTAAGCTTTACAAACGTGCCATTCTTAAAGATCTTCGCTTCCCGGTCGGCCGTCTGCATGAAGATCAGGCGTTTACTCCTCTGGCTCTTTATAAGGCAGGAAAAATCGTATTTGTTGATTCCAAGGCATATTACTATCGCGTGCGCAATCAAAGCATTACACACCAAAGCTTCAGCATAAAGCGATATGATGATGTTTGGGCTGTTGACCGCTGCATAAACTATTTCAGGCAGAAAAACGAGAAAGAGATTGTAAAAGCCGCCAGAGAAAAGCGTCGGAGACTAATATGCGGTTATTCGATACTGGCAAGAAAAAGCGGAATCGAAGTGCCCCGGAAATATCACGTTCGGCTGCTTCCCGCTCTGCTGTATCTTCGCAAACATGTGCATCCCGGGAAATACGAATACTACCTGGCACAGGTTTCACCCGGGCTGGCAAGACTGTATGAATACGAAAGGAAAATCAAAAGCCTGCTTGGAAAACGCATATTGCGTATTAACAGAAAAGGTGGAAAAAAATGAGCGTTCATCACGCAAAAAGAATCGATTTCATTGATCTGCTCGAATTTCTTGCAATGACACTTGTCCTTTTGTATCATTGCACGACGTACGACTTTAATATACTGGAATCCGCATCCGTAAGTATGCTGCTTGGGTATTATTTCCGTGCGATTCTTTCCGCAGGCGTGCCTTTGTTTTTCTTTGCGAACGGCTATCTTCTCTTTTCACGGGAAAGCATACTGGAAAAACATGTACATAAAACAATAAGACTAATTATTCTTACTGTCATATGGGGCTTTATTAATGTTCTGCTATTGATGCCAATCGAAGGGCAGCAACTCTCCGGCAGGGAAATTATGCGCACAGTATGGTCCTGGAAATCAGGCTGGATCAATCACTTCTGGTTCCTTGGTGTACTGATATGTCTTCACTTCATCTTTCCGGTGTTAAAAACAACCTTTGATACCAATAAGAAGGCCTTTTATTATTTTGTAACAGTATGTGCCGTCATGACCTTCGGGAATCAATTCATATGCGCTGCAGGCACAGTCGCGGCTCACATGTTGATCGGCTATCCGGAACAGATAAAGGACAATGTGTTCAATATGTTCAATCCCTTCCGCGGCAGCTATTGGTGGTACGCATTGGTATATTTCTGCGGAGGAGGTATTGCACACCTGCTCGTTCCTTACATCAGAGCTCATCAAAAGAAAGCGAATTGGGCAGCCGCACTGTCGATTCCCCTGTCAATGCTCATGTTGGCAGTCTGGGGCAGCTTTCTCTCCCGCCTGCAGGGCAGCGTGTGGGATCATGTATGGGGTGGATATGACTCAGTGTTCACGCTGATCAATGTCGCTGCGTTCTTCGTACTGTCTATGAACTACAGTTCAAACCGGAACATAGTACACAGGTTTATCGAACTTGTATCCCGGAATACACTCGGCATATTTTTTATCCACGAAATCTTTATTCATCTGACTCACCGTCAAGTGAACATGATGCCGCCTGCGCAGAATATAATAGGTAATATCATCTACACGGCAGTCATTCTTCTGGTCAGTTTATTTTCGGCTATGGTGATAAAGTCGATCCCGGTTCTTAAAAAACTTCTTGTGTAAAAAGGATTTTGTTCGGATGGAAGCAGCAGTCAGAAACAGCCGCTCTCCGGCGATCAGTCTGATAATTCCCGCTTATAATGTTGAGAATTACCTGACGGAGTGCATTGCCGGAATCAGGGCACAAATATTTTCAGATTATGAAGTCCTTCTGATAGACGATGGATCAACAGATACTACCCCGGCACTCTGCGACAAGTTCTCTTCAGAAGACGAAAGGATCCGGGTCATCCATCAAAAAAACGGCGGAGTTTCCATGGCTCGCAACCGGGGACTCGATGAGGCACTGGGCGAATATATCGTCTTCGCGGATGCGGATGACCGCGTCAGACCTCGTTATTTATTGGATCTGATCAGTGCCGCCCGTGCTCCGGGTGCCGCAAGCCGCAGCGCACTCATTCTTTCGGATTATCAGCCGTTCACGGATAAGGGTCCTGAAAAGAGAACGTTCCCGGAACCTTTCGATATAGACTTCACGACCGGGATGGGGCTTACCGCGGAACTTTTTCGTGAATTAATCTTCCAGTTCCGAATTTTCCCTCCATACTGCAAGCTCTACCGGCGTGATATTATTGAGACGAACAGGATCCGATTCCGCGAAGGAATGAAAAGTGCGGAGGATTTTGAGTTCAACATTCGGTATCTGGCTGCAGTGGACCACGTAAAATACATCGATTCCGTACAATATGATTATCGTGTGGGGTATAAAAAATACGTGCCGTCCAACCGCGGGGTGCTCGGCAGATCCGAGATCAAAAGCGCACATATTATGGCACACGGTATTACGGATCTGGCAAAACGCATGGGTATCCTTAAGACAGTCGGCCCTGAGATTGACCTCTGGGCGGCAAATAAGCACTATTTCAACCGCCTTCGAATGTTGTTCCGAAAGAACAGCCGGGTCAGCGTTCGAGAGCGGAAACAGCTGTATAAAGCACTTATCAGGGATCCGGTCTATTATTCCGCCGCAAAACGCGGGGCGGCTCTGCTTCCCGGATCAACGACCAGAATGATAGCATTGATGGCGGATTATTTCTATGTGTGGCTTGTGTTCATCAGAGCACACAGATACGAAGTAGAACAGAAATGAAAGACAGGAAGGACGAAAACTTAGCCAATGGGACAAAAAATGACCGAGCAGAAATTCACGACCGTCATAACCCCCAAAACCGGATGGTTCGACGTTGACTTAAAAGAAGTCTGGGACTATCGGGATCTGATTTTGCTGTTCGTGAAGCGGAATTTTGTTTCGCAGTACAAACAGACGATCCTCGGACCTGCCTGGGCGTTCATTCAGCCGTTTCTTACAACAATCGTATTCACATTGATCTTTGGCAACATCGCCGGACTGGCTCCCGGCGGTATTCCCTCTTTCGTATTTTATTTTTCCGGCACGATTGTCTGGCAGTATTTCAGCGGATGCCTGTCCAATACGGCCAATACATTCGTGGCCAATGCCAATACAATGGGAAAGGTCTATTATCCGCGCCTTGTAATGCCTCTTTCTACAGTGCTGTCCAAATTAATCAGTTTCGGTATTCAGTACATATTTCTGATCATCTTCGTAGCCTATTATGCTCTTGCCACTGAAAGTGTCAATCCCAACCTATGGATCTTAATGACGCCGATACTGCTTCTGCAGCTGGCCCTGCTGTCAATGGGCTTTGGTATCATTATCTCCTCCGTCACAACAAAATACAGGGATCTGGCAAAGCTTGTCGGATTTGGGGTCCAGCTCTGGATGTACGGCACTCCTGTAGCCTATGACATGTTCAGCATGGCAGCGTTTGCTCCCGGCGGCAAGTGGCATACACTTTATATGTGCAATCCGGTCACTTCTCTGATCAACCTCTTCCGCTTCGGTTATCTGGGTTTCGGTGAGGTTGAATGGAAATTCTATTGGATCGGCTGGGTCTCTACACTGGTCATCTTATTCTTTGGCGTGATCCTGTTCAGCCATGTAGAAAAGACCTTTATGGATACAGTATGAGGTTAAACTATGGAAGAACTTGCAATCAAAATAGAGCATGTGACAAAGCAGTACCGTCTCGGTACGATCGGCGGCGGAACACTCAGAGGAGATCTGCAGTCCTTTATTGCACGCAAACGCGGACTGGAGGATCCGAACAGCAAGATTGGCAGCAAACAGCCTGCTAAGGTCGGTGAGCGTTTTCTCGCACTGGACGATATCAGCTTCGAGGTCAGAAAAGGTGAGGCAGTCGGAATCATCGGGCACAACGGTGCCGGCAAGTCAACGCTTCTGAAACTTCTTTCCCGCGTGACCGCACCGACATCGGGTAAGATTTCTTTTAACGGCCGCATCGCGTCAATGCTCGAGGTAGGAACCGGGTTCCACCCCGAACTTACCGGGCGGGAAAATGTTTATATGAACGGTGCGATCCTCGGCATGACTCGCGCTGAAATCGACAGGAAGTTCGACAAAATCGTTGAATTTGCGGAAATGAAGAAATTCATTGATACCCCTGTCAAACGATATTCATCCGGCATGTATGTCAAGCTTGCGTTTTCTGTCGCCGCACATCTCGACAGTGAGATCATGGTCATGGACGAGGTCCTTGCTGTCGGTGATATGAAATTTCAGCAGAAATGCCTGGGAAGAATGGGCGACGCCGCTAACAGCGAGGGCAGAACGGTCCTCTATGTCAGCCATAACATGAATACTATACGCCAGTTATGTAAACGCTGTATCGTAATGGATCATGGCAAAATCATCTTTGACGGAAATACAGAAGAGGCTATAGCCGTATATATGGAAAACGACTCAAAGATGGCGCTGACAATTGACTGTTCAGGAGAGAGATCCTATAAAGATATAGACGGGAAAATCCGGTTCGAGAATATCACTTTTCTTAACAGAGCAGATTCTCCGATTTATAGTCAGGGCGAACGTGTTCAGTTAAAAGTGAGATATAACGCCAATAAAGAACTTCACAATTTTGCTTTCCGGGTCGTTATTCAGACTCCGGATAAGGTCAGAGTGGGTATGGCAATGTCGGGTCAGATCCTGCATACCGATCCGGGAACGCACAGTTTCCATGTAGAGTTCCCGATAGACTGGCTTGCACCCGGCAAATATAATATTGTATTAGTAGTCACATCAATTAACGAGTTCGGTACAGAGCAGGTCCACGATAGAACAGAATGTGTCTGCACTTTTGAAAAGGTCATTGATGTCTCAACTAACAACCAGATGGCCTGGGTCCGAAGCTCGTGGGGAAACATTATGATCCCGGATCTGAAGGTATCCAATATTTAAGCCGATCATCGTGGAAGCAGGTGAATGATATGAGATTTACTGTTTTAACTCCGTCCTACAACAGGGGTGAGCTGTTATGGGAGCTGTTTCGATCCCTGCAGCGGCAGACATTTCACGATTTCGAATGGGTAATCGTTGATGACGGTTCGACAGATAATACAGAACAAGTTGTCGCGCAGATGCGGAATACAGAGCATTTCTTCCCGATTATCTATAAAAAAACGCCGAACGGCGGTAAGCATCGCGCATGGAACCGCGGTCTTGAACTGGCATCCGGTGAAATGATTTTCGGCTGTGATTCGGATGATTATCTTACCGATGACGCATTGGAAACGGTGGACCGGATCGAGAAGACAATACCAGCTGAGGAAAAGGATCATTTCGCCGGTGTATGTGGATTGAGAGGGTATAAAAACCATCTTATGGTGGGAAATACGTTTTCAGGCGAATACATGGATATGACCTATCTGGAACGCATCCGGAATAATGTCAAAGGCGACAAGACAGAAATTTTCTATACTTCCGTATGGAAACGATATAAATACTGCGAATTCGAAGGCGAACGGTTTCTTACAGAGGCCACTTCGTTAATGCGGATGGCAGAGGATGGACTAAAGATCCGCTTTTTTAACAATATTGTAAAAATAACAGAGTATCTTCCCGACGGCCTGACAAGCAATTCCCGAACTCTATTCGATCAGAATCCGCAGGGCTGGGGGCTGTACATTCATCAGAGAGCCAAATACGGTCTGCTCAGAGGGCAGGGCAGATCGGATGTCATTCTGGATTACTATGACCGCTGCCGGAACAGACTCAGCATACCCCGGATGGCAAAATACCTCCATATATCTGCTGCAGAGCTGGCATCAAGAGTATATGCACATAAAGTCCGAAATCGATTGAGAAAACTGCTTCGAACCATCAAAATCTGTGATCGGATTCAGCACAAGGGAAACAAATGAAAACAGCGACTGTTACATGGACAACCTATAATAATTATGGCACCCTGCTGCAGGCATATGCATTACAGCAGAAACTTTTGCAGCTCGGTCATCAGAACGAGATCCTGTGTGATGATAAAATCCTGAAAGCGTTTCAGCTTCAGCGAAAAAAAGCAGCTCCCTCCAAAGTTCAGAGACCTTCTGTCCCAACACCGGCGAAGTATTCTGCTCTTCGCCGCGCAGCCCATCTGCTGACGTCGCCCGCTAAGGCAGAACGGGTTCTGCTCGCCAGAACGAACCGGGAAAAATACGAGCGGCCATACTATGAATCCCAGAAAGCCTGTGACCGATTCAGAAATGAAGAGTTGCACATTTACAGAGATGTTGAACCGGAAACGCTGGAAATACTCAATGAACGGTATGACGCATTTATCACGGGCAGTGACCAGATCTGGTCGGTGTTCGAAAATATCTTCAATCCATATTATTATCTGGACTTTGCAACAAAAAGAAAAATAGCATATGCACCCTGCATGGGTACCGATCAGATTCCAAAAGCATTAGAGCCGGAACTTCGCGAACTTCTTGCAGATTATTATGCTCTTTCAGCAAGAGAAGATATCTCGGCAAAGCGTTTATCCGAGCTCACAGGTCAGCGTGTGGAATGGGTCGCCGATCCCACACTGCTCCTGACGGCAAAGCAATGGGCTGAAAGTGTAAGACATGTCCCGCTTCCGGTGAAAAAGAAATATCTCCTCTGCTACTTTCTGGAAAACCGTCCATGGTACTTTGAGCAGGCAGAATTTCTTGCACATAAGCTGCACCTTCGTCCGGTCCTTATTCCGAATCAGTGGGATTATATCAGCAGTGAGTACGTGCTTGACGGAGCTGTCGGCCCAAAAGAATTTGTCGCACTGTTTCAGAATGCAGATTACGTTCTGACCGATTCGTATCACGGATCGATTTTCTCCATGCTTTTCAAAAAGAGTTTTCAGTATCTGATGCGATTTGAGGAAAATGATCCCAATTCCCAGAACATCCGGGTGCACTCGCTGTTTCATTATTTTGATCTGGACGGAGTATCTGTATCCCCGGAAAACCAATTTACAATTCCCGGGAATACGGACAAAGCAGCCATTCAGGAACGAATCCGAAGGCTGCGAAACGATTCTATCCGCTACCTGAAAAACAGTCTGGCATAAGAAAGTGAGATTGACAATGATCGATAAAATCGGAAAAGCCTGTACCGGCTGTTATGCCTGCGTGAATGCCTGTCCGAAAAGCTGTATTCATATGAAAACAGACCGGGAGGGGTTTTGGTATCCGCGATTTGATCCTGACCAATGCATCCGGTGCGGCCGCTGTGTAAACGCCTGCCCGGTCTTATCAAAAATTCCGAATTCGAAAACGGAAAAAGATATACGCGTATATGCTGTGACACATCAGGATGAAAGCATCCGGATGCACAGTTCTTCGGGCGGAGCATTCACAGCTCTGGCGGAAACTGTACTTGAGCAGGGAGGGGTGGTATTCGGCGCAGCCTTTACCAAAAACTTTGATGTGCACCATATTTATGTGGAAACAACAGAAGATCTTGCGAAACTTCGCGGCAGTAAATACGTCCAGAGCAAAATCGGTAATACTTTTAAGCAGGCGGAAAAGTTTTTAAAAGAAGGACGACCTGTGTATTTCAGCGGAACCGCCTGTCAGACATCCGGCCTTATCGGATATCTCGGAAGAGACTATGATAACCTCTATACTCAGGATCTGATCTGCCATGGCGTTCCCTCGCCGATGGTCTGGCGCAAATATCTGGAATACCATCAGACGCTGGAACGATCAGGTATCAAAAAAATTTTCCTTCGGGATAAAGTTCATGGCTGGCATAATTGGCATGTAGCCATTGATTTCAACAACGGAACGCACTATGCGCAAAGCCAGTTTCAGGACAAAATGATTGTTTCTTTTCTGCGGGGAAAATGCTCCAGACCATGCTGCTATGACTGCAGATTCAAACAGAAATGCCGCACTGCGGATTTCACATTGGCTGACTATTGGGGCATTCAGGAAATTGCACCGGAGCTCGATGACGACAAGGGCATTTCTTCCTGCTATGTGAACTCTCCAAAAGCACAGAAACTGTTTGACATCGCGCGCTCCCGGCTGGAAGTAACAGAGTTGGATTTGGAACAATCCGTTGCGGGTAATATGGCTATGATCGAGTCTGAGCGTCTTCCAAAAGACCGGGAAGCCTATTTAAGAGAAATGCGCAAAAGACCGTTCGAGATGGTTTACGGTAAGTATATTGATGAAATGTCTCCGGGCACCCAGTTGAGATGGACTTTGCGCCGTGCTTTGGGCAATAAGCGTTATGACTTTATTCGTACGCTGGGAAGGAAACGGAAATGATTCCAAAAACGATTCACTATTGCTGGTTCGGAGGCAATCCTCTGCCCCCGCTTGCGAAAAAATGCATAACCAGCTGGAAGAAGCATTGCCCGGACTATAAGATCATTCGCTGGGATGAGCGCAATTATGATCTTACTGCCGCGCCGCTCTATGTCCGTCAGGCATATGAACTGAAAAAATGGGCGTTCGTGACAGATTACGTGCGTCTGCAGGTCGTATATGACCGGGGCGGAGTATATATGGACACCGACGTGGAGCTGAAAAAATCTCTGGATCCGCTGCTCGCAAACCGCGCGTACTTTGGATTCGAAGACGGAAAAGCCGTTAATACCGGCCTCGGCTTCGGTTCGGAGGCCAAGCATCCGATTCTTCAGGAAATGATGGATGACTATAAGGAAATACCATTTGTCAAACCGGACGGAGCATTGGACCTTGTGCCCTGTCCCCAGAGAAATACGGCTGTATTTCTCCGCCACGGCCTTAGGCCTGATGACAGCATTCAGGTCCTGGATGGCGGTGTCATGATCCTGCCAAGCCGCTTTCTCAACCCGATCGATAACCGGACGCGAAAGATGAGAAAGACAAAAGACATGATCTCGATTCATCACTATTCGGCAAGCTGGCAGGATGAAGCACTGAAAAAACGCTGGAGGCAGCTGCAGGATGAGCACCGCCGTGAAGACGCTTTTTATAATATCACCCACGCTCCCAACCGTGCGGCAATAAAAATATTAGGTGAAGAAAAATATTCGCGGCTGAAAGGCTTCCTTAAAAAGTAAAACGGAGGATCAGTATGATTATTGGATATACGACCGGTGTTTTTGACTTATTTCACATTGGACATCTGAATTTACTGAAGAACGCAAAGGGTATGTGTGATAAGCTTATTGTTGGTGTCACGACAGACGACCTGGTACTCTATAAGGGAAAGCATGCACTGATTCCCTTTGAAGATCGCATCGAAATTGTTCGCTCCTGCCGATATGTAGATGCTGCAGTACCGCAGTATGACATGGACAAGCTGACCGCATGCAAGAAACTCGGCGCGACAGTCCTCTTCGTGGGAGATGACTGGTATGCCACAGAAAAGTGGCAGCAGTACGAAAAGGATTTTGCGGAGAACGGGATCCGCATCGTGTATTTCCCCTATACCAAAGGAATCTCGTCAACGAAGATCACCAAGGCCCTGCATCAGTTGCGCGGATGGTCAAGTGAGACGGCAAAGAGAACGTTTTTACTTCAGGATGATGAGGAGGACAATCATGATTGATAAGAATTTCTGCATGAGCTCGTTCCTCGCCCTTCGGTACGTAGAGAAACGCGGCGTGGATTTCTGTGAGCAATACCATTATAAAAGTCCATCACTCCCGCCCGATGAAAAGCGTATTCTTGTGAACACTGCCGCAGAGATTGGTCAGGCGATTACTGCGCAGTTAGACCTGCTGAAACAAAAGTACCAAAAAATCGGTATTCTGCTCTCAGGCGGGATGGACTCTGCCATTTTGGCGTCATATCTTCCGGGCTGCGACGCTTATACTTTCCGCTTCATGAACGGACAATTTCAGAGTGAGGAATTGCACCGCGCGGAAAAGTTCGCGGCTTATTACGGTCTGAACCTGCACTATGTGGATATCACATGGGAGTCATTCAACGACATTCTCATACCGATTATGAAAGAAAAAGGCGGTCCGGTTCATTCCATCGAGCCGCAGATCTGCATAGGCGCAATGCAGGCAAAAGCAGACGGCGTCGATCTGATGATCATCGGCGATGCCAGCGACTACGTGTTCGGCGGGATGGATCAGCTGCTGTCAAAAGACTGGAAATTCGATGAATTCATGAAACGCTGCATTTATGTGGAGCCGGAGGAAGCTTTAGTAAACCCGGTCAGTGTACAGTACCTGTTCGAACGCTATCGCCGGGGTGACGACATTGATTTTATGAAATTCTACAATATTTCAATCACAGAGGAAAGCTACGGGTCCTATGCCAATGCGTTCGAGACCGCCGATCTTCCGTATTATGATCCTTATGAGCTGCTGAAGATGGCTGAACCGCTGGACCTCAGACGCATTCGCAGCGGTCAGTCAAAATATCTGATCCGAGAGCTGTTTTCTATGCGCTACCCGGACATACCCGTACCGGAGAAGCTTCCCATGCCGCGCCCGGTCGACGAGTATTTCAAAAATTGGGAAGGTCCGAAGAGACCGGAGTTCAGACCGGATCTTAATATAAAAAAGTATACCGGCAACCAGAAATGGCTGCTGTGGTGTCTGGAACAGTTTTTGGATATGATTGACAGCTGATTTTCAATACATGCCCTAAAGGAGAACATTTATGGCACAACCGGATTTGAGAACCCTTCAACTTTTTGAACTCAATATGCTCCGGGATATAAAGCGCGTTTGTGAGAACAATGGCCTTTGTTATTATTTATACTCAGGTACGTTGCTCGGGGCTGTTCGTCACCGCGGATTCATCCCATGGGACGATGATATCGATATCGCCATGCCCTATTCGGACTTTCTTCGCTTTTTGGAAATCGGACAGGCCGCTCTCGGTGAAAATTACTTTCTTCAGACGACAGATACAGACGAGAGTTTCCAATTCGGTTATGCCAGGGTCCGCAGGAACTGCACGACCATGATTCGGGACTGGGAATGTGACGCAGGACATCATGGCGTCTGGATCGATATTTTCCCTCTCATATCTGTGGGCGGAAAGTTGGATGTCCGTTTGAAAAAGATTGTGATCCCCCTCACTAACATACTATGTTTGTCCCAGGAGGTCTTTGACAAAAACCGAGACTGGATGCGGAAAACCATCGGCAGCGGCAAAGTTGCTTTGCTCTCCGCGCTCCGTAGAGTATTGGGCAAAAACAGGAAAAGAGCAGCAAAATGGATTCGCCGAAAGCTCTACGGACAGAGCGGCAAACCTAATGTTGCCGAAGCCTGGGGTTCCATCACAGCTATTGTTCCCGCTGAGGTCTTCCAAGGCGAGCCGGTCGAGCTCCTGTTTGAAGATGAATATTTCAGAGTCCCGCCGGATTACGACGGTGCTCTGCGGTATAAATACGGTGATTATATGCAGCTCCCACCCGAGGAAAAGCGCCGCAGCAACCACGGCGACATGATCATAGACCTGGAACACGACTGGGAAACGCTGAGGACGCAGATCCGCGATTCGCAGCCCGTCCACGGCTGACTTATCATCCCGAATCGAAAAAACACACAAAAGCGAGGAATTGTCCATGGATATTGATATTGTCGTATTATGGGTCGACGGAAGTGATCCTGAGTGGCAAATTGAGAAGGCCAAATATTCAGGCCGTAAGCTGGATGATACCAACTCCGTCAACCGCTTCCGCGACTGGGGGCTGATGCCATACTGGTTCCGTGCCGTCGAGAACTATATCCCCTGGGTGCGGACAATCCACTTCGTCACCTGCGGGCAGGTTCCTTCTTTCCTTAATCTGGACCACCCGAAGCTGCACTTTGTCACCCATCGGGAATTCATGCCGGAAGATTGCCTCCCGACCTTCAACGCCAGCGCTATCGAGATGAATATCCATCGCATTGAAGGACTGGCGGAGCATTTCCTCTATATGAACGACGACACGTTCATCGGCCGTCCCCTGAAGCCCGAAGCATTCTTTAAAAACGGCCTGCCCTGTCTCAACGGCAGCGAACAGATCATTGCTCCCATTCGTATTACCGAGGCGGCCCGCCATATGGCTTTCAATGACGTCGGCGTGATCAACGCTCATTTCAAGAAAAAAACGCAGCTCCGGAAGAACCGGGGAAAGTATATCCACCCCTGTTACGGCCTGCGGGACAATATCAAGACCCTTGCCGCACGGATCGCCTATCCCAATTATTTTGTCGGTTTCAAGAACATGCACGCGGTTTCTCCTTACCTGAAGCAGTCCTTTGAGGAGATCTGGGCAGCGGAGCCGGATCTGCTAATGAATACATCCCGAAACAGATTCCGCAGTAAATCTGACGTGAACCAATGGCTCGCTCTGTGGTGGCAGGTAGCCTCCGGAGTATTCACACCTTATGACGTAGACAACGTATCCTATATGGTGGTCAAGGCTTTGATTGATGAGATCTGCGATATCATCGTCAATCAAAAGCACGACCTGTTATGTCTGAACGACCCCAACTGGGAAGTGGACTTCAACCTGTTGTCCGCGCGTCTGCATGATGCGTTTGAAGCGATTCTCCCGGACAAGAGCACATTTGAAAAATAAGACCGCGCCAATATTACAAAGTAAGAACCCCCGGAAGAATAAGGCTTCCAGGGGTTTTGACAGTTTTGAACCGGCAATCATACTATCGCCGTTGCAGCAGGACAGCGATTTTATTTTATTTAGATTAAATCTGCCACCACTATTTCCGGAGGATTATTTAGTCTGGGAACTTTGTGCTCGGAACCAAGACCGGCAGACAAAATACATGTCGTATTTTCTCCCGTATACATTCCTTTCGTATAGGGCGGGAACCATCCGACATAAGATGCCACAAGCCCCTGATCAATAAAGGGGATTCTGATAATTCCACCGTGATAATGTCCGCAGAATATCAGATCAATGCGATTACTTTCAATGTAATTCCAATCCAGCCATTGGGTCGGAATATGGTTCAACAAGATCAGGTATCTGTCAGTATCCTCGAAATCCTTATAAAAATCCCGTTCAATCTGCCTTTGTTCTTCATCTTTGGTCATCATATGAGGCTGATAATAATACCCCATATATCCGCCAATTCGCAGGGCAGTCCCGTTGACCTCTATGTCTGTAAATTCATTATCCAGTACAATTGCACCGCACGCTGAGAGTTCATCGTGCAAATCAATCTGATACGTTCTTTCCCAGCCTGTTTCATGGTTTCCGTATCCGAAATAGACGGGTGCGACTTCAGCCAATTCCGTAATCAACGTTTTAACAATTTCAAGATTCCTGTCGTCACGATTCAGCATATCGCCTGTCATAAAAATCAGATCCGGATCCTGCTCCTTTATCTTTTCCACCAGTTTTTTATTATCCTGACCAAACTCAGCATTATGCAGGTCGGTCAGCTGTACAATTCTTATAGGATTTTCGAAGTCTCCTTCTACTGTATAATTAGTCACGGTCAGGAACTTTGAAGTGATATAAAAGAACAGCAGCACAGATATTCCTGCCAATAAAAGGACTGCCAAAATCCGGATAACTATTTTTACAATTTTTTTCATATTCTATTAACGCCAATATAAGTTATGTGCATTCTGCTCCCAGAAGAACAGTATCTTATTATCTATGCCGGACAACTGGTTGTTAAAGAACCAGATTGAAAAAAGAGTTATTCCTACCGAAAGCATAAGACGAATTTCGGTATTTTGAATAATACTGCTCGCCTTTCTATATGCCCATTCCTTCTTCGAGGTGATCGGCTGCATAAACATAGGGACAAACAACACAACAAACTGAGAAAAATAATCCGCAAGACGTGTATAGGTGTTATTAAATACCGACATCATCTGAAAGGCTGCTGCAAGCACCATCACATTAAAGACCTTGGTATATATTCTATCCTTAAGTGTCAACGGTCTGAGCATCATAGCCAGCATCATGATGAGCATCATTCCGATAAATCTGCCGCCGACGCCTGAGACCTCCCGTGCCAGCATAGCGTCTGCCGCCGCTTCGGAACGATATGCATCCTCGAAGAAGTAAACCAGCTGATTCCGATACAGATACATTGCTGTCATCAATGTGGCGACAACAATAACATACCATTTATCAAACTTCTTCCTCGAAAAGGGATATGCAACCAAAAAGACCAGCGCCGGCGCATGGAACAGTGCCCCAAGACCCACCATAATCAAAAATCTTTTTATGTTATCCTGCAGCAGCGCAATCATTGCCAGACAACAGAAACTCATTGCAATAGTCTGTTTTAATCCGCTGAGAGTAAACGCGTAAAACCCCATTGACAGATACATCAGATAACTCCAATATGACGAAGAAGAGTACATTGCGATGAGCTTTCCAAGCGTGTACGCTGAAAACAGGGCAATAAGAAAGAGAAGCACCTCATATCCATATTCTCCAAACAGCGAGTAGGCAAACTTATTAGCCACTGTAAGGCCGATGTTCCTCAAACCGTTTGTCTTATACAGTTCTCTCAAACTTGAAGTGCTTTCATTTAAATATCGCGTATAGTACTTGACCAGATCGCCGTACCACCACGAACGAAATCCGCTGAACAATGTCATAATAGTTGAAACAGCTATTATGCACCTTTTTTTCTGAGTTTTTCCGCCCAGCGAAAAATAAAGGCATACCACCATAATGGCAATATAAACAGCCCATAATCTGTTCATTGTTTATCCCTCAATTATTCTACTTATATTCTTAAAATGGCAGCACCATATTCACTGTAAATATAGCGTTAAGTGCCCTTGCTCTGAAATCCGTCTCCTTCATATTCACGACACGAATATTCATATCAAAAAGCTCCGGATTCAGATATCGCTTCATATCCATATGATGCTCATCAGAGATTCTCTTCTCAAGCGGTACCCGGAACATAAGGTCAAAAAACTTGCGATTATTGTATGCGAACGTAATATCAAAGCAATACTTCATCTCGCTGATATTCATACCGCCCCAGCTTCCCCAGGTCACTTCATTGTAGTGCATATCCGCTGTCGGATAGCACTCGGGTATTGTCTCGTATTCAAAATCCTTAATGTACTCAGCAAAAAGCCTGTCGACCTTGTGGGCAAGTATCCGATTCCCGAGAAAAATCTTATACAGATTCCTGTACAGTTTAGGGGAAAGAGACGGCATTGTCTCTCTGCCATAATGTTTATACCAATATGCTCTGATCGTCTCAGATACCCACGATTTTACTTCGACATCACAGCCTGCATTCCTGCGCAGGTACATGCGCTTGCGGGCTTCATTGGGCAACGGTCGGCTTACATAGGCATTGTTGTGCAGAAGCACCTCATAGATTTCATCATAATTCTCCACCTCGGCATTGCTGTCAGGAATAGCGTAGACATGGTGGGGGACATTGAAATGCTCTGCAATCTTCTTAGCCGCCTCCGCGTCGCGGATTTCCTTCTCTGCAGAGATATAGCTGAAGGCTTCATAATAAGCATAGTTGCCGTTCGCGGCTGCAAATGTAGTGTTGCTGTCAATTCCACCTGTCAGAGAAATCCACGGATGCTCCCACTTTCTGGCGATAAGAGTCATATTATTCTTAAGGATGTAGGCAGCCTTCCTGATCACCTCGCTGTATTCTTCCTCAGTCTCTGCCATGTTCAGGGTCTCGGTCGGCCAGAACCGCCTGTGAGTAATCGCACCGTCCTTATAAGTGTATCGAATGCTGGGAACTATACGCTTCACCTCATCGAAAGGAGACAGATCCCCTGGCAGATACGGCCCCATGACCCTGCCATACCACTTGTAGGAGACCAGCTCTTTCACAAACTTAGATACACGAAGATGGCAGATATCACCTATAAGCTGTGCATGCGAGGATAAATAAAACTCATTGTCACATATTCCGCTGAATGCTGACTGCATACCGGACGGATCAACAATGTATTCGAGTGTACCGTCAACCAACGAGCCGAACACAAATACACCGGTGATCTCCGCAATCCTGTCCTCATATTCCTCTGTACCGAACGTGGAAGCAATGCGAGCCAGTATCCTGTTCTCATCAATCTCCATAACGAACGGATCATAGGCGTGACCGAATAAAAAGAATACCCTGCCGTCCGTATCCTCATATATATGCATACCGGTCAGGCTATGGGCCATAAAGAAAAACCCCTTATGCTCCTCTGCAAGCCAATTTCCATAAAACGGAAACCCGTCAATATCATCGACTTTTTTGCTTGTAATAAGAAACCCCCGAATAAACAGATCCTTTTTCAGATCCGGATGTCGATCCAGCATAGCAAGAAATTCTCTTTTTTTCATAATGCTCCTTTCCGGAATAAGAGATGACCTTTCAGAGATTTTCACTTATCACTCCCCACAGTCTCTCCTCGTTCCCTTCACCGACAAAACTGTTGTGAGGTGTAATGACAACATTTTTCATATCCCACAGCGGAGACCCTTTTTCCAACGGCTCCTCCTCGAAAACATCGAGCACAGCTCCGCCAAGCCTGCCTTCGTAAAGCGCATGGGCGAGCGCATCAGTGTCTACTATCCCTCCCCGCGATATATTGACAAACACGGCGGACGGTTTCATGCTGTTTATTCTTTCCGCATTAAAGTAATGTCTTGTAGATTCAGTAAGAGGCAGCGCGCAGATAACGATATCGCTCTCACGAAGCAAAAGGTCCGCTTTATCCGGAGTCCAGGTCGTATTCACTCCGACAACACGCGCTCCGAATGCCTCAAACCTCTTTGCGCACTCACTCCCGACGCTCCCGTACCCGAAAATACCCACTGCTTTGCCGGAAATCTCAAGCAGATCCCTCTGCTTTTCCCAGACATGCCTCTTCTGATTCTCGCGAAAGACATACATTTTTCTGTACAGAACAAGGACCCCGGCAACAGCCGCCTCCGCCATCGGTATGCTGTAAACACCCCGCGCATTATAAATCTCAATCCCATGATCATGCACATACTCCATAGGCACCCGGTCATAGCCAGCACTGGTCAGCTGAATGAACCGCAGACTCGTAAAATTTTCAATTGCATGATACAGAAACAGACCATTGCATATCACTCCCTCAATCTGATCCGGCGGGCATGGCAGCTCGTCCTTCTCAAACTGCAGAAAATGAACACGATGGCCTTTTTCTTCAAGATCTCTCATATGCAATTTTGCACCAGAAAATGCACCTGTTACAAGAAGTTCCATTACGACCCTCCCAGGACAGGCAGATCGCGCCTCCCCATTTAAGAAATCAGCACCACAGGGCGGAACCGCCGTTCTCAGATTGCGGATGCTATATCTGCGACCATGCGCTGCAGCATTTCTCTGTTGGCAGCGTAATCAACACCGCCGGCAATACATTCCTGTTCAACATTCCTTATATTTCTGATGCCATTTTCGAATATAGCTCTTATCTCATCCAGGTTCTGTGTCCTGGCTGTGTTGCAGAATGCCCGGGACAGAATAACGCCTGACGAATTCAGTCTGTACTGCTCGCGGATCAGCATCTCAGCAGGAACCATGTGCTCTCTCAGACTGAACGGCTTTCCGGGAACTCCGATTCCTCCGATTCCGTAGGGAATACCCTTCTTACGGATTTTATCGCATATCCTGTCGACAGTACCGTCCGCAAGCACTTCGAAGAGATATTTCTTGTTATAGCAGATTCCAAGGTCGTTAAGCCCGATATGTATCTCGTCGATTCCCGATATCTCGAGGATTTCATCCAGATGATCGACAGCCTGGGAAGTCTCAACTAAAAGATATATCTTCGCTCTGCCGTTCACGTAGCTTATATGTTCCCGAACTTCCTCGGGGCTCTTAAAGTAAGGCAGCATAATCACATCCGCGCCGAGATTGATAATTCTCTCTGTCTCTATGCGCGAATCAGGATAATCTTCCACTCCCCGGTGGATTGGGTTGCACCTGACGACCAACTGAGATCTGTCAACAACCTTTCTGATATTCTGAATATCTTCGAAAGTGTGACGATTCTGAGGCGTCCCGAACCTTTTCTGCCGCTCGTCCTTACCTATATACTCCATGTCAACCATGATACGCTCGGCACCCGCGTCCTGGGCAATTCTGGCGACATCAGGGTTGTTTGTTATATACATTAATTTAAGCATTTATTCCCCTTCACAATTCGTGCTTAACCTCTATTGTCACTTCTTCAGAGTCTCACCCTTATTTTCGTTGTCAGCACCTGTAATAACTTTAAAGATTGTTGCAAAAAATATAATCGTGTCTAACCTAAAAGAGCAATGGTCAACATACCAGACGTTCATTCCGATCCTCTTATGCCACTCCACATCTTTTCTGCCGTGAATCTGAGCCCAGCCCGTAACACCCGGTCTCACCTCGAACATCCGTCTCTGGGCATCTGTATACTCTTCAATCGGCCACGGATGATACGTGAGAGGAGGTCTTGGCCCAATGCAGCTCATATCCCCCCTCAGGATATTTATGAGCTGGGGCAGCTCATCCAGACTCGTTGCCCGAATGAACCTGCCGACTCTGGTCACTCTGGCGTCATTCTTATCAGAATAGACCCCGGAACCGGTGTGTTCCGCATTCACGACCATCGACCGAAACTTGTAGAAGTCGAATTCCCTGCCGTTTAATCCAAGCCTCTTCTGTGTAAAAATCACAGGTCCCGGTGAATCCAGCTTTACAGCAATCGCCGTGACCGCCATGACGGGCAGAGCAAGGACAAGAGCGACGGACGCGAGCACAATATCTATATATCGTTTTATCACGTTCTTATACATATGTCCCCGGCCTCGCTCACTTTACCATTTTGACTTATTTTCGATTCTTGTCCGCGTTCTTCTTTCCGTAATTGCCGTAGTTACCGTAACTTCCGTAGCCATAGCCGTAACCGTAACCATAGCCGTAACCGTAGCCATAACCGTAGCCATAACCGTAGCCGGTGATGCCGCGGGATGTATCATTCAGAACATAACCGAGCATATGTACTCCGGTATCCGTCAGAGATTCAATATTGGCAAGAACATTATCGAGTCTTGCGTAATCCTGGCGCACAACATATACGGCGCCGTCGACAAGTCTCGCGACAATCGAAGCATCCGCCACAACACCGCAGGGCGGCGTATCGATAATAACGACGTCACACTGCTTCGCGTAATAGTTGACCAGCCGCTCCATCTCCTCGCTTCCGAGGATCACACCGGGAGCCTTGACAGGCTTTCCGCCCGGCAGGACACGCACCGAATATTTCCCGTAGCTGAGAAGCGCGTCCATCGGATCTGCCATGCCCTTCAGGACATCGATCGTCCCGTAGTTGTAGGAATTGCGGTCAAATCCCATCTCCTTCGCAACGCAGGGATCTCTCAGATCGGCATCAATAAGAATTACTTTAATATCCTGTCTGGAAAGAGAAATCGCAAGGTTAATTGCTACAGTAGTCTTTCCCTCTTCAGCGATTGAACTCGTCACCAAGACTTTCTGAGCTTCGACATCGTCCGCCTCCCTGATAAAGCGGGTTCGGATCGTTCGCATGCAGTCACCGAGGGCGCCGGGCGCCTCCTTGCTGTCCATGAGAATCGTCGTCTCATTTCGCCTGCTCCGCGCTTTCATCTTGACATGCGGGACCGCGCCAAGATAAGAGAGCGAAAGGTGTTTCTTAAGATCTTCCTCACCGCGGACAGTATGGCGGGTCATTGCGTACAGGATAAGAAGAAGCAGGGATGCAACGAGACCCATACGGATTCCCCGGACTGCGTCTGCACGGTAATTGGCCCTGTTCATAGGCTTGGTCGGCAAGCCTGAATCATCAATGATTTTCAGCTGTGTCTCGCCGATGATATATCTGGCAACAGACTGATAATTGTTGATTACAGCCTGCAGAATGTCATACGCATCCTGCGCTTTTGTAGATGTAACTTTGATTGTAAATACGCTGCTGTTCTCGAAAGATTCCGCAGAAATAGAGCCATTCAGCGAGTCCACTCCCAGATCGGCCTTAACTACTTCCTGAAGAGTTCCGGAGGTCAGAATATACGGGAAAGTCTTGGCCATCTGGTTCGAGACCGCTTTATTGTAGTAAGTGCTCGTATATCCGTGAGCGGTCCTTGTGCTTACTGCAAATGATGTAAAGGCCGTATATGTAGGCCTGTAACTTGCTCTCGCACGATAGTAGTTACCGGCAGAAAAGATAAGTACCAGGATCGGAATGACCCAGAAGAATCTCTTGAAGCCCTTCCACATATCGTCGACCAGATACATGAAATCCGGCACCGCAACTGCATTGGCTCCATCATCTTCCGAAGTGCCTGACGCATCCTGCTGTTCATCCGCCTTCAGACCGCGGCCATAGCCGCCGAAGACTGCGGAAGTGCCCGACGATACATCGTTGAATACTGTGCCAAGCACCTGTGCGTTCGTGGCATTCAAGGTATCTATACAGTCATTAATGTTTCTTGCAACAGACCTGTCCTGACGGACAACAATGACACTGGCATCCGCGAACTGGGCGAGACCTTCAGCATCCGGTACAAGTCCCATCGGGGCTGTATCCATAACTATGTAATCAAAATTCGACCGGGCAAATTCAAGAATGGTCTTGAACATACCATTGGCAAGAACGTCATCTATAGAACCCGTTGCCGCATTGTTAAGAATAAAATGCAGGTTCTGATGAGGGAACTTGCGGATAATCGTATCAAGGCCGTTGCCTGTGCGGAGAACATTGACGAAATCCGATGTCTCCTTCGGATCAATATTGAAAATCTTATACAGTGAAGGTTTGCGGAAATCCGCGTCAATAAGAAGCACCCGTCTGCGCTCCTGTGACAGTGCAAGCGCGAGGTTGGCCGCGACTGTGGATTTACCTTCATTCTCAGCGACACTGGTGACCAGAACCACCTTAGCCTTTTCCTTATCCATACGGCTTCGGATGCGCGACGTAGTAAGTCTGCAGGACTCCGCATACCGGAAGCTGAGAATCGGGTTCGTCATGATCATGGCAGCACGTTTCGTCCTGCGCCTGGTGATTCCGCGGCGCTCATGGTAAATACTGCCGAGAAGGCGCGCGGCAAGTTTAGACGACGCTTCCCTTGAATTCTTTATCGTATCCTTGAGGTAGGAAAAATATGCCACATAAAGGATGCCGATGAGAGCTCCAAGCAGTAATCCGATCCTTCCGAATCTTCCCGTACCGCTCGAATTGGACGGTGCGCCGGGAAACTCCGGCTCCTCTATGACGTCAAGCACAACACCGGTAACTATGTAGTCCGAAATCGTGCTGTAGTTTTCCATAATAGCCCGGATGCACTCGTAGGCTTCCACCGCCGACCCATCCGAGACCTTAAGTGTCATCAGGTTCGTTTCCGGAAGTACATCGACAGAAGTGTCTGCCGTGAATTCCTCCTGTTCGAGGATCTTAGCTATTTCACGCTTGAATAGTGTACTGCTCAGAACGGACCTGAATCGTTCTGCGGTCTCGACTGCATTTGAAATATTAGAATACACTGAAGTGTTTGTTCCCTGTGTGTTGACAACAAACGTGGTTTTTGTTGTGTACTTGGGAACATACCGGACCTTGGCAAATGTATTGGCCAAAAGCCCGACTGAAACAGCAAAAAGTACGATCAGCCAGCACTGTCTCAGGACATCCTTCAGGATGCTGGCAATGTCGATCGATTTTGCTCTGAACCCCTGTCCCATATATACTCCTTTGAATCAGGTTTTTAATCGTAGACTACTAGATACAGTCTCGTATTATTCGTAATCTCTTCTTCGCTGTCATCATATGTATAAGTAATCTCGTAAACTCCGGGCTCACTCATGTCCGCCTCGCCCGAGTAGGAAATACGACTTGCCGGAATGGTTATTGCTTCCCCATACTTATCATACTCACCGCTGTAGAATGCCCCGTCTTCTTCCCTTTTGTAAGTCACTCCGCGGTACTCAATGCTCTCGACCATACTATCGAGATCAACTTCCGTTCCCGCCTGCACATTCAACAGATACTTTTTTAATTTAATCTTAGGCAGCTGGCTGTACGAAGTGCCATATATTTTTACAGTGACAGGGAGCGATACCGTATCTCCCAGGCTGTTCATGACAATGAATTCCATGGGGTACTCGCCGGCTGTATGGCTGCTCATTGTATAATCTCCAGAGATGCGAATCCTGTTGGATATATTTCCGTCGATCACATCGTGAGCGGAGAGGTTAGCCGCTATATCAACATCTTCCTGTGCGCTTCTGGTGGCTGCGAACTCGAGCGGCTCAGTGAGTTCAAACTGGGGCGAAACATAATCGCTGTATACTATCTCCCGCGTTGCCCGCGCAACATGGCTGTCAGAGTCTGCCACCGCATATGTCACAGTAAATTTACCTTTTTCAATAAAGTTCCTGCGGCTCTCAATAAAAATCTTGTCTGTCAGATCTCCGTCACCGGCATCCTCCGCTGTAACCCCCTCAAGCAGTGCGCTGTCCCCATCCTTCACCGAGACAGTGAGCGACTCGCTTTCCATAGTAATGACAGGCTGTGAGTTATCTGCCTGAAGACCGGCATATATGTCGTAGCCTTTCCAGACTCCGACAGAAATCAGGAAAAACAAAATCACGAAAACCTTTGTTCTTCTGAGCATTTGCATTTTCCTTTCATGTTATCTGAACATCTTACCTATTTTTGAACATACCGTTGCAAGTGTATCATATTTCGCTGTTATGCACAAGCGAGAGCGGAATAAACGAGTAGTGTTTCTCAGGTTTTCTTATTAATTTCAATCATTTTTCCTGGGGACTATTCTTCTGATTCCAGACTTCTCCGCTACAGTTCTAGCCTTCCTTATTATAAAGGTCAAGACTTTCCTCGCCGGATATATCACGCACCAAATGCGAACATACCGCCTGTACATGGAATCCTGAACACTAATCCCCTGGACTATTACTGTTAATAGAATAATCACTAGAAATCTTTATTTTATTATTTATATTTCCGTCGATAACATCATTGGCACTGAGACCTTTAGTAATATTAATATCGTCCTCGGCTTCGCGAGTATTCTGATATTTTAAAGGATTCGTTAATGAAAACTGTGGTGAACGATAATCTTTGTAAATAACCTCCCGAGTTGCTTTACTTATATGATTATCTTTATCCGAAACTGCAATTGTGGCTTCGAATCGTCCTTTTTCAAGGAAAGTTGTTCGGGATTCAATAAACAGATTATCTGAAATGTCTCCATCTTTTCCATCTTTTGCCTTTACGCCATTCAGAATTGCCTCATCGCCGTCCTTCACTGACACGGTAATGGATTCACTGTCCATTTCAATCACCGGTAATGTCCGGTCAGTTGCTATAGCCCTTGTCACCCGAAATACAGTAAAAATTGCAACTGAAATTATAAAAAATATCACCACAAATGTACGTGATTTTCTGAGCATGTTATCATTCTCCTTTTATAATCTAAGCGGGTCGCGCGCATATGATCGAATCTCCTGCCCTGTAACAATTCTGTATGGATTGTCATCCAGCAGTCGATACGCATATTCCTGATCAAAGTTTTCTACTAAGAATTTCTGTATATCCCTCATCCAGGGCGTCCGCTGCACCGCACTGTGGGCATCGCTAGCGATACAGTGTATAAGTTCAAAATTGAGCAGCGGAACGGTAGCCCGCTTGACTTCTTTTCCGAATTTTCCGAAGACGCTTCCCTTGTTCATCTGGGTAAGGCATCCCATTTCGATCCAGTCATAAACATAACTCGGATCGTACTGCACACAGTAATAGCGCTCCACATGAGCGATGAGAGGGGTTTTTCCAAGTCGAATTACGTCTGTAAGTCGGTCAGTGATCCAGCCTGGAGAAGCGTCAAATGGAAACTCGATGAGGTAATACTGGGTGTGATTCAAGCTGATCAGTCTCCCGTCCTTAATTTTTTGGACCATGTCGTCAGATGCCATGATTTCCTGACCTTCGAGAACCCGCAGCCCTCGGCGGCTGCTGTGCAGCATATCCTCGAGCCTTTCAAATCGGCGGGATAGTTCAGCAGTATAAAAGTTTTCGAAGCGGCCCATCTGGTTTGCGTGCGGGGTAGCAACAATGGTCGTTACGCCGCTCTGGAGGGCAAGTTCAGCCATACCAATGGCATCGTCATAGTCCTGGGCGCCGTCATCGACACCTGGGAGAATGTGGATGTGTATATCAAGCATATTAGAATTCCATTTTCATTGTTTTTCAGGAACGCATCTGTATGTGCAAAAAAAACATCAAAGTGTATTGAACGTCATAGAGCATGCTTGAAAGGTCCTAGCCAATCAAGTATTTGCCCCCATGTTGTTCCATATTATCATTTTTCTGTTATGGATTCAATCTTTCATAATTGAAATAAAGCAGTTTTTAAGTATACACACGTAAATGCATTGCATTTCTATAATTCGGATAACTCCCTTTCTCACCCCACCTTATCGACTTTGTTTGTATCATAATAAACACTAAGAAGACTCACTAGTAATGAATTACCGAGAATTACACTGTTTTTCGTATCAGCCTTGACAATTGGTGGTATTTCAGCATATTATAGGTAATGTAGTTACAGAGTATTCAGGTTCTTTTACTTCATTTTATAGATACGTTGCATGGGAAGGACCCGCACTGATATTTCTATTGTTGTGAATTAGTTAGGGGGAGAAAATGAAAAAGAAAGCATTTGCACTCATCATGGTAGCAGTTATCACAGCAACATCTGCTATGCCGGTGCTGGCAGCGGGAAAAGATCCGAAATACAGCCCGGAAAATGTCACAATCACACCGACACCGAAGGTAACATGCCCGCCGAAGAAACCGTGCAAGCCGGGTAAGTCTCCGAAGACCGGTGAGGTTGATTTCGTATTCTATGGCGGACTTGGCGCTGCTGCATTTGCTTCTGTTGCGGTACTCAGCAAGAAGAAGAGAGACGAGGCTTAATACTAAATAATTGCTAGTAAGAAAGCGGACTCACGACAATTGCGTGGGTCCGCTTTTTATTGCGCAAGGGAGAACTCGTCCCCCTGAATTATATATGGCAGTACAGGTTACTGACGTATATCATATTAATCCGTCACCGTCACCCGAAGGGACGCAGTCTGACCCTGAAGCTCGTAGTTAACTATGTACTCACCCGCGACACTTGTATCGATCTCATCGCAGACGACTTCATCCATAGCGGATCCGCCGTCCTCGGTCGTTGCACTCTGAACATACGTATACGGGTCAAAATAGTCGCTCGTACGTATTGTTATCGCCGTGTCGGTCAGGATAATCGTGGCTGGAGCATCAGATATAATCACATCCGCCTTAGCCACCGTTCTGTCACCAAATGCATTTTCCAGAATAAATGAATAGTTCACCTCCGAAGAATTCATCGGAGAGCGGGCCGCATCAATCTCCACGTTCGCACGTAGGTCATTGCCGAAACCGTCGTCGACGCGATAGGTCTTGCCCTCCGGCATGAGATCCTTGATATGGTCAACGGTGCTCATGGTTACGGTCGGCATCTCATCCGGCAGCACAATTGACGGACCGTTGTAGTTCCGAAGAAGCAGGTTCCGCATCGAGCGGACACGGCCGTCGTCTGTGTCTGCAGTATACTCGATGATTTTTTCCGAAAGGCTGTCTCCGGTCGAAATGCGGATGTAGACCATTTTTTCGAGTTGGTCCTCATCGTAGCCTTCAAGAGTGACACCTTCAAGTAAATCAAGATCGCCGGTACCGTCATAGACCAAAGTCTCGGGATCGAAGGCGAAGGCATCTCTGGCATCGTCAGCTTGATTGGCCACACTTACCGGATCATCATATTCTATTACCCGTCCTCCGAAGACATAGAGGAGAACCAGAGCAATGAGGCAGAAGACAGATATCGCTATTTTTATAATTGTGGCACGGGACATATAAGAATCCCCCTTCGTACAATATCAAACATTTCTTTGTGTTCAGACACACTTACCTGCGTAAATAGTTCAGCATTATATTCTGAATCTTACCACACATATGCCTCCCTCGCAACGAGCCCTTCACTTACCGATTGCCACCGTTAGACGTGTATGCCTATCTTTTCTGGTGGAAAATTTCTATTGTTCGGGTTATGATGTATAAGACCGCCGAATCGGCGGTACTAGTCTATACATGCGAAAATATCTGTAATAGTCAGGAGGCCTCCCTTGGCAGATATGAGTAATAACAACGACCAGGGTAACAACCTGAGTCAATATAATCTGAATAGCTCCTACGAGGCTGCGAAAGCCCTCTTTTCGAGCTGGCGCGACGGCACCTTCACAGAGATCTTGGATGACTGGAAGTGGATCTTTACTTACAGCGCCCGCTACAAGGGAGCGATTATCTTCTATGTCATTCTCGGCATCGTGAGCACAACGCTCGGACTTGTGGGCAGTGTCGCGAGCAAGTACCTGATCGACATCATAACCGGCTACAAGACAGAAAAATTCGCCCTTCTTATGGTCATAATGATTGGCTCGACGCTATTTTCACTGGTCATCAGCTCATTTCTTAGCCGAATCACAATGAAGCTCAGTATCGATATCAATAACTCGATTCAGGCGGATATTTTCGATAAGATCATTGACTCGGACTGGCTCGCACTCAGCAGGTACAGCAACGGTGACGTGCTGAACCGCTTCAATTCTGATGTCGGAACAGTGTCCGGAAACGCCATTTCGTGGCTGCCCACGATCATCATCGCCCTCTACCACTTTATCGCGACCTTCTTTGTCATATTGCATTATGATGTGGTGATGGCGCTGCTGGCATTTGCAAGCGCGCCTTTCCTTCTGCTCTCCTCGCACTACCTGATTTCCAGACAGAGGGAGTACAACAAAAAAGTACGCGAGATGTCCTCGAAAATGATGAGCTTTGAGGTCGAGACCTTCTACAACTTCGACACGATCAAAAGTTTCGGCATCACGGACAGATACAGCGCCAAGCTGCGGAACTGGCAGCAGCAGTTTAAGGATGTCTCTCTGAAGTATAATATGTTCTCGATCAAGACGAATATCTTCATGTCTATTCTCGGCAGCGTGATACAGATGGCCGCGTTCTGCTACTGTCTGTTCCTTCTGTGGGCCCACTCGATCACATACGGTACAATGACGCTGTTCCTGCAGCAGCGGGCAGCCCTGTCGGCAGCCTTTAACCGTGTGGTCGGTATCATCCCTGCGTTCCTGCAGAGTTCGGTCTCAGCCCACCGGGTACGCGAACTGGTGGAGCTTCCCAAGGAGGTCCACATTCCGGAGAGCAGCGAGATGGATGCCTTCCGGGATATGGGTTACACCGTGCGCATGAGCGACGTGAATTTTGCCTATCTGGAGGATCAGAAGGTCATCACGGATTCCGATTTCGTTGCGGAACCGGGAGAAATCGTCGCGCTGGTCGGGCCATCCGGCGAGGGCAAGACGACTATGATCCGCCTGGTCCTCGGGCTCATTCGCCCGGAGGTCGGTCATGTGACCATTGAAGCCGGAGGTCATGTGGTAGATGCCAATGCGAACACGCGTCACCTCTTCGCCTACGTCCCCCAGACAAATGCAATCCTTACCGGGACGGTCGCAGAAAACCTGCGAATGGTGCGCGAGGACGCGACCGACGAGGAGCTCATTGAAGCGCTGAAGATGGCCTGCGCCTGGGATTTTGTCTCCGCAAAGCCCGGCGGGCTTGACGCCCCTGTCGGTGAGCGCGGCCGCGGCTTCTCTGCCGGTCAGGCTCAGCGCATTTCCATCGCCCGTGCGATTCTGGCAGGAGCCCCGATCCTGCTGCTCGATGAGGCCACCAGTGCCCTCGATGTGACGACGGAGCGCCAGGTGCTCCGCAATATTGTGAAGCGCCAGCCGAACCGCACGGTGATCGTGACAACACATCGCCCGAGCGTGCTGAATCTCTGCCAGCGGGTCTACCGGGTCATGGAGACCCGGGTGACGGAGCTCGATGAAGACGAGGCAGCGAAGATGGCGATGGATTTCTAATATTCTCTTCATATAGTAAGTGCAGTTATCCGAGTTATTTGAGCTCTGATAACTGCACTTTTATATTACTGACTGGCTGCCGTACCCGGCTGCCCATAATTTTTTACTCTACTATCACTCTCAAACTGACTGACTCACCGTAAAGCTCGTAAGTCAGTGTATATTCCCCGGCCTCGTTGGTATTGACAGTACCGTCAATCAAGACCGCATCCACGGCTGATGAATGGTCCGCCATCTCCGCCCGGGCTATGTAATCGCGCGGATCAAATTCCTGTCTTATGCCTATCCTGACTTCCGGCGTCGTCAGCACAATAACGGGTATCTCTCCGGAGAGGACCACATCCTGGATCACACGGTCACGGTCTCCGAACACATTCTCTATGCTGATGGTGTAGTGGACAAGTGACGAATCAATCGTTGACCGCTCCGCTTCCACCTCCATATGGGCGGAAACATCGTTCCCGAAGCCGCCGTCCACCTTAAAATCCTCTTCCTCCTTGAGCAGACTTCCGAACCGCTCGATCATATTCTCTTTAACGTCCGGGATATGCTTCGGCATGATGATTTTCGGCCCGGTGTAACCCGAAAGATGCAGGTTACGAAGGGATCGATAGCGTACTCCGTCTTTTTCGGCCGTGTACTCGACCCTCTTCTTTGACAGGGCTCCGGCAGTCTCGATTGAAGCAAATGTCCGCTCCTCAAGCTCCTGCCTCGTAAACCCGGGCAGTGACACCCCCTTTAGAAGGTCGAGGTCGCCGTTCCCATCATAGGTCAGCTCTTCCGGGTTGAATTCAAAACCGTCGACAACCTCTTCCGCTGCCCCCGCGGATCCCGCTTTCGCATATTCCGGCGTCTCGTCGCCCCTCATCATGATAACTGCGACGGCGGCGACGCAGATGACCGATATGAGTATTTTCAGCCACAGAGGGATCTTCATAAATACTATCCTCATTCGTCAAAGTTGGAAACCCACGGCCATTTGGCCGTGGGCAGTTGACGTGTTTTGCCGCTCCGTTGTCAGATGATTCCCGGCTTTTGCAGGACATCATCTGGTTGTATGCGGAAATCTTATTTCACTTTATTATAAAATGTGTTCAGTATCATCTCATACAGTTTCACATCATCCGCATGAAACTCTACAAGACCGCTCGCACCGTCGGTGGAACTGCCGGCGACGGAGTGAATCGCGTCCCCTTTGACACCGTATTCCAGTACCTTCGACGTCAGGTAGGTCACCCGGGACGGAGTAATGTCGGTCGTCATGTAGGGCTTAGCGTTGTTGTAGAGACCGAGCGGCAGAGTAAGATCGGCACGTGTCGCCTCTATCGTCCGGTTAATGAACGCGTAGAAGTACTGCTTCTGCCTTGCCATACGGAGCTCATTTGTCTCTGTGACCATTCTATTTCTCCAGCGGATATAGCGGAGGGCCTGATTGCCGGTCAGGGTCACTTTGGCATCCTTGACCAGTGCCGGGTCAGCAGATGACATATCTTCGAGCACCTTGACAGTCACGCCGCCGACGGAATCGTTCAGCATCGGGACCGCGTCGTAAGAGATCCGCGCGTAGGCGTCGATGGGGATTCCGTAGAGCAGGTTCGATACGGTGGAGGCCATCCTCTCACAGCCTTCCTCGTTATCCTTGCCGTAGGAGTAGGCGAGGCAGATCTGCATCTGCTTATCTCCCGCGTAATCGCCGTCAGGAGTGTACTGGGCGACGTTGGTCATCGTATCGCGGTTGACATTGATGAAAGAGATCTTTTTATTCTTGTTATCGATCACGCCCAGAAGGATCGTGTCCGCCTGGCCGTTGGTGCCGATGACGGATTCCCGCTGTTCCTGCTGCTCGACTGTTCGGTCACTTCCCAGGAAGAGGATCGTGGAGACGTTGTCATTCCAGCGGTATTTTTCCCCTTTGTAAGTGATTGTCTTTCCGTCGTCCTCGATTGCTTCGACATCATCCGGTGTGTTTTCTTTATCCATGTTCAGCTTGACATCTTCCGCTTTATGCGACATGGCTTTTTGACCGCGGTAGCGAAGATAAACGAGCCCTCCGATGGAGGCGATGATGAGCAGTATAAAGACGATTAGGATCTTGGCAAGCACACCGAGGATTGTCTGGCGTTTCTGCTGTTTTTTCCTGCGTCGACGGCTTCCGCTCGATTCAATGGTGGACGCGTCGAGCGTCTTTGGCGGATTTATGGCGCTTGCGGCTACAATGGTAGATGCCAGCGGTCCGGGTGTGCGGCCCACCTCCTGGCCTGAATTATTTCGCTGCCCTTCGCTTGCGCTGCGGTCCGAATAGTACGTGTCTTCCGGACGTCCTCCGCGATCTGCGTAGTAGACGTCTTCCGGGCGCTGCCCGCGGTCTGCGTAATATACGTCCTCCGGACGCTGCCCGCGGTCCGCATAATATACGTCTTCCGGACGCTGCCCGCGGTCCGCATAGTATACGTCTTCCGGACGCTGCCCGCGGTCCGCATAGCGTATATCCTCCAGTCGAACTGCCTGCTCCTCGTAGGGCAGGTTCTTCATCTCTTCCAGTGTGAGCGGAAGGTCTACCGTTTCCACTTCCGTTCCGATCCTGCCGGTTTCAATCGGCAGCGCTTCAAATGTGCTCACATAGTTCTGATCTGTCTGCGCACTCTCGGAATGGTGGTGATGGTGATGATGGTGGCGCGATCTGTGGTGCGACGCAAGGCGTCCCGGCTTGCTGCCGGAAGACGAGCTGCTGTGATGACTGCTGTGGTGGTGGCTGCTGTGATGGCTGCTGCTGTGATGGCTGCTGCGATACCCGCTCTCATAGCCGTCATCGTAACCGTCACTGTATCGGCTGCTGCGGCTTTGGCTGCTGCGCAGTCCCGCTTCATATCCGGCACTGAAACCGTCGCTGTAGTTTCCCTGGCTGCTATGGTGGCTGCTGCGGTATCCGGCCTCATACCCGACGCTGTAACCGTCGCTGTAGCCTCCGGTGCTTCGACCATATCCTGCGTCCGGGCTGCTGTATTGTCCGGAGCCGCTGCCCGAGCTGCTGTAACTGCCCGAGCTGCTGCTATAACCTGCACCCGAGCTGCTGTAGCTCCCCGAACTGCTGCCCGAACTCGAATGATGATGGTGAGACCTGTGGTGTGACGCAAGGCTGCGTCTTACTTCAGGCTCAGCCCGATACTCTTCGACAGGAATATAGCTTTCTTCACTTATCTCATTGGCAGGTTCAAAATTGCCCCTGCCTTCTGATGGTTGATCTGTCATTCTGTTTTATCCCTCCGTTGTCGCCTCCGGCACCGTATTTTCCGCTGCTTGGCTTTCCAGAATGCCTTCTTCTATTTTTCGCTGCGCCTCTTCAAGTTCTGATTCGCTGCCTTCCCACATCAGCTTGGCGTGCACGAGGAATCTCTCCTCGGGCGAGCCTCCGACGCAGGTCGACAGAGTCAGGATCCGGTCTTTGGTCGTTACTTCGAAGTCGCTCCGGATGTTGTTCCGCATACTCCTGTTGTTGTATATGTCATCCAGGAACTGCTGGAATGATTTTTCATCCTCAAAGTTATTATATACTGTGAGCACGTCGTCGTCAGTGAAGAATCTGGCTGCAAATGTCTCATAAACCAAAATCTTATCCTGAGTATACACATATATGTAAGGATGCGTGTTAAAGAAATCGGCGTCCTCAAAATAGTGCAGCGTACTGAACATGGACCCGCTCTTCATGTTGTGGCCGTAGATGACGGTGTTGGGGTCGGAGAAGTCCATTTTATTTGCAAGCATCGTATAGGGACATCCTGCAAATCTCGGCTCGCCGTACATATCATGATTCAGATAGAAGTAGTCATCTTCAGGATGCTGCGCGACCGGGTAGTCGATGTTCGTGTCATTGACAAGCAGCCACGCGTAGAGATCCGGGTTGATGTCGAGGAGCAGGTCAAAGTCGACGCGGTTGCCGAGACCTGAGAAGATGTCCGGGGGCAGCGGCGCTTCCTCGCCTTCACGCTCTCCGGTGAATTCTACGGATTCTATATCCGCGACCGTCAGACCGGATTCTCCCACATCCTCTTCACCGCTCTCATCGGCGGGAGTAGATTCGTCCCTCGGGTGGGTGACCAGGTCTATCGTCTCCTCGTAGACCTGCTGCGCGCCCATATCGGAGAAGATGTGCCAGGCGATGAAGCCAAGGCACCCGGCGACGCCGAGCAGGGCAACGACAAGCATAACGCTCCAGAATTTCTTTTTCATTATATGCTTTCCTTTCGCGTGTTTGCGCACAAGGCACAAAACTTCTTGTAAATTCGATAGCTGAGCATTACTGCTTTTTCATTTCAATAACAACACCGTTCGGCAGAATGAACCAGGTGGGCTTATAAGGGACTGTTATGCATCCGCGGGCTTTGGCCGCGTCGATCACGGCGTCGACGTCATCGGACACGAAGCAGATGTGGTCCATCGGACCTGCCGAGCCGGTATCGACCTGGCACTCACACAGCTGGATTCCACCGTCAAGCCAGAATTTTCTGTAGGGCATGTCCCCCTGACGTTTCTCTTCCTTCATGTTAAATACTTCTTCAAAGAAGTTCAGATACCATTCAAAATCGCGCACGTTAAGTGCCACGTGGTCAAGCATAGCTTTCATGTTTTTATTCCCTTTCAAAGTCAGTCGTAGGCTTATTGTACCACATGTATCAATAAACGCAAATCCAGATTTTGCTCTCTCTGACAAAGACCCGATGAACCCCACCTAGACCAAAGGCAGCAAACACGCCTCAGAAATTTCAATGGGGCTGCCGCAGATGCGGCAGCCCCATTATGCTTGATATTTCAAATATTAAATCAGATACCCATACCTGCCTTGATGAAGCGGAACATGCGGATCGCGCCGAGATAATACAGCTCCTCCGCGCGGTCAAGCGCATCCTGGAGCGGCATCGGTGCGTCGACAGTCGTCATCAGAGATACGATGCCGTGATCGAAGATCTGGTCAGCGCCCTTGCCGAGGCTGCCGCACAGACCGACGGCCGGAACACCCTTAGCCTTGGAGCGCTCGCCGACACCCTGCATGACCTTGCCGAAGCAGGACTGCCAGTCTGTTCTGCCCTCGCCGGTGACGACCAGGTCAACGCCGTCCAGACGGCCGTTAAAATCGATGAGGTCGAGAACTGTGTCGATGCCGGACTTCATCTCGCCGCCGAGGAAGACCATGAGAGCTGTGCCGAGGCCGCCCGCAGCGCCGCCGCCGCGGATCTGGTCAGGGTCGATGCCGAACTGGGCTTTGATAATGTCGCGGTAATTGCACATACCTGCTTCGAGGCGCTCGAGGATTTCCGGTGTGCCGCCCTTCTGGGCACCGAATGTATTGGTAGCGCCGTCCTTACCACAGAGCGGGTTCGTGACATCGCACATAACAGTGATCTTTGCATCCTTGACGCGCGGGTCGATGCCGGAAGCGTCGATCTTGACGACCTTCTCGAGGTCGCGGCCAAAGCCTTCAAGCTCATTGCCGTCCGCATCGAGGAACTTGACACCGAGGGCTCTTGCGCAGCCCATGCCGCCGTCATTTGTAGCACTGCCGCCGATCGCGATAGAGATATCCGTGAAGCCCTTGTCAAGAGCGTCGCGAATGAGTTCGCCTGTGCCGTAGGTCGTTGTGTTCAGCGGGTTTCTGAGTTCGTTCGGAACCATCGGAAGGCCGGAAGCCGCAGCCATCTCGAGGACAGCCTTGTCTTTGCCGAAGCAGCCGTAGTATGCCCTTGTCTCCTCCATCAGAGGTCCATGGACGTCGACGTAAATCTTTTCACCGTTCTCTGCGGAGATGACAGCATCTGTCGTGCCTTCGCCGCCGTCAGCGACCGCGACGCCGCTGTACTCGATATCGCCGAAAACGTTCTTGGCTGCTTTAGCAAGAAGCTCTACGGTCTGTTCGCTTGTGAGAGTGCCCTTAAATGAATCGGATGCAAATAGTAGTTTCATGTCACATAACTCCTTTTAGATATTTGCAATTAGTGTGTTGCTATGGGCTGCGGCGTAGGCAGTAACCCGGTGAAGATGCACAGGAATTCGATTGGGAACTATGCCGACCCGAATCCCGTGCCAAGCCTCGCGGGCGAGACTTGAATTTAAGGAACATCAGTGCAGGAACAGCGACAGAAGGAATACTTCGAGGATACCTGCAATACCGATGACCAGTGTGCACATCGTCTGTGTCTTATAGCCCTGCTCGGGAGTCATAGCGCCGAAGTTGGTGACGACCCAGAAGTAGGAATCATTTGCATGTGATACGGTCATAGCGCCCGCGCCGATCGCCATGCAGGCGAGGACCGTGCGCATCGGGCTGCCGAGACCAAGTACCGGAAGAAGCGGGGCAACGATGCCGGCCGTCGTTGTCAGTGCGACAGTGGAACTGCCCTGTGCGGACTTCAGGATAGCTGCAAGGATGAACGGGAAGAAGATGCCCATCTTGGAGAGGATCTCTGCGTGGGATGTGATGTAATTCACCATATCGGACGAGGAGATGACCTTTCCGAGGACACCGCCGGCTGCCGTGACGAAGAGGATCGGGCCGACTGTCTTCAGAGTATCGTTCGTGATATCGTAGAAATCAGATAACTTGCCCGCGCCGGAGAGCTGTGCTACCGCAAAAATCGTACCGACTGCAAGAGCAATGATCGGAGTTCCGAGGAACTTGAGAAGGCTGATGGCTGCACCGGACATGCCCGCCATTGTGACCACCGAAGAAACACCCATGAGGATGATCGGGACGATGATCGGAGCAAGTGCTGACCAGCCGCTCGGAAGCTTGCCGTACTCGGCAACGAGCTCTTCATAGGACTTTGTGACTTCGCCGGCATCTGCTTCGTCTGCCGCTTTCACAGATTTGCCGATCTGTTTTGCAAATACAAGCCCCGCAATCAGCGGAAGTATCGAACACACAACGCCCATGCCCATGACAAGGAGCAGGTTGTCGCCGATGCCGAGGGTGTTGGCTGCGGCGATCGGACCCGGTGTCGGCGGGATGAATACGTGGGCGATGTAAAGTCCGCTGCCGAGACCTATGGACATCGCGACCGATGAAGCACCGGTTCTGGATACAAGAGCTTTTCTGATCGGGTTCAGGATGACGAAACCGGAGTCACAGAAAACCGGGATGGAAACGACCCAACCCATAAGTTCCATAGCAAGAACAGGATTCTTCTTTCCGACAAGATTGATGACCATGTCAGCGAGCTTCAGAGCAGCACCTGTCTGCTCAAGAATGCTGCCGATCAGGGCACCGAGAATAATAACGATACCTATACTGGAGAATGTGCCTGAGAAGCCTTGGCCGATGACATTTGCAAGACCACTCCGGACGGTCCCATCCTCGAGGGTGGTGTCGACGAGCGGAATGCCCGCGATCACGCCGAGGATAAGGGAGATGCACATGATGGAGACGAACGGATGAATCTTAAATTTAGATATCATTAGGATCATCGCCACGATAGCAAGGATGAAAACAAAAATTAATGGTAAACCGGTCATAGGACCCTCCTTCCTGAGTGCTTTGTGCACTTATTTTGATGGACCTATTATACCATCTTACCAATGACTTATGTCATCCTATTTAAAAAATTATGTAAATTAGACAAAATGTGCAGTCTGTGTTTCATCCTGGGGGAGAGCCTGCATCAGTGCTCGAAAAACTCTTGCTGAGCATAGTAGGCGATCAGATCCATGATCTTCTCCAGCTCCGCGCCAGAAAGCTTCGTCTTCTCGGCGACTGCCTCGGTGTCGGCTGCCCGGAATCCTTCGTCGAAGAGTTCTGAAGCCAGCTTCGTAAATTCACGTTCAGTCATGTGGGTCCTCCTTTCCTGCGCAGTTCATTTTTATTATACATTATATAGGTAAATACCACTATATATCAGAGCATAGAACACTGAATCCTGCTTCCGAGGCGTGATTGCTGCCTTTGACCAAAATGGGTTTCATCGGGTCTTCGGCAGAGGCAGCAAAATCCTGCTTCTGAGGCGTGTTTGCTGCCTTTGGTCTCGGCGAGTTTCATCGGATCTTCGGCAGAAGCAGCAAAATCCTGCTTCCGAGGCGCGATTGCTGCCTTTGGGCTCGGCAAGCTTCATACAGTTCAGATAGGCTGTTCTTGCATTTCGTTGCCGGCAGCATAACATCCTTCTTCGTGAGAAAAGCATTGCATATCCGACTGAGAGATCTAAAATGCGCAGCATTTTAAAGCTCGCAGGGAAGGATATGCGCTTTTCGATGAAGATGATGTTTGCTGTCGGCTCATAAACCTCCGTACAGCCTTTTAGGTCAAAATCAGCCTATCATTCGATATAAACAATCGCCCCCGGCCGCAGTGCCGAGACAATTCTTGCCGCTCCCGAGTGGATAACGCCGAACGAATAGACGTTCACCAGAATGAACGGATACTTAATGCTTGCAAAACTGACTATAGTTGCCGTAATCTTAACGATCCCGGTGAAGGCCTGATATTTCCAGTGACCGGATTCGAGGAGGCGGATCTCGTTTGCGCGAAGCAGATCGACAACTCCCGATATTGCAAGACCGATGACTAGATACATCATCACATACATCCACGGAAGGTCATCAATGTTAATAAAGAGCAGCCCTACATCCAGGAAGAATATGCCTTCATATAAAATGATTTTGCCGCCGACCATATGCCTGGCCATGCTGTTATAATAGACAAGGAGTCTCACGCCGCGGATGATCATCGCAATCTCAAGGAAAAAAAGCATCGCTTTGTATGCTTGATCCTGACCGCTGAACATGAAAAGTCCGAAAAGTATGACGAACAGTCCCGTCAGAACATTGAATACTCTTCTGGCTTTACCCATTTCCATCGCCCCGCTTTCTCATCTCAACAAGCTTCCAGTAATCCCGTATCCCCTTCAAGCCGCGCTTATCATAGTTGACAGAGAAGCCAGCCAGCCGGTTTCGGGACATGAAGATCCTGTTGGTCACCATACTCTTCTGAGCAAGGGCTGCAAGGAAGAACCTGCCGAGAAATGTGCTGTATTTTTCATCGCTCGCGGCAGCGACGTATTCTGCCTGGTACTTCTCAATGTTGAAATCCTCCAGGCTGACACCTGAAAGCCCGAACCCGAATACTTTCCAGTCATCGCTGGCAATAAGCTGTCTTTTCTCGAGGATCCGCATGATATCGCTCTTCCACATTTCCAGGTTTTCTTCCTCGTAGTGCTTTTTCTCAAAGCTGTCCCGCTCCCCGCGAAGATATTTCATCGCGTAGACCATCTGGCAGAACGCGTGCCAGTAGTCCCTGGGGTTGTCCTTTATAATGATTTCGTAATCTCCCCATGCGGGCAGGTATCTGTAGCGCATAAAGCTGTAATCGGGCAAATGCCCCGCCCTGCCGTGTCCGAGATTCATTATGCTTCTCTCATCGTTCTGGTAGATCGTGTTGGTGTAATAATTCGTCTCCGGATCATCGCGGGCTGTGGGGTTGTGGCGGAAAATTATGCGCGTATCATCGTCACTCGCGGATTCCCCCTTTAACTCGTAAAAAGAGGTCGCGTTGTTTATTACAAATGACGGCGTCCCCGCAAAATACCTATGCGCCCACGTGTCGGCGAGGATGTGCATGGCAAGGCCTGCGGCCTGCGGACCCTTTCCTTTGGCAAGCTGTACCGTCTCGACGATGAGGTCGCTGTCCGGGTTGCAGATCAGCCTGTATCTCTGCATATAACGTCTGCCTCTCCATTTCTTTTTAACGTACAGGTCTCCCGGCAGAAAATGGAAGGAGGACCAGATCCTTGTTATATCCTGCAGCCCCGGAATATCCGTCTTCGCGTCAGCGAGTTCAAGCTGTGACTGTGTCGTGGCAGCCTGGACCGGTCCCTTAAGTTTCTCGAGCAGAGTCCTTGTGCACAGATCGACGAACTGGGCTGAATATGCAATTTCGCTGCTCTCTTCGGGAGTGTAGCCCGCAAGATACGCTGCGCAGTATGTGGCATAATAATGAAAATCTTCCTGCATTATTGCTTCCTCCGGTCGTATCGCTTTCGCCGATGTCCTTTCGCCCTTCAGGTCCTGCCGCTTTCGCCTAGCATCCTGTTCACACTTCAGGTCCTGCCGCTTTCGCCGCGTGTCTCAGATATTTCAGCTTCAGAGACGATATAAGCAGCTGTATGAGTACAAGACATGATGTGACTTCAATGGTAAACATCGCAAGAGGGCCTATAATTTCACCGCTCTGTATCAGCTTTTCAATGTTGCCGCCCTGTATGGGCACGATGACCGCTAACTGAAAGGTCAAAACTTCCATTACAAGGCATATGATCGCAAGAACGAGATATACTATTCTTTTCCCGGAACTGTCAGGCCGGGCTTCTTTTATGGCAGGGAGTCCAATACAGAGGCGAAAGAGGAGATTCAGCAGAATATAGGCTATTATTATAACGGTGGCTTCGGTCTCGGTAATTGCGGGATTATCAGATCCTGTCACATTTTTTATCCAGTTTATCGGATCCATTATATAGGAAAATAGTACTTTCGCCGAACCCCAGACAAAGAACAGGATTACAGCGAGACTGCTGAGGAACAGCGTCTCTCTCTCCCGTCTTATTTTAGCTTCCATGGTCATGTCGTCATGTCTCCTCAATTCAAAAGGCGGTGCATGTCCCACCCGCAAATCCGTCAAACCACCCCGGCCAACTGTCGCCGGTTACTTTTCAAATCCTATTTTATCACAGAAGTCATCCGGTATGTACTGAAGTTTTCGACAGACCACCGGCACCGCTCTTCGACAACTATAACAGCTCACAGGTACCGCTCTTCGATAATCGTTACAGCTCAGGCAGGCTGCTGCTTCCATCCGTATCCCATCATAAAACTACCAAAATACAATATTTTTATATCGAATATGTGCTAGTGCTTTTGGCGAACACATATGGTATAATAGTAGGGACGAATCGCTCTCGAACAGCTTAATTGTACTTTATTTTTTGCGCAATTTCTACAATTATGCAGATTACACAAAACATGCATATCTATTTACTCATATTTATACAACAAGGGCGCTTGACATAACCGTGCTATTTCGATATTATTATATCGATAAATGAATATCGATACAGGCAGTATCAATTCATTCGCAACATTATTTTATTCATTTCAAAGGAGGATCACATGGACAACGAAACAGCAAAAACCGTCAACATCGTTGACACCGTCGAGGCGCTCGAAGCGCGTATGGCGGAAATGCGCAAGGCACAGGCTGTCTTCGCGACCTACACACAGGAGCAGGTCGACAAGATCTTCAAGGCTGCCGCTACGGCAGCTGACAAGGCAAGGATCCCGCTTGCCAAGATGGCCGCGGAGGAGACCGGCATGGGTCTCGTCGAGGACAAGGTCATCAAGAACCACTACGCGGCTGAGTATATCTACAATGCTTTCCGCAACACAAAGACATGCGGCGTCATCGAGGAGGACCCGGTCTACGGCATCAAGAAGATCGCCGAGCCGATCGGCCTTATCGCGGCTGTCATTCCTACAACAAACCCGACATCAACAGCGATCTTTAAGACGCTTATCTGCTTAAAGACCCGCAACGCCATCATCATTTCCCCGCATCCGCGCGCAAAGAACAGCACGATCGCCGCAGCGAAGATCGTCCTTGACGCAGCGGTAGCGGCAGGCGCTCCGGAAGGCATCATCAGCTGGATCGACGTCCCGTCACTCGCCCTCACACAGACCGTCATGAAGGATTCCGACTGCATCCTCGCTACGGGCGGCCCGGGCATGGTTCGCGCGGCATACTCATCCGGCAAGCCGGCCCTCGGCGTCGGCGCGGGCAATACACCGGTCATCATTGACAGCTCCGCTGATATCAAGCAGGCCGTCAACTCCATCATCCATTCCAAGACGTTCGACAACGGCATGATCTGCGCTTCCGAGCAGTCCGTCACGGTCCTCTCCGACATCTACGATGAGGTCAGGGATGAGTTCGAGTATCGCGGATGCTACTTCCTGAAGGGCGACGAGATCGAGAAGGTCAGGAAGACCATCCTCGTCAACGGCGCTCTGAACGCCAAGATCGTCGGCCAGAGCGCTTATAAGATCGCTGCCATGGCAGGCGTCGAAGTCCCGGAGACGACAAAGGTCCTCATCGGCGAGGTCACATCCGTCGACATTTCCGAGGAGTTCGCTCACGAGAAGCTCTCACCGGTCCTCGCTATGTACAGGGCTGACAGTTTTGAGGAAGCTCTCGACAAGGCAGACCAGCTCGTCCGCGACGGCGGCTTCGGCCACACAGCTGCTCTCTATATCGACACACATGAGAAGGAAAAAATGGCTGCCCACGCTGACCGCATGAAGGCATGCCGTATCCTTGTCAATACACCTTCCGCACAGGGCGGTATCGGCGACATCTACAACTTCGCCCTCCTCCCGTCCCTGACGCTGGGCTGCGGCTCCTACGGCGGGAACTCCATCTCCCACAACGTAGGCGCCCTGGACCTCATCAATATCAAGACCGTCGCAGAGAGGAGAGAGAATATGCTTTGGTTCCGCACACCGGAAAAGGTCTATTTCAAGAAAGGCTGCATGCCTGTCGCCCTCGACGAGCTCGGCACGATCATGCACAAGAAGCGCGCGTTCATCGTAACGGATACCTTCCTTTACAAGAACGGCAACACGAAGCCGATCGAGGACAAGCTCGACGCAATGGGCATCGTCCATACCTGCTTCTCCAATGTACAGCCTGACCCGACACTGAAGAACGCGCTGGAAGGCACGGCCCAGATGCGGGCATTTGAGCCGGATGTCATCATCGCGTTCGGCGGCGGCTCCGCGATGGACGCAGCCAAGATCATGTGGGTGCTCTATGAGAACCCGGACGCCGACTTCTCCGACATGGCCATGGACTTCATGGACATCAGGAAGCGTATCTACATGTATCCTGAGATGGGTAAGAAGGCCTACTTCGTAGCGATCCCGACCTCCTCCGGCACAGGTTCCGAGGTCACACCGTTCGCGATCATCACGGACAGCGACGCGGGCATCAAGTATCCGCTGGCAGACTATGAGCTCCTTCCGGATATGGCGATCGTCGACACGGACAACATGATGACACAGCCGAAGGGCCTGACATCCGCCTCCGGTATCGACGTCATGACACACGCGATCGAGTCCTACGTCTCCATGCTGGCTTCCGACTTCACGGAGGGCACATCGCTCAAGGCGACCAAGCTCGTATTTGACTACCTGCCGACCGCTTACGCAGACGGCACGAACGTCACGGCACGCGACCATATGGCCAATGCTTCCTGCCTGGCAGGTATGGCATTTGCAAATGCCTTCCTCGGCATCAACCACTCCCTCGCCCACAAGCTCGGCGCGTTCCACCACATCGCGCACGGCGTGGCCAATGCACTCCTGCTCACCTACGTCATCCGCTACAACGCGAAGGAAGTCCCGACAAGGATGGGCACCTTCCCGCAGTACGAGTATCCGCACACGCTGCGCCGCTACTGCGAGATCGCTGAGTACAACGGGATCAAGGGCAAGGATGACTATGAGACCCTGGATCTCTTCATCGAGAAGCTGCGCGACCTGAAGCACGCGATCGGCATCAAGGATTCCATCCGCGAGTACGGCGTGGATGAGAAGTACTTCTTCGATACCCTGGACGAGATGACCGAGCAGGCCTTCAACGACCAGTGCACGGGCGCCAACCCGAGATATCCGCTCATCTCCGAGCTCAAGAAGATCTACACGCTGGCTTACTACGGCGAGGATGACAAGAAGGTCGATTTCTGATAATGACATATGCCGGGGCCGGGAACGGATCCGGCGTCCGATAAGGACTCCGAATCAGTGGATCCCGACAGGAACTGTGGGGCATAGAATCCCGCCTCCGGCAAAACCGTAGTCATTCATTTTATGCGAATAGCTTATGGGAAAAGTCATAAGTCCAGCATGATAAAGACAAACCAGGAGGTCCAAAATGGAATTTAACGAGAAAGATATCATTTGCAGGCGTGCCAACAAGACCGTCTATAAAATAGGGAACGAAGTCATCAAGGTGTCCGTCCCCGAACATCCGAAGACAGGCGTCTTCAATGAAGCCCTGATCACATCCTACATCGAGTCCTTCGGCGTTCCGGCCGCAAAAGTCTTATATGTAAAAGAGTTCGACGGCTGCTGGGGACTCGGTCTCGAATATATCGAAGGCCAGACGCTGGCTGAGAAGATGCAGAATGAGCCGGAGAACCTCGAGGCCAACCTTGAGAAGTTCGTCGACATTCAGCTCGAAGTCAACAGCTTCCGCGCGATCGGCCTGCGCAACACGATTCCGAAGCGCACTGAGGAGATCAGCGCTCTCGATATCGACCCGAGCACAAAGTGGGAGCTTCTTCAGCGCCTCGCAGGCATGAAGCGCCACACCAAGCTCTGCCACGGCGACTTTGATCCGTCCAACATCATCCTGACACCGGACGGCGGCTACAAGGTCATCGACTGGGCACACGCGACCTCCGGCAATGCCGGCGCGGATGCTGCGCTCACCTACCTGCAGTTCACAATGACAGATCCGAATCTTGCAGAGAAGTATCTGAGACTCTACTGCAGAAAGTCCAACACTGCTATCCAGTACGTCCAGAAGTGGATGCCGATCGTCGCTGCCGGCCAGCTTAACAAGGCTAAGAGCGAGGAGGAGAAGGCTCTGCTCGAGAAGTGGATCTCGGTCGCTGAGTATCAGTAACCCCGCAGGGTGCGGCAAATCAGCCGCTGATGCCTGTCTCATGATAAAGTCGAAATAATACTGTGAGAATTCCCCCCTTCCAATTATTTTCGACGGGATAAAACAGAAAGGCCCGCGCTTTGACGGGCGCGGGTCATAAACGAAATCATATAATACGCTATTGCAGCGTTTTCGTTGGATTCAAAATAATGTTATAAAAAAAGATACTGCCTAGGGACAGGGCTGCCGGGGTTGCGGCAGCCCTGTTCTCGTTTTTTGGGGCTGTCAGAAATATTTCACAGCATCGATCACGACCTCGTCATCGTTGCTGTTGATCGTTATGTCATCGGCGACCTTCGCTATAATCCGCTTCTGGATCTCCGACTGTGTCATCTTCATCTCTTCAGCACTCTCCTGAGCATCATTATTCAGTATGCTTTTCAGCTGTTCCCTGAGATTCCAGGTCTGGTCTCCCTGCCGCTGGTCGGCTGCCATGAACCTGGCAGTAGGAGTCGGCGATGATTCCGATTCCCCGGATTACGTCCGTTGCCATATCCTGGACAGCAAAGCTCACGGCAAAGCCGGCGATACCGAGACCGGCCAGCATAGACGTGATGTCCACGCCCAGCAGGTACAGCACTATAAAGAATGTCGTCACCACCAGCGCAAATCTTGTAAAGCTCGCCATCAGTCTGTTGTACGTCCGGCCTCTGTGGTCACCGGATATCGTCTTATCATAGCGGCGAAGCAGCCAGATGAATAATTTATAAATAATGACAGCAAAGAGAATTACGATGGCAATTGCTGCAAATGTCACCAGCCAGCTCTCTTCTATGAAGCGTAGCAGCAGAGTACCACGTCCATAGGAGCTGCCGCACCGCATTGGCGTGGGTGAATGCCAGGTCAAACTTACTGGCCCCGGATATATTCCTGGACCATTGTAAGGGAATTCTCGCTGACCGTCGTCACGAAATAGCTGTCTGACCAGAAATACGGTTTCCAGTAATATTTCCTGAGCACCGTTTCCCGTACTCCTTCCTGGCGAACCGGGAGGTCTTCGTCTTCACGATGTTCGCGAGGCTCCCCGGCGCGGTAAAAGGATCCGCCTCGTACAGGATGTGGACATGGTCCATCTCCCCG
>JBGUHN010000014.1:0-38880 GCA_045112155.1 Lachnospiraceae bacterium
AATTTAATCACTATTCCGAGGGTTCAAAAAAAGCACCTCGCCAATTGAAGTGCTTTTTTAGCTAACGGTTAACCCGTGAATGGTAACCACAAAACCCGAATTGTTTGGATTTTGTGCGCCTGGATTTCAACCGCTTTGATTTCTGCTTATATGGAGTTCATTATAATAGTCGAAGGCCGCCTGTGAGTGTTCATCAATCTCCCCGCCGCCTGACCTAAGATATGCGAGCATGTCCCGAAGGATCATGTAACAGCACTCGTCGAGGTCTTTGAATGCGATTTCCCGTATGGGTTTGAGATTCGGAGCCTTATCTCTCAGTGGCTCGATATAGTCGGCGATGAAAACGATCTGCTCGAGCTTTGTCATATTGGGCTGCCCGGTCGTGTGCCAGGTGATGGCGGAGAGAACTTCTTCGTCATCAATATCGTATTTCTCTCTGGCTATATAGGCACCGAGCTTTGAGTGAAGCAGGAACGGGTTGCCCCGCTCTACCGCTGTGACCGGGATGTTGTTATCTTCGCACAACCGGATCTTTTTCTTGTCGGGGATGCATTTCGCGCAGTCGTGGAGAAGCCCCGCAAGTTCAGCCTTCTCGAGATCCTCATTGTGGGCCATAGCCAGGGCTACGCTCATATAGCGCACTCCCTGGGTGTGATACCAGCGGCCCTTATCAAGATACTCCTTAAGGACTTTATTCATTTTCTCGAAATTGTATGTGTGAGCCATGTGGACCTCCTGGATTGAGAATGGAGAACTTCAAGCGTCGGACTGGGTATTGACGGTGTCGGCGAGGCCGTCGTATACGTGGTAGGACTTGATGTAGTTGATGACTTCGTCCGGTGCGTAATACTTGATGGTCTTGCCGGCGGCGATCCAGTCGCGCAGCTGGTGGGAGGAAACATCGATGTTCTCGGTGTTGAGTTTGACGATATCCGCTCCGAAAGTCTCGCGCACATCAGCGATGGCCTTGTCCAGCTCTTCATCGCTCGTGTGGTTCCTCGTGGCAACGACCAGCGTGCAGGCATCGCAGATACGCTGCGGGTTTTTCCAGCCCTTAAAGTCGAAGAGGGAGTCCGCTCCGATGATGAAATAATAGCGGGTGTCCGGATGCTTTTCATTCAGTTTTTCGAGAGTGAGGTAAGTGTAGGAGTAACCGTCCTCATTCATTTCCATGGATGAGAATTTAAAATGCGTATTGGAGGCGATAGCCAGCTTGACCATGTCCATGCGCTGCTCGTCGCTTGCCCTTCCTTCTCTGTCCTTTTTGTGCGGAGGATTTCCCGAGGGCATGAATACGACCCGGTCCAGGCCAAGCTGCTGGTATGCGTTCTCCCCCAGTATAAGATGTCCGATGTGGATGGGATCAAATGTCCCGCCCATGATTCCCACTTTTTTCATTGCTTTTTCCTTGCCTTCGGAAGCTCGATCTTGCGGTTCTTGTCCTTGCCCTGGCGGTAAAGGACGATTTTCTTGCCTATGACCTGCACAACTTCTGACCTCGTGTGCTCAGCGAGAGTCTCGGCAATCTCTCTCGGATCGTCGTCGCAGTTTTTAAGGACTCCTACTTTAACGAGCTCGCGCTTTGCAAGTGCTTCGTCGACGTTTTTTTCGTTTTCCGTTGTCAGGGAAGCTTTGCCGAGCAGAATGATCGGATCAAGTTCCATAGCAAGGCTCTTAAGGTATGCCCGCTGTTTACTCGTCAGCATTTTCCTCCTCCTTGTCGATATCTATATCTTCACTGTAGTAATCAAATTCATGTCCGTACATCCGGACAGTATCGCCCTCGTTAATTCCGTTCAGCTTCAGGTTGTCCAGAATGCCGGTATTTCTGAGCCATTTCTGGAAGAATGTGAAGCCCTTTTCGGAATCAAGATTCGTGTAGCTGAGCATTTTGTCGATCTTCGGACCTTCGACGATAAAGATCTGTTTGCCCTTTGTATCCTCTGTCAGAGCGATTGTGTAAGGCAGATCTTCGGTGACAAGCATCTGCTCCGGGAAGTATTCCTGTTCGTAGACTACCTGCTCCGTCGCAACAGTCTCAAGCAGTTCCAGGACTGCGTAGAGAAGCTCTTTCACACCCTCGCCCGTGACCGCTGAAATCGGGTATACCTTGTAGCCCTGCGGTTCGTAGACTTCTTTCAGCTTTTCCACAGGGTCCTCTTCGAGATAAGCGGAGGCGTCGATTTTATTTGCAGCGATGACGATCGGCTTTTTCATAATTGCCGGGTTATACTGCATGAGCTCTTTGTGGATCGCGGCGATATCTTCTACCGGATCTCTTCCGTCAAATGATGCCGTGTCAACCAGATGTATGATAACACGGGTGCGCTCAATGTGGCGGAGGAACTCGTGCCCCAATCCGACGCCCTCGGAAGCTCCCTCTATGAGGCCGGGCATATCCGCGATGACAAAGCCTCTGCCGTCGCCGAAATCGACAACGCCCAGATTCGGCTGAATCGTTGTGAACGGGTAATCCGCAATCTTCGGCTTCGCGTTGGTCACGCGGGACAGAAATGTTGATTTGCCCGCGTTCGGGAAACCGACGAGACCTACGTCCGCGACCAGCTTCAGCTCCAGGGTCAGGTCGAGCTCAAGTGCCGGCTTTCCGGGCTCGGCATATTGCGGAGCCTGATTGGTCGGGGTCGCAAAATTCATATTGCCTTTGCCGCCGCGTCCGCCCTTGAGAATCGTCTGGCGCATGTTCCCGTGAGACATATCGGCGATGACTTCGCCGGAGTGTTCCTCGCGGATGATGGTGCCTTCAGGGACCTTGAGGATGATATCAGCGCCGTCAGCGCCGTGACATCTGCGCTTACCGCCCTGCTCACCGTTCCCTGCTTTGAAATTATACTTGTGTTTATAGGTAAAAAGGGTGTTCATTCCCTTGTCGACTTCGAATATAACATCTCCGCCGCGGCCTCCGTCGCCTCCGTCCGGTCCGCCGGCCGGAACATATTTCTCACGTCTGAAACTGACGTGACCGTCGCCGCCCTTGCCGGATTTTACGTGGATCCTTGCGCGATCTGCGAACATATGGTCCTCCTTGATTAGAAAAAAAGGGCTGCGCAATAAGCGAAGCCCTTAAAAAATATCAGCTTTATTCCTCAGCAGCTACCGGGATAACGGAGCACTGCTTGCGTTCTTTGCCGAGTCTTGTGAAACGGACAATACCGTCTGCCTTAGCGTACAGTGTGTCGTCGCCGCCACGTCCGACATTCTCACCCGGATGGATGTGAGTGCCGCGTTGTCTGTACAGAATATTGCCAGCCTTAACGAACTGTCCATCTGCTCTCTTCGCGCCAAGTCTCTTGGCTTCTGAATCGCGTCCGTTCTTTGTGGAACCGACACCTTTCTTGTGGGCGAAGAGCTGAAGATTCATATTCAGCATGTCTGCACCTCCTTAGTTAATACCTTTAGAAAAGGTTCGTCATTTTCATCTGTCGGCTGAATTTCTTCAACCTGTCTGAGACCGAGGATCATGGAATCTACAAGCAGTGTTCCCTCCGGTGATAGACCTTCCGGAAACTCGCATGTCAGATATCCGTCCTCACTGGAATCCACGATAGTGTCATTTGTGAGCGCTTCGATGGAATTGGCAGTGTTTGTCATGAGCACTGAGACCGCGGCGCATATGATATCTGTTCCGCTTTCGCTGTACTCAGCATGTCCTTCCGCCTCAAAACCAATATAGCCTTCCTGATCTTTATAAATCGTTACTAGAATCATCAGGCGTTGATTTTCTCAATCTTAACAGCTGTGTAAGCCTGTCTGTGACCATTCTTCTTGTGATAACCTGACTTCGGTTTGTAATGATAAACGATGACTTTCTTAGCGCGGCCGTTGGAAATAACTTTGCCTTCGACTGTAGCGCCCTTGACATCTTCGCCAACACTAAGGGTATCACCCTTGACTGCGATTACCTGATCAAAAGTAACTGCTTCGCCGACTTCCTTGCCAAGCTTCTCAACGCGGATAACATCACCCTCAGAAACTCTGTACTGCTTTCCGCCAGTTGCGATCACTGCATACATGGAGCACACCTCCTTCTTCACATATTCGCCAGATACGGCGCTGCAAATGCAGACTTTTCGGCCTCTCTGCGCGTTCACCAACGTATGTTACCATAATTCATTTCCAAACACAACAACTATTTTTAAAAATTTGTGATCTTTGCTGCGTCATATTTCAGACAGTCTGCAACGCAATACCAGGATCCGGTGCAAATCACCATCTTCATCGAAAAACGCAGGTCCTGCCCTCTGATCTTAAAAATGCTCACGCATTTTGCGTAGGTGACAAGCCAAGGTGCCTGATTCGTGCTCGCACGAAAGGAAGGCACTTTGGCGACCGCCCGGCATCGAGCGTGAAACGCGAGATGGAGGCGGTGACGCCGGGGAGAGTAGGGGCGGCTTGGCGCTCCTACTCTCTCTTCGGTCGGACCCGCAATGTTTTTCTTATGAAGATGGATGCTTTGCCGCCGGTAACGTTATTTTAAGCAGCCTGTCTGAACTGTGACGCAGCACCTGCACAAACATCCTGCCCGAACGGTAACGCTGCAACTGCGTTTTCAGCCATCTGAACTGTAACGCGGCTCCTGCACGAACAGCCATGCCAGGCTGTTACTGTTCTGATGAATCATCAGAAACCGCGCGTGTTATGCCGAGGATCTCAGAAAGCGGGCGCTCCGTCTTCTGGCGGATGATCTCCATGATACCGAGGGGAGTCAGATCTATGATCTCCATGCGCAGCGGGTCACGGCGGGCAAGCTTTTTTGCGACATTCACGAGCTCCTCCTGATGGTCAGGATTTTCCATGTTTATGAAGTCGACCAGGATCATGCCCGAGAGATTGCGCAGGATGATCTGCCGTATGACCTCCTCCGCCGCCTCATGGTTTATGCGCCGGTAGGTCTCGGATGCATGTCTGCCCCGCTCGCATTTGCCCGTATTCACGTCGACCGAGGTAAAAGCCTCAGTCTTTTCTATGACCAGATAGGCACCGCTCCTCAGCCACACATTTTTGGCTGTCAGCCTTCGGACCTCCTGTGTCAGATTATATACGGTCCTGAGGGGCAGCGTCTTCTTTCCGTAATAAGTATCATATTCAAGATTCGAATCCCGGCAGTATGGGCGGCAGGATTCAAGTTCCTCCGCAATACGCGGAATATCCGAGTACAGCCTGTCAGGCTGTACGGTAAGATCGCGGAGCATTTCTATATAGAAGGGATCCGGCTTATAGAGGAGCGAGCCGGCCTTCGCGTATGCTATGTCGTGTGAGAGCTTCTGCCAGCGGGCTTTCAGCTCCTCGACTTCGCGGAGGATATCCGCCTTCTCTGCCTCGGCAGAGTTCGTCCGAAGAAGGACCGAGTAACCTGAGCGGTCGAGGTCCCGCATCCATTTGCGAAGAAGATCCTTCTGCTCGCCGGATAGCTTACGCGAGAAAGACAGACTCCCGTCACCTTCTGAGACCACGGCATAGCGGCCGGAGAGCTTCAGCTTCATGGCAGCGGCTGCGACCTTCTTGCCTGAGGCATCCCGAATGATCTGCACAGGGATGCGGCCGGGATCACAGCTGCCCTTCTTATATTTTGAAAGAAAGCACCTGTCTTTTCCGAACGCGACGAAAGCACCGCCGATATTATCCGCGTACGAATCGATGTGGCCGAGGTAAATGCGGCCTATCAATGATTCATCGTCTCTTGCGGCAAGCTTCAGCATGGAAAGACGCATATCCTCAAAGAATGCTGCCGCCAGATATTTTTTCTCATCGAATTCGATCTCTGTTACTATGTAATCATTCATACCTAAAGTTCCTTTTTGTGACAGACGAGGCAGGCGCATTTCTCAGTCCGTTAATCCGGCAGCGAATCATTCATCTTCGTGAGAAAAACATTGTCGGTCCGACCGAGAGATCGCGTAGGCGGAAAACCGCCTACACAAGCTCACAGGGTAGGACCGACGTTTTTCGATGAAGATGATGTTTGCGGCCGGATCCTGGAACTTGCTGCTGCCTGCCTTGACTGCCGCCCTTTATCGGAGTTTAAAAGCTGCGTCCCGTCTCCGACAGCGGTTTTCCGTCCTCGCCGTACAGGTCAAGGCGCAGGATTCGGAGAGCTAAGGGGTCATATTCTATGTCAGCAAATGTGCACAGGGCGCTGATCACGGTCTCCGGCTTGAGGTTCGCTGAGCTTCCTGTCTTAAGCTTCATGAAAACCGGCTTGCTGTATCCGGCGTTCTCGATGCTCATTCGGACATGTTCCGGAAGATACGTTTTTTCGCATAGGTTCAGCGCAAATATCTGCGGTCTGATATCGACATCGCTCTCAGTTTTCTTTGTCGTTTTATGGATCATGATAGTTTCCTGATCCATGAATCTACAGATGAGGTCGGAAAGAGTATCCTCGCTTAGTATTCCGCTGGCATTAAGCCAGTCGTTCTCAAAAAATACGACGTTGTCAGAGGCGCTGACAAGCGCCATGGCCTTGCCCTTTGCTTCCTCTATTCTCTTTACCGACAGGATACGGACGCCGTCCGGGCACTCGCTGTTCAGCATATCGATAATGACATCTTCTGGCGGAACCGCCGGAAGCTCATCATTTTCGATATTCAGCTGGCTCATGCGCTGAAGCTCGATTTTTGTGAGCTCGTAGGGATCCCTGTAAGCCATTTCGAAATCGACATACTCACCGAGACTCTCGAGCCCGACGCCGAGCGGAGACGCGAAGGACATGATCATATGGGGACTGAATCCTCTCGTAAAGACCGCAAGTACCCCGCTTCTTTTGATGATTTTCTGGAATGTGCGCATGAAATCCAGATGACCCACGTAGCGGAGAGCGCCGACCTTGGTGAATTTAATTCTGACTTTCATTATTCGTCACCTCATTCCGCTGTAGTCTGCCTTGCCGGCATCCATGGATTTTTCTTCAAAACAGACACCGCCGCCGTAAGATCTCTCCCCGCAGCCGGAGCACATCTGTCTGCAGTTGGGAGTTATTTCTGCCCGGAGGGCCTGCTCCCACTCACGGATGAACCATTTTTTTGTCACTCCGACATCTATGAAATCCCACGGAAGAACTTCGTCAAGAGGTCTGTTCCTCAGTGTGTAAAATTCGTGGTCGATTCCGCAAGCGGCAAATGCGTCCATCCATATATCCATATGAAAATAGTCAGTCCATGCGTCGTACATAGCCCCGTGCTCGTAAGCGTACAGAATGACCTCGGAGAGCTTCCGGTCTCCTCTGGCCAGAACTCCCTCAAGCACCGTCCCGTCCGCGTCGTGGTACTGGTAATGGATCGATTTCTGGTTCTTCATCGATCGGATCTCACCCTTCACGAGGTGGGCAAAGGCCAGGTAATCTTCTCTGCGGAACATTGGAGCCCACTGGAAAGGAGTGAACGGCTTCGGGACGAAGAAGGAGGTGCTGACGTTGATATCACATTTGCCCCGTCTTTCCTCCTTTGGGATTTCGTAGTAGACATCACATATGGATTGCGCCAGATGAGCAATGCCTTTGCGGTCGTCCTCCGTCTCGGTCGGGAGACCCAGCATGAAGTACAGTTTGACTTTGTTCCAGCCGCCCCTGAATGCCATGGCTGACCCGCCGAAAATATCGTCCTCGGTAAGGCCTTTGTTTATGACATTTCTGAGTCTCTGAGTTCCGGCTTCAGGTGCAAATGTCAGTGAGCTCTTCTTTATATCCTGTACCTTCTGCATGACATCGAGTGAGAAGTTGTCGATTCTGAGCGAAGGAAGGGAAATATTGACTGCCTGACTGTGGAACTTTTCGATAAGGTAATCCATAAGCTCCGGCAGCCGGCTGTAGTCGCTCGAGCTTAAGGAACTCAGAGATATCTCCTCATGGCCGGAATACTTCATCATGATATCTGCCTGTGATTTAAGGGTCTCAATATCCTTTTCGCGGAGCGGACGGTACAGAATTCCTGCCTGACAGAAGCGGCAGCCGCGGATGCAGCCGCGCATGATCTCGAGCGTCACGCGGTCCTGCGTCGGCCGCAGGTAGGGGACGAGAGGCTTTTTCGGATAGGGAGCATTTGTAAAATCCATGCACGTCTGCTTTCGGACCTTGCCCGGAATATCCTCGTATTTCGGCTCGAACGCTTTTATTGTCCCGTCCTCATTGTATGAGACACAAAGGAGCGAGGGCACGTATATGCCCTCGATTTTCGCTGCTCTGTGAAGGAACTCTTCCCGCGGGACGCCGCTTGTTTTGCATTCTTTATACACATCCATGAGGGTGTCCATGACTGTCTCGGACTCACCTATGTAAAAGAGATCAAAGAAATCCGCAATCGGTTCCGGATTATAGGTGCAGGGTCCCCCGCCCATGACTATAGGACAGTTCTCGCCGCGGTCTTTGGAAAGCAGCGGTATCCCGGCCAGGTCAAGGACCTGAAGAATATTGGTGTAACAGAGCTCGTACTGGATCGTGATGCCCAGAAAATCAAAGTCTTTTACCGGTTCCTGGGACTCAAGGGCGAAGAGCGGAATGTTCCGCTCTTTCATGATCTTGTGAAGATCCGGCCACGGGGAGTACACTCTCTCGCACCATGTATCTTCTCTTCGGTTCAGCTGTTCGTAGATGATCTGAATGCCCAGATGGGACATGCCGATCTCATAGACATCCGGGAAGCACATGCAGTAGCGAATGTCTACAGAATTCTTATCTTTAACAATGGTATTGATCTCATTGCCGATGTATCTGGCAGGCCGTTCCACCTGGCGCAGAATACGGTCTGACAAAAACGGTTCTCTCATAAAACCTCCGTAAGGGTAATTTGAGCGATGAAGACTGCCTGCGGAAAACCTCCGTATGGAATTTTGGGCGGCGACGATTACCTGCGGGCAAGTTCAGCTGTAATATCGTCCCATGTGACGCCCCGCTCTACCATGAGTACCATCAGGTGGTACAGGTAATCAGAAACCTCGTATTTGATCTCCTCGGAATCCGGATTTTTTGCAGCTATGATGATCTCAGTGTTCTCCTCTCCGACCTTCTTCAGGATCTTGTCGATTCCCTTATCGAAGAGATAGTTCGTGTAAGAACCTTCTTTCGGATGTTTCTTCCGGTCCTTAATGACATCGTAAACATCCTGGAAAACATGCAGAGGATTCGTGTCATCATAGGAAGTTCTTGCGAGGGTCCTGTAGAAGCAGCTTCGGTTGCCGGTGTGGCAGGCTGCCCCGATCTGGGCAACTTTGGCAAGGATCGTATCGTTGTCGCAGTCGATTTTCAGCTCTTTCACATACTGAAAATGACCGCTCGTTTCTCCCTTGACCCAGAGGGTCTGGCGGCTGCGGGAGAAATACGTCATTTTGCCGGTCTCGAGTGTCTTTTTAAAGCTCATCTCATTCATGTAAGCCAGCATAAGGACTTCATCGTTCTTATAATCCTGAACAATAACTGGCACAAGACCCTTCTCGTCTGTCTTCATCTCCGACCAGTCGATGGAGGACGTTAAGATGTTCATCTCTATACCGCGCTCGATTGCCCGGACTTTCACCTTCGTGAGATCCAGATTTCTCTGGCTGACAAATCCTCCGGAGATGCCGGTTATGTTGCCGGAAGCAAGAAGATCAAGTACCTGCTCCTCCCCCGCGTGGTTCACATGCAGAAGGACGCGGAGTTCTGTCATTGGAGCGACCTCTTTCTCGATGTTGTCGAGAAGGACCAGCCTTGAGGCGTACTGCTCAATGATATCTCTGTTATCTGTATATTCATTGGTGTCGGCGATAGTGACACCGATTTTATCTTTTCCGAAGCGTTTGGAAACTTCCTCCATAAAGCGAATATTCTCAGGCTTTCCACCGTTCAGCAGTGCCTGGGCAGCGCCTGCGTAGATGAGTTTTTTTACATCCTCCGGGCGCTTCACGTTGCCGGCGACGATGACCGGGACCTGGGAGGAGGCGCAGATATCTTTGATGCAGGCGATAGCCTCATCATGCTCCGCGTCTGTCTTTGAGAAATCGAACACAAGAAGGCTGTCCGCCCCGTGATCGCTGTATATCATAGCCAGCTCGGATACGTTTCCTGATGCAAATGCGTTTTTCTGACCGAATCCCGAAACAGCGCGTCCCTTCAGCAGATAGATACAGGGAACAAGTAATTTTTTCATACGTGGTATATCTCCTTGGTCATTCAAATCTCACGTGGATCGAGTTCGCGTGTGCAGTCAGCCCTTCCGCTTTCGCAAAGTTCTCAACATCTTCATGGAGGGCAGCAAGAGCTTCCCGTGAGCTGTAGATGATACTCGTCTTTTTGATAAAGTCGTCGACAGAAAGGGCCGAGAAGAACTTGGCGGTCCCGTTGGTCGGGAGGACATGGTTGGGGCCGGCGAAATAATCTCCGAGAGGCTCACTGGAATGTTCGCCGATAAAGATGGCCCCTGCGTTTTTGATCCTGGTCATGAGCAGGAACGGATCGCGGGTGACGATCTCGAGATGTTCGGGCGCGATCTCGTTGACGGCCGTGATGGCATCGTCCATTGATTTTGCGACAAGAATGCGGCCGAAATTATCAAGAGACTTTTTAATGATTGCAGATCTGCTGAGGACCTTGAGATACTCGTCGACCTCACGGCTTACATCATCCGCGAGCTTCCTGGACGTAGTGACCAGAATGCATGATGCGAGCTCGTCATGCTCTGCCTGGGAGAGAAGGTCCGCCGCGACAAAATGAGCATTTGCACTGTCATCCGCGAGCACTGTGACCTCGGAAGGGCCGGCTACGGAATCTATGGATACGTGTCCGTAGACAGCTTTCTTAGCCAGGGCGACGAAAATATTGCCCGGCCCCGTGATCTTATCGACTTTTTTGAGGCTCTCGGTACCGTAAGCCATGGCAGCGATGGCCTGAGCGCCGCCGACCTTGTAGATCGTGCCCACGCCGGCTTCTTTGGCGGCGACCAGAGTTGTCGGGGTGATTTTTCCGTCCTTTCCTGGAGGTGTGCACATTACTATTTCGGGTACACCGGCTACCTGTGCAGGGATGACGTTCATGAGAACAGATGACGGATAGGCAGCTTTTCCTCCCGGGACATAAACGCCTGCCCTCTGAAGGGGAGTCACTCTCTGTCCGAGTACCATCCCGTTCTCTGTAGTGAACCAGCTCTCCTGCTTTTCGTGTTCGTGAAAAGCACGGATACGGGCGATTGCCCTTTTTATGATTTCAATGAGATCCTTGTCTACCTTCTCGTAAGCTTCCGCTTCCTCTTCAGGTGTGACAATGAAATTCCCGGCACATATCTCGGCTTTGTCGAAATTTTTTGTGTACTCGAAAACAGCTTCGTCGCCGCGCTCTCTTACATTTTTGATGATATCCGCGACGATAGCTTCCTCCCTGGGGTAGCTGTCAGGGCTTCGCTTCAGCATATTTGTGAGAATCGATCCGAAGACTTCCTCGTTCAGTTCCAAAATCTGCATTCTTATTCCTCTCTCTCTTACGCATTCTGCTTCTGCAGCTCATTTCTGAGCTTTGTGATGATTTCGGAGATGCGCTCATTTTCCATCTTCATACTGACCTGATTCACGACCATGCGGGCGCTCAGAGGAATGATCTCATCGAGGACTTCCAGTCCGTTGGCCTTAAGAGTGGATCCGGTCTCAACGATATCGACGATGACTTCGGATAGACCGACGATCGGAGCAAGTTCGATGGATCCGTTCAGCTTGATGATTTCCACGGTCTGATGCTTTTTGTTGAGGAAATAGTCCTTGGTGATTGCCGGGTATTTGGTGGCAACGCGGATCATCTCACCGCTGTCAAGGTATTTTTTAGCTGACCTTGGTCCGCACACGCACATTCGGCACCTGCCGAAGCCGAGGTCCAGCACCTCATATAGCTTTTTGTTCTCTTCGATGATCGTGTCTCTGCCCACGATACCTATATCGGCAGCGCCGTAGTAGACATAGGTCGGTACATCCGGCCCTTTAGCCAGAAAGAATCTGAGCCCGAGTTCCTCGTTCGTAAATATCAGCTTTCGTGTATCTTTATCCATGGCACCGGCAGTGTCGATTCCGCACCTTTCAAAAAGGTTCAGGGTCTGTCTTGCCAGCCGGCCTTTTGTGAGGGCCACTGTTAAATATCTCATAAAATCCTCCGTCCCATTTTTCCGCTCATTTCATCGCAGCGGAACATTCTGTCTCAAGAATGCGAAGCGAGCCGATACAGGCTTGCCAGGTTATATCAAAGGAGATCTGCTCTGTCTGGATATAGCGTTCATCATCTGGTCGATATAGATTCCGACACCGACAGCGGGATAATCCTTGCCGAAGTTGCCGAGCAGGCTGTCATAGCGTCCGCCCTTGGCAATCGGCTCGCCTGTTCCCAGGGTCACCGCACTGAAAATGATTCCGGTGTAGTAATTATATTTTGAAAGATATCCGAAGTCGTAGGAGACATACTTTTCAAGACCTCGCTCCGTCATGAGACGATGGATATCCCTGAGCCTTAGTATCGCGCTCTTTTCTCTGGGTCCGAACGCATATTTCGAAGCTTCATCAATGACTTCCGCGCCGCCGAAGAGCTGCGGAAGTTTTTCGAGAGCTTCCTTCAGCCCCGAATCGAGGCCGGACTCGTCGAGAAGTTCACCGACGCCGAAGAAATTCTTGTTGGAGATTAGTTTTCGGATGTTCTCCATCTTCTCAATATCGAGTCCTGTGGATTCCGCTATGGCCTTGAAGAAATCCACTTCTCCGACACTGACCTGAAATTCCCTGATTCCTGCGGCCAGAATAATCTCGCACGTGAGAGCAATGATCTCGGCATCAGCCTCGGCGCTCTTATCTCCGATCAGCTCGACGCCCATCTGTGTGGACTCTTTCAGCCGGCCCTGCAGTTCGGCGGAGTTTATAAACGTGCTGCCTTCGTAGCACAGCCGGACAGGCATTGCCTCCTCGGGAAAATGCATGGACACAGCCCTCGCGACAGATGGCGTAAAGTCTGATCTTAGGACAAGTGTGTTGCCGTCGCGGTCAAAAAACTTGTACAGCTCGTTAGTCGGAGTCGTTCCGATGTCACTTGAGAAGACGTCAAAATACTCAATAGTCGGAGTCTCGATATTCTCGTAGCTGTATTTTTCAAATACTGACCGGATACTGTCCATCAGCTTTACTTTGGAATTCATTGTATCCCCGTAGAGGTCTCGGAACCCTTCCGGTGTGTGGATCACTCTGTTATTCATCATTTACCTCTTCTCTCTCATCAAGATCTTTCTGCAGGCCGACCAGAATGGGGACCATGCTATTCGTCTCCCTGAGAAAATATTCAGGGTCCAGCTCTTCATAGGTGAAGCTTTTCCGACCGCCGCTTATGCATCGCTCCCAGAACCTTGTGAGCTCTGAAAGCCGCATATAGTAGTAGGTGTGGTTTTTACTGAAATAGATGATCAGGAAAGATACGCCGCCCTGCTCCTCAAATTCGCGCATGAATCTGACCTGATGCTCATGGATATTGGCAAGAGGGAACGTAAATACAGCGCACTCTTTTGCGTCAAAGCACACCGGAATACCCTGGACTGCCCCCAGATAATCGACGGTACTCTTCTGGTCAAAGTAAGCCAGAGTGATATGCCTTGAGCTCTTGTCAATTTCAATCGGGGTGATCGGGGTGGGAACCTTCTGTATGACGGCCAGTTTTCGTTCTCTGTAGATTTCTATAGTGTAGTTGATGAGATCCTCCAGCGTCGAACCGCGGAGACCTCTCGAATTCCATGTAGCCATATTAGAGCCGTCCTATTTTATCAAGCGGCCAGTATCTTACCATGGCTTCCCCGAGTATTTCCTCGCGGCTTACAAAGGAATTCTGCCAGAACCTCGAATCATTGCTGTTATTGCGGTTGTCTCCCATTACAAAATAACAGCCTTCCGGCACCTCGTAGGGCCCGAAGGAACCGACCGGATCTTCCGGGCAGAAGCTGTCAGGGAGAGGATCAGATGCCCCGTCGATATAGACCTTTCCGTCTACAATGAGGACCGTCTCGCCCGGCATGCCGATAATACGTTTAATATATTTTTTTGACTCGTCATCCGGGAACTTGAAAATAATGATGTCGAATCTCTCGGGATCATGTGATCTGTACGCGAGACGGTTGCCGAATATGCGATCATTGACCATGATCGTGTTTTCCATCGATGACGACGGAATTTTCGCGTTTATGAGAATGACTCCGTTCACGACAGAGACGAATACAACGACAAAAACGAGCATCTGTACATAGGAGATGATTTCGTCTTTTATAGAAGTTTTCTGTGACTCTTTTTCAGCTTTCATCTGATGCGTTAACTTCCTTTGATTTATACTTTGCGGAATATATTCACCCGGGTGTGTTCTGTGAAAGACCGAGCTTTTCGAGTATCCGCTCCTCTTCCGAAGTGAGTGGGGCCTTCACGGTCATCCCGGATATGTATGCAAAATCTCCCTCGGCTGTCGGGAAAATAATTCTTTCGGCATGGAGAAAATGATGCCAAAGACCTGTTTCCTTTTTAAGTATCCCGGCAAGTTCCCTGTCTCCGTACTTTACATCACCGATGACGGGGGCTCCGAGCCATGCCAGATGGCTTCGGATCTGATGAGTCCTGCCCGTTATAAGGTCGATGTCGAGCAGCGAGTATATGCCTGTTTTTGAGAGCACCCTTACACCGGTCGCGATATGTGAAAAGCCGTCAGCCTTATTTCTTCGGATCGCGACCTTGTTGGCTGCAGGATCTTTTTTGAGATAGGCCTCATAAATCCCATCTTCGATCTCCCCGCTCACGACGGTAAGGTAATGCTTTTTGATATCCCGGGATTTAATGATCCCGGAGAGGAACTGTGACCCCTTTAGACTCTTTCCGCAGAGGACGAGTCCGCTCGTGTTGCGGTCAAGCCTGTTGACCGGAGCAGGATGGAATGTCCGGAGTTCTTCCTGTGAGATCTTTCCCGAGGACTGGAGATAATTTATCAAATCTGACGCAAGGCTTTCGCCCCCCGCACGCTCTGGCTGTGACAGTATCCCGGGCGGCTTATTTACAATCAGGACATCTTCATCCTCATATAGGACACATGACGAGAAATCAAAAGTATTGAAAGCCGCCGTTTTGGCAGGAATCACCTCAGAGAATTTCGAGTATGTCTCATCAGAGAAAAAGAGACGTACGGAATCGGACAGGGAAAGCATCTCATTGCCCAGAGCTTTTTTACCGTTCAGTGTTATGTTCTTTTTTCTGAGCATCTTATAGATAAAGCTCTTAGGCGCATTTGGCAGCAGCTTAGCCAGATATTTGTCGAATCTCTGCCCTGACTCGTTTTTTCCGATAGTAAATTCTTTCATAATAAAATCGAATCCGCTGTGCTCACAGCGAGATTTGTGTGAGGAATATCCAGATCGTCTGCTCAAGGTCGTAATCCGGATACCTTGAGTCAGGCTTGAATTTTACGTCCCGGAGCGATTCGGAATGCTCATTCATTGAATCGAGGCGTTCCAGAAAATGCTTCCTGTCTGTCATCAGGGCAACATTCGAGCCGATGCCGTTAGAACGCAGCACTTTTTTAATATAGTCAGCGGTGAATTTCGGATCACCCTTTTTCTCGGTCACCAGTCCCACGACGGTGTTTCCGCATATTGCAAATGCATCCACCATGGTACTGGCAGTCTCATGGGTCACATAGAGCTCGTATGCCATCGTGAGTGTTCCCGCATGCTCCTCGATTTCTTTGTACTCGTCCTCCGGAATCGACGAGTGAGTATATACCATTACGAGGCTTACAAATGCCATGGCGAATGGGATGACAAGCACCAGAGCTATTACTGTCAGAAGATTTCTCTCGGTTCCGTAAACAATGATACCGGCCACAAACACTGCCGCCGGAAAAAGAACTGTTATGATTGTGATAAGGAGCCGTCTCATCCGTTCATAGCGGAAATACCCGAACTGACCTTTTGTAGCTTTCTGCATAATTCTCCTGATACCTTGTTTTGATGTCGATGATACGTCTGTTCACTGATAGGCTATTGTAACACACATTTGCCCCTTGTGCACGATTTCTTTTATGCCTGCTCAACCGAGGAGCTCATAGTAATCCTGAATAAAGAAGTCCGCCTCTCTCTCTTTCTGATCCCGCACATTTTCGGAGTAAGTGTCGTAGACAGCCGCCACTGTCATTCCCGCCCGCTTACCGGACAAGATTCCGATCGGTATATCCTCAAAAACCAGGCAGGAAGAGGGGGAGGTGCCGAGTTTCTCGGCAGTATAGAGATAGACATCCGGCTCCGGCTTGCTGGCCGTTACGTCATCGCAGGTGGTTATCACATCGAAGTACTCGGAGATGCCGTGAATACGAAGAATCTCCTCGATGAGCCGCAGATGGTTGCTGGACGCGATCGCCATCCGCACACCGTTTTCCGCCATTTTGCCAATGAGTTCCCGTGCGCCGGGCTTCAGCGGAATGTCATGCCTGTACTTATATTCGGCCATGTCGATCCATGTCTGACCGATTTCCTCGATGGAGTCTGAAATTCCGAATCTTTCCCGGAAATATTCGGCGACCTCGGTGAATCGCAGGCCTTCCAGATCGCGTTGAAGATTCTCAGGAACTTCGATCCCGAACCTCTCGAGATATTCTATATCGATTTCACCCCACATACCCATAGAGTCGATCAGCGTGCCGTCGAGATCGAAAATTACTGCTTCGTAATCCAATATATTCGGAACTTTTCTGTTCAAAATAAAATCCTTTCTATAAAAGCCTCCTGCCCGGAGCACGCTTATTTTTTATGAGGCCGCGGTCATATGACCCGAAACCTACAGGAAATCCCTCAATTAGAATAAGAATACTCTTATCTTTTTTCTTATCACGAGTTTTTCGGCTTCCGCCGGCAGTTGAAGTAAAAAGAACGGCAGGGTCAATATCGCCGAGGAGCCTTTTGAGAGCAGGTTCATGCGTGGCAATCTCTTCCTCGAAAGCAGAAAGCGTTTCGCCGCGCAGATATTTCATAACACGAATATCGTCACAGGCCATGTTGAACTCCCTGCCCCATTCACCTTCGAAAAGGGCTTCGGCCAAAGCCTGTGAGGGCAGGACCCGATCCTTCTTTCTGGTGGCAAGGTGAAGCCCCGTCATCAGATAGCGGAGCGATGGATACGGTCTGACTCCCCTGGGAATAAGATAAATCTCATCGTTCTTTTCGTATATGTATCTTTTTACAGATGCTGTTTTCTTTCCGGCTGTTGCGGACAAGTATTCGTTTCTCGTTATTTCAGCCCCGGCTCTGCTTTCAGCAGTATGCTCGTCCTTGCAGGTCCGTTTGACAAACAGGGCCATGAACTGTCCCTCGCCTCTCATCCTATGCGGATAGATTCTGACGCATTTTTCTGTGCCGGGCAGTACTCCGTGGCAGAATCCATCCTGCTCCGTAATCTCAAGAAGCTGAAGCTCAGGGAATCGTTCAAGGAGTGTTAGGACATTTGCCTCATTCTCAAGAGGGGAGAATGTACAGGTCGAGTACATCAGGCAGCCGCCGCTTTTCAGCATGGTTACAGCCGCAGACAGGATGTCGGCCTGCAGAGGGGCATAGTATTCGGGACCTTTTTCTTCCCAGTAAGCGCTCATGCCCGGCTCACGACGGAACATGCCCTCCCCTGAACACGGCGCGTCAACGAGGATCTTGTCAAAAAAGTCATGAAAACAGGAAGCCAGCCTGTCCGGCGACTCCGCAGTTACAAAGGCGTTCGGGGCGCCGGCCAGTTCAAGATTTTTCTTGAGGGCCTGGGCACGGCTGGCGGAAATATCGTTGGAGTGAAGAAGACCCGTGCCGTCGAGCTTTGCAAGCAGCTCGGTTGATTTTCCTCCGGGTGCGGCACAGAGATCCAGCACGTAATCTCCGTGGGATATGGGAAGATTTTCCGCCGGCGCCATAGCTGACGGCTCCTGGATGTAGAAAAGGCCAGTCTGATAGAGCGGATGTCCGGAGAATTCGGCGGTGCTCTTCGTAAAGAATCCGTTGTGGATCCAGGGAATTTCCTCCGGGGCTTCTCCACCGCACTTTTTCCAGAGATCAAAGAAGCGTTCCTTAGTGATCTTGAGTTCATTTACTCTGATACCGGTATTTGGAACGCATAGAAGACTATCCCACCATGCAGGATAGTCTTCTCCTAATAACTCTGTCATATTCCGGATGAAACGGTCGGGCAGACTCAAGGGCTTTCATCCTCCTTTCCTCGGGTCCGGTGCTTCGTATTCGACGGACTGAGCGCGAAAACCCTCGGCAAGGACATCCAGGTGTCTCTGGAAGCGCTTCAGCTCGTCTATATCGTTCATCTTAAAGATCCGGTAGAATTCGTCCTGGATCTTCTCTACCTCCCTGTGGTTTGTTATCTTGTAAAGATTTTCAATACTTGTCACGATGTCTTTGATCAGATTGGTGCGGGTCTCCGAATGGTTCTCGGCATCGATGATCTCAGATCTTACCCGGGACATCTGCGTATCCAGCTGATAGACAGAATCGGCGATGATTTCGAGCTGCTTGGACACATGTTGAGGGAGCACTCCCTTGTACTTGTACTGCAGTGAGTGTTCGGTCGTTGCCCAGAAATTCATGGCCATAGTTCGGATCTGGATCTCGACGTGGATCTGTTTGGGCCCGTTAATCGTTTCGACTGTGTACCAGACAATCATGTGATAGCTTCGGTATCCGCTCGACTTGTGATTGGCAAGATAGTCCTTTTTTTCTATTACGACCATGTCATAACGTCTTCGGATAAGAACTGCTACTTTTTCGATGTCCTCAACGAACTGGCAGATGATACGGATTCCCGCGATATCTTCAATTTCTTCCTCGAGCCGGTCAAAGCCGATACCTTTTTTCTGCATCTTTTCAAGGATGCTTGTGACCGTTTTTACTCTGCCGCTGACAGTCTCGATCGGTGAATGCTGATTGTTTTTCCGGTATTCATCTCTCAGACAATTGAACTTGGCGGTCAGCTCGGTGACCGCCTGTTCATAAGGCTGCAGCAGCTCTTTCCAAAGCTGTATTTCCATAGTTTTTACCGATTTTAATTCTCTGAAACTTCTCTGCCGGTGCCCTTAGTAAGCAATCTTTATTATTTAAGTGCTTCAAGGACTTTCAGCAGGTAATCCCACATGCGTTTTGCGGAGGAGATAGAAAGCTTTTCTTTTGGAGTGTGGATATCACTGATATTCGGTCCGAAGGATACGACATCAAGTCCATCGATCTTTCCGTAGAAGATACCGCACTCAAGACCACCATGGGTGACTTCGACCCTGGCTTCCTCTCCGAACATTTCAGCGTATGTTTTCTGCATGATGCTGCGGAGCGCAGATTCCTCATTGTATTCCCATGCGGGATACTCATCCTTAAGAAGAATCTGTCCGCCGAGGAATTCAGTAAGAAGTCTGATCCTGTTCACTACCGCTGTTCTCTCACTTACGAGTGAGCTGCGGACAAGCGATGTGGCTACGAATTGTTCGGTCCCGGTGCGCATGATGCCTACGTTGGTAGAAGTCTGCGGAAGTCCGGGTGAAATTGCTGACATATGGCGCACACCGTTGGGGATGAGATTCAGGAACGCGATGATTCTTTCCTGGCTGTCCTGGTCCATGACGGTCACCTTGTGAGAATGTCCGGTGTCAAGAGTAATCTTGATTTCATCATCGGTGCCTGCGTACTCTTTTCTGACATCGGCGGTGAAATCGCGAGTGAACTTCTTGACATTGGCAAGATCATCCTCATCGATGATGATATGAGCCTTGGCAAGAGACGGGATCGCATTGTCTTTATCTCCGCCGGAGACATCTGAGAGCGAGTAGGCAACTTTTCTGTCAAGCGCGTACAGGAAACGTCCAAGCATCTTGTTGGCGTTGATCCTGCCTTTCGTAATGGCTTCTGCGGAGTGTCCGCTCTTTAAGCCGGAAATCTCGACAAGAACGGGAACACCTCTGATCGTTGCCCGCTTAGTCGGGACAACCGAATCGACCCGGATGCCTCCTGCGCAGCCGGCTGTGAGCACGCCTTCCTTCTCACTGTCGATATTGATAAGTCGCTTGCCGGTCAGCATCTCGGCAGTATTCAGGTGAGACGCTCCTTTGAGACCGATCTCCTCATCGACGGTAAAGACACATTCAAGAGGCGGATGGACGATCTCGTCACTGTCAAGGATTGCAAGCATATAGGCGACTGCAATGCCGTCGTCTCCTCCGAGTGTCGTTCCGACGGCATAGAGGTCATCTCCTTCGACTTCCAGATCAAGCGGGTCGGTGAGGAAGTTGTGTGTGGAATCGGGAGTCTTGGCACATACCATATCGACATGTCCCTGGAGGATTGTTACAGGAGATTCTTCGTAGCCCTCCGATGCGTCTTTGTATATTATGACATTACCTACTTCGTCCGCGACCGCGTCAAAATTATGGGTTGTTGCAAATTCGATCAGATACTCAGTCATGCCATCCGTGTTGCCTGAACCCCTGGGGATATCCGAAATCTCTTTAAAATAACGAAATACATTAGCAGGCTCTAAATTTCTCAAGTCATTCATGTTCATCCTCCCAAAAATGTGCTGGTTAATAAGTTGCGGGCGGACGGCAGATTTTAGCTGCCGCCCAGCGAAAAAAAGAAATATGGGGATGTTCAGTGGAACATCCCCGCATATCGTCACCTGATTACATTAAAGATCATCGTCTTCGTCTATGCCGTCATCGTAATCGTCTTCCAGATCATAGGAAGGCGCTTCTGTGGCAGGCTGCTGTGAGCCTTGCGGAGAGAGCTCCTGACGATTCCTTCTGACCGTGTCATACGCTCCCTGAAGCGAGTCAAGAAAACCTTTATACTTTCCGCCGGCATCGGAAATCGTTGCCCCGAGAATGCTCTCAAGGCTTGCCAGCATCTCATCTGTGTAAGTGAGAGCGGAAATTCGGATGTTGTTGGCATCCTGTGTAGCGGAATCAAGAATGCCCTGAGCCTGCTGGTTGGCTTTGTTAATCGTGTCATTAGCCTGGGCATAAGCCTGCTGCATGACTTCGTGCTGACTTACAAGCTCCTTGGCTCTGGCTTCTGCGTTAGCTACAATACCGTCTGCCTTGGACTGAGCGTCCGCAAGGATTGCGTCCTTGTTGGAGATGATTTTCTGATAACGCTTGATTTCATCCGGAGTCTTAAGGCGCAGCTCGCGAAGAAGCTCCTCCAGCTCTTCCTTGTTTACAACGATCTTGGTCGTGGACAGCGGCTGAAATTTACAACTGTCTACATACTCTTCAATTTCTTCTATAATCTGCTCAATTCTGCTGGCCATGATTTTTCTCCTTATGCAACGCTATTTTTCAATTTTTCGAATTCTCTCCCTCAGAAGCTTCGCGACCTGAATCGGAACGAACTTTTCGAGGTCATCCTCGAACATAGCCACCTCTTTTACTGTGGACGAACTTAAGAATGCGTACTCGAGACTTGTGATCAGAAACATTGTATCGATATCCGGTGCGAGGATCCTGTTGGTCTGAGCCAGATGCAGCTCAAACTCAAAGTCCGATATCGCGCGAAGCCCCCGGATGATCGTGTTCGATTCACAGGATCTGACGAAATTGACTGACAATCCCTCAAATGATTTGACCACAATATTCGGTATATCCGATGTTACCTCTTTTAGTATATTAACACGTTCTTCTATTGAAAACAACGGAGTTTTTTTTGAATTCACTAAAACTCCGACAATTACTTCATCAAACTGCTTTGACGCGCGCTTGATAATGTCCAGATGACCATTGGTGACAGGATCAAAAGACCCGGGATAAACGGCTCGCCGCATGATATTTCCTCCTCCCAAATAATCAGCCTCGTCTCTTCTTCAGAAAAATATGCTGGCTCATTCCGTATCTGCGCTCCTTGAATTTCTCAAATCCAAGTTCATCCAGATATGAAAAATCAGTTTTTGGGGATGCCTCGACTACGATGAGGCCATCCTCCTCCAGAATGTCAAGCCCCGACAGAATGCCGAGAGTTTCCTTTTCGAGCCCGTGATTGAAGGGCGGATCCATGAAGATAACGTCGAATTTCTCACTGCCCAGCCTGCCCAGTACGGAATTCACATCACCGCGGATGAGAGTTGCGCCCTCGGTCAGTTTAGTGAATTCAAGATTTTCCATGATAAGCTCCTGCGTCTTTCGGTCCTTTTCTACGAAGACCGCACAGCTGGCACCGCGGCTTAAGGCTTCTATTCCAATCGACCCGCTGCCGGCATAAAGATCAAGGAACCGGCATCCGGGAATATACGGCATTAAAATGTTGAAAAGCGTCTCTTTTGTTCTGTCTGTTGTCGGTCTGACGTCCATGCCCTTTACTGTCCGAAGCGGCATGGATCTTGCTTTTCCGGCTATTACTCTCAAATGCTTGTCCTCCGGTTAAACGATATCGCTGCTCTGCATCGTGAGACGCCAGTCGAGATCGCCGCGTCCGAGCCCGAGGACCAGAAGTTCAGCAGTTGCAATGTTCGACGCGACCGGAATATTGTTTCTGTCGCAGGCCATGATAATCTTTCCGACATCCGGCTCCTTCGGATCGATCATGCTGGGATTATAAAACAATATGACCATGTCCATTGCGTTCCTCTCAATCATCTCGGCGAACTGCTTATCACCTCCGATAGCGCCCGGGAGAAACTTGTGGATCTTGAGGTTCGTAGCGTCTTCAATGCGGCGCCCGGTGGTTCCTGTAGCGTATATATCGTGGCGGGAAAGGATGCCTTTATAAGCAATAGAGAAATCTTCCATGAGAGTTTTTTTGCTATTGTGTGCGATCATTCCTATATTCATGTGAATCTCCTTAATATACGATGGCGGAAGATAGCTTAAAGTTGATTATATTATAGCAAAATACCCAAAAATACACAATAAGTTTATAAAAAATTTGTCATTTTTGGCTATGAAACAGTAAATATTTAGTCGTACTGCTTCACAGCTTCATCGACCGGTTCAAACAACATCTTCAACGAAAAGCGCGTCTTATCCGGGTTTTACGATGCGGGCCTAAAGCCTTTAGTGCCGGCTTGATTAGAAGTTCGGCCGGGCTGTTTACTTAGTTCACCTGCGGAAGCAGCATATATCTTCGTGAGAAAAACATTGTATATCCGACTGAGAGATCAGTAAATGCGAAAGCATTTACTAAGCTCGGAAGGCAGGATATACGTTTTTCGATGAAGATAATGCTGCTTTCGGCATAGGACCCCGGGCAGCCCGGCTGAACTTCCGCATATATTACAGTATCAGATTGACACTTTCCTTTGACATATAAGCGTTTAACCTGGTCCGGAGAACAGAATAAGTCTCAGAGATCTGGGCGGGATCATCATGCATAATGACCGCAGCGATTTCGCCTGCTTTGGCAAGAACATCTCTGTCTCTTAGAAGATCAGCAACATCAAAAAGCGCGTCGCCGCTCTGCCGGATACCGAGCAGATCTCCGGGCCCTCTGAGTTCGAAGTCCTTTTCGGCTATCTCAAAACCGTCATTGCTCCGGTTCAGAATATCAAGCCTCCTGCGTATATCCTCGCTCTCCTGACCGGACATGAAAATGGCATAGGATTGGGCGTCACCGCGGCCTACCCTGCCCCGCAGCTGGTGAAGGGCGGCAAGTCCGAAGCGCTCAGCGTTTTCTATCATTATGACAGTTGCGTTCGGAACATCCACTCCTACTTCCACAACAGTCGTCGATACCAATATCTGTATCTTGTGCGATGCGAAATCCTCCATGATCTTATTCTTTTCGGCCGGCTTCATCCGTCCGTGAAGCATGGCTATGCTGTACCCGGGAAATACCTTTTTCAGGTTCCTTGAATAATCAATGACATTTTCAACATCGAGCCCTTCACTGGCTTCAATCATGGGACAAATGATATAAGCCTGATGTCCTGCATCTACCTCTCTCTTTATGAATCTGTTGGCCTTATCCCTCCAGCTGTTGTCTACGACACAGTTCTTAATCGGCAGCCTTCGGGCGGGCAGTTCGTCAATGACAGAGATATCGAGATCGCCGTAGTAAATAACACCAAGGGTCCTGGGAATCGGCGTTGCCGACATGACCATGCGATGCGGCGGAGAAATGCCGCCGGCAAGGGCTTTCCTCTGATCAACTCCGAATCTGTGCTGCTCGTCCGTGATGACCAGAGCGAGATTGCTGTATTCCACAGCTTCCTGTATCAGAGCGTGCGTGCCTATGATGATATTGGCTTCTCCTGCCCTTATCCTATTCTGGGCTTCGCGCTTTTCCTTCGCTTTAAGAGAACCGGTGAGGAGAATGGGGCTCAGCTTTTCATTGCCGGAACTTGCGCACATTTTCACGAATTTTTCAAAGTGCTGCCTTGCGAGGACCTCAGTAGGCGCCATCAGCGCGCTCTGATAGCCGTTTTCCGCGCACATGACCATAGCCAGAAAAGCAATAATTGTCTTACCTGATCCGACATCTCCCTGCACGAGTCGGGACATGAGCTTTTTACCTGCAAGGTCATCTTCAATCTCCTGCCATACTCGCATCTGTGCACCGGTCAGACGGTATGGGAGGTTGTCAATAATCTCCTCTGTCTGCCAGCAGCGCTTCATCGGATATCCGTTTGGCGCTTCTCCCTGCGCTTCCTTCATTTTCCTGAGCGCCATGATAAAAAAGAAGAATTCATCGAACGCGATCCGCTTCCTTGCCGCAAAGAGATCTTTCTCTCTGGCAGGGAAGTGGACAGAGCGGGCAGCGAGTGATTCATCCATGAGATCGTTCATCCTGCAGATCTGCTCCGGCAGATATTCAGCCTCCGGGCCGATCAGTGCAAATGCAGCCTGCACCGCCTTCGAAACCGCATTGTTCGACAGACCTTTCGTGAGTCCGTAGACCGGGTTCAGAGTCTTAAGCTTCTCATTATACCTGGCCGGAGTGAATATCTCGGGGTGTTCCATGATCCTGACTCCCCCTTTTTGCGATACAGTACCACGGAAAACGTAGACCGATCCTCTCTTTAAGATAGTTCTAATGTAGGGTGCATTGTACCAGGTGAGTCTGATTTTGCCCGTCGGATCATCAATCTCAGTCGTGGAGATTGTGACACGTCCGGTCGGCCGTACAACGACGGCCTTTGCTATAGTCCCCTGCACAGCGCATTTTGCACCGACAATGACATTGCCTGCCGGGCAGGGAGGCATATAGGCATCATAGTGGACCGGATAATATCTGACCAGGTCCTCACAGGTGAAGACGCCGAGCTTGTTGAACAGTTTCTCGGTCTTAGGCCCGATTCCCTTAATTTTCGTCAGTTCCATAGTGCCTTCCTGAAAAAAAGAGGGGCTTTCGCAGAATGCGTAAGCCCCGTGATAGCTAAGTGCCGGACTTCCCGCCTGATAATCAGCGGTAAGCCTGTGATACTGTTATAGATTCCGGCGCGGAAAGATGTCTTACGGTCTTATTCGACCGAGAGCACGATATAATAAATAGGCTGTCCGCCCGGATTCTCCTCGACATCAAGGTCCGGATATTTGTTCCTGATAAGCTCAGCCAGCTCTTCGCAGGCTTCTTCCTCATAATCCTTGCCATAATAGAGAGAAATCAGCTCGGAATCCTCATCGACGAGTTTATCCAGCATCTCCATGACAACACTCGGAACATCTCCGCCGACTGCGAGGATGCCATCATCGCCGATACCCATGATGTCACCGGATGTGATTTCTATTCCGTCGATCTTTGTGTCGCGGACAGCGTAAGTGACCTCACCCGACTTGACATTTGCAATCTCTTCCGTCATGTATTCTACATTCTCTTCCGGTGATTTCTCAGGCACGAAGTTAACGACAGCCGTGATGCCCTGCGGGATCGTCTTCGTCGGGATAACGTGTACGCTGCAGTCTTCTACCAGATCTCTTGCCTGATTGGCGGCAAGTATGACGTTCTTGTTGTTCGGGAGAATGAAAACATTCTCTGCGTGTGCTTTTTCGATAGCAGCCAGCATATCCTCCGTGCTCGGGTTCATGGTCTGGCCTCCCTCAATGAGAACGTCGACGCCGAGTTCTCTGAATACATCCGAGAGACCGTCACCGATCGTGACAGAAATAAACGCATTTTCCTTGCGCGGTGCTTCTTTGGCGGCTTGTTCTGCTTCCTCTTTGGCCTTCATCTCAGCTTCGCGGGCAGCTGCCACAACACTTGACTTGAACAGCTTCTCCTGATGCTCTTCACGCATGTTGTCTACCTTCATGCGGGTCAGCTGACCGTACTCAAGGCCTTTTTCAAATGCCTTTCCCGGATGATTCGTATGAACATGTACTTTGACCATGCCATCGCCGACGACGAACACGAGACTGTCGCCGAGGCCAAGGAAGTAGGATTTCATATTGTCCTCCTCTTCCTCGGTAAAAGCATCCTCGTTATCGAGTTTTACGATGAACTCCGTGCAGTAGCCGAATTCGATGTTATCCGTGCTGATTGGCTGCGGAGCAATGTTCACGTGTGTTTCCGGGGCTTCGAAAACAAGATCTATTTCGAGTCCGTTGAATGCGTCGAGCGCACCGTGGAGAACGACCATGAGACCCTGTCCGCCGGAATCGACGACACCGGCTTCCTTAAGGACCGGCAGAAGGTCCGGTGTTCTCGCGAGGGCTTCGTCGCCTTCCCTCACACATGTCTCTAACATAGCCCCGAGATCAGACTTGTCCTCGTAATCAGCAGCAGCCTGGGCGACCGCCTTGGCTACAGTAAGGATCGTGCCCTCTTTCGGCTTCATGACTGCCTTATAAGCCGTCTCGACCGCTTTCTGGAAAGCATCGGCAATCATATTGCCATCGATTTCTTTTGAATCCCTGATTGCTTTTGTGAAGCCACGGAGAAGCTGCGAGAGAATGACACCGGAGTTTCCGCGCGCACCCCTTAGAGAACCGGATGAGATGGCCTTTGCGATCTGATCTATATCGGCTTCAGGAAGAGCACTGACTTCATTTGCAGCAGACATGATTGTCAGAGTCATGTTCGTGCCGGTGTCACCATCGGGAACCGGGAAGACATTCAGCTCGTTGATCCACTCTTTTTTGATTTCGAGATTCTTAGCCCCCGCAAGGAAACACTTGCGAAGCAGCGAAGCATCAATTGTATTCACACTCATGTTAATCTACCTCTTCCCCCTTCATCAATCGATTACGCGTATGCCCTCAACGAGGATTTCTACGTTTTCTACCTTCATGCCGGTAAATTGCTCGAGCTTGTACTTTAACGCTTCGACGAGATTCTCTGTGATAGTCGGAATGCTGACACCGTAAGAGACGATACAGTGAATAACAAGTGAAATTTTATTCTCTTCGATCTTAACGTTAATTCCGTATTTCAGGCTGTCCTTCTTTAGCAAATGGAACAGACCATCCTTTACACTGTAGGCTGCCATACCGACGATTCCGAAACAGCCGACTGCGACGGAACCTGCGTAGGTTGCTATTACATCTGAGCTTATCGTGATCTGTCCATACTCAGAATTCAGGCGTCCTTTCATAAATGACCTCCATTGTATTAGCGGATTTAATCTCTTTCCTAAACAGTTTTTCATATTATTATCACTGGTATTATAAACTCTTTGCTATAAAAAAGAAAGATGTAATTCAAGTCTCGCTCGCGAGACTTGTGCTTGTAGAAGCGGAGGTCTTCCCCCACTGAAATAAAACTGCCTCACTTAATACAGTGAGGCAGTGATAAGTTTATCCGTGTACGGATACCGCGTTGGGGTTCCCTGAAGTCTTCTGTCAGATATGAAGCGTGGAACGAAGCAGCTCTATGTCTCTGTAATCCACAACATTGTCTTTATTCATATCAGCGATATACATTTCGGCAGGAGTCATGGCTTCTTTGCCATATACCATGCGCGAGAGAATGTCGAAATCAGCTTTGTCCGTCTGACCGTCGAAATTGAGGTCACCCAACTTGTAGTAGATGCACGGAAGCTTTATACCGGAAGTAACGGTCGTGGTCGCCATGAAAGTTGCAAATGAAGCCACATCATTCGCGTTATACAGATTCATCAGAAGCAGATCCCTGCCGTTGTTCCAGAGCGATAAGCTGTTTACATTACTAACATTCTTAGATCCCGTGATATGGAGTCCGTTGGCGAGACCGCACAGGATTTTTGTACCGGTCAGGAGAAGACCGTCTATGTTCGCTGCATAGATTCCTGTCTCTCTGGATTTCAGGACCTCGCTCTGCTTGATAATGAGGTTGTGAAGCGTGTTGGCATAGATTCCCGTCATGGCTCCGCTTATGTAGTCCGTGGAGAGCTTGCAGTTATCTGAACAGTTATTCAGATAGATCCCATAGATTTTTGTCGGATTTGATCCGCCGCCGAGGAACATAGTATTCTTCCACGTCGTGAGCATGACTCCGGGCAGTGCGCGCACAGCAGCGTAATTGGTATTGCCGCCTGCTTTGCCTATTCCGTCATAGAAGAGATTTTGCATGACTTCCGCTTTCATCCTGTAACCGGAGGTGCGGTAATTCTGATTGCTCACAGACAATTTTACGCCGTCTGCCTGAATGTTCCCGAAGGTATTATTCATGATCAGAACGTTGCTGTTGTCCTTGATCTCGATCGCGGCGTACGGAGCTGCGCCGTTAAATTTTTTGCCGTTAATTGTGTTGTCGATGATGTAGGCTGCGCCGTTCTTCCACGCATAGAGATTTACGCCGTTAAGGAAGCAGTTCACTCCCTGAGCTGTATTTTCCTTGCACACAAAATCACGGAAATTATAGGCGTTGATGCAGATATATGGAATATCCCGGAATGTGCATCCAATGATCTTATAGCCGTCGGCATAGATACCGTTATAAACATGGTGTGTGCCGACGCCTGAAACGACATTCTGGAACGTACAGTTCGTTACCTGCACATTCGGGATACTGAGATTTTCGATCGGCTTTGCGTTCGATTTGCCATCTTCCGTTGACAGATAATCCGTGTGCAGCGCTTCCTTGTAGGCGAAGGAAGCATTGGACGTCTTTGACTTGTCTACGTAATAGGATAAGTCAGAGCCCTGGTACTTATAGTGATTGACGAACTTCACGTTGTTGATCGTCAGATTACGGCAGCCGTCGAAATTTACACTGTGAATGGAAGTATCGTTGCCGATCGTCGTATTCTCTATCGTGATGTTCTCGCCGTGGCGGAAAACCATGTCCATCTGACTGTACGTGTTTTTATATACGTCACTGGCTTTTACTCCGCCGTTCCATTCTCCGCCGGATATCTTCACATTCTTGATCTGATTATATCCGCCGACCTTACAGTCCTCCGAGTGTATGATATTTCCGTTAGGGTCCAGATAAACACCCAGGAGCATGAGCTTTGAGGGGTCATCCCGGTACATTACCGCGCCATCAGCCAGGTGGAGCCAGATGTTGGAAAATATGAACAGCTGGTCCTTGAGGTGATACGTTCCTTTGGGGACAAAGACTTCGATCATCTGTTGGAAGTGCTGAGCTGCCATTCCGGCCTCGTACAACGCTTTTCTGAGATTAACTTCATCTGGTGCGCTATCGTTGCCGTTCACATCGAAATCTGTCACGACATTGTAAAATGTCTTTAAAGGTGTAGGTGCCGCGCCGACGAGAATTTCCTCAGCAGGACCGGTATCTGCTTCGATATCTGCTGTCTGTTCGATTAATTGGATATCTGCGGTTCCTTCGCCAGGCAGAGTGTCTGACAGGGTGTTGGCAGGTGAATCCGTCTCGTTGTTTTGATTATCAGTAGCGCTAAGTGTTATATCAAGTGTTGCATCAAGTGTAGTGTCAAGTGTTTCGGACGCAGCAGCCTCGCTGTCTGTTCCGATATCACAGGATGATTTGGTCGTGCCAGAATAACCGTCGATTTCTTGAGATTCGTCAGTATCCGAGAAATCTTTTGCTATCAAGTCATCTGTTTCAGTGAATATGTCCGGTGAAGTATCGTCTGAAATTTCAGCAGGTTCGTCTGATGAATATTCAGTATCATCCTCGTCTGAGAGTGTACACGAATCATATCCCGCATTTTCCGGATCGACTTCCGAAAAGCTCTCACAACCCTGGATTTCATCCATTGTGATGCTGAATATGTCATCTTCGTTTTCGCCGGAATAATCATATTCTGTGCTTTCACAGGATATGAATTCCTCCGCTAACGTGGAATCACTATCAGAAGACACTTCATTGGCAGCGGAGATCCCTCCAAATTCTCCGTCTGTCGTCTGGTCTGAATCAGCGAAGACCGGGTTTACACCTAATGTGCAGGCGATCCCGCAGATCAGAATAAACCAAATACATCGTTTAGTTAATTTCATCATCTCCCTTCATTAATTATTTCATCCCCGATATTTGTTTATGACACGCCTATAATAATAACAGATTTATTAATCGTTTTGTAACGTTAAATCGAAAAAAATTAACCTAAATTTAACAAAGAAAATACAGAAAATTTGCTGTTATGCCAAAAAAGACAATACACGAAACTCGTCTGCAGGAAAGCGTGGTATCGGAGGAAAAATATTTCTTTATAATTCTAATAAAATACTTGAAACGGCTTGGGGATTTATGATAGAATATCTCTCGTTGCAGGCCATAAGGCCTTATTCTATCGTAAGGAGGTGTTATTGATGGCTGTTTGCTCTGTTTGTGGAAAGGGAGCTCACTTCGGAATTAAAGTGAGCCATTCTCATAGAAGATCTAACCATATGTGGAAATCCAATATCAAGAGAGTAAGAATCATGGAGAACGGTGCTGCTAAGCGTGCATACGTATGCACCAGCTGCCTCAGATCCGGCAAGGTAGAGAGAGCCTGATCGCTTTTCTCATTAAGTAAAAATAAGTAACCCCCGCCTTTCGCGGGGGTTTTTATTATTCTTTTTTATTCAGCTGTCTCAGGGATATCGTCTTCTACAGAAGAGGCCTTATTGCCGCCGGTAAATCTGTTCACGACATCCGGAACCAGGTCAAGAAGCTTGGAGAGGCTGTCCTGCCCTTTCACATTGACCATCTTAGTCGTACCATTTGAGATAACAAGGACTGCGCTGGGAGTCATCTTTCCGCCGATGCCACCGCCCGAGTTTGGATTCTTACTGCTTGTCGCTGCACCTGCCGCAACGCCGAAACTGACATCGACCAGCGGTACAATGATCGTATCGCCGAGGTGGATCGCCTCACCGACGACCGTTTTGGAAGAAATGAACTGATCCATTCCCCGGAACAGCGAATCTACATTTGTTCTGAATTCATTATCTGCCATGGTACTAATTCCTCCTTATAATCGTGTCACCCGGCGGCTTATGCCTGTGACAATTCTTTTCGTAAATGTCTGAAATATCGGATCACATATTTAATGTTCTTGTTGAAATATGTCGATGCCGCAATGTAAACGAGATAGAACAGATAAATCCGTCCGCTTGAAGTTATATCGCATTCCAGATGAGATTTCTCAAAATCCGGATTGATATCGAAAGTTTTTCCTACCTGGGGAAGGAAAACAGACAGGACGCCAAGCACCCTGCCGGTAATCGAAGGATCGTCAAAACCGAAGTCAAGATAGCCTGAGAGTTTCCTCGGCCGTATATGCCCCAGCAGATTTCCTGCCTTGCCGAGGACAAGATGGATCGCGTCCTGAGTCCTGTCGTCGAAGAAGAAATCCGTGATCAAAGTGATCTTCCCGAAGATCGTCAGGATCTTGTCGGTGATTCCGCCGCAAATGGCGACGATCCTGCCGGGAATGCCGCAGAGCATCGTGAAGAATTCCAGGATCTTCATGAAAACCGTGATCAGTATTCCATACATCCTGCCGGGGAGACTTAGGAGAATTCCGTGAGCCCTCTGCAGGATGCCTGAAACGCGGCCGGTCAGAGATCTGACTTCCGGGTCTGCTTCATCGACTGAATCTTCTATCTGCATTTCGGGTCCGCCAATCGGAGCGTTAACCGCTTCGCCGCCGATTTCCGTATCAGGGATTTCTCCCGCGGCGCTGTCGGATCCGGCAGTAAGCGGTTCATCTGCAGCACCGCCGGTTTCCGTGCGTGGAGGTTCATCTGCCGCACTGGCAGATTCCGCGCCGGCGCCCTTTCCGCCGGCAGTTTCCTCAAGCGGAGGTTCGGGAACGTGTACCTGCCCGTCAAGAATCTCGTCAGCGGGGGACGCTATGCTCTCTTCTGTCATATTAACGGATTCCGAAGTCCCCGCTGCTTTCGACTTCTTCTTTTTTCGGTTTGAAAGCCAGTCCCTGATCTTGAAGATCGATATGCCGAAGATACGTATATCTTTCGTGAGTCCTCCGCCGTATCCGCTCTCTCTTATGCCGTAACTGACATCAACGGAAATCATACGAAGGAGCCAGGAGACATTTGCTCCGGCGTTAAGATCCCATCCGACCTTATCTGCGTGTACCCTGTAACGGACAGGCACGAACAGAATGAGAAGAATAATAGTCAGGATCAGAAGAAGCAGGACAAGGAGAACTATTCCTATGATTTTCAATATTGTGAGTAAAATCCCCAATATCGTCATGCTAAGTTACCTGCCAAACTTTATTGCAATACATTTAAATCGCGGAGATACTGCTGAAGGTCGACGTTGCCGTTCCGCGTGTAACACTCGCTCGTGAGCCTTGTAATCTCTCTCAGGGCTTCCTTCCGGCTTCCGAAGATGCCAAGAATTTCCGGGGTCATTTCGCGGATCCTGTCCTGAACGAGAAAATAGGCGCTGATGATATCAAGCTGTCCCTCGCTCCCTGACGGAAGAGTCAGCAGATATACGGAATAAACCGGCTTTTTAGCATTGATCCTGTCAATGATTCCGTCTTTTCTTGCTCGCAGAGTGTCTCCGACAATTAAATTCTCAGACCATTTTAACATAATTTTAAAATCCTAACTACTATAATACGAATTAAAAATTTCCCTTGCAATAGGAACTGCCGTTGTGCTTCCCGCACCCGCGTCTTCTGCGATAACGGCGACCACGATATCAGGGTCATCCACATTCGAAAAGCCTACGAACCAGGAATGAGTACCGGTCTCGCCGTCCTCCCTTCTGTATTCGGCGGAGCCTGTCTTTCCCGCAGCGCTGTACCAGTCGGTATAGAGACCGCTGCCGGTGCCATCGGTCACGACCTTCTCCATCAGGTTCTTCATCTGATCCGCTTCCGTCTTGGTCATAAGGGTCCTGTAATTCTCAGGATCATTTTTCATTACCACGTTTCCGTCTACACTCTCCACTCTCTTGACAAAACGAGGTTTCATAAGGATACCGTCATTGGCTATTGCCGAGACTATGAGTGCCATATGGTAAGGCGTGACGAGCGTATCCCCCTGGCCGAAGGCTGTCTGCATCATGGCGGCGTTCCCCTCTGATGCTTTGAGAGCGTAGCTGCTCTTTTTTCCTCCGAGAAGACACGGAAGCGACTGATTGAAGAGGAGTGATTCCGCAGTAGACCGGAGAGCGTCAGCGCCGACATCGAGTCCTATCTGGGAGAAGGCACAGTTGCAGCTGTTGGCGAAAGCCAGTTCGAAATCTTCCTGGCCGTGGGCTGTCTGATCAAAACAATGCACAGTATGGCCGCTGTTTTCCAGCACGCCGGTGCAGTCAAAGCTGAAATCGGCAAATGTAGCGTTTTTCTGGAAATATGACAGTGCTGTAACAATCTTAAAGGTCGAGCCGGGCGGGTAGAGACCGGATACGGCTCTGTTGACCAGCTGGGAATTCGTATTAACGCTGATTATTTCATTCCAGTCAGAGGCTATAGTATTCGGATTGAAGTCCGGTTTGCTCACCATGGCAAGTACGTCGCCGGTCTTCGGATCGATGACGACGACCGCTCCACGGTGTTCTCCGAGCGCGCTGTAGGCTGTGTCCTGCAGAGTGACAGAGAGTGTTGAGATGACTGTGTCGCCGGGATTTTTCCGGCCTGTAAATTCGTTTGTGACCCGGTCAATAATATTATAGTGGGAAGCCAGCAGGTCATAGTTGCAGACGGACTCCAGACCTGCCTTGCCGTTGGTATCATAGCCGACTACATGAGCAAATTCATTTCCGTACGGATAATATCTGCTCTCTTTTCCTGACTCGTCAATGTGTGTTTCGGCCAGGACAGTTCCGTCTGCAGCGGTGATCGAGCCGCGCGTGACATACCGGGTCTGTGAGTCCTGCCTCTTATTGTAGGGACTGTTCTGGATCGAGTCTCTCTCATAAATGTTGAAATATACCAGATAACCGATCAGCATGAGAAAGACAAGGACAAAAGCGTAAGAAATGAATGTGTAAGGGGCGTTGATCCGTCTCCTTATTCTCCGCTCCTCACGCTCCTGCTTCTGCAGTCTCTTTTTATCTTCTTTTGTCAGTTCTCTACGGGGCGTTTCGTAACTCGAGAGACCTTCATCTGTATAGACCGTCCTGTTGATCTCATCGATCCGCCGTCCCCTGCCCTCTTGCCGGTCGGGATAAGGCGGTCTTCCGCGTCCGTTGTTCATGATTTTTCTGACGTCCCTGCCGATTTCCTCTTCGGTAAGGGATTCAGAATCAGTATCCCAATCTCTTCCGCTCACGTTCGCGTTCCTCTCCTTCATCTTCGCGCAGGATATACAGTCCCTGAATGATCGCCAGTAAAATGATCGTGCTGAGGACTGAGCTTCCTCCGTAACTGACGAGCGGCAGTGTTATACCGGTCATTGGTATGAATTTTGTGACACCGCCGATCGTAAGGAAGACCTGAAAACCGTACTCTGCTCCGAGTCCCAGAGCGATGAGTTTATAGAACCGGTTCTCGATCTTCAGTGATATGTTGCAGATAAGCAGGAATGTGTTCATGCATATAAGTATAAGGGCGATGGCAAAGACACCTCCGAATTCCTCACAGATCGCTGAAAAAACAAAATCCTTTGAAGCGACCGGTATAGTCTCCGGACGACCGAGATAAAGCCCTGTACCGAACCATCCTCCTGCACCGATGGCAAAAAGACTTTGAGAAATCTGGTAGCCGGTCGTGTCATAGTTGTAGAATGGATTTCGCCAGGCTTCCACCCTCTGACGCACATGGTTAAATAGAAAATAGGCACAGACCGCTGCGAGTGATCCGCCCAGAAGACCCGCCAGAGGGTAGACAGCTCTGTCGGTGGCCACGTAAATCACTACTATGTAGGCGATAAAGAACACAAGAGCTGTACCGAGGTCTGTCGAGAGGACCAGTATAACTACATGGGCGGCGGCTACAATCGTCGTAATAACGACATCGCGGAAAGGAATCGGATCCTTCTCCGTCAGCTTGGCTGCCATAAAGAATACCAGCGTGATCTTCACGATCTCTGAGAACTGGACAGTGATGCCGCCGATGGAGATAGAAAGCTTTGCACCCCGGCTGGTAACGGCCAGAGCAAAGACAACGAGAAGACTTGCGATACCCAAAATAGCGTACAGCCATGTGAGTTTATTCAGAAAATGCAGTTTACGGATGATCACGGGCACGAGGAAGGCAAGGACCGTTGCTCCTGACGCGATCACATACTGCTTAAGTGCTTCCGAGAGGTTCAGACGCCCTATGATAACGAACCCAATGGACAGAAGCATCAGCATATTATTGACAAGCAGCATGGAAGATTTAGGGTACATCATCCTGTAGCCGCTGAGGGTCACAAAGAGATACGCATAGATTCCTCCGAGCATCAGAATGTAAAAGAGATTGGCAGTATGCAGAAAACACAGCACATATCCCAGTGTGTCAAAGAAGAATATGATTATGATCTGTTTGGCTACAAGGGCATTTTTTGCTTTCTGACCTTTCCTGCTGAAATAAGAAAAATCCAAAAGCACAAAGAGCAGGATAAGGAGGACAAACAGATATTTTGCAAGCTGCGTCACAACACTCGCTGAATTGGCAATAATTGAAGGCAGTTGAATCATGTTTATTCTACTCCGCGGTTAAAATGACCTTTCGTATAGTTGGCGGTGAGGTTTTCCGGCTGCATGCCGTGATACGCGCGCTCAAATGAAAGGAGCACGTTCTCGGACTCAGCGTATGTTTCTGTCGTAAGTGAGATACGCCTCATAGTAAAACCTGCAGCATCGAGAAAATCCTTCTCGCTGATAAGAGAAAGGATTTCGCTGTTATAGACAGTATTATAGCAGAAAATACAGTCATGTTTTACAGGAAAAACACGTTTTGTGCGGTCCTTTAGATAAATGATCCCGGGCCTGCCCGAACATTCAGTCAGATTTTTCCTGAGACATTGGACAGTGACCATGAGAGGGATCCTGCCGTATACAATAATCTCCGACCCCGAGTTGTCCCGTCTTCTGAGTTCTTTTTTATTGAGCTCATAAGGCGCGGTGACTTCGATGAAACCGTTTTCTTCCGCCCACATAAGCGCTTCCGCGTTCCAGGTGTAAATGTCGGCATCGAGAATCGTCCGATTTGCGAAGCCAAGGTTACGCAGGTGGGACGCGGTCTCGAAAGAACGGGCAAGAAAACAGGCGGTACCTTCGCTGATCAGTTCCTCAAGGTGCTGATAAAATGTGGGCATATAGCCCTGCCGTTCGATATATGGGAGCATGATACAGGGCTCAATTCCACGCTTTTGGCAGATGCTGATCAAAAGGCGGGCTCTTTGGATGTAATCATGTGCTCCTGTCTCCGGATCACAGCCGGCATCTGACGCTTCTTCGGGATTTTCTGCGGCAATGCTCCTGAGATCGTTATCTTCTTCAAGGAGTATCTCACTGATATAGATCCTCCTTACAAAGCTGTGGGAAACGGCTGCTGAAAACTGGTCTGCAGTCTCAACGGCGACAGCGTAGGAAATATTCGCCGGATTTTCTCTCTTAATGGGGCTTACGTCAATACTTCGATTAAAAGCGGGCACTAAACGCTTTGATGACGTAAGGAGCTCATCTCTGACAGCGTCGAGCGCATGCCTTCTGAAAGAGTTAAGCGCTCCCATGGGAACAAATGAATCTTCGTCCGTATAGACATCGAGATCGGTGAATACGAAATCCGTTCCTCCTGTCTTGCCCATCTGTGCGGCGAGGCGTTCTTTGCCGAGCGGCCGGCTGAGAGCCTCCTGCACTGCATCACCCTGCTCTGTGAGCGAAACCTTCGGGATCCGTCTGTCATCGGCTGTTTCCAGGGTCATGGTCAGCGGCTGGCCTTTGGAGACATAGAGAGTGCCGCGGAGCGGAACCTTTTTTTCATTTGAAACATATGCGTCATGCATGCGCTCGTACAGGGCGCTTCTTTCCTGCTCCTCTTTCGTATTAAGGGTCCGGCGGGAAAAGGCCATCATGTCCTTTCCGTTGTGCTTTTTGAGATAACCGTCAGTAAAACCGTCCCGGTTGAACAATGTCATGAGACAGTCCCTGTCGGCTGTACTTACTCTGTAGGCTTTTCTGCCTGAATTCAGGTAGAGATCCAGATACTTTCTGTAAATGCTGACAACGCCGGCAGCGTACTCCGGCTGCTTCATCCTGCCTTCGATCTTCAATGATACGACGCCGTGCTCGATCATATCCGGCAGCAGGTCGAGTGTGCACAGATCTTTTGGACTCAGCAGTTCGGCTTTTCTGCCCTCTGCTTCGTACACAAGGCGGCAGGGCTGGGCGCACCTGCCTCTGTTGCCGCTCCTGCCTCCGATGAGACTTGAGGCAAGACACATTCCGCTCATACATACGCACAGTGCGCCGTGTACAAAGGCTTCTACCTCAAGACCGCTCTCCCTGCCGATCGTAAAAAGCTCACTGAGGGACATTTCCCTGGCAGGTACGACGCGTGTCACTCCGTATTTTTTCAGTAACCGGGCGCTCTCAGGTCCGGTTACTGTCATCTGGGTGCTTGCGTGCAGGGGAAGATCAGGAAAGCACCTGTGCAGAAAGCGAAGAACACCGAAATCCTGTACAAGGACTGCGTCAACTCCCCTTGTATAATAAGGCAGCATGTAGTCGTAGAGATCTTCTATCTCACTGTCCTTAAGCAGTGTGTTGACAGTCATGTATACTTTTACGCCGCGAAGATGCGCATAGTCAATTGCATGAAGAAGATCGTCCTCGCCCGGATTGGCGGCATATGCTCTGGCTCCGAACCTGCTGCCGCCTATATAGACTGCGTCCGCCCCTGCTGCAATCACAGCTTTAAGACCTGTGACAGAGCCTGCCGGGGCTAAAAGCTCGATATTTCTGTTAGGTGTCATAAATTCCTCTTAATTAACGGAAAAGGGCTGCCGCAGTGAAACGACGCCCCTTTACTTAATTATCATAGTTTTGCGGAATGCCTTATCAGCGTTTTCCGTTCCGCTTTCCATCAACGGGAGCGGTCAGATCATCAAGGGTCATGGAGAGTTCCACGATCTGCTGTTTGAGATCGTAGATTTCACGATCCTTGTTCTGAAGATCTTCATCCAGAAGCTCTGCCTGACGCTTGGCCTTAAAATAGTCGTCAGCGATATTGAGGGCAAGCAGCTGGGATTTCATATCAGATGTCATGCGCTTCCAGCCTTTGATCTCTTCGAGTTCGCTGTTTTTATGGTTCAGGTATGACGCGACTCTCTGAAGATACTCTTCACTCTCGTATCCTGTGAGCCGGATGACTTTTCCTCCGATGACAACGGTCGCCGTATTCTTAGATGACATGACGGGGCCTCCATTTTCTTTATGAATTATTCTTATATTATACTGTTTTTCACTTAAATATCAAGTGCCATATCCCGGGCACTGTCTTACCGGAACCTTTTACGTAACAGTTCAGACAGGCTGCTTCGGGTCTGAGATACGTCGCACACATCATCTTCATCGAAAAGCGCTGGTCACTACCCTGCGAGCCAAAAAAGCTAAAGCTTTTTGGTCTCTCGGTCGGACCAGCAATGCTTTTCTCACGAAGATG